>NZ_FCOG02000145.1 GCF_001544975.2 Caballeronia arationis | reverse complement strand
TTAGCTCTGCCCCTGTCCGGGGCGGGACTTACTTTCTTTGCTGCTGCAAAGAAAGTAAGCAAAGAAAGCAGCTTTTCTGGCAGCAGTCACAAACCGGCAACGCCCTCGCAGAACTGACTGGTGCAGCGCCTAAGTGTCGCCCTCAAAGGACCGACCCGGCTTGGTGCGCGCACGCACTGACACCTCTGAGTTTCCCACGGAGCGGCATGCGCTCCGTTCCGGTCCGTCCGCGCTTCGCTCGGACGACGGGGGCGTCCGAAAACCAGCGGAGCGCAACCTCGACCGCGAACCTAAGCCGCGCGACTAATGTACCTTTCGTCCAGCGAAGCGAAAAAGGATGAATGACTGCTGTGCCAATTCGTTCACTGCGCGATTTCACAGTGCGTGCCGCGCACCAAGCCCCTCGGTTTTTTGAGGGCGACACTTAGGCGCTGGGCCACTCGGTACGGCTCGTGCGTTGCCGTGCTGCGACTGCTGCCAAAAAAAGCTGCTTTCTTTGGTTACTTTCTTTGCAGCAGCAAAGAAAGTGACTGCCGCCCCGCACAGGGGCAGCGCCAATAGACCACAAAGAAAGCAAGTTCCACAAAAGCACAGATACATCAAACGGTGTGAAACAAACGGGTGCCAACAACGAGCCCCTAGAGCGGGGGCAAAACCATCGCATGCGCGGCTTCATTCTGCCGCACGCGGAACGCGGCGAGGCGTTCGGCGTATTCGTCGTTCGTGCCGGAAAGAATCGATACCGCGAACAGTGCCGCGTTCGCCGCGCCCGCCTCGCCGATTGCAAACGTCGCGACCGGCACGCCCTTCGGCATCTGCACGATCGAATGCAGCGAATCGACGCCCTTCAGGTACTTGCTCGCGACCGGCACGCCGAGCACCGGCACGGTTGTCTTCGCGGCCAGCATGCCGGGCAGGTGCGCCGCCCCGCCCGCGCCCGCGATGATCGCGCGCAGGCCGCGCTCGCGCGCTTTCTCGGCGTACACGAACATCTCGTCCGGCATGCGATGCGCCGAGACGACCTTCGCCTCGTACGGCACGCCGAATTCCTGCAGGATCGCGACCGCGTTCTTCATCACGTCCCAGTCGGAACTGGAGCCCATCAGCACGCCGATGACCGGCGCGGCGTGCGTGTGTGCGGTCTGTGCTTCGCTCATCTTTGTTCCCGTCTCAGGTTAAACGAGCGACTGCCCGGTCAGGCGTTGCAGCGCCTCTTCGTACTTTTCGGCCGTTTTGGCGACCACTTCGTCCGGCAGTTTCGGCGCGGGCGGCTCTTTCTTCCACGGCTGCGTTTCAAGCCAGTCGCGCACGAACTGCTTGTCGAACGAAGGCGGATTCGTGCCGACCTGATAGCCGTCGGCGGGCCAGAAGCGCGACGAATCGGCGGTCAGCACTTCGTCCATCAGATACAGCTCGCCGCGATTGTCGAGCCCGAACTCGAACTTCGTGTCCGCGATGATGATCCCGCGCGTCGCCGCGTATTCGGCCGCTTCCTTGTACAGCCTGATGGAAATGTCGCGGATCGTCGCCGAAAGTTCGGTGCCGATGCGGCGCTCCATCTCATCGTAGGTGATGTTTTCGTCGTGATGGCCCATTTCGGCCTTCGCGGCGGGCGTGAAGATCGGCTCGGGCAGCTTCTGCGCGTTCTGCAGGCCCGTCGGCAACTCGACGCCGCATACCGCGCCCGTCGCCTGATAGTCCTTCCAGCCGCTGCCGGCGAGATAGCCGCGCACCACCGCTTCGACCAGGATCGGCTCGAGGCGCTTCACCACGACTGCGCGTCCCTGCACCTGCTCGACCTCGTCCGGCGCGACGACCGTGGCCGGATCGATGCCGGTATTGTGGTTCGGCACGATGTGCGAGAGTTTGCCGAACCAGAAGTCGGCCATCTGGTTGAGGACGCGGCCCTTGTTCGGAATCGGCTCGCCCATGATGACGTCGAACGCGGAGAGGCGGTCGGTCGTGACGATCAGTAGCTTGTCGTCGCCGACGGCGTAGTTGTCGCGGACCTTGCCGCGCCCGAGCAGGGGCAAGGACTTGATCGTGGATTCGAGAAGTGTTGAACGCGGAGTAGCCATCGTGATCGACCAAAAAAATGCCGCAAAAATAAAAGCCAAACGCCGTTCCCCGAAAAGGCAGGAACGGCGGCGGATTACAACCAAACCAAACGCAAACGGGTTCCGTGGCGGAACCCGTTGATTTTACTCGCTCAATCTCGAAATTATTTGACGATCTGCGAGAGTTCGCCGGACTTGTACTTTTCGGCGATCTTGTCGAGCGGAATCGGCTTGATCTTGCCGGCCTGGCCTTCGCAGCCGAACTGGACGTAACGCTCGAGACAGATCTTCTTCGCCGCTTCGCGCGCCGGCTTCAGGAAGTCACGCGGATCGAACTTCGTCGGGTTTTCCGCGAAATAGCGGCGGATCGCGCCGGTGATCGCGAGGCGCAAGTCGGTGTCGATGTTCACCTTGCGCACGCCGTGCTTGATGCCCTCCTGGATTTCCTCGACCGGCACGCCGTAGGTTTCCTTCATGTCGCCGCCGAATTCGCGGATTTCGGCCAGCAGGTCCTGCGGCACCGACGACGAACCGTGCATCACGAGGTGCGTGTTCGGAATGCGCTGGTGGATTTCCTTGATGCGCTGGATCGCGAGGATGTCGCCGGTGGGCTTCTTCGTGAACTTGTACGCGCCGTGCGAGGTGCCGATGGCGATCGCGAGTGCATCGCACTGCGTCTGCTTCACGAAGTCGGCGGCCTGCTCGACGTCGGTGAGCAACTGCTCGCGCGTCATCGTGCCTTCGGCGCCGTGGCCGTCTTCCTTGTCGCCCTTCATGGTTTCCAGCGAACCGAGCACACCCAGCTCCGCTTCAACCGTCACGCCGATCGAATGCGCCATCTCGACCACTTTGCGCGACACGTCGACGTTGTACTCGTACGATGCAACCGACTTGCCGTCGGCTTCGAGCGAACCGTCCATCATCACGCTCGAGAAGCCGCTGCGGATCGCCGCCATGCAGACCGCCGGCGATTGCCCGTGATCCTGGTGCATCACGACCGGAATGTGCGGATACGATTCGACGGCCGCTTCGATCAGGTGGCGCAGGAACGCTTCGCCCGCGTACTTACGCGCGCCGGCCGACGCCTGCATGATGACGGGCGCATTGACTTCGTTCGCGGCCGCCATGATCGCCTGCACTTGCTCCAGGTTGTTTACGTTAAATGCCGGGAGTCCGTAGCCGTTTTCGGCTGCGTGGTCCAGCAACTGACGCATTGATACGAGAGGCATTTGTGATACTCCTTGAGATGAAACGAATTCTTGGGCGTGCGGCCGGAGATTTTTGGGGATTTTAGCCAAAGGCAAGCGCCGATCCTGTGCGCTCGCGTGCGTTCCCGTGCATTTCGTCACGCCTTTTTGCGTCCGCCGGCGCTTTTTCTGGCGTTTTCCGGGTGAAAACCCGGCACGCCGGCGGACGCTGCAGATCCCGCTTCAGACTGCGGCGCCGATCAGAAAACCTCGCCGACGCGCACGATCTTCAGCGTATTGGTGCCGCCCGCCTGCCCCATCGGCTCGCCGACCGTCAGTACGACCATGTCGCCGCGCGCCGCGTACCCCTTGCTCACCACCACTTCCAGCGCCTGATGCAGCGCGGTGTCGCGGTCGGTGCTGGTGTCGAGGTTCAGCGGCGTGACGTTGCGGTACAGCGACATCGTGCGCTCGCTGCCGAGGCGCGGCGTCAGCGCGAAGATCGGCACGTGGGTCCAGTGACGTGACATCCAGAGCGCGGTCGCGCCCGATTCCGTCAGCGCGACGATCGCTTTCGCGCCGAGGTGGAAGGCCGTGAAGAGCGCGCCCATCGCGATCGACTGGTCGATGCGCGTGAAGGTGCGGTCGAGGAAATCCTTGTCGAGCTGCGAGTCTTCCGACTTCTCCGCTTCGATGCAGATCGCCGCCATCGTCTCGATGGTCGTCACCGGATACTTGCCCGCCGCGGTTTCGGCGGAGAGCATCACGGCGTCGGTGCCGTCGAGCACGGCGTTCGCCACGTCCGACACTTCCGCGCGCGTCGGCACGGGCGCGTGGATCATCGATTCCATCATCTGCGTGGCCGTGATCACGAGCTTGTTCGACTCGCGCGCCATGCGGATCATGCGCTTTTGCAGCGCCGGCACCGCCGCGTTGCCCACTTCGACCGCCAGGTCGCCGCGCGCGACCATGATGCCGTCCGACGCGTCGAGAATGCCTTGCAGCGCCGGAATCGCCTCGGCGCGCTCGATCTTCGCGATCATCTTCGGCTTGAGGCCGTACGGCTGGCCGGCGATGTTCGCCAGTTGCCGCGCCATTTCCATGTCGGTGGCGTTCTTCGGGAAGGACACCGCGACGAAATCGGCGCCGAGCGACATCGCCGTCTTGATGTCCTCCATGTCCTTCTCGGTCAGCGCCGGCGCCGTCAAGCCGCCGCCCTGCCGGTTGATGCCCTTGTTGTTCGAGAGCTCGCCGCCGACCTTGACCGTCGTGTGGATCTCCTCGCCGATCACGCGCATCACGTCGAGCACGATCAGGCCGTCGTTGAGCAGCAGCACGTCGCCGGCCCGCAGGTCGCGCGGCAGATCCTTGTAGTCGAGGCCGCAACGCTCGTTGTTGCCGAGTTCGCAGTTCGCATCGAGGACGAACGGGTTGCCCGCGACGAGGAGCGTCTTGCCGTTCTCGAACTTGCCGACGCGGATTTTCGGGCCTTGCAGGTCGGCCATCAGCGCAACTTCGCGGCCGACCTTGCGCGCGGCTTCGCGCACCCACTCGGCGCGCTGGCGATGATCGTCGGCAGTGCCGTGCGAGAAGTTGAAGCGGACCACGTCGAGACCCGCCTGCATCATCTGCAGCAGGGTTTCGGGGTTGCTGGAAGCGGGGCCGATGGTGGCAACGATCTTGGTGGCGCGATGCATGTCATTCCTCGTCTTGGTGGAGTCGCCGTAAGCGGCGCTGCGAGCATGTTGCGCGGCGGGCGAAGTATTGCTCTGCGACCGCGAGTGCGCGCCGGTCGTGGCCGGCGTCGCTTTATGGGTGTTTTCGAGCTGCTCGCCGTTCGTGCCGCCGATCAGGACGGCCGACGCGGTGGCGAGTGCCAGTGCCGCGTCCGGGTCGTCCGCATGGGGTTCGCCCACATGGGGTCCGCCCGATCGCGCGGCTGTCTCGACGTCGCAGGCGGCGGCCGTCGCGGCCAGCGCCTGCTCCGTGTGTTGTTCTTCTGCTGCTTGTGTTTGGTCTTGGGTCTCTTCCAATTGCGCGCGCCCGGCCTGTGGCGCGCCCTTCTTCTCCGGCCTGATGCGAGCCGTCAAGCCTCAGGCCCGTGATTCGAGCACTTCGACCGCGGGCAGCTTCTTGCCTTCGAGGAATTCGAGGAATGCACCGCCGCCGGTGGAGATATAGCTGACCTTGTCGTGGATGCCGTATTTCGCGATGGCCGCGAGTGTGTCGCCGCCGCCCGCGATCGAAAATGCCGGCGAATTCGCGATCGCATCGGCGAGCGTCTTCGTGCCGTTGCCGAACTGGTCGAATTCGAACACGCCGACCGGGCCGTTCCACACGATCGTGCCGGCCTTTTCCAGTTGCGCGGCGAGCGCCTTGGCGGTGTCCGGGCCGATGTCGAGGATCAGGTCGTCGTCCGCGACCTGGTCGACGGACTTCGTTTCCGCCTTCGCGGTCGCGGCGAATTCCTTCGCCGTCACGACGTCGCTCGGGATCGGCACCGAGGCGCCGCGCGCACGCGCTTCCGCGATGATCGCCTTGGCTTCGTCGAGCAGATCGGCTTCCGCCAGCGATTTGCCGATTTTCAGGCCCGACGCGAGCATGAACGTGTTGGCGATGCCGCCACCGACGATCAGCTGATCCACCTTCGACGCGAGCGACTTCAGGATCGTGAGCTTGGTGGAAACCTTCGAGCCGGCGACGATCGCGACGAGCGGCCGCTTCGGGTTGCCGAGCGCCTTGCCGAGCGCGTCGAGTTCGGCGGCGAGCAGCGGGCCGGCGCACGCCACGGGCGCGTACTTCGCGATGCCGTTGGTGGTCGCTTCGGCGCGATGCGCGGTGCCGAAGGCGTCGTTGACGTAGATGTCGCAGAGCTTCGCCAGCTTCTGGGCGAGCGCGTCGTCGTTCTTCTTTTCGCCCTTGTTGCAGCGGCAGTTTTCGAGCAGCACGACGGCGCCCGGTTGCACTTCGACGCCATCGACCCAGTTCGCGACCAGCGGCACGTCGCGGCCGAGCAGTTCCGACAGTCGTTTTGCGACAGGCGCGAGCGAGTCTTCCGGCTTGAACTGGCCTTCGGTCGGACGGCCGAGGTGCGACGTGACCATCACGGCGGCGCCCGCTTCGAGCGCGTCGCGGATTGCCGGCACCGACGCGCGCACGCGCGTGTCTTCGGTGATGTTGCCCTGGTCGTCCTGCGGAACGTTGAGGTCGGCGCGGATGAAGACGCGCTTGCCTGAGACTTTGCCTTCGGCGATCAAATCGGTGAAACGCAGTACTTTCGTCATGGGAGTCAACGTGTTTAGAGAAGCGGTTCGGGCGAAGAAGGCCGGCTCGCGCCGGCCGGGGCATCAGGTCGGCGCAATTCCGGAGGGGCATCGGCCGCGCTTCGGGTGAGCGAGGCGGCCGACGGGTTTCGATAAATCATCGGCTGAAAGCACCGGCGACAAGCTAAGAGTTCGGGTGGTTCGGGCTGGAACCGGCGCACAGCGCCGCGGGAGCGAAGCATTCGACGATGTGCGGGCATTGCATGCAAGACGATGCGGAGAAGGTTGCCCGCCTGCCGCGGCGCCGACCGGAGATGGGCGGGGCCGCGAGTGGTGAAGCTGAAGCGCTGTGACTGCCGGAAACACGTTCGACCTCATTTGATGCGACAGCAAGACCGCCATTTTAACCGATACGTGTGGCCGCCAAACGCCAGGAATCCTTGATGACGCGTATTTGAGATGAACGGCCGGACTGTGCGGACGATGACGCAGCGCAGCAATAGCGCGTCAGGTCCAGAGCCGGAGTGCGGTGAAGACCGCCATGCCGACCAGGATCGTGCCGAGCATACTGCGCCGCCACAAATACCAGCCGAGTCCCGCGAGCGAAGCGTAGAGCGCGTGATTGCCGAGGGCGACGGAGAAGCCGTGGGGCGTGTCGAGCAGATCTGGCACGACGACGGCGGCCAGCGCGGCGGCAGGTGCGTAGCGCAGCGCGCGCTGCAGCCGCTCGGGCAGGATCATGCGCTCGCCGCCGATCAGGAATAGCGCGCGCGTGATCGCGGTGACGAGTCCCATGCCGAGGATCGTGAACCAGACCTGCAGCGCGCTCATCGGGCGCTCCGCCTGGTGTCAGGCCGCGTGGTGTCGGGCCGCGTCGGGGCGGATTCGCCGGGCGGCGCTTCGCGCGTTGCCGGCAAGGCGGCCGGCGCGCACGGCTTGCGCACGCGGTCCGGCGCGACCCTCGCGATGACCGCATCGGCGATGCTGCCCGCGGCGAGCGCCGCCAGCACCGCGATCGGCAGGCCGATGCGGTACGGCAAATCGAACGCGAGCAGCGCGACGATGCTCGCGATGCCGACCGCCGCGAGCGTCGAGCGCGTCGCGATCGCCGAGACGATCAGCGGCAAAAGCGCGAGGGTGCCGGCGAGTTCGAGGCCCCAGTCGTCGGGAAAGAGGCTCGCGAGCAGGATTCCTGCAATCGACGACACCTGCCACGACGACCAGCTCGTGACCGCAAGCCCCCAGAAGAACGCTTCCTTGCCGGGCTGGAAGCCCGTCGGGAAATTACGCTTTGCGAACATCAGGTAGATGATGTCGCCGTTGAAGTAGCCGAGCACGAGGCGCCGCCACATCGGCAAATAGGAGAAATGCGGCGCGAGGCCCGCGCTGAAGATCACGAAGCGCAGATTGACCATCGCGGCGGTGAGCAGGATGGTCCAGATGGGCAGCTTCGCGGCGAAGAGCGGCAGCACCGCCAGTTGCGACGAGCCCGCATACACCGCAATCGACATCCCGAGCGCCTGCGGCACCGTCAGGATTGACTTGGCCATCGCGATGCCCGTGACGAGGCCCCAGGAGAAGGTTGCGGCGACGGCGGGAGAAAGCGTGCGGATGCCGTCGAGGAAAGCGCGGCGATTCGTGTCGGACAGCCGGTCGAGCATGGATCGGGGGCGAGCCGCCGCACGGCCGGGCCGGATGCGCGAGGGTTCGGCGGAAAGAGGAGAAACGTCGCAGCGGTTCCGCGACGAAAGCCGAATTATAGCGTCGTGAAAGGCGCAGAACCCGCGATCGCGCCCGTTTTGCGCTGAAAAGACGCTAAAATGTCGGTCTTTCGCCGCCTCCCGGGCAGCTTGCGGCGCGCAGCGCAAAAACACCGTCCGCAGAAGGCGCGCCGCCCGGAGCACTGCCGGCCGCGCACAGCCCGGCGGCCAGGCGACCCGCAGATGCACCGGAACCCCTGCTACCCGCCCCGCAACACTGAATCGGAACACGCAACTCGCTAGGAGAATCGTATGTCAATGGCCGACCGCGACGGCAAGATCTGGATGGATGGCAAGCTGATCGATTGGCGCGACGCCAACATCCACGTGCTGACTCACACGCTGCACTATGGAATGGGCGTCTTCGAAGGCGTGCGCGCGTACAAGACCGCGAGCGGCACCGCCATCTTCCGCCTGAAGGAGCACACCAAGCGCCTCTTCAACTCGGCGAAGATCTTCCAGATGGACGTGCCGTTCGACCGCGACACGCTCGAAGCCGCGCAACTCGAAGTCGTGCGCGCGAACAATCTCGAATCCTGCTACATCCGCCCGATCATCTGGGTCGGCTCGGAAAAGCTCGGCGTGTCGGCGAAGGGCAACACCATTCATGTCGCGATCGCCGCGTGGCCGTGGGGCGCCTATCTCGGCGACGACGGCCTCGCCAAGGGCATCCGCGTGAAGACGTCGTCGTTCACTCGCCATCACGTGAACGTGTCGATGGTGCGCGCGAAGGCATCCGGCTGGTACGTGAACTCGATCCTCGCCAATCAGGAAGCCATCGCCGACGGCTACGACGAAGCGCTCCTGCTCGACGTCGACGGCTACGTGTCCGAAGGCTCGGGCGAAAACTTCTTCCTCGTGAACAACGGCAAGCTGTACACGCCGGACCTGTCGTCGTGCCTCGACGGCATCACGCGCGACACGATCCTCACGCTCGCGCGCGACTTCGGCATTCCGGTAATCGAGAAACGCATCACGCGCGACGAGGTCTACACGTGCGACGAAGCGTTCTTCACCGGCACCGCCGCCGAAGTCACGCCGATCCGCGAACTCGACAACCGCACCATCGGCGAAGGCGCGCGCGGCCCGATCACGGAGAAGCTGCAAAGCGCGTTCTTCGACGTCGTCGGCGGCAAGAACGAGAAGTACGCAAGCTGGCTCGCCAAGGTTTGATCGCGACGCGGGCGCTTGTCGTCGTCACTTCGCCAAGCTGCCCGCTTCCCGGTCCACACGACTCACTCCACACGATACATAGAGACTCACGATGAGCGACCTGAAGGAAATGCCTCTGGTGGAACTGACGGCGAAGGACTTGCCCGCGTTCTGCCCGAACCCGTCGATGCCGCGCTGGAGCACGCATCCGCGCGTCTTTCTCGACATCTCCCACGGCGAGGCGCGCTGCCCGTACTGCGGCACGCGTTACAAGCTGAAGGCGGGCGAAGTGGTCAAGGGCCACTGAGCGGGTCCTTTTCGCCACGGGCGTCCGGCCGGACCGGCGCGCCCGGATCGCCTTGTCTGGCGACGTCACCCCATAACATCGACATCTTGCGCAAACGACGCGGGATGCACTTTTGATCGGAAAAACTACACAGATGCGCCGCGCGCTGGTTATTGCACCGAACTGGATCGGTGACGCATTGATGGCGCAGCCGCTCTTTTCGCTGCTGAGGAAGCTCCATCCGCGCATCGTCATTGACGCGGTCGCGCCCGCATGGGTCGCGCCCGTGCTCGAACGGATGCCGGAAATCCACGACGTCTATGCCACGAGCCTCGCGCACGGCAAGCTGCAGCCGCTGCGCCGCTGGCAACTCGCGGGCGACCTGCGCGATGTCGGCTACGACGCCGCCTACGTGTTGCCGAATTCGTTCAAATCCGCGCTGATCCCGTGGATGGCGAAGATTCCGCTGCGCATCGGCTATACCGGCGAGAGCCGCTACGGCCTGCTGAACGTGCGCCACGCGAATCCCGGCAAGAAGGAGCGTCCGCCGATGGTCGGCCAGTACGCCGCCCTCGCCTATGCGCCTAACGCCACGCTGCCGTTCTCGCAGGACGGCCGCGAAGGCACGACGCCATTCCCCGTGCCGCGCCTGGAAAGCGATCCGAACGAAGCCGCGCGCGTCTCGACGCGCTTCAATCTCGACAACCGCACGCCGCTCGTCGTATTCTGCCCCGGCGCCGAGTACGGCCCGGCCAAGCGCTGGCCGCCCGAGCATTTCGCGGCGCTCGCGCAGTTCATCGCGCAGTCGTTTCCGTATGCGAGGATCGTCGCGCTGGGTTCGCCCAAGGACGCGCCGATCGCGCAGGCCATCGCGGACCGCGCGTCGAACGTGCGCAACCTGTGCGGCCAGACTTCGCTCGGCGAGGCGTGCGCCCTGATCTCGCGCGCGAGCGCCGTCGTCACAAACGATTCCGGCCTGATGCACGTCGCGGCGGCGCTCAGGCGCCCGCTCGTCGCGGTGTTCGGCTCGACCGACCCGCGCCACACGCCGCCCTTGTCCGATCTCGCAAAGGTACAATGGCTGCATCTCGAATGCAGTCCCTGCTTTGCCCGCGAGTGTCCGCTGGGCCATCTGAACTGCCTGCGCGAACTCAGCGCGGAGCAGGTTTTCGGGGACCTGCGGGGCATGCTGCTCGCGCATCGCTGAATTCGCGGCGCCCGGCGCCCTCGCGTCGGGCTTGTTTCCGGGCCTCGTTCAGGCCGTTTCCGAAGGCCGCGCGCCGCTCCCAGCCACCCGGCGCGCGCGACGTCCGAATGCGCTTCCTGTGTGCGGGCGCCGACACGCGAATGTCTCCGAACGGAGGCATGCTTTGACCAATGACCGATGCGCGACGCTCCGGTAACACGGCGCGACGCGGACCGAACGCCAGAGACCCAAGAGCCATGCCACGTTTTGCCCGCCTCTTCGAAGCCGCCGCCGACACCCTCAACGCCTTCTACCAGGCCGTCGCGGAAGGCAACATCGACAGCGTGATGACGCTCTGGATCGACGAGGAGTTCGCCACCTGCATCAGCGCGAACGGTGCGCATCTGCATGGGCTTGACGGCATCCGCGCGGGTCTCGCGAAAGAACTCGAAGCGACGCCGGTAACCATCGAACCGCTCGATATCCGCGTGTACGACAGCCTCGGCACCGTCGTCTACGCGATCGCCGAAGCGCACAAACCGGCCAATCCCGCGGGCGTCTCGCGGCTGATCTTCACGACCTACGTGATGGTCCACGAACGCGGCGAGTGGCGCATTGCGCATATCCACTCAAGCCCGATGCCCGACATCGCCGCCGGCCAGTTCGCCGCGAAGATGCGCCACGGCCAGGGACCGCTGCACTAAAGAAAACGTACGCCGGGGAAGGGGCCATGAAACGCGATCCATTGATCAAACGCGATCCATCGTTCGTGGACTCGGCGCCCTCCGGCGCGCTCAGGCAGGCGATCGACACCGCCGCCGACGCGCTCGGCACCCCCGCCGCGGAATGGCTCTATCGCGCGCCGCTCTGGCTGCCGACGAGCCATGCGCAAACCATCGTCCCCGCCCTCTTCGGCCGCCGTCCGGCGGTGCAATACCGGCGCGAGCGCTGGGATACGCCCGACGGCGATTTCATCGACCTCGACTGGATCGCGCACGATGACGCCGCCCGGCCCGCCGCCGACGCGCCGCTTTTCGTGCTCTTTCACGGCCTCGAAGGCAGTTCGGACTCGCACTATGCCCGCGCGCTGATGTCGGCGGCGCAGGCGCGCGGCTGGCATGGCGTGGTGCCGCACTTTCGCAGTTGCAGCGGGACGCTCAACCTGCTGCCGCGCTTCTACCATCTCGCGGACAGCAACGAAGTCGACTGGATCCTGCGGCGTCTCGCGGCCGTGCATCCAGGGCCGGTGATCGCCGCGGGCGTGTCGCTCGGCGGCAACGTGCTGCTGCGCTGGCTCGGCGAGCGCGAAGGCGATGCATCCGTGATCCGGGCGGCCGCCGCGATTTCCGCGCCGCTCGACGTCCACGCGGGGGGCCAGGCGATCTCGCAGGGCTTCGGCATGGTCTACACGCGCAGTTTCCTGAAGTCGCTCAAGCGCAAGGGGCTCGCGAAGCTCGCGCAATTCCCCGGCCTCTACGACCGCGCAGCGATGCTCGCGGCCCGCACGCTCTATGAATTCGACAACGTCGTGACCGCCCCGCTGCACGGCTTTCGCGACACCGACGACTACTGGACGAGCGCGACCACGCGCCCGCTGTTGCCGCGCATCGCGGTGCCGACCCTGGTGCTCAACGCGCGCAACGATCCGTTCCTGCCCGGCCGCGTGCTGCCGTCGATGGCGGACGTGTCGGCGGCGGTCACACTCGACCAGCCCGACCACGGCGGCCACGTCGGCTTCATGACGGGGCCGTTCCCAGGACGTATCGACTGGCTCTCGCAACGAATCATCGGCTATATGGAAACCCATCTCGATCATGGATGACATCGTCAAACAGGCGCTTGCCAAATGGCCGAACGTCCCGCACTGCACCGGCTGGCTGCTGCTCGACCGGCGCGGCCAATGGCGCATGCGCGATGAAGCGGCGCAGGCCGCGGGCGAACTCGGCGACGCGATCCGCCACGACGCGCTCATCGGCTTCATCAACCGCAACTACGAGTCCGACGACGCCGGCCAGTGGTTCTTCCAGAACGGCCCGCAGCGCGTGTACGTGGAACTGGGCTACACGCCGTGGATCGTCCGGCTGAGTTCGACCGACGGCGAACTCGCCCTGACCGACCAGAGCGGCGCCGCGTTCGAGCCGGCCCAGGTCTGGCTCGACGACGAGGGCGGCATCCTCTTTTCCGATGCTTCGTCGCCCGCCCGGATTGCCGCGCTGCACGACCACGATCTCGATCTCTTTTCGAGCCATGCATCGCTTGACGAAGGCGAACACGGAATCTTCCACTGGTGCGAGGACCTGCCGATCACGCCGATCGGGCGTGCCGAAGTCGCGAGCCGGTTCGGGTTCGTGACAAGCCCGGCCGGACGGGCGGCGGCACCGGCGCCGGGAAGCTAGCCGTTTTTCTCCTGCTCGCGCTCTTCCCTGTAACGCGTCTCGAAATCGCGCAGACGCGCTGAAATCGCCGACAAATCGTAGAAGCTCGCGTTCCTGACGTCGCGCGCTTCCTTCAACTGGCGAATCGCGGACGGCCACGCGCCGTCGAGCGCGAACTTCTCGGCCATCGCCTGATGCTGCTGCAGCGGGTCCTTCAGGCCGACGCTCGCCTGCGCCAGATAAAACCACCAGTCCGGCCGCTTCGGCTCCGAGCGCGTCTCCTGCCTCGCGAGCGCCTGCGCTTCGGCGAAACGCCGCGCGGTGAGGAGCGTCTGCAAGTGCATGTCGATTGCCGCGTGCGAGTCGGGCCAGCGCTTCTGCGCGATTTCGGCGAGACGCACGGCTTCGTCGTTGCGTCCCGCGCGACGGGCGATGTCGGCGGCGAGGACGTCGAGGCTCGGCGAACTGCGTAGTTTTGTGGATGGAGCGATCGGCGCACCGCGTGATGCCACAACGGAAACCGTTCCGGGGCTTGGCGCGACGAGCGCGGACTCGGCCGAGGCACGGGACTGAGCAGCAGGCGCGTTTGTCACGGCGACCGGCGCGGCGTTTGTCGCGAGCGCGGCCTCTGCCGCTCGCTTTGCCTTGACGGCAGGCGCGGCTTTGGGCGGCGCACTGAGCGAACGCCCGGACGGGGACAGCGGATCGCCGCTGCCTGACTGGCCTTCGGCATTGCGCGACGCACCGGCCGCCGCCGTCACCCCGCGCGCAGGCGTCGCGCCACGCCCAGCCGCCTTCGCGCCAGGCTCGG
>NZ_FCOG02000325.1 GCF_001544975.2 Caballeronia arationis | reverse complement strand
CTTTGCAGCGCAGCTTCCGCACCGCTGAGAAGGCCGTTAACACCTGGTGCGATCAGGTCAAAATCGCCGCGTAGAAACTTGACTCGACTGCTACAAGATCAATTCAGTCAAGGAATCTAGGGACGCGGCCATCAACGTTTCGAGCGTGTCCAGGCTCACGATGCGCCTCATTAGTCCAGGGATCGCCTATAGAGCCTGCTCAGATGAGGTCGTCCTGGGACGCCCCCCCGTGAACCTCAGAAGCAGATAGCCCGTAATGCCCGATAACGTTGAGCCTGCGATCACGCCCAACCGGAGGGGCGTATAGTATTCGGGGCCTTCAAAGGCGAGAGAGCCGATGAACAGACTCATCGTGAAACCGACGCCGCACAGGGCGGCGACTCCAACGATCTGGCTCCAGGTGGCTCCCTCAGGAAGCTTTGCTAGACCGAACGGAACGAGCGCGAAGCACGCCCCGCACACGCCGACGAGCTTCCCAACAAAAAGACCGGCGGCGATACCGAGCGGCAAAGGTTCGGCCAGCGCCGAAGGCGCAATGCCAGCGAACGAAACGCCGGCATTGGCGAACGCGAAGATTGGCAAAACGCCGAACGCTACCCAAGGGTGAAGGCTGTGCTCAAGCTGATGCAGCGGCGCGTGGCCGTCGACGTCCGTCGTTTTCAAAGGCACCGCGAATGCGATTGCAACGCCTGCAAGGGTCGCATGAACGCCTGACTTCAGAACGAATACCCACAGGATTACGCCGACAATAATGTAAGGTGCGATCCTCGTGATTTTCTGCCAATTCAAGGCGGTCAGCATCGCAACGGCAACAGCTGCCGAAAATAGCATCGGGAGAGATAAATCGGCGGTGTAGAACAGCGCAATGATGACGATTGCGCCCAAGTCGTCGGCGATCGCCACCGCGGTCAGAAAAATTTTTAGCGACAAGGGGATCCGGTTGCCGAGCAGGGACAAAATGCCGAGCGCAAAAGCAATGTCAGTGGCCGTGGGAATGGCCCAGCCGTTCAAGACCGTGCCATTTCCACGGTTTATAAGGACATAGATAAGTGCCGGGACAACCATTCCACCCACGCCGGCAGCGACAGGTAGCACCACTTGCGCGGGAGTGGACAGTTCCCCTTCGATCACCTCGCGCTTGACCTCGAGGCCGACCAGCAAGAAGAAGACGGCCATCAATCCATCGTTGATCCAGAGCAGAAGCGGCTTGGCGATAACGAACGATCCAAAGCGCAGTTCGACAGGGATCTTGAGCAGATCGTCGTACGCGTGCCGGAGCGGCGAGTTGCTGAAGATCAGCGCGAGAACGGCTGCTGCCATGAGCAGCAGACCGCCCGCCGCTTCCAGTTTGAGGAAGTCAGAGATGCCGCCGGTTGCCTTGCGTAGCGCGTTGTCCATCACAGTGCCTCTTCGCTTGTATGGACACAAGTTTCGAAGATAAGCCGGCGTCATCGACTATGTGATTCCGGCAGTGTGTCTGCATTGATGATGTTAGTGCACGTGCAGCGTCGTTGACACCAATTTTTCATGCTCGACCATTTTGATCGCGCGGCAAGCCGGATGCGGTCCCACTCACTTGAGCTTGACGTAGTTCGCCAGTTCCGGAAATGCTCCGGCGGACAGTTCATCCAGCAACGGTTTCAGCGTGTCCAGCGTAATGACCTGTCGACTGGCAACCCTGGCGAGGCGCTCGGCTATCCCCACACGCACCCGCTGCCCCAGCAACTCACCCGTGGTACTGTCCGTCCCCTCAACTTCGACCACGATGAACGCCCGCTCTGGCTTGCCAGTCGCGGTCCTTAAGGCCATCGTGGCGACAAAGGCCATCGGTACGACCTGGTAGGGCTTGAGGCCCTGGCCTCGCGCCGCGACGCTCGTGAACGCGGCACGGATCCTCAACACGCCGGGCCCGGCACGGTCGACTACCCTGAATCGCTGGCTGAACGACCGCTTAAGTGAGTCGTTGGAGTAGGCTAGAATTTGTTTCAGCGTCTCGGCGCTCACTTGCTCGCTCGGCCTGGGCTCCGGGTAAAAGACAAGCGGATCGAGCAGTATGAAGTTGACCCGCGAAAACGGACACCTATCCTTTGGATAAGGAGGTGGCAAAATGGGCAAGCATCGAGCGCCGTACCCGGCAGAGTTCCGGGCTCGCATCGTTGATCTGGTGAAGGCCGGTCGGACACCTGAGGAGCTAGCGCGAGAGTTCGAGCCTAGCGTGCAGACGATAATCAACTGGGTGGCGCAGGCGGATATCGACGCCGGCGTGCGTAACGAGGGTTTGACCACCGCTGAGCGCCAAGAACTCGCACGTTTGCGCCGCGAGAATCGTCAATTAAAGACGGAGCGCGACATTCTCTCTCACGCCGCAGCCTGGTTCGCCCGCGAGACAGGAGCCGTATCCTCGAAGGATACGGATTCATGAGAGCGTACCGGGCCCGTTGGCCCATTGTCACGATGGCGCGGCTGCTGGGAGTCTCGACCAGCGGATACTACGCGTGGCTAGTTCGCGAGCCATCAAAGCAGTCTTGTAACGATGCCCAATTGCTGGCGCGCATTCGTACGATGCACGCGAGTTCGCGCGGTACGTATGGCGCGCCGCGTATCCATGCGCAACTCGCGCGCGAAGGCGTGCACGTGGGACGCAAGCGGGTAGCTCGCCTGATGCGCATCGCGGGCCTATGCGGGGCAAGCCGACGGCGATGGCCACGCACTACGCGACAACGTGGGGGAACACGGCGTGCGCCGGACCTGGTACGCCGGCACTTCAGTGCGAAAGGCCCGAACATACTGTGGGTGGCAGATGCCACCTATATCCCCAGTGGCGAAGGGTTCTTATATCTGGCCGTGGTGCTTGACGTGTTCAG
>NZ_FCOG02000150.1 GCF_001544975.2 Caballeronia arationis | reverse complement strand
AAAACGTTACGGCGGCCGCTGTGCCGAAGTATCGCGATTTTCAAAGCGGCGCCACGTGGAGCGGTCGAGGACGGGCGGCGCATTGGATTGTCGACAAGAATCGGGACGACTTTTTCCACTGGCAATCCGCCCGAGGTGCAGGAAACGTGGTTGCTCGAAAGGCAGGGTGTCACCCGGCGCAATAAAACCGCGAACGTTGTCGGACGGGCAGGCTCGCCGAGCGGTTTATCCGGCCGCGAACGCAGCCTCGCCAAGGCGGGGAACCGCTTTGAACGCCGGCTTCGCGAAGAGATAGCCCTGCATCAGCGTCACGCTGTTCGCTGCGAAAAAGTCTCTCTCCCCGCGCGTCTCGATCCCTTCCGCTATCACGCGGATCCCCAGGTCACGGCACATCGCGAGTACCCCGCACACGATACGTTGCCGCACAGAATCTGCATCGATGCCGCGCACAAGTTCCATGTCGAGCTTGATTAAATCCGGCTGAAAATCCGCCAATAGCGTAAGCCCGGAGTAACCAGCGCCGAAATCATCGATGGCAGTCTGAAAGCCGAAACGCTTGTACGCGCGAAAGATGTCGACCAGATGCGGCCGGCTAATGATGTTCTCGCCCTCGACCGTCTCAAAAATGATCCGTTCAATCGGGAAGCCGTGCATTTCGGCCGCTTCGAGCGTGCTTCGGATGCACGCCTCCGGGCGATAGACGGCGTTTGGCATGAAGTTGATCGACAGCAAGCTTTCCATCTCTAGCGCAGCTGCCTGCGCGATCGCCGTCGAGCGGCAGCGCTGGTCGAAGTGATAGCGGTTAGTCTCGTCGACTTGCGCGAGCACCGATCCCGCCGATTCGCCGTTCGGCCCACGCACCAGCGCCTCGTGCGCGTAGGCGCGGCCGGCGGCCACATCAACAATTGGCTGGAAAGCGAACGCGAGTTCGATGGGCGTGGCTGCGTCGCTTTTGCAACCCGAGCAGGCGGACTTGATAGCGTGTACTTCGGGAATGCGCGCATTGGCTAATGCGTCTTTTGTCAGCGTCATGCGTCGTGCTCGGTTAATGCGAGAAGGAATGCGGTTCTGCGGGCCTAACCTCGTTTAACGGACGCCACGTGCGAATCTTTAGGGCGCGACCGCCAGAAGTCCCTGCGAGACGGGGTCCGCTTTCACAGCCGAGTCGAGTGGTGACTCGACACTCGATGATACTTCATACCGGCTATACTGTTTTCGCGTCGTATGGGTTTGCGCGGTTTCGATGGCGCGTTCGACGCGTAATTTAACGTTGTTCCGGCGGGTAGGATGAGCGCTTCGCCGACCTGAAGGTTGATAAGCAATGCGACAATGGAGTCAAGTGTCGTCGATAACCTCAACTCGGCTTCGACCCTGAAAAAATGGGGAGCCGACGTTTATTGGGCTAAAGTTGCTCTGGCGGCCATCACGTCGCCGCTATCGCATCGGTCGCTTTTTCACGACGGAGAATTTCACTATCGCGCCCTGCTTTGATTTAGCTGCTCCCGCGGCGCGTCAGCGCTATGGAAATTCGCTTTTCTCGGGCGACCCTCTTGCGAATAATGCTTTGTCTTCTGCGTCCCGAATAGTTCATCCAACCGCGTATTTCTTCGGCAGTACGATAGCAGCCGATGCAGAGGCCTGACTTCGTATCTATCTCACATTTTCCTACACACGGATTTGCAGCGTTCAAAGTTCGTCTCCCGAAAATCCTTGAGCTCGGCAGCGGTGCCGCCTAGCGGGTCGAGAAAATGTCGGCCCATTCGTTGCGGACAGAAGAGAATTCCTAATTGTCAGTGTTGCGCGAAACCGTCCGGAAGCGCATCGCGAGCTTAATCGGTGTGTCCAACCGGCAAATTCCCGTTGTGCATGGCGCAAAGACCTGCCTCTCCCGACCTTGCGACGGAAATCGCGCGTCCGCACAGTCTAGCGGACGCGTGCGCTAAAGAAAATGCTGTGCGCCATCACAGCGAGGTGCAACACCTTTCTCGAAAGAGTCAGTCCTACCGGACCTCGTGCGCCTTTACATTACCTCGCCGCGGGGGCCATCTCCCTGTAGCTCGACGGGAAATCGGATTTCAATTGTGGTGCCGTGACCAATCCGCGACTCGAAATGGATTTTTCCCCGGAGGACGCGGCAAAGCTCCCTGACGATCGCAAGCCCCAGCCCAAAGCCTGGAATGTCGTCGCCGGCCGCGCGCTCGAACTCATCAAACACCCGCTCTGAGTCGCACGGCGCAATGCCGACGCCCGTGTCAGAGACACGGATGGACCAAGTACTCTCATCCACCTTAGCGAAGGCCAGTTCGATTTCGCCGGACGTTGTGTATTTTGTCGCGTTCGATATCAGGTTGAGCGCGACCTGTTTGACTTTAAGCCGGTTCGAAGTCATCGAACTCAGCGCTGAATCGAAGCGTACATGAAAGCGCAGACCTTTTGTCTCGATGGCCGGCCGACTCGACTCTGCCAACTCATCGAGCAGTTCGCGCAGGTCTACTTTTTCAACGGATAGCGGATTGTTATCTCCCAGAACAACCGAGTACTCGACCATCTGGTCGACGAGTTGTTTCATATCCTCTGCCTGCCGATTTGCAAGTGTCAGTGCCGTCTCCGCTTTCAAAGGCGCTCGCGCTATTAACTGCAGCGCTATCGAGAAGGCGTTCAGGAAATTTCTCAGGTCGTGTACCACGCTGCGGGTAATCTGCATCCGCGACTCGTGGAGTTCACTGACGAGACGCTGCTTCAGTTCCAGTTCGTGGTTGGCGCGCTCCAACCTGCCTGTGTACTCGTCAATTTTCCGGTCGCGCTCATGGACCACCTCACGTATCGAGGTAAGGGTAGCAAAACTGAGTGCCTCAGCGATGAGACGCCGCGCGCGCCTTTCATGGCGGCGACTGAATGTGCCGTCTGCGTCCATGTCTGCGAATTCATCAAGTGCGTCGGACAGCGTCAGGTGGAAAAGGTCAAGTTCTCGAACCAGTTCCTCAATTCTGTAACCTTGTCGCCAGCGCACGATGCCATGCAGTCTGGCGTCGCGCTCCATCGCCTGCTCAACGGCTTCAAGGTCTTGGGCATCGAGGGCGACGCACAGCCGTTCGAGGATTTCGGGAAGATGGTCAGCGAGTTGCTCGTACGTCAACTTGTCCGCCTCGACAAGGTCTACGTCGCCAACGACCGCCCTCATCCACTTCTCAGTCAGACGGACTTGTTCGAGGCGAAGGAAGTCGGCGAATCTCCGCGGAGGGCGTATGTTTTCGTCGGACATAAAAGAGAAATTGGAGGAGTGCCTGGTCACCAGAGCCTGCTCCCGTAGTCCTGAATGGGCCGAGATGACAAACGACAACGATACCGCCTTGCTCGCGCATTGCAGCTACTGGGCAAGTATAACCAACTGTGCAGCGATGGAATCAGCGTTCCGCGCTGGGTGGAGCATTCGATCAAAAAAGGAGTTGAGCCAAACGACGGAGCTTGTTGCCGCTTGCACTCAATCAGGCGTCATTCGACTGCCGGTCCAGGCATTGATGCAGCGGCCAGCAGGCGCGAAAACTTCAACGTATCGCAAGTAGAGATTCGCGGATTAGACAAATGATAAACATTGACGCTAACGAAGCCTGCACCGGGGACCGGCTGAAGCTTTTCTTGCCGGAATAGCGTCCGATGCGAAGCCGGCGGCCACTAGGGCTGTTGCGAAGAAGGCCCGACGGTGAAAAAAGCTGCTGCCAAGAAGGCCGTGGGGTGAGCGCGAGAGTGCCGGCTAAAGAGAAGGCGCCAGCGAGAAAGCGCCGCGCAGAGCGCGGCCACGTCTCGCTCCAATGGACACAATCGAGTTGGGCCCAGGGAGGGCGACCAAAACGCAACTGATGGACGGCAACGAGCTGGCGCGGCATCTACGTTCCGCCGCTACCTTGAAGCTATTTTAAGTGGGAGACTGTGTCCGGTGATTCAAGGGGGCCGTTCCGATCAGCAGGTAGCGGCGGTGTTCGACATACGCAGCCCGGGCTGCATAGCAAAATGGGATCGCCAGTATCGTGATGGCGGCATGGAGCTCTGGCGCCCCGCCCACGAGGAGGTCCCAACTATCGAGTTTCCAAAAAATCGAGCGACGACAGCGCGCCGGATGAGCACGCGTTAGCAGTTGCTCAAGAAAAAGGAGTACCTGCGCGCAGAGCTGGCGCACCTAAAGAAGCTCGATGCCCAGCGGCGAGAGGGAACGCGATTTCTCGCCTGTGGATTCACTTCCGAACGCGCACGGTCGCCGTGCGACATGCTGGTTCACTTTTTGCTGCTAGGTGACACCGCGCTCCTTAGCGCATCTTTTTCTAAAGGAACGGACGTGGCCGATGCAGTCCCCCTTCCGCTTGTCGTGACGGGCATTCCCGAACTGGATGTCGTCCTGCGCGGTGGCTTGCCAATGTACCGCCTCCATTTGCTTGAAGGAGCGCCGGGAACCGGCAAGACGACCATAGGGCTTCGCTTTTTGATAGACGGTGTGCGCACGGCCGATCGCTGTCTGTATGTAACATTTTCCGAAAGTACCGATGAGATCGTGAGCGCGGCGCGTACGCACGGCTGGGATGTCGGCGGCATCGACTTTTTCGAACTTGTTCCGGACGAAGCGCAGACGGCGAAGCAACAGACCGTGCTTTATCCGGCAGAGATCGAATTTGACGAGACGGTGCGACGAATCATCGCCCGAGTTGAAGCGACGCGACCCGACCGCATTGTTATCGACGGCGTCTCGGAACTGCGGCTTCTCGCGCGGGACCCGCGTAGCTATCGGCGCCAGTTGTTGTCGTTGAAACGCTTCTTGCAGGGGCGCTGTATAACGACCATCCTGCTTGATGACTTACGCTTTGGCGACGACGGCGATCTGCACAACCTCATGCACGGCGTAATCTCGCTAGACAGCCTCGAGCGTGACTATGGCGCCGCAAGACGAAGACTACGCATCGTCAAGATGCGCGGCACCAATTTCATGAGCGGATGGCATGACTACGCGCTCGTGCCCGGAGAGGTGATGGTATTCCCGAGCCTGATTGCAGACGAGCACGCCAGCGACGTATATGGCGAGCCGCTCAGTAGCGGATCGAAGGGCCTCGATGAAATTATCGGCAACGGGCTGGACCGAGGTACGGCGACGATGCTGATCGGCCCCTCGGGGGTGGGCAAATCTTCCCTTGCGCTGTCGTACGCACTGGTGGGCGCGAGAAACGGCGAGCAGGTCGCTTACTTCGCATTCGACGAGGCCTACGAAACCTTCCTCCGCCGAGGGCAGAGTCTCGGACTGAATCCAGAGCCTGCGCTCGCGAGCGGCCGACTTGCCTGGCGGCGCATGAATCCATCGCGTATCTCGCCGGGCGAATTCGTCTGGGCAGTTCGGCGCGAGGTGGAGGATAAGGACGCCCGCGTGGTGGTGATCGACAGCATCAACTCGTATCTCAGCACGATGCCTGAAGAGCGCTCGCTGATTACCCACCTGCACGAACTGTTGACATACCTAAACCGGCGCGGCGTCGTCACCATTATCATTCTCGCGCAGCAAGGCGTCGTTGGTGACGTTGAGAATCCGATCGACTTAAGCTTTCTGAGCGACACCGTACTGCTGTTGCGCTTTTTTGAAGCGACGGGCCGGCTGCGGCGCGCGCTGTCGGTCATGAAGCGCAGAACAGGTGCGCACGACACCGCGATCCATGAATACCGGCTGTCGTCACAAGGCGTCGAGGTTGGGGCGCCGTTGCGCGATCTGCAGGGCATTTTCACGGGCGTGCCCATCTACTCTGGATCACCGGCAAACCTGATTGTTGATTCATCCGATGGCCCGAGACCGTGAACAGCAAAAGGGCGACCTTCTTGTTCTTGCGCCGACAGGCGAAGACGCCACGGTGATCGCCCGGGTGCTTTCCAGTCGGAGCTTCGATACACGAATCGTTGCCTCGCTAACTGAAGTTTGCGAACTCTTGCGCAACGAAGAAGGACTCAGCGTGAGCGGGCTGGTCGTCACGGAAGAAGCGCTAGAGGGCGAGGCCGCGGTCTTGATCAAGTGTCTTGAGGATCAGGCCGCGTGGTCCGACCTACCAACTTGCGTGCTTATCGTGGCCGGCAACCCAGACAGCGCCGCAGTCCGCTGGCGCTTCTTCGAAGCCCTCGGCAACGTGACGCTGCTCGCGCGGCCGCTCACTGTCGAAGCGCTTCTGAGCGCCGCGCGCGGGCTGTTGCGGGCACGTGCGCGTCAGTTGCAAACGAAGCGCCATCTGGATGAATTAAAGGCGGCCGCGCTGATGCTGGAGCAGCGCGTCGCCCAGCGCACCGAGGAATTGATGGCTGTCGAGCAGACGCTACGCCAGGCGCAGAAGATGGAGGCCATCGGGCAGTTGACGGGCGGTATTGCGCACGACTTCAACAACTTGTTGCAAGTTATTAGCTCGAACATGGAGTTAATCAAGGTGCGTATCCGCCAGGGCCGGATGGTTGAAATCGAACGCCATGCACAGAGCGCGACCGAGGCCACGCAACGCGCCGCAGCGCTGACGCATCGGCTGCTCGCGTTCTCACGGCGGCAGACGCTGGACCCAAAGCCGGTCGATGCAAACCAACTGGTCTCGGATATGCTTGAGCTACTTCAGCGAACGCTCGGGCCTTCAATCTCCGTGAACACCGCTTTTGCGCATGATCTACACTTGGCGCTGTGCGATCCGCCGCAACTGGAAAATGTCGTTTTGAACCTGTGCATTAACGCGCGGGACGCGATGCCCGAGGGGGGCGAATTGCGCCTAATGACGGAAAATTCCAAGCTGCGAGGGCGCGCTACAGTGCTGCACGACCTGCCGGAGGGGGACTACGTGGTCCTCTCGGTCACCGACACGGGCTGCGGAATGACGCCCGAGATCGCGGCCAAGGCGTTCGATCCATTCTTCACGACCAAGCCGATCGGGCAGGGCACTGGACTTGGGTTGTCGATGGTCTACGGATTCACGCGTCAATCCGGCGGCAAAGTCACGATCGACTCACGTGTGGGCGCCGGCACGACGGTTAGCATCTATCTGCCAAAGCTCGAGGGGGACGACTTCCCGGTGGCGATCAAATCGCAGGCGCCGACGGCACCGCTTGTGGCGAGCCCTAAGACGGTCCTCGTGATCGACGACGAATCTGCCGTGCGCACACTCTGCGCGGAGGTGCTGCGCGAGGCGGGGTACAACGTCATCGAGGCGGGCGATGGCCTCGCGGGTCTTAGCCTACTCGAATCGAACTTGCATTTCGACATGCTGGTGACCGACATCGGCATGCCTGGCATAAACGGTAGAGAGATGGCTGACCGTGCTCGCCGTACGCGTCCGGAGCTGCGCGTCCTATATATCACCGGTTACGCGGAGAAGGCGGCGTTTCCGAACGGCAATGTCGATCCGGGTTCACATTTGCTCACCAAGCCTTTCGCGATCCAAGACCTGTTAGCTCGTGTCGAGCAGATTATTGCCGCCGAAAAAAGCTGATCCTCGCTGCAGCGATTTAGCGTTATTTCGAATGCAAAGTCGTGCCTCCGTCGCCCAGAGAAGTCCACAGACTTGTGCTTGAAGTCTCGGGCGGACGAAGTCCGGCCCTTAAAATTTACCTCAGATCGCGCCAGACCGGCAGAACCCGAAACTGTTAAGGTACGTTCGTAATGATCGCGGGGGCCATGCCTTGAAGGAGGCCAATTGCTACGGTGCCGGTCAGAAAAAAGCGCACCAAATTGCGCGAACGTTCATGCGTCTGGTAGTTGATTTGTAGAAACTGCAGTTGCCTGCATTGTCTTGAACCATTCCGAGCAAAGTGATCCATGTTCTGCACAGCACTTGCTAAGATCGGGCGTTTGTAACTCGCGACTCGGGTCGCCGTCAGCCATTGGGCTCTTTTTGAGTGAGCATGTCGGAGCCCAAGACACGGATTGCATATTCCAGCGACTCCCGTTGCGCTTCCGCAGCACTGATCCTGGGTGCCGCGGATCGAGGCACATGCCAGTCGGCGAGTACCTCGCCATTGCAGTCAATCCGCACGATTGCCAGATAGCCGTCGGGTTCCGACTCCCACACCTCAAACTGGCGAACTGGGACCGTCATCAGACCGATCGTGCAGCCGTTCCACTTTTCCAGAAGTACGTCAAGCATCGAAGGACTCCAGGACTCCAGGACTCCAGCGCCGGACAGCACGCCCCGCTGTCGCGGCAAAACGAATGGACGGAATAATATCCTCGGCAGTTTCACGCTCGTCTGCCGCTGCCTTCACTCGTCTGGGTCCCTATTTGCCAGCCATTGTGGCCGACTCGGACCCCAGCTTTTCCACTTACCGAGCTGTCCGAATTCCCGGCGCCACCTCTAACGATCACTTGGCACCGGCCACCACGCGACGTGCGACCCGCTCGCGCGGCGCGAGCGCTTACCTATCGGGCGGGCATCCTGGGACCGGCTGGCAACCGAATCACATAGATGCGGCCCGGCAAATCTCCAGCAACCTCGTTCTCCGAGTAGGTGAAGTAGACAAGTGAGCGCCGTTCAGTGTCCAGTACCCGGATTACGTGGAGCCAGTCGAAGGTTGGATCTGACTCGGCTGTGAATACCTGCGCTTGCCTAGGAGCAGTTTCGGCAATGCGGATGTTGCCCGTCTGATGGCAGGATGCAGTCAGGTCCGTCCCATGGGTGATGCGTCCACTTCCCTGTGCGCCATCGGAATGCGACTCTGACACATAGCAGGTCACGCCTTTCACAAGGGGATCGTCGTAAGCCGAAATGGCGATGTGAGAACCATATCGCTGGGTATGCGTTTCGATCGTCGTCAACTCTTTGGCTACAACAGCGGAAGACGAAAATATCAGCAACGCGACCAGAATGTTTGCGCGCCCTGGAATTAGCTTGATCATCATCCACCTCCGGGTGTCCGACAGTCAGGTCGTTGATCGTGCCACGCCGCGGCGGCGGACAGCTGGCTTCAGGCTATTTCACCCGGAAGTCGGCCACTTGACGCAGATCAACGCCTGCGTGTTCGCCCTGCGTCATTCTCAAAATGGATACGTTGTCTGCGCAGGGTACCTGCCGGCGGCGGATTGAACACTCCGTGTCGAGGCGCCAACAAACCACGGTTTCGGTCACCCGCGTCGCCAGAAAGTTTGCATATTGAGGACCGCCATGTTCAGGTACGCCCGTTTTTCGTTGTTTCTAGCCTTCCTCATCTGCGTCTGTGCGAATGGTGCTGCGCTCGTACAATCGTTACCGCAGCCGGCTTCGCAAAACGGCATCTCCTATATAACCGGTGGTGTGGGCGAGGATGGAGTCCTGGCATTTCGCGCCGCGGCGCCAAGTTACAACCTGCGCATGAAGTTCGCCTCGAAGACAGGGAACTATCTGTCCGACGTCGATGTAACGATAACGTCGGGAGCCGGACGACCAGTTCTGACCGTTCGGACAGAAGGACCGTTCCTCTTTGTGCGCGTTCCTGCAGGGCGCTATCAGATTGGGGCGAAAATGCGTCACATCACGGAAACCAGAAAGATCCAGGTGCCCGCGCGCGGCGCGGCCGATTTGCGTTTCTACTGGGAAGATCCGGTTCGTCACGGAGTCGTGCACATCTGTAAAGGCTGTCCGGATACAGGCCGTCCCTGAGCGGCCTGTTCCGTTGGCAATCCGCGTACTGATTGACTCCAGAATGCAAACAAATCCCGTTGAGCCCGTCCCGGACGTAATCTCTGGCCGCATCGAACCGGCATCGCCGGTCTTGCACGCCGACAGGAAGCGTGGGCTGTCGAGCGCGCGGGTGGAGGAGCAGCGTGCCAAATTCGGCCGCAACGACGTGGACTCAGTGGCGCGGCGCACCTGGTGGCAGACGCTGTGGGAAGTACTCCGTGAGCCCATGTTCCTTCTGTTGCTCGCGGCGAGCGGTATCTATTTCGTGCTCGGGGACATTTCGGAGGCGCTGACGCTCCTCGCGTTCGTGACGGGGATCGTCTTTCTCACGGGTTTTCAAAGTCACCGCACCGCGCAGGTTCTCGACTCTCTTCGCGAACTGTCCGCGCCCCGCGCGCAGGTACTTCGAGATGGGCAACGGCAACTCGTTTCCGCTGCCGAACTGGTGCCCGGCGACGTGGTTTTCGTCGACGAAGGCGCACGCGTGCCCGCTGACGGCGCCGTGATGGAGGCTCACGAACTGAGCGTAGACGAGTCGCTACTGACGGGCGAGTCCGTTTCGGTGAACAAGTCCGTGGCGCGAGCCAATGCACTTCCGGAGGAAGATTCTGGCGGGCATATTTTTTTCGGCTCAATGGTGGTGCAGGGTCAGGGGCAGATGATCGTAACTGCGACGGGGCCGAATACAACGCTCGGTCGCATTGGAAAATCGTTGACCGGCATCACGGAAGCCCGCTCGCCGTTGCAACTGGAGACGAGAACATTCGTCAATCGCTTTGCGTTGGGTGCGATCGCAGTGTGTCTGCTGCTCGTCGTGGCCTATCGTTGGCGCTCCGGGGAATGGCTTGCGGGCGTGCTCGCCGGGATCACACTGGCCATGGGGATTCTTCCCGAAGAGATTCCGGTGATACTGACCGTGTTCATGGCACTAGGGGCTCGCCGCATCGCTAACGAAGGCGTGCTGACGCGCCGAATGAGTGCGATCGAAACGCTTGGCCAGACCTCAGTGCTGTGCGTCGACAAGACGGGCACACTGACGCAAAACCGCATGTCGGTACGCGTGCTCTTCGCGCAGGGAAAGCGGCAAGTCATCGATCAGGCCACTCAGCGCATTGATGAGGCGTATCACGAACTCATCGAATATCTGGTGCTCGCCAGCGAAATCGAGCCGGTCGATCCAATGGAGCGCGCGTTTCACGAAACAGGCCGGGTTGGGCTCGCCGGCACCGGACGCCTCCACAAGGACTGGTCGCTGGTCCATGAGTACGCGCTGACACCGGAGTTGCCGGCTATGTCCCATGCATGGCACACGCCAGAACTCGACCATCACGCAGTGGCCTGCAAGGGCGCGCCGGAGGCGGTGTGTGCTTTGTGTCACCTAGGCGAGCGGGAAACGCAGACTGTTCTTGATCAGGCTGCGCAGATGGCGTCGGGCGGGCTGCGAGTGCTCGGGGTGGCCAAGGCACGGCACTCACGTCCCGGTTGGCCGGAAAAGCAACATGACTTCGAGTTCTCCTTCGTGGGGCTGGTCGGTCTGCTGGACCCGGTCCGGCCGGAGATCGCAGGCGCCATCGCAGAATGCCAAGCAGCCGGCATCCGCGTGGTGATGATCACCGGCGACTATCCGTCGACGGCGCGGGCGATTGCGACCGAAGTCGGCATTGACGGCGCGCAAATCGTGACCGGCCAGGAAGTGGCAGCGATGGACGACGCACAGCTTCGCGATGCCATAATGAACGTTGACGCGTTCGCTCGCGTCAAACCGGAGCAGAAGCTACGGCTCATCAACGCGCTCAAGGAAAGCGGCCAGGTGGTCGCGATGACCGGTGACGGCGTGAACGACGCGCCCGCGCTAAAGGCGGCGCACATCGGCATTGCGATGGGGCTGCGCGGCGCCGAGGTTGCACGCGAAGTAGCCTCGCTGGTCCTGCTACGCGACGACTTCGCGCCGATCGTGTCAGCGATCCGGCTGGGAAGGCGTATCTACGCCAATCTCGTGGAAGCGATCAGCTACACGGTTGCCGTTCACATCCCGATGATAGCCGCCACCATGATTCCGGTTCTTGTCGGCTGGCCGCCGATGCTTGCGCCGGTTCATATCGTTTTTCTGCAACTGGTTATCGATCCAGTGTGTTCGGTCGTGTTCGAGAACGAGCCTGAACGCGAGAACCTGATGCGTCTGCCACCGCGCCGCGCCGGCGCGCGGCTGCTATCGAATCGCGCACTGGCCCAAGGAGCTGCGGCAGGCGCTGTGGCCGCTATGCTGGTGCTGGCCCTGTACGCTGGCCTGCTGACTCATGGCTACCAACTGCCCTTCGCTCGCACGCTCGCATTCCTTTCACTCGTAGCGGGCAATGTTGCGTTGATCTTTGTGATCCGCGTGTTGCCGCAGTCCGGGAGACGTGCCCATGCGCCTCAGCAGAATCACTACCTCTGGATTGTTCTGATCGTAACGGGGGCAGCGCTACTGCTTTTGATGACCGTTCCTGCCTTGGCGCGACTGTTTGGACTGGTTGCGCTGCTCGGTCCTTGATGTGGGCCTATAGGGGTAATCGAATGAAAGGGACTTCCCCGTCCCGAGGCTGCGGCGGAAGCCGCGAATCGGGATCAAAGTGCCATGATCGAGTGTCGAGCCTTCATCAACGCCAGCAGGAGGGGAAGTCCATGTCCATTGTCATCGTCGGAATCGATCTTGCCAAGAATGTGAGTCCTTTTCGTGCATGTATGGACCCGGCGCCAAACGGCTGACAGAACATTTGAAGGCTGGGCTGGCTGCGCTGGAGGGAGCACGCGAGGCAGCACGCGTGACGATCGGCGCCGACGGCGCGCTGCACCTGTCGACGATCGAAACGTTGCCGACCGATGGCATACCGAAACGCACGCGGGATCTGATATTCAAAGAAATTGGCACTGCGCAGTTCGCCGATCTGATCATCGAGAGGGATGCCCACACAGGCTTCAGCGAAATGTTCCTGTCACGCAAGGAAGGCGCGCAATGCGGACGAACTCATCTCGCTGTACGCCGCGCTGATCGCCCAGGGCATGGAAGTTGATGCAAAGAACGTCGCTGCTATGATCCCGCAACTGGATCCGACGCACCTTTCGACGGCCATGCGCTCCCTCGAGATGCCAGGTCGGCTGCCGCGTGCCAACGAGCGCGTCGTAGACTTTCAGCGCACGCACGCCATTACGGAACTTTGGGGTACCGGACGCCGGGCATCGAGCGACTCAATGAGCCTGGATACATCACCGCACCTCTTCTATGCCCGGGTCGATCCGCGACGTCGTACCCATGCGGTGGGCATGTACACACACGTGCTAGACCAGCACGGCATTGTCTATAACCAGCCGTCGTGCTGAACGGGTGCCAGGCTGGAGTAGCGATCGAGGGCGTAGTGCGCCACAACGAGAACCGTGATGATGGCGGCCTCCTGCGACTTTCAGTAGACACGCATGGGTATACGAACGTGAGCATGACAGTGTCGAAGCTGCTTGGTTTCGACCTCTGCCCGCGTCTGCGCAACCTCTCGGAACGCAAACTATTTTTGCCGAGAGGCGTTGCCGCTCCCGATAAACTAACGAGGCTCCGCCTCAGACCGACGAGTGGTACGGGTGACTGCGGAGCGCTGGCGGTGTAAGGTGGCTCCGGTCGAGCCGGCTGGGACGTGCCCAGCGATGTACGAGCTCGAAGCTCAATGGGTCCGAAGACCCGTGGACGACCGGAGCCAATCATGACGTTATCACAGAGTGTGTGCGAAGTTCTGCGCGCTCACGTCGTGCTCGAGAGCGAGTGCATCGACCGGATGTACCTGAACGTTTACGTGCCACAGTTGCAGCGCGTGGGCGGCGTAGTGTGGTACCTGCGGGGGCATCTCGGTCAGCGCTTCGCCTCGACCGCGACCGTGGCGCCCAAGACCGTGGCCTTCGTGGCAAGCATCGAGAA
>NZ_FCOG02000199.1 GCF_001544975.2 Caballeronia arationis | reverse complement strand
TTGTCGCCGCGTCTGCTGTCAGTCGCGAGACTGATCAACGCGTCGACCATTTTGTCTTTGACCGCCTCGCTCCACAGATGCGGATCGGGCAGCGGATCAGGCTGGGCTTGGACACGCGCGATCGGCGCTGGAGGAGCGTCGAACATGTCCAGTTGCCATGCTGCTACTTCTGGTTGCATGGGAATCTCCGAATGAACGGGAACCCATGCCCGCAACGGGATGGTTCCCGTTGGGGTGAGGGGTCAAGACCGCCCGTGCGGGTCTTGACTTTCAGGCGTAGCGACTAGTCGTCAATGCCTGTCTTAAGTGGAACGACCACTGCGGACTTGGCGTACTGACGTTTGATGGGCGTGACGTTGGCGTCGGCGGTAGCCGGAGCGACAACGGCGGGCGCGGGCGCCTTCGCATCCTCAGCTTTCTCCTCTTTCAACGCCGCTTTGATGGATCTCTTGATCCAGACAGCGACGGTGAAGGAGACAAACAGAAAGGCGAAGAACGAGTGCGCGGCAAACCACAGGGCAAAGCAAACAGCGACCAACCAGCCGGGTGATTTCATCGCCTTGAATACCAACTGCTTCGGCATTTTTCTCTCCAGAAAAAGACGCACTAGGGGATGTCCAGCCAGTACAGCGCTGGATGGTTTTCGATGCTCGGGTGAGCAGGAAAAACGGGCGCGCGGAGAGGCGCTTTCGTCACGGCTCGATAAAGGCGTGGCGGAAGCAGCTCACTGCGGATGAAAGAAGAGATCGGAAGCACGCGCACCGATGCTTGGCGGCGGCTCGAGTCGATGCGTCGTTGACGCGGGGATAACAGGCAATTTACGCGCGGCGCCGATACGCGTGGTCGGGAAAGCTTCCATTTTTATAGGGCCTTTCGATTTTCGGGCGCTCTTGACAGTGCCGCATCGCATCCCTGACTTCTTCCACCCCCTGTCATGCTGATCTACATACACAACGGAGGCAGCGGATGTTCTTAGAGATACTTGTCGCAGTCGGCGGTTACCGCTTGTTCAAAGGGCTTCGGCGGCGGCGCCCGTCCGGATCGCGGAGTGCCGGTCGTGTGAAGCGCTCATCGCATGAAATCGGTGAGGCTGGTGAAGCTGTGGCGCAGGCAAAACTCCGCACGACGCTTCAATGGCTATGCGGCGACGACTTCTACCTGCACGATGGGCCGTTACTCATCGAACACGCTCCCGGCACAGCGTTTCCCACGGCAGAGATCGATCACCTCGCGAGCCGGGCCCGCGCGGCAGTGTTGATGTACGCGGAGACGTCGGCAAACAGTCTTCTGGACGACAAGACACGCTAGCCCGCTAGCGGTAATTTCGCCAAATTACAAGAGGGAATTCTAGGTAACTACTTCCATGCGAATACTTAAAAAGCGCTTAAGTGTTACAGAAATGAACCGTTAAACGTTTGCTTTCGACAGAAAAAACGCGGCTTTCGTCCTTAGCGGGCGAAAGACGGGTCAAAAAGGGCGTCTTTCGTGAGCTGAAATCTGTAACCCGACCGTTACGATCGGTTACACATTGACGGAGATAGCGAAGGGTGTCGCAGTGTAGGCAACAGGTAACAACAGCACTTTCGTTTCCGCAAGGCAGGCTCCTTGTGGCGTTTCACGGCAGCGCGCGGGGGCGCTGCGGCAATCTGGAGAGAAGTTTTGTCCTCAAATAAAGACGATTCCAAGAAAGACCTTCAACTGCGAAAAACCGAACTCCAAGAGTCGTTGGACGACATCTTCGGCGGTATCACGGCGAGCGGGGCCGAGCGTTCGAAGTTTGAAAAGGTCGCCCGGCAATTGTTCGGCGATGGCGACGAGTTCACCGAGCTCATCGGCCAACTTGCCGAGAACATGATGGCGATCTCTGAGGCTCGAGCGCGAATCTCATCCGACCTGCAAACGATCGGTGGGCAGTTGATCAACTCCATGCACTTAATCAAGAACGTAATGGTCGCGAGGTCCGGCAACAAGACCAGTACGTTGCGGAAGGCCGCGACTTTGGGCTATTCGTACTTTGAACTCTCACTTGGCGTGAAGTACGCGGCAGCCCGCCAGTACATGCGTTGCTACGAAGCTTTCGCAGACAACACCGAGGCAATTCGCGTATTCAACGTCGGCGAACTTGACATTCTTGCGGCCGACCACGTGACTGACGAACAGGTCACAGCAATCCTGGAGGCCAAGAAAGCCAACGATCAGATGACGCGCGAGGACGTCAGGAAAATGCTTGCTACGTTGCAGAAGCAAGAAGAGGCTCTCGCGGACCGGCAGGTACAAGTCGACAACTATAAGACTCTGTTGGAAGACAGCAAGACCGCTCAACGAGTGGCCGAAGACGAAGCACGTCGTCTCCAACAGCAACTAGAGGCGACGGGCAAGCTCATCGCCGACAAAGAGGCGCAGTTGCAACGCATGGACAGCTACTACACCGGCCGTCAAGCCGGACTTGCGAACCTGGAAAAGGACCTCGCAGATAAGGACAAGGAAATCTCGAAGCTCCTCTCCGAGAGGAACGCTTTGCTCAACCGGAAGCCCGAAGTACAGGTCAAGGAAGTGCCTACCACTCCTGAAGGCTACAAGACGCTGTCCGAATCGCTAGAAAAGCGCAATGCGGAACTCCAAGCAATCGAGGAGAGGCTGCTCGAAAAGCGCGCGGAACTCGCACAACTGCAAGCGGATCGGGAAAAGGAATCGCACGCGCTTGAAGCTGCGAGCCGCGTGCAGGCCACGATGGTCGAGGCCGTGTCTGCATTCGAAGCGTTTGCCGGCAAGCTATCGACGGCACAGGTTGCGGTCCAAGCTTGCGAGGCTCCGGAACATCATCATCCAATGATCGAAACGCTCGCGGCGATGATGCGCAAGTATCTGACGGAAGTCGAAACGGCACTGCGCAAGTAGTCAGCGCTCGCCGGACGAGAAGTGATGAGGCGGAAGCGAACGTGGTCGCTTCCGCACGTAACCAAAAAAATAAATATTATGACGATCAACATTCTAGACGCCGTCGAGACCAATATTCCGCTTCCAACGTATCTTGCCGAGAAGATCCAGCGGACCAACTACTCGCTCACCGCTGTGATGCACAAGGTGCTTGCACGGTACAGCGACGCAGACGCCTTCTTTGGCGTGTCTTTCGAGAACATGGAAACGCTCAAGGCCCACGCCGTACCCATGGCGAAGCTGATGAATATGCCGTTTCTAGCGCTGTCCCCAGCTCTTCAGGATCCTCGTGACTGGTCGACGTTCGTCGACGGCATCATGCATTCTCAGACAGTGACAAAGCTGTCGTCTGCGATGCCGTTCGTCGACGACGTGACCGCACGCGATATCTTCCATTACAACTGCAGCTACGTTTCTCTGCTGAAAGACGTGCTGCACCAGAATGTTCTCGCCGCACCCTTGCTTGGCATTTCGTTCGAACTGGCCGAGTACTTGATGAGCTTGCCAATCGGTCGACTCGAAGCCGCTATCGGGGGTATTCGCTTTCCGCTGTATAGATGGCGGTTTGATGACGCACTATTCTGGATTGAATACCCTGCTGGCCATCTTACCGAAGAGTCGGTGGCGCACTATGTCATGCGCACGTCCACGCTCAAAGCGAGCGCGCTTCCCTATAAGAACCTGTGGTCCGATCTGCGACTCGACCGCGCCAAGCGAGAAGTTTACGCGCGTCTGATGATGACTCAGGGCTGCCGGGCCTCAACGGCAACGAATTTGTTTAGCCTCAACTCGGCCATCACTCGGAACACTTACCGCCAGATCCACGGCGTCAGCTCGCCTTGCGGCAACAGTGCAAGCTCCCTGACTTGGTACGTTGAGCGCCCGGTACAACGCCTACAAGCGACCATGCTGGTATGGCTCTATCGTTGCGCACTCAAGAACGGAGCCAACATTCCCGAAGCGCTCATTGCATCCAACGACGTGCTTGACAAGATGTTCGGGCCCCGGCTCCTTCTCTCTGCCGACCGAGCAAACCACCTCACCCGCTCGATGGCCATGGATTCGCGCCTGAACGTGGCGCCGTGTAGAAGCTGCGGCACCGATTACATCCTGTCCAACGACGAAGGAAAGATCGAATTGGCGAAGGACTTCGTGTGCCCAGGTTGCGAGAGCGACCTTAGGCCCCGCCATAGTGAACCGAGAAGCAAGGGAAAAAAGCGTTCAAAGAGCAAGTGATAAACAGGAAAAGGAGGTGTCCAGGATGTCCCACGATTTCTCAATCGAGGCCGGTCTAGTCGTCTTTTCACACGACGGCCGCGCGCAGTTTGGCTGGCTCGACTTAGAGACGGGCGCCTATTACTCCGAGGCCGACGGACGCTGCATTCCGGACGCAATCGGTGCAATCGAATTTCACTCCGACGTGACGCACTGAGCAATGCAGGACTTCGCCTACCTCTTTCCCGACAGCGCCGCCGCGTGGCTCGAAGGCCGCGGCGACGCGCGATTCCAACGGTACGAGAGGCACTACCGCGCAGATCGAGCAACGGCGCAGTCGCAGGAGTCGTTCGACCTTGAGCAAAGCAACATTCGCTTCGCGCAAAGATTCGGCTCAGGCAGGCGGCAGTTCGCGGCCGTGTCGAAAAGCAAAGCATTCGGCGCGCTCGCAACTTTCCTGATTCTCCTTTGGGGCGGCACCTTGCTCCTCTCTTCAGTCGGCGCGACGCAGCCCGTCGCCGTCGCGGCGGTGCTCGGCGTCGTCTTCGTCGCCTTGCGCCTGAAGCACTTTCGTGCCCGCGCCAAACATCGTTAGCAAACGGTTGCGATCAAACAACGGTGCGGATTTCCAACCCCTTACCGGCTATTACAATGCGTGCGCCGGCGATTGGCCAACGGCAATTTGCCAACGAGGAAAGCGGTTTCGAGGCGGACTTCTAAGACGACTTGACTTCGAACACCGCTCGATAAGATGAAAGTAAGCAGATCGCGGGGGCGACTGCAATAACTAGATCGGAAACAACAAATGACGATTCAGAAAAACTTCAAACTCTCGATGGCCGCGATCGCTGCATCGCTGCTCGTGGCTGCTTGCGGCGGCGGTGGAGGCGATTCCACGTCCGGCTCCGCATCACCACCGTCTGGTGCGAGCCAGCCTGCGACTTCCAGCAATCCTGTAATCGCACCGCAGACTAGCGTTCCTGCACCGACTTATGCGGCGGGTACAGGCCAGTATGGCATGTTTACAACCATCAATGCCTACAGGTCACAGATGGGCGTAGGCATGGTCGCTCAAGACTTGTTGCTCGACGCGGCAGCGCAGAGTCACGCTCAATACGAACAGATGAACCTCACAAGTGGAGCAGAGACGTCTCTCAGCCACACCGAGAACTCTGCGAACCCTGGCTTCTACGAAGCCTGGCCGTACCTACGTGCGCGCAAAGCGGGCACTGCGGCGAATCTCTGGGTTGGGGAAGTCGTTGCAGCGGGTTGGAGTGCCGACAACAGCAGGGAGAACGATGGAACGCGCTGTGTCCAGCAATGGATCAATACCGTCTATCACCTCGCGTCGCTCGTTGGCAACCAAACGTCCGTCGGGCTCGGATACGTAGCACCCGCAAGCGCATCGTCACTGTCTTTCTGCGTCGCCGATTTCGGCGCTGTCTCCTCTCCTGCACCGACGACGGAAAACGACTACAACACGACTCCCTACAATGCCGGGCAGCAGATTGCAGTCGGCCAAGTGGTCCATGCGCCGTACATGAACGAAACCAACGTCGCGCTGGCAATGCACACTGAGATTCCGAATCCGGCACCGGACCTCTCGGCGCCCGGACGACCGATTATGGTGAGCGTCAACGCGCAAAACCGGAATGTGCTTACGGTGGACAGCTTCGAACTGAAGGACGCATCGGGTAACGTTGTACCCGCGCGCATTCTGGTTCCCGCTGCAGCAGTATCAGGTTCGAAGGCAGCGGTGACGGCGGACGTTAATAAGAATCTGTTCGCCGGGACTGCTTTCTTGCTACCGCTCGCGCCTTTAACGGCCAACACCGTTTATACAGCGACTTTCTCGGGTGCGCGCGACGGCACTCCGGTCAGCACTTCGTGGCAGTTCACAACGGCTGCAAACTAATAGGCACCGACCGGCTGGACACTAAAATAGAGAAAGCGCCCTAGCGGCGCTTTCTTTTTTGAGGCACCGGATGAGCTCACCGCGCGACGAGCTGGCCTGCAAAGCCGCTCCGGCCTAGCTAGCCCCCTCCGCCGCCACAGGTAATATTTTCGGGCTGTACCAAGCCAGTGACGCGATTCACAGAGTTGTCTGCATTCACGTAGCAGTAGATGACATAGGTCGCCGACGTATCGCCACAGGAGGTCACAGTGACACGCGGACCTTTGCCAAAGTAGACCCAACAAGCAAGTCCCAGGCAAGAGTTGCCGCCAGCCGGATACACACGATCCGGCCCTCTGGTGACCTGATATCCATACGTGGGCGCAGCAGTGATACAGTCCACGGCCGGATCCCCTGGCGGATTTTTCGTTGGGGGCGCTGGTTCATTGCACCCGTAACTCCAAGAGCTTCCACTCCAGACAGGTGCCGATGAGAAGCCGAACTGGCATGAGGGAGGTGGTGTAGCACACCGATACCGCACACCGATTTTCTGCCACGAGTATCCCGGATCGCAACCGGGGGCGCGAGGAACACCTATCGGATTTTGCACCCACTCCGCGTTCGAGGTTATGGGAGCCGTTAGCGTACCGCTAAGCGTCACGAGCAATGTCAGCGACACTACCGTCTTTATTCGCTTCATGTTCTATTGATTTGAGTAGTTGCAGCCGACGTCGACTTGCGCTTGCAGGCCAAGCTGATCTTGCACAAGCGTATTCGCGCCGTCAGCGAGCACGTCATATATCTGAAGGACCCATTGCGAGCCGTTCCAACCCATCGCGTAACGCGCTCCGGCAATCGGCGGATTGTGATTGGAATAATCGGTCGTCACCGACTGCGGGATGATTCGATACCATGCCGTGCCGCCAGGACCGCATGCGGGCGGATTCACGCCCCACCCGTTGTACCAACCGCTGTACTGCGCGTCGGCCGACTGGTTGCTAACGAGACTGCTGGCGCCGACCCAGTTTCCCCACTTGTTGCATACGTACATGAGGTTGTTGCGGATGGTCACGCCGTTCCAACCGCAGTTGCCGGCGGCAGCGTTGATATTCGCGACGTTCGTGTCCACGACATTGGCATTCACAGTTCCGCTCGAATTCACGTCCCCTACATTGATCGGCGCAGAGCCAGTTCCCTGATAGTTCTGGACGTACAGCGCGCCTTTGGTACGAACCGCCGCGTTCACGCTGTCCCCGTAGTACATCGCTCCGTTGTCAATCTGAAGGCTGTTCCCCGCCTGCAACTTCATAATCTTGTTCGCGCCGAGCGTCACATTGCCGACGTTCTGCATGTCCTGGTTGTTCGCGTTCATCGTGCCCGTCAACGGCAGTGCGCCGTCACGACGGTAGTAGGGCGAATTACCGTCCGCGCCAAAGCCGTTGATCGCCAGTACCATCCCAGCCTTGCTGCCTACTGGGTTAGGCAACGTCCACCCGCCATGAATGCCGGTGACCGTCGCAGGCGTGCGGTTTGTCGAGTAGCCGAACTGTGCTCCCCCCGTAGCCGTGAGCACGCCTGCACCCGCGATGTCAGCCGTCTTGTCCTTCATGCTGATAAGCGGCAAGCTCGGATAGATCTGCGATGCGATATGGCAGTTGCCCGCTGCGGTGGAGCAGTTGTCGGGCACGATCGACAGCGCAATCTGATAGGTTCCGCCCCAAAAAGGACCGTCCTTGAACGAGACTTTGTTGTTAGCCTGCGCGCTCAACTGAGCGAGCGTGGGCGCGGCTATCGCAGTGGACGTCGTCTGCGAAAACCCCGCCGGAACGAGCGACGCGTAGTTGTTAGTGAGGTAGCTGCCAAGAGCCGAGTTGATCGACGCAATGTTCTGCCCTTCGATCTGGAGCAGGTTCTGGCGCTTGGCAGAAATGTCTTCTTTGAT
>NZ_FCOG02000452.1 GCF_001544975.2 Caballeronia arationis | reverse complement strand
AAAGACGCCGCCATGCTTCAGCCGCTCGCGCTCACCGCGACGGCGCCTGAGCTGGAAGCGGGTTTCGTGGACGCGCTTGCGACTTACACCGGCGCTCACGCGTCGCTCGCTGAGCAAGTTGCGGCCACGGCAGCGATCCTCGAAGCCGCCAAGACGACGCAAGTCTCGAAGGCGACGAAGACGCTGGCGAAGGGCGGCAGCAAGCCCGCCTTGCCCGCGCCCGGCAGAACGAGCGCGGAGTCGGACAGCGATGAAGATGACGATGACAACGACGGTGTAAAGGAGCAGAGCACGGCTTCCAACCAGTCGGACGCGACCGCTGCAGCATCGGCGGAACCGGCTGGGACCAACCTCGCATCGCTTTTCGACTAAGGAGCAGACATGGCTATCTCAGTTGCGAAGCTCACGCGCGAGTTCGTCTACAACGGCGTGACGTTCCCCGATCCGGGGCCGACCTTCTCGCCCGACGATGTCCGCGATCTCTACTCCGCGCAGTACCCGGAGCTGACGACCGCGGCGATCGACGGACCGACGATGGAGAGCGAAGTCATGCGCTTCACATTCGTGCGCGCCGCAGGTGCGAAGGGGGCAGCTCATCCCGCAACACAGTCCTGCTGCGCCCATGCGTAAGCGCGACCTTCTTAAAGCCCTGTCCGACCCGGACTTGGCTCTTTCCCATCAAAAACCGCCTGGAAGGGCGGTTTTTTTTCATGACAAGGAGATCGAGCAATGCTCTTCGATCCTCGCCCGTCTGGTGCAGAAGTCGCTGTCTCGGGAGAGCCTTGGCAACCGCGACGCGCTCCCGTTGCCGGACGTCGACCTGCCCATGATTTTTTGAGCTTGCCGGCCATCGGCTCCGACGTTCAAACGCGCGCAGTGATGCGTTGGAACGCCGAAAAGGATGTCGCTAGGCTCATCGCCGCCCAGTTCACCTCGGGCGCGCTGCGGCCGCGCGATGTACCGGAGTTCAAAGGCGCGGGCGACGCGCTCGCCCACGGCTTCTTCGCGTGGGCAAAGCGTCACACACCGCCCATGTCCTGCATCGGCTTTGACTTTGTGCTGTGTGACGTCGCCGCTGTGGAAGAAGTCGTCCAGTACCAGGAAGACAGCAGCGACTTCAATCCGACCTCGCCTGTGTATCTCGGCATCGAGATCACGGAGGAGAGCATCTTCGTGATCGGTAGGCGTGCCGCCGAGCTTCGCAATGTTCATCCACGCCTGGTGTCGACGGCGATGGTGCTGATCAATCGTGCAGCGGGACGCACGATGTGGGTCAGAACG
>NZ_FCOG02000140.1 GCF_001544975.2 Caballeronia arationis | reverse complement strand
GGTGGAGGGCGAGCGCCCGAGCATTCGGGCCATGGCCCGAATGCTCACGTCCTGCAGTCGTAGGCTTGCGATGGCGAGGCGTTCTTCAGGTTGAAGGTGCTGGTATGAAGTAGTTTTGTCGGGCATTGCAACACCTTATACGAGATAGGTGTTGCACCTCGCTTTTGATAGCGCCTTTGGAAAAGGCCAGTATATAGCTGAAAAAATCATTGAGACGAAGCGACGAGGACGGTGAATCGGACTACGTCGGCACGTAAGCCGGCAAAGCCCGGTCCTAGTTAACGACTCCATCATGTTTAAGAGAGCGTTCGGTAACAGATGAGAAGAATCGTCTCGAGAATGTCGTCATTCTGCCGGCGCTTCCAGGAGTACGGACTCACCCGACTGCTGAGCGACATGAACAACGTGATAAGTCCGCCCACGTCGTTCCGTTGTTCAGGACATGGACTGACAAGTCGCATATCGAAAGAGGAAGACCATGTCACGACCGCCAAGCGACTCATTAAATAAACCGCGACCTCGTGAAGCAAGCATGGACGAAATCATACGCCATGCGCGGTCGCAATGACTCTATTCGACCCTGTCGCGGCCCAAGCGCTTCTTGAAATTCAAGATGCCGAACTCAGGCGCCGTTTCGAACTTGCGCTTGTTCGAGTTGCCGGCCTAGCCACCGTGTTAAACCTGGACCTGAGTTCATTCGTGACGAAAGCGCAGCCATGCGAAAGAAGCCTGATTCTACTCGACGAAAGCCGACGCCAGCATGCCTGATTGCCAAAGCAAAACTACTACACGAGTCTGATTTTTGTGCAGCCATTGGTATCACAGACCAAAGCCTTAGCAAGGATATCACTGTTCGGCGCATTTTCAGTGTGCACATCGACGAAGAACCGTATTTCCCGACATTCTTCCTGGTGAGCAAATCCGCCGAAAGGGCTTTAGTTGGACTGTTCTCGTCATACGGGGACGCCGAAGCGGCATTATTCGCTCTCAACGACGTGGGCTTAGGGTCGGACGATGGCCAATTGTGCGCCGTGGCGATGGGCGCAAGCGGGCGTACTTGCTGAAGTGCGGGCCCGTGACCGTACTGAATACGCGGGTCACGGAGAACATCTCGGGGTGACGAGCGGCGCGGGGCGGTTCTGCAGCCCCAACTGGCAACTTGCTGCCGGCCATCCTCCCGACGCCACTGGCGGCCGGAAACGACGAGAACGGACCTTGTTGATTGCCCGGCTTCACGGTGGCCCAACTCCGGAGGTGGCATCGATTGTAATGTGCGACCACGGCGCGCTCGCCATAAAGGATGTTTCGGGTCACTGGCACTTCTCGCTGCACAAAGACTGGGGTCTGCGCGTCGGCCAAGCCTGAGGATGCACCCGGCGTGCGATTGGCGAAATTTCGCCCAAGCCCTCAACTCGCAGCGACGCCTCCGGTGGCCTATTAAGACCTCGACAAGCCGTACGCAATTGGAACGCTCCGAAGGCGGATAAGGCCCAGGAGGTCCGCGGCTAAAAACGCCTCAAAATCCGTCAATGCCCCGGCTTCAATAAGCAGGCGTTGAAGCATCGCAGTTCGTTTCCCTCAACCGTTCGGCGTCCTCGGTAACAGCGACGATGCAGGCTTTCCCCCTGCAGATACGCTCGCACGAATCTTGTGCTTTCGCATCGAGAAATGAGACATCCAAAAGTATTTGCGGGGCATTCGGCGCCATTGTGTGCGACCTCGACACTACGCCACGAGTCGACAGCAATGTCGCCTAGTGTTTCGGCGCATATACGCGAGTCGTCCACGAACAGTAGGTGCGTGGGAGGGTATGCCTTTTTCCCGTATGCGCTCTAGGTGGATTGTACAAAATTCCTCAACGTCGAGTAGCGGATGCCGCGCGGAGGTCCAGAGTAGTGGTTACCGAGTTCAAACCACGAGAACGGCAATGGGGTACTGTCCAGCGAGACGTCTCTTATCTGACCAATGGCTGATGCGCTGAGGGGTGCTCTGGGCACGCGCATTGCGTTAATTGTGCGAACCCAAATAGGCAGGGTGAGGACTTTCTCCAAGCCACACGCGGGCCCATATACCGCGCGTGGGCATCACATTTTCGGAGTGACGATGGGAAGCGCATCTGACGAATATTCAGAGCCGGCGGGCTCTCGGGAGGACGTGACAATCTCCGCCGTGCAAGAACAGCTGTCAGTCGGAGTCGAGCGCACCGAGACGGGCGCTGTGCGACTGCGCAAGTTGGTTCACGAAGACGTTCAGGAGGTACCGATAACCCTGCGCACGGAGGCGGTCGTCGTGGAGCGCGTTTCAGTCAACCAACCAGTGCCCGCGGAGTATGGCCCACGGCAGGAAGGCGAGACGTTGATTGTGCCTGTATTCGAGTACGTCCCAGTTACAGAAATGCGACTGATGCTGAAGGAAGAGGTCCGGATAACCAAAGCGGCGGCGGAGGTGGACGCGGTGCACCAAGCATCAGTGCGGCGTGAGGAATTGATTGTTGAGCGGCGGGACGGCGCGAGCGGCGAATGGTTTCCAGAAGATGGGTCTGTTGGTAGCACCGCGGCAACCGCAGAAAAAGAACCGCGGTAAGAAAAGAGAAGCGCGTTCCCATGCGGCGGCCTTGGCCGCTTTATTCATCATTGGAGGAATTGAACATGACACAAGCAATCGTTGGTGTTTTTGACAGCTTCGACGAAGCCAACCGTGCGGTTGAGCGTCTTGAGCGAGCGGGTATCGCGCGCACTGATATTCAGGTCCATGGGCGAGATTCGAGTGCCGCGACGTACGACACCGCGGCGGTTGCGGACCGCCGCCCAGAAGGAGAAGGTGTGCTCGCGAGCATAGAGCACTTCTTCTCGAACCTCTTTGGCAGCAATGACCGCCCAGAGGAAATCGGCCATTACCATGAGGCGGTTCGGCGCGGGAGCGCATTAGTGACGGTAGAGGTTGCGAACGAAGCCCAGGCAGACTTGGTCCGTGCGGAGCTCAATGACGCCGGGGCAGTCGACATTGACGAACGGGTTGCTCAGTGGAAGAGCAGCGGTTACGCAGGTTACGACCCGTCCGCTAGGGAGTACACGGCGGATGAGGTGGCGGCTGAACGGAAGGCGTTTCCCGTGGTGCGCGAAGACCTCTCGGTCGGGAAACGAGAAGTACAGACAGGAGGTGTTCGCGTTTATTCACGCGCAACCGCCACACCGGTTAGCGAGACTGTTAATTTGCGTGAGGAGCACGCTGCCATTGAACGTCGCCCGGTCGACCGCCCTGCCACTGCCGCCGACCTGAAGGAGGGATTCGTTGAAATCCGCGAGACTACGGAACAACCCGTCGTTTCCAAAACGGCGCGCGTCGTGGAGGAAGTCGTTGTAGGTAAGGAGGCGACCGAGCGCACCGAGACTATCGCTGACACAGTCCGAGGCACAGAGGTGGAAGTAGAACGCGTTCGAGGAGAGGATGGCACGCTCCGCCCGCCTTCGACGCCGACAAAGCCCATCTAAAGATGCCCCCTCGCAGCAGAGGAAATAGGCCACGGGTCGACAACCCGTGGCCGCCGTGAGTTGGTGGTCATTCGCCCATCATACGAGCGAGTGTTGCTCGCAGCGGAAAGACATAAGGTAGCCTCCCGTTTGCAACGCAAGCCGTTCGATTTCGAACTCGCCGGAGTAGCTGGGCCATTGTCGGTGTAGCGGCTACACCGCTACATCGCCCCTCGCGCGTTCGACGATGAACGTTTTCAACGCCGTGTCAGTATGGCTTCTTTAGGCCGCTACCCGAAGCAGGCGCTTCAGTAGCACTCCTCGTGTCAATTTGATTTTGCGCGGGGGCGGGCGTCGATTCCATCGGCCGTGCACCCGACCCGCCTGACGTCGACCTCGTGACGTCGCCTGCGTTTGGCATGCTCTTCCCGGTTCCCCCTTTGTCCTTCCCCACGCCAGTGCCGCTACTCGCGGCTGTCCCAGCTTTGGTCCCACCGCCGTCGGCGCCCGTAGCTTGGGCATAGGCCCCGCCGCACAGACTCACAAACAACACTGCAATTACCACTCGCTTTAAATCAACTCGCATATCAGCCTCTTGCTCATGGGCGCAGGCTCGGAATACGCCGCCATTTCGGGTGTGCAAACCGCATACCTCCCGCTGCGCACTTCTCTCTAGCGTTCTCCGTCGAGTTCGGAGATAGTGCCACCGTCACTGCCGCCGATTGACCCTCCTGTGGGATAGGATGGGACGTCACCGGCGACGACTAACCCGACAAGGAGCCCAAGGAGCGAGCTACCAGGTCAAACAAGAGCGGTGGCTCGAACGGCTTGCGCAGAAATGGCCCAACCGTCACTTCGTCTGGCGGGAGCGCGCCCGAGATGAATACGAACGGTACTGTGCTTAATGTCGGAATAGCCGCGAAGTAACGGTACAGTTGCGTTCCGTCAATGACAGGCATCACCCAGTCCGATATCACCAAGTCGGGCGGCGCTGACAGCGCGACCTCCATCGCCTCATAGCCATTTCGAGCTTTTACGACTCGATAACCCTGCGCGGTCAGGAGCAAGTCCAGGATATAGCGAGTATCTGGGTCGTCGTCGACCAATAAAATGGTACTCATGGCAAGCGCGTTGTCTCCGTTCTTGTTGTTGGAGCCTACCCCCTAGCCGGCGGAGTTCCTGTCGCTCATCCGCGTATATCCTACGAGAACCGCGGGCGTTGATAACCGCTAAATCCTGTCTATGTTCGCCAATAATTGATTGAATACGAATGAGTGTCGTTCGCGCCAGTCACATCATCAGCACCGTTAAGGGGATTCGACGCAATTGGCCCTCAGAGCGAAATTACCTTAATGACGAACGCCCATTGTGCGGTTCGCGGGAGTTTCATAAGATGCGGATTGTCGGCTGACTCAGTTGACATTCGGCGGTGACCACGTGGGCAAGTAAGGCCACCTCTCGTGCACTCTCAGGCGTGAGCGGCTTTAGCGAATCGCAGGGTCATTAAAGTAATGCAGCAAGTTTCAATATGGATACAAAATGGCGACCGGTGTAGTGAAGTGGTTCAACGATGCGAAAGGGTTTGGCTTTATCACGCCGGATGGCGGCGGGGAGGACCTTTTCGCTCATTTCTCGGAAGTGAGAGCTGAGGGGTTTAAGTCTCTGCAAGAAAACCAGAAGGTGAGTTTTGAAATCAAACAAGGGCCCAAGGGCAAGCAAGCGTCGAATATTGTCCCTCTCTGAAGACCATCATTCGTTTGCGAAATAAACATACGAGCGGCCGCGACGGCCGCTCGTATGTTTAACACCTCAGCCAGCGTCCATAAGGCCGACCTTCCGGCGGTGCGCTTGTACACCCAACTCGCGCGACGCAGCCGTTCTCAACCGCGTCTTGCTCAAGCCGCTGACGCTGTGGTGGAATCAATCCCGGAGTCGCCCGCGCCTGGAGCCGGCAAGCGGCGAGGAATACCTCTCCATGAGCTTCATCTAGTCCTAAGACGCGTGGAGGCGCCGCTAACAAGCTGCCGAAGACACCACCCCCCATAAGAGACAGGTGGAGCTTCGACGCATCGCGCCCAAGCTGAAAGAAGTGCTGAGCGACGAGGAACTCGAGCTGCGCAGGCACACCTACGCGCCATCGCTGGCCGCCTGACCAATTCAGTTAAAACTCGGTGATTCCCGGTCCGCTTTTTCAAACCTAGGGAGAGCGGACATTCTCATTCTGCGACGCAGCGTCGCAGCTCGGTTCTTGAAATTCTCTATTGTCAGTCAATTGCGACAACAGGCCGCATAAATCTTTCAATTACCCGACTACCATGTAGCTGCTCCGGCAGTAATTGTGCAGTCGTCCAATGCGACTCGACTCCCTGACCGGGCCTCGCCCGCATCGACGGGGTCCCACGCACATCTCCCAAGGAGCGTGGCCTTGTTTCCATTCCAATTTAAAGGAGACCGGATGGCCTGGAAAAGCACCCAGCGCGTCAACGCTACGACGCGTCGCTATCTCGTGAAAATTACGAAGACGATTGGTCGGCGTCCTGTGTCGGCGGGCATCGCCGGAACGGTTTTGGCCCTCACAGCTACGGGCGTCACCCTCTCGTCCTTAGATATCGGCTCGGATAGCGCACTACTTATCGCGCTCGCACTCGTATTCGGCGTTCTGGCGATAGTTGGTGCGTGGGTGGTTGCATTCGCCATTGAGGCGGGCATGGCCTCCGAGTTGAAGCTTTTGCACGAGGCGCTGTCCGACCCCCTTACTGGACTCTACAACCGCCGGAGCCTGAGTGCGACGCTCGACAGCGAATGGAATCGCGCTAGGCGGAGTCGAGACTCACTGTCAATTCTTTTTATCGACATTGACCACTTTAAAAGATTGAACGACGCGCATGGACATGAAGTCGGCGACCGAGTCCTGGTTTTGGTCGCGGAATGCATCCGCGCTTCGATACGCCGCTCGTCGGACCTGGTTGCCCGTTACGGCGGAGAAGAGTTTGCAATCCTATTGCCTGACACGACCGCGGAGAGTGCAAATGCGCTCGCCGAAGCGATACGTCAACGTGTTGAGTCGATGCAACTGCACCACTCGGGAAGCGAGTACGAGTGCGTGACCGTAAGCGGTGGTTGCGCGACGTGTATCCCTCGCCACAGTTCGAGCGCAAACGCGCTGGTCGCCGCAGCTGACAAACAGATGTACGCAGCGAAAGCCGCTGGGCGCAATTGTGTGCGCAGCGTGCGATTGCGAGCCCGAGACTCGGCCTCGAGTGTGCCGGGAACCTCGTCTGGCGCGCGCTTGGCGCCAGAGTGCAGGAGAAGAGATGTTTCCTCGACGCTCGTGCCCGAAGGGGCTATCAGTCGACATTAGGAGTGAATCATGTGCACTGTTAAAGGGATACCTATCACGCGGAAGCCAACACTACTATTCCACGCCTCCACCTTGATACGTCGCTCTGGAGAGGCTATCTCGCGTATGGGTGGACGCCACCCTGCCGCAGCAGGTACCGCTTGTACGGCGCTCTTGCTTGTGCTGTTCAGTTTCCTTTTGCTTCAGGTGATTGACGCTTTCGACGGCACATTGGCCTATGCGTTCGCAATTGCACTGGCGGGGGTTGCTTCTATCGCCGGCGCGTGGGTCGTAGCGTTCGAGATGCGCGATAGATTCCGCGCTCAGGCGGACGCAATTCGGCTTGCCACGACAGACCGGTTGACGGGCCTCTCCAATCGTCGGGCGATGTCCATCACGCTCGGTACGCAATGGAAGGTAGCCATGCGAACGCGCAAATTTCTCTCGCTCGTCGTGGTGGATGTGGACTGCCAGAATCGATTCGACGACCTGCACGGTTATTCCGTGGGCGACGAGACCCTGATTATGGTCGCCAACTGTATCAGTGCGACAGCGCCGTGGCCTGCCGTCCGCGCTGGCCGGTATAGCGCCACGGAGTTCTTGCTACTACTGCCGGACACCTCGCCCCAAGGGGCAATCATCGTCGGCGAAGCGATTCGGCAGGCGGTGATGGATATGCGGCTTCGGCACGACGACAGCATGTACGGCTTGGTCACTGTGAGCATCGGCTGTGCGACCTGCACGCCTGGCGACGGACTCGAACCTAGCACGCTCGTGGCTGCGGCAGAAACGCAGATGCAGGTGGCAAAGGCCCGTGGCCGAAATCGGGTGATGTCGACGGCGTTGAATGCTCAGCCGTCGAGATGGTACGACATGATTTGACAGCAGCAGAACTCGAGGCTCATCGCGCTGGACACCACGTTGGACTTAACGCATGAATCTCGAGCTCGTTACTCAACTGAACGCATTCAGGATATGAAAATGGGAATGGAATCTTCTGTGTACGTCGGCCCCGTGGTTCGTGCGCCTCATGTGATGTCGGGCGCCCCTACCGTGACGAAGCAGGGTAAATCACCGGTTGATGAACAGGCCGAACCACCGCAATTCTCGAAGTATCCGCATTGGGACGAACTCATAACGTCGCGCCAGACAGAATCAGGTGACTTACTCTGGCTTCCCAGCCAAGGGAAACTCGGTTCGACCTTGGGTCATACGGGCGCGTCCTCGACGAAGCAACTTACGCCGTACGCCATTGCCGAGAGCCTGGTGGCGTTCAAGGCGAAGTACGGGCCCTATCTCGCTGTTGCCGAAAAGGAACTCGGTGTGACGCTTGAGCTTGAGTACTGCGTCGTGGATTTCTCCTAGCAAAGAGTTCTCGCGTGCCCCTTCAGAAGCCATCTCATGTCGATTTCCTCTGGAAACTGACCCGCGAAATGGACTGAGCCCCCATTCGACAGCCTGCCGATTTTGATTCGGACTTGAATTCCGACTTCAGGCGGGGCTTGGCCGCCTTCTTCTTTTTGTCGACTGCCGATTCCGCCGGCGAGCGGTGACGCCGCTGGGGGGCAGCCGCCGCTCGTCGTAACCGGTGTCGACCAGCCCAGCATCCATTTCAGAACAGTCTTACGTACTTCGCTTATTCACAAAGGTGCGTGGCCCAAGCCACGGTTCGTTTTCAGGATTTGGCCTGTTTGCCCGCTTTCACAAATTCCATGCCGCAAATCGTAGCAACCAGCTTCTTGATTGGCGTGGAATCCAGAATCTGTGAGCCCTTTGCGACAGTCATCCCACCCTAGATGCAGACGACGATGTGCAAAGGAAAGTCGGAACGTCGCGCTTGCCGTTGGGAACGCCGCGACCGCCGTTAGGGCAGCCAAGCTCGAAGAGCCGGACGCGAACCTTGAAGCGCCCCGGGCAAAATAACGCGTACGGGCCAGAGGGACTTGCCTGCGAGTGAGATGGCTGTTAAGCGTCGAGCATAAGCGGGAACTATGACGTTCTGCCGTCGGTCAGCGCGTCGGTTTGCGCCACCCCGCGAGGGTATCTTGGTCAATCGTGTTCACTTGTCCACCTATTCGTTAGTGGAGCCCCTGCGCTCTGTCTTCCAGAGATTTTTCGCACTTGCATCGAAATTTGCCCCATGCACGCATGTCGACTTTGGCGCGCGCGAAGAGTCGCGATTTCGGCCGGCGGTGGACAGCGAGCTAGTTCCGCACTAATAGGCTTCGTCAAAGCCGCGGCTTCGTTCCTTCTCTCTGGTGCGCGGCACGAACGCATGTACTGGAATATCGCATGCTAGTTCAACTAGAGCGACAGAACGAAGGAGCGGACATGGATACTCAACACTGGGAGGCGTATCGAGCCTTCGACGTGCAGGTAGAACTTGTCGAAATGGAGCGAGCGTGTTTCAACGGAAATGAGCGCCGTTATAAAGTGCGATGGTCTGTTGCACGGAGCCACAATCACAAAGGATTTAAAGAGATTCTTGGAGTGTTTACAGAACCTTTGGCCTTCGTTTCCATGCGTGAAGCGACACAGTATGGAAAAGCGCGAGCGCATCTGTGGGTCGACTGCATCGTGAAATTCCAAGACGGTAATGCTGCGGCGCCGTCGACCGCGCGGGCGCAAATGGAGCGGACGGCTTAGGTCAGGTGTGCTGGGTCGTATTTAGTCGAACCGACCTACTTCATTCGTCCATCCCCGCGCGGGCCTTCGGCAGTACCATAGGGACTCTGCGGTAGTAACCTCCGCGCGGAGCGTGCGACCTTGCCAGCTGACAAAAGCACTGAGCCGGACGTGCCAATGCCGTCGCGCAACTTCACGGCGACGCGACGCGTTCTTGTCACCGTTCTCATCGCATCGATTCTAGTGCCGCTTCTATGCGTCGCAGGGTACGGATATTTCGACTACCAGCGCCGCATTGCGGACGCAGTTAACGTTGTAGACCGGCTGACCAGGGTCGCACAAGAACACGCGCTGAAAATCGTCGACCTGAACAACGAAATCGAAACACGCATTCTCGACCTGCTTGGTGATAGCGATGACGTGAAAATCCGCGTCGATGAAGGTCGCATGCATAGCAGGCTCAACGCAATCGCAAGCGATTACCCACAGCTCGCCGCGATATCCGTGTTTGGGAGGAACGGGGACTTGCTGGCGAGCAGCCGCTTCTTTCCCGCGCCGCAGATTTCAGTCGCCGGTCGCGAGGACTTCGGCGCGGCACGCGCTTCCGCGCCGAAGCCCTACTTTTCTTTGCCGCTATCAGGGAAGGTAATGCGGTCAGACGTCTTCACGACGAATATGGCTCGCATTACCAAAGAGGGAGAGTTCCTAGGGGTCGTCTCCATCGCGCTCAGACGTCAATATTTCGCCGATTTCTACCGCGACTTGACCAACAACGACTCGGCTCTATTGGTCGGCTTATACCGCCAGGACGGCAATATTCTGGCGAGGCTTCCAGCCATAACTGCGAACAGTAATCCAGCTTCGCCTACCCCTTTCACTACGGCACTCGCGCGCGCGATACGCGCAGGTCGCCTTGACATGATTTCCACCGTCGACGGAGTCGAGCGAATACTGTCATTTCGGCGCGTCGGGGACTATCCCCTTTATGTAGCCAGCGGCTACGCTACCCCTTCAATAGTAAAAGAATGGCGTAGTCATTTCGCCGTTTTAGCAAGCCTCAGTCTTGTGCCCTGCGTTGGACTCTGGTCGTTGATACTCTTCTCGCTTCGTCAGTTGAGGACTGAGCAAGCCGCATGGGAGCGCTGGCGCAATGAATGGATAAAACGCGAATCAGCTGAAGCGTCCAGCCGTCAGCTCCGGCGCATGGGGGCGCTTGGCAATCTAGTCGCGAGCGTCGCTCACGACTTCAACAACCTATTGATGGTTGTATCTGCCAATATGGAATTGGCCACCCGGAAGAACTGTACGAATGTGCATAGGGAGGTTGCAGCGGTAAAGCGCGCAACCATCGGAGCCGAAGGCCTCGCTCGACGGCTGATGAGCGTCGCTCGCAAGCAACCTCTTAAGCTTGAACACCTTGACTTGCCGGCATGGCTTCCAAGTGCAACCAGCATCATACAGACGGCGCTCACTGAAAAAATTGAGTTCAGGTTGCAGGTGGCGCCGGACACCTGGCATGTCGAGGTGGACGTCACTGAACTTGAGTCGGCTATCATGAACATCGCGGTCAATGCGAGAGACGCCATGCCTGACGGAGGCATCTTCTCCGTTCAGTGCCGAAATATCTCTATAACGCGTCCTGAGAAGGCATTGCCGGTCGGAGAGTACGTGATGATAGCCCTCTCTGATAACGGCCACGGAATGTCGCCGTCGGCCAAGCAGCACGCGTTCGAACCGCTCTTCACCACGAAGGCACAAGGTGCCGGCACCGGTCTTGGGCTAGCGCAAGTGATAGCAACATGTGAGCAGTCGGGTGGCACAGCCAAGCTAGAGAGTGAGCCTGGGGAGGGCACAACCCTGCTCCTTTATCTGCCGCGCTACTCGGGGATGGAAGTGACTGAAGAACCGCCGCTGCCCGGGCCCGTTCCTGCGGCTACGCTGCCATCGGACCACGTGCTAATCGTCGAAGACAACGAGGAGGTAGCCGCGGGCCTTTGCGCAGTGCTGGAAGTGCTCGGATGTACCTCGCGCCACGAAAGGACAGCCGACGAAGCGCTCGACGTGCTCGTCAGTGGCGCGGTGTTTGATTTCATACTTTCCGACGTGCAAATGCCAGGAAAGATGAGCGGCATCGACCTTGCCGAGAAGGTCAGGAGCATGTGGCCCGCACAGAAGTTCGCGCTTATGACCGGATACGCGGACGAAATTGAACGAGCAAAACTGGGCGGAACAGTAATTCTTGCGAAGCCCTTCAACATCGACGAATTGCGTGCACTCCTGGGCACTGGCGGCACAATAGTGGCTTGAGCGTGAAGCCGAAGGTGCGACGCCTCGCGCCGAGAAGCATACGCGCAGATGCACGGACTGCGCGATGAGGCTCCGAAGAAAACACACCGGCTATAAGCCATTCAGGCGACGCAGCAATTCAAGTGGACAAATGCTCTTGGGCCAAACACAAAATACGGCTTACTGCTTTCGGAAGCAGACTCTCCTCGCCGCTAACGTATATTGATTTATCAACGTTCCCCCTTCGCACGAGAAGCGAAATCGTTGATGACAAGTTGCAGGTCTGATTCAGTTAGGCGAGTGCCCCAACCGCTGCGACCGGCGACACAAGCTATCGCGAACCACGAATGCGGTGACAATTGCGAGCCGGTGTTTGGATACCTCGTGACGACGAAGGTGGAATTCATGCGCGGCATCGTAAGTTTCTTAAGCCAGAACGGCTGATAATGCGCGATGGAGCACGCGTTCACCCACCTGTTGCATCTGCTCGCCGGTCACACGGCATGGACACTCACGGTCGTTTTCCTTGCAGCGTTCCTTGAGGCCATCGCGATTATTGGGACCTTCATCCCTGGCAGCACTGCGATGTTTCTTGCTGGGGCACTTGTCGGCACAGGGACGCTGAACCTGGGTTGGGTGCTCGCATGGGCGATAGCCGGTGCGGTCGCCGGGGACGGCATGAGCTATTGGCTCGGTAGTCGTTACAGGGACAGGATTGTCCAGGCATGGCCCTTCCGGGCACATCCGCAGATGCTCGACGCCGGACACACCTTCTTCGCCAAATATGGCGCGAAAAGCGTATTGTTCGCCCGGTTCGTCGGACCGTTGCGTGCCATTGTGCCTGTCGTTGCGGGGATGCTGGGGATGACGCCGACCCGGTTCTACGCCATGAACCTCTTTTCGGCGCTGCTTTGGGCTCCGGTCCATATCTTGCCGGGCGTTGTTTTCGGCGCATCGGTCCAACTGGCGGGCGCAGTTTCGTTCCGCCTTGTCGTCGTCATCGGGCTACTGGCCGCAATTTTGTGGCTAAGCGTTCGAGTCAGCCGCTTTCTTCTGTCCCACGCAGATGGCTGGGCGAGCGAAATGGGGCGCCGTCTGGCGAACTGGTCCCGCCATCGCAAAGGACTCGTGGCTCGTCTGGCGCTGAAGATGCTGGACCCTGCCCAGCCGGCTGCCTTTGGAATAGTAGCGGCATCGCTTTTCGTACTTCTTTCAGGTTGGGCTTTTTTCGGCGTTCTCGAAGACGTCATCAGCCGCGACCCACTGGTGCGAGTGGATGTATCTGTTTATCAGTTTCTGCAATCAGTCCGCACCGCTTGGGGTGATGCAGTCCTCGCGAGGCTCGAGACGTTTGGCAGCGTAGTGACGCTGACAGCGCTGGTCATGACAGTTTTGCTGTGGATGCTAGGGGAACGACGTTGGCACGCAATCGGCTACTTGCTGACTGCGATTGTATTTTCCCAGCTACTCATATTCGCGCTCCAATTGGCGATGCACCGTGTTGCTCCGAATTTGCTCACATCCAATGTGCATACGTTTCCGAACAACCACATCGCCGTACTTGTAATTGTCTATGGGTTCATCACTTTTCTGCTCGCCAGACGAGTCGGGATACTGGAAGGGGTAATCGTCACCACCGTAAATACCGTCATTGTGGCCATCGTCGCGCTTGCGGGCCTTTACTTCGGGCGATTTTGGGTTTCTGATGCCATTGGGAGCGTAGCACTTGCGTCCGTCTGGGTGGTCATCATTGCCCTGACAGTTGCGTGGCGGTATCCGGAAGTAACGCCGCCTCGCGCTCCCATGTCAGCCATCGTTCTGCTCGTGGTCTTTGTCAGCGTAGGCGCGCAGCTTATTTTTGGTCCACCCGCTTCTCCGGATAACGTTCGACGCCCGATGCCTGTATCGGTGACGCAATCGCAGTGGATGGACACCCTCTGGAAGACTTTCCCTTGCTATCGCTCGGACATGGAGGGCGGCCGCAAGGAGCCCATTACGCTGCAGTGGGCGGCGAACCCAGACCAAATAAGGGCGCGCCTTCGCGCTCAGGGGTGGGTTGAAGGGACGGGCCTTTCAGCGCGCAGCCTGCTTTCCCTTGTCTCGCCCAACGTTGCGGCTGTGGCGCTTCCCGTTCTGCCGAAACTGAATAACGGCGTGCCGTCATCGCTGGTCTTTACGCATGCAGGCAATACGCGCGACGAACGTAGCGTGCTGCGCTTTTGGCCAACCGGTTATGCGGTCAGCTACGGGAAGAGCGCGTCTCCAACACCCATTTGGACCGGGTCTTTGACGCACGAACGATTGTTCCGTCCGTCGTGGCCAGTCAATATTCTTCGCGCTGATAGCAACGAACGCGCGGCGCCTGCTGGAGCCGATGAATGGGTCGACGGACTAGGAGCGGCTCTAGTCGCCAGGGTGAACTGTCGTAACGTCCCGGTAGCGCTGCTGGCGCCGAGCCGGGAGTGAATGTCGCGTCGTCGCCATCCGTGGATGGGCGTGTTAGACGTACTCACGAGAAAATCGCAGCGCACTCAGGCTTGGCCGCCTTGTTCTTTTTGTCGACGGCCGATTCCTCCGCTTGCGAACCGGCCGCTTTCTTCATGGACGGCTCATGCACATCCCTAAGATTGGGTCCCCTCGTTCGCTGTTGCACGGGCGGCTTCGGCTTTGAGCTGGGCGCGAGCTCTTGCCCTGAATTCGTGCGAACGCCCTTCGGGGCGACCGTCAGCCTCCCGCGAGGCAGTCGACTTGTGGACCAGCGCGAACCGCTCTTCGCACAACGGTCCACCAGCTTTTCTCTTCCTGTGTCGGATGGCCCAAAAATTGAACCGTCTTCGATTTTGCTGGACACGAATTTGGGGTAAAAGTGTGTCTGGAAACGGAGTTGAACATGCTGAAGAAGTCGAATGTCACTGAGGTTGTGCCGGGGGCGGTGGAAGGAGCGCGTAGCGCGACTGGAAGCGCCCCCGGCGC
>NZ_FCOG02000178.1 GCF_001544975.2 Caballeronia arationis | reverse complement strand
CGCTTCCATTCGTTGATCGGGATGATCTCTCCGTCGGACGTCTTGACGGGAGACCCGGTCGTGGTCAGCTTATCGCCGCTCAAAACGACCTTCTGCTTGCGAACCGCGCCGTCGAATGCCGGCGATGTGCTGGCTTCGACGTTATACGTGAGCGTGCTGGTGGGCTCGTCGACGGTATATGTTCCGTAGTACGCGATGACAGGACCGATTGGCATGCTTGGATTAGCTACCGTCTTCGGGCGGTCTTTGCCCACGAGAAAAAATGCCACGTGGCCGGTTGAATCCAGCATGAGGTTGCCGGACGCCCAAGGAACGATTGTCTTGCCGTTTGCGAGCTTCTCCGATCCGGACGTCAAGGTCCAGGTGCCGACCACCTGCTGTTTCAGATTCTGCGCACCCGCTGGGAACGCGACGCCTGCGCACGTGAGGGCAAAGAAGGTCTTCGTAACCAGGCCACGTCGATTCATCGCGCTCTCCTCACGGCAGAAATCATTTCTGTTCCGGACGCGAGGTCACTCAAAGGCATCACCCGTCGCCTGCCCGTCCGTGCAGCAACGCGTGAAAGAATATTAGTGGTTTGTAACAGAAATGATAGCTTTACCGGCGCGAGCGCCTAGACAATCTCACCGGTCGGCTTTTTACTGTAATGAAGCAGCCGGCGGAACGACGCGACGCGAGCTGGCTTTTAACGCTAGGCAGTTACAACATCTTGATGGCCTGCGCCGAATAACTTGCCTCTTGGGGGCGTGACAGACTGATGGGATTGAAAAAATTGTGCCCGGGTCCAGCACCTAGTGAAGAGCCGCGATTTTGCGTCGATGCCCAAGGACGGCCATCTTGTGACTAGCGAACGCCGATCCGGTTGTCATTGTAGGGCATGCCAGCGGGCAAACGGCCTGCCTCTCGGCCATCGAGCTTTGCGCGCAGGCGCCGGATGAAATCCTCGGCCGTCGCAGTCAGCAACTCCTCGCTGGAATAGGCGAGGTACATGCCGACCTTCGGTGTCGGCTCGGTAAGGCTCAGAAGTTTGAGCAAGCCCTTATTCGCACGCTGCGATAGCAGCGGCGTCGCCAGCGACGTAAATACTGCGATCGCCTGCATCTGTGTCGCGAGGTCCAGGTATAAGTTCATCGCGGAACACCGCGTTATTCGCTCCGGCAGCGGCATGCCGCGCTCGCCGAACAACTTCGCGACAAAGCTCGATTCGTCGGTCGGGGAATCCAGAACTAGCCACGGCATCGCGTGAATCTGCTCGATCGATAAAGTTTCGCTGCCCTGGTATGACGCTGCAATTGTCAACTGCACATCGAGTTCGTATAGCTTGGCCCATTCGAACGCTGCGTTCTTCGGCTCGCCATACTGCGTGAAAATCGCCACATCGATCGTTCCGTTTCGCAATCCGTCCGCGATGTTCTCGCCGCGCCATTCGATCACATCCAGTTTGACGCCCGGACGCGCGGCTGTCAGTTCGAGCAGGGAGTCGGCGAGCGCGCGGGTAGATGCAGGAGGCGTGATTGCGAGCGTCAGCCGACCGCCGAGTTCTCCGCGCGCTGTCTGCGCGTCTTCCACGATGCGCCCGATCTCCCGCTGGACGACGAGTGCGCGTTTCAGCACCTGGTGGGCGAATGGCGTCAATGTGGCGCCATTCGCCGATCGGGTCAGTAACTGCATGCCCAATTCGACTTCCAACTCGCGGATCGAACGGCTGATTGCCGGTTGCGTCAGGAACAGGCGCCGAGCGGCTTCATGAAGACTGCCGGCCTCGGCGACCTCGCGCAGCGCATTGAGTTGCCTCAACTTCACATTGCCCCCGAATCACGTTGTCAGGGATTCATCATAGCTAGACAAAATATCACGGAGCGCCGACACCACTGCCTAGTGTCCCGTTCCGCTGATTCGCGAACAAAGTCTGCGAAGTTTTTGGAGATGGAATCGGCTGACGCGGTCCAGACGAATGGTTTGCAGTTTTCGTTGTAGTGTGAGACGGATTGATCGATACGCTTGACCAGTTGCTTGACCGAGCCAAACGAGCCCTGCGGATCGCCTTGTCGGTAATCAGCGCAAAGAAGCGTTCGACCTGGTTGAGCTACGGACTGTAAGTGGGGATGAAATGCATGTTACAGCGGGGGCGTGTCGACAGCCACGTCTCGACCTTTGGATGCTTGCGACTGTCATAGTTGGAGCGAGAACGTGCTATCGACACCCATTGCGAGCGCTCGTCTTCGCTCAACACCAGTTCCGCCTTCGGTCGTCCCATTGCCATGTTGACGTCTTGCGTTCCGCTGACGTCAACATGCCACGCGAACATAGTTCAGTGAACAACGGAACGGGACACTAGCTCGCCGTCATCGTTTTACGTCCGAACAGAATGGCAGGAGGCATGCCGTATTCCGCCCATGGGTTCCGGGACCGCGGATAGTAATTCGTATCGCGCTTCGTGTATGGAAGGGACGAGAAGTCGGAGGGCAACGCCCCGGGTGAATTCACATGCCAAAGCGCGTCTGATCCGGGCCGGAATCCTGTCTGGTAGTGATTGCTGGACTTCACGACAATGATGCGCTTGTTGTCGAGATCTATTCCCAATCCTGTCAGAGAATCGCGTTCGAACAACTGCGTACGAATGGAACACACTGCAATGTCGATACCGTCAGCGCGCAACCACACGGACAATCCCATCGGAATTCGGCCTCCCCACGCGCCCCCGGTGTGATTGTCCACCACGCCCATGACTTCCACCTCCAGATCGACCGGATCCGACGAAGTGGGGCCGCATTTGCCGCCTAGCCTGATATTCAAGGTAGCGCCAACCCCGGCAGATGCACAAACCTTCGCGACCAAAGGGTCCCAGAACGCGCCGATCACGGCGTCGGTCACATTGCGTTCGAGCATCGCCTTGAGGAAGAAGGTACTGTCGCCCGATGCACCGCAACCCGGGTTGTCGGCGAAGTCACCCAGCACGATTTGCCCACTCATCGCGCTCGCCCGATCCAGCGACTCCGCGATTGACGGATAGTTCGGACGCAACTCAACTCTGGCTTCGTAGATCCGCTCCGCAATTTTCGCCGCTACTTGTGCGGCCTCTTCTGCGTCATCGTTCGCATAGACGAGAACGCGGGTGCCGACATCTTCCACGTCGGCCCATGGAAAGCCATGACCGATGCTTGCAGACAGAATGGATGGACTCTTTTCTGTCGCCGTGAGCTCATCGACGATATTTCGCATCGGAGGATCGAAAGTAGGGTAGAAGCCGACGATCCGTGTATCGATGAGCGCTCCCGTCAACCTGATCTCTCCTTGGGAGACCTTCTGGCAGATGTCGTAGACTTCGTGCGCCCGATCCGCAAAATCGATATGCGGATACTCCTTGGCAATGACGATGAGATCGGAATTCTCGACCATGGTTTCCGTCAGATGGCAGTGCGGATCGATCACGACGCCGATAACCGCGTCGCCGGCTATCTCGCGAAGCCGCGTGAGGATGTCGCCCTCGCAATCGTCGCAGCCTTGCGCGACCATAGCGCCGTGCAACATCAGCAATAGCATGTCGACTGGGCCGGCCGACTTCAGATCGCCGACGATCCTGTCCCGCAGCCGCTCGTAGGCGGCCTTGATCGTACGCCCGGAGGGTTCGGCATAAGCAGTAATACTTTCAATGACTGTGTGTCCATCGGCTTCTGCTCTATCGCGAAAGACTTTCGGAACAACGCCGAGCATCGAGTCTGAAGCGGACCCTCTCTCGTGAACCGTGAAGTCTTCGTAGGATGTCGGAAACGGTGAAAAGGTATTTGTCTCGGTGACTAATGCAGCAACGAAAATACGCATGATTTATATCCTGGAGCGCTGATAAAGAGTGAGTTCTGACAAGCGAGCAAATCAGGCGCTGCGTCCCGGAATCGGCGGTCGCACGTCTTCCGGAATCGGGCACACGTAGGCCTCTTTGGCCAGACTCTCCATCAGTTCAGTGCGCGCTGCCGCGAGCAGCAGGGGGTTCGTATATAACTCGAGTGCGGTGGCGGCCATCGTTTTCGCGGCCAGCGTCATCCCCTTGTGCGCCAGCGCGCTTTTGCCTTGCGAGACCCACTGCCACAAATGCGGTGACGTACCAAAGGCAAAGCATGCCGTCATGCATTGCACCGTGGTCGTGACCCAGCTCACATCGCCGACATCCGTCGAACCGTGCATCTTCGACGGACGGTCGTTGTAGAGTTCATCGACGCCGTCGAACAACGCCTTCGGCTGACGCCACGCCGAGGCCAGCATCCGGCCGGCCATCTCGATCTCCTCGGGGCGGCTCGTACGATGCATCGACTCGGCAAATTGCAGCTCCTCGCTGTCATACTGCGGCGCGCCGAACTGTTTGAGTTTCGCCTGCATCAATTCGTTCAGCGTGGTGTTGCGCAGCAGATTGGAACACGCCGAGTGAACCTCGATTTCCAGTTCGCAATCGGTCATCAGCGCGGCGCCGCGCGCAATATTGCAGATCCGTTCGTACAGTTCGCTCGCGTCGCGATTGCGCGGCGCACGGATCATATAGAGCGCAGCCGCATTCGGTTGCACGACATTCGGCGCAACGCCACCGGCGTCGGTAATGGCGTAATGCACGCGCGCGTCCGGGATCATGTGTTCGCGCAGAAAGTTGGTACCGATGTTCATCAACTCAAGCGCGTCGAGCGCGCTGCGGCCGAGATGCGGTGATGCGCCTGCATGCGCAGCGACGCCCTTGAAGCGGAAGTACGCCTGTTTAACTGCCAGGCTTTCCATATTCATGATCGTGTTCGCGACACCGGGGCGCCACGTGACCGCGGCTGACACATCGTCGAACAGACCCGCGCGAGTCATGAAGGTCTTGCCCCAGCCGCCTTCTTCAGCAGGACAACCGTAGAAGCGCACCGTGCCTTCAATGCCGCAGCGTTCCAGCGCATTCTTGACGGCGACTGCCGCGAGATGAGCGCTTGTGCCGAGCAGGTGGTGCCCGCAGCCATGGCCGTTACCGTTCGAGATTTCAGTCGATGGACAGCAATTGAGTGCCTGGCTCTCCTGACTCAGCCCGGACAGCGCATCGAACTCGCCAAGGATGCCGATCACCGGGCCGCCGCAGCCGGCTTCCGCAACGAACGCCGTCGGGATTCCCGCCACACCCTCACGTACCGTAAAGCCCGCCGCTTTCAGAAATGCGATATGCGCGGCAGCGGACTTATGTTCGGTGTAGCCCAACTCCGCGTATTGCCAGATTTCGTCCGACAGCTGTATGTATTTGTCTTTGCTGCTTTCGATAAAGTCTTGAACCAGTTCGATCGACACAGACGTCTCCTTAGTGAGAGGGAGCAAAAAGTGGTGACGCGGCGACGCCGCGCACCAGATCAGAATTGATGATTGATACCCAGCGTGACGCTTGAAATCGTGCGCCCCGGTGCGGGCGTCGGCGATCCGCTGTCGTAGTTGTAAGTAACGCTGGAGTTCGGGCCATTGCGCATGACACCGACACGCGCGTATAGAGACGTTCTTTTCGACAGAAAGTGATCGATACCGATCGTCGAGCCGTAGGCGTAATCCTGCGATTTCGACGTGTCACGATACGCAACCGACGCCCGCAGCAAATTATTCCGCCACCACTTTTGCAGGCCGAGCAGATACGTACTGGCGATAGCGGTGTCCGCTGCCTGCGGAACGTATCGGATGTAGGCGCCCTGGGCGATGAATGGACCGACGTCGTAGAGCAGGGAGGCGAGATAGGTGTCCGTGCGTTTGGTCGGCGCGATCGTCGCGTTGCCGACACAACTGCCCGTGATCGACGGGTCGCACCAGCTTTGCCCGAAAGCGACTGACAACACGGCGCGTTTGTCGACGTAAGACACCATCGCGGAGCGTTGACTGACGGCGGGACCTATCGATTGATCCTCTTTGAGCGAGTAGCTCAGGTCGAAGCCGAATGGCCCGAGCCGCGGTGAGATATAACGCAACGTATTGGGCAGGCGTCCCAGCGCAATGCTGTTCGCGCCGAGCCCCAGATCCGAGGTGCCGAGAAAATACGTATAGACCGATTCATGCGCGACGCCGAGGAATGGATCCGCACCCAGCGCGGCAGCGCCGCCGGACGTATATTGACGGCCCAATGTCAGTTGCCCGTACATTGGGTTCTGCATCCCGACATAGGAGGCGCGATTGAAAAACGACGTCTTGTCCTGGACAGCGCCGGTGTTACCCAAGAAGCCGTTTTCCAGCCGGAAGAACACGGTCCATTGATCGCCGAGATACTCCTGGCCATACAAGCCGAACTTCGATGTCAATGCGCCGCCCGATTGCAACCGCGTGATGCTGTACGGACCATCCTTCGTATAGTTGACGCCCAAATCCACGGTGCCGTAGAGCGTCACAAAGGTACGCTGCGAAGCCACGCCCAGCGTTTGCGGCCCCAGGCCTGATCCCCAGTACCGGAACATCGACTGCATTTGCGAGCTGGTCGCGTAGGCGGCAGCCGCCGCGTCTGACGGCGCGTTCGGCGACACTTCCGCGAAAGCTCCGGTATAGGCCAGCGTGCCAAGCGAAGCGAGCAGCGCGCTCAAAGTCTTTTTCATTGCCGATGTCCACTTGCGTGATTTAATAAATGCGCCGGTGCGGGCGAGCCGCTCCCTCGCGTCTCTTTCGAGCGCGAAACTGATTCAGTCAGCGTGATGAATATCGGGGAGGCTGCCGACCGACCGCGAGCGGGCCGGTCGGGCCGATTGCTATGAAGCGCGCTCGCGCGGCTCAGGCAGGCTGGACATCGCACAGACCGTGACGATTCCGCAGGCGATCATGTACAGCGCCAGCGACATGGGATCGCCGGTCTTCGCGAGAAGCCAGGTCACGATGAACTGCGCGGATCCGCCAAACAGAGCGACACCGATGCTGTAGATGACGGAAAGTCCGCTCGCCCGCACGCTGGCCGGAAACATTTCCATCAGCAACAGCAACATGGGGGCAGTGCCGAAGCTGCTCGCGGCGGTGACCAGGGCGACCATGAAGAGGGCCAGCGGGACACTGGGATACATGTTCATGGCCCAGATCGCGGGATAGATGAGCAGCGTCGTCAGCACGACGGAAGCAAGCGCAATAGGCTTGCGAGATACGGTCCGATCAGCGATCAGGCCTGAGAGGATGCACATGAATGTCATCGTCGCACCCGACACACAGCCTGCCATCAGGGAAAGGGAGGTTGGCAGGTGCAGCACGCGCACCAGATAAGTCGGCATAAAGAAGACGACGAGGTACATGACAACCGTTCCCGCGACGATAGACAGCACGCCGCGCACGATCTTGCTGCGATGCTCGGTGAATACCGTCGCCAGCGGATGAGCCTCTGTAGCATCGCTATCCAGCGTTTCGTCGAGATGAGAGCGGATGTAAAGACCGACTGGTGCGATCAGCAAGCCAAGCAGAAACGGCAGACGCCAGCCCCAGGATTCGAGCGCCGATTGCGACAGGTTCGCATACAGCACGGCGCCGCTCAGCGCCCCCAGCAGGGCGGCGAATCCCTGGCTCGCTCCCTGCCAGCCGATCCGGAAACCACGGCTGCCGAAACTGCCGGACTCCATCAACATCGCGGTCGATGCGCCGATTTCTCCTCCGAGCGAAAAGCCCTGCAATACCCGGCCAAGTACGATGGCAAGCGTGCCTAGCGTTCCGGCCGTCGCATAGGTAGGTGCGAAGGCGATACACAGCGTGCCGCAGACCATGAGTGTGATCGTCAGCGTCATCGCTGCCTTTCGGCCGCGCCGGTCGGCAAAGCTGCCGATCACCATCGCTCCGAGCGGCCGCATCACGAAGCCGATACCGAATGTGCCGACCGCCAGCAGCAGGGAGGTATACGCGTTATTGACAGGGAAGAAGAGCTTGCCTATCAGCATGGCGAAGAAGCTGTAGACCGTGAAGTCGTACATTTCAAGCGCGTTGCCGATTGAACATGCTGCGATTGTGCGTAGCTGGGAGCTTGGCGTACTACGGCGAACGTCGAGGGACGTATCGGCTGATTGCAGGGTGACATTGCTCATGGAAATCCGGGAGAAGGCGACCGTTTGATGGCAAGCACAGGAGCGATTCTCGACAAAGAGGAACCGGCATTGGCTTGAGTTGAAGCCAGTATTTACGGGACAAAAAGCCATGGCTATTCACATTTTTTTGGGCCGATAAATTTTGGTATGTAGGCTGGAGTGGGGGCCTTGCTGGCTAAATCGCCGATTAGGATGTCCCATCGCAAGACAGCGAACGGCCTCCATGCACCGCGCTAAGCCTGCGTTGATGGCTCTGCTCGTTATTCTTCCGCTGCTCTCTGGCGCCGGTTTTGCTCGGATGTCCAGCGCCGCCGCAGCCGCGAATTGCCTGATATCTGGTTCGACGATCGCGGAGCACCGTGTCGACCTGGAAGCGTGGCGTCGTGACGTTCTGACGTTCTACCTGTCGCTGGTCATTGTCGCTTTCCTGGCGGGACGGCTGCGCAACCGAATGCAGCGTCGCGCAATCGCAACGACGCGCTCGATAACTGACTTGTTCCGCGTCCCGTAAAATCGAAGGGTCTCATGGCGGCCGATCTGCCTTGTCGCCGGAACCAGAACCGATACGGACAGGTCATGGAAATCAAGTGGATCGAAGACTTCATCGCGCTCGCGCAATATCAGAGCTTCTCGCGAGCGGCGGAATTTCGTAACGTGACGCAGTCCGGGTTCAGCAGGCGGATTCAGTCGCTGGAGCAGTGGGTTGGCGCCGACCTCATCAATCGAAGCAGCTTTCCGCCGACATTGACGCCAGCGGGACAACTCTTTCGCGAAGCGGCCGAAGACATCATCGAGAAGCTGTTCGACACGCGCGCCATCATTCGCACCGAGCAGCGCATCGCCGGCAAGGGGGTGCAGATCGCAGCCGGCCATACCATCGCGCTCAACTTTCTGCCTGCCTGGCTGCGCGCGCTCTCTTCACATTTCGACGAGGTGCGCGCACGCGTCATTCCGGCCAACGTCCACGATTCGATCCTGATGCTCGTCAACGGCAACTGCGAGTTGATGTTCGCCTATCACCATCCCGAGTTGCCGCTGCATCTGGATCCGACGCGATACGAATACCTTACCGTAGGCGCCGACACCTTCATGCCGGTCTGCAAACCCAATCAGCGAAGCGCTCCCGCATTCCGGTTGCCCGGCACGAACGACCGTCCTTTACCGCTCATCTCCTACACGGGAACCAGTTACTTCGGGCGCTGCCTCGCAGTGCTGCTGGGGCACGCGAACGCCGCCCCTGTCTTGCGGCTTCATTACGAATCGGACATGGCGGAGGTGGTCAAGAAGCTCGTTCTCGAAGGTGAAGGAGTCGCTTGGCTGCCGAGAAGCTCCATCCTCGCCGAACTGGACGCCGGCGACCTCGTGCCCGCCGGAACCGCAGAGTGGCAACTCGAAGTCGAGCTTCGCGTGTACCGGGATGCATCGAACCACAGCGAGTTTCTGGAATCGCTATGGCGTCACCTTCGGGCCGCTTCCGGTGCCGCAGGATAGGGTTGTCCGGCGTTATGCGAAACTCGCATAACCATATGCAGGACTAGCATTCACCTTTTTTCTAGCTTCCCTAAGATTCCGTCCAGATACAAAAGCGCCGCT
>NZ_FCOG02000153.1 GCF_001544975.2 Caballeronia arationis | reverse complement strand
AACGGCGATCAATACCTTCATCGCGAGTCGCCCGAGTACCGCGACGCCGTCAAGCGCAAGACCCACGCCTATCACGTCTTCATTCAGGCTGGCATCGTCTGCCAGGGACTGCTTCAGTACCTGGCAGCGGTATTCCCTTCACTCGTCTGGAGTTCCTTTGGATCCTGGCTGCGCACCATCCGTCCCGGCATCCCTCCATCGGAGTTGGTTGTCGCCAGTGCACTACGACAATGCCTGCCCGAATTTCTCGTGAATAGCGCCAAAACCAATTTCTTCGCGAAATTCATCGCCGAAAGGCAGGACCCTGACACCTTCGAGATGTTCCGACTGGCCACATAACCCCAAGACTGTGCCGAACTCGGCACTCTTGAGTACCATAGAAAGCGCTGAAAGACGGTTATTTGCCTTTCCCCGTGAAAGTTAGCATGTTCGCAGATCCGCGGCCCTGAACCGCCCGTGATTCCGAAGTGACCCTACGGCAGTTTGCGAAGTTTAGCGGCTGGCGCTGAGACCGAACCACCGGTCGAATTCGTAGATCGTGAATGGCCGCTGGCAGGAAAATCCAATGCTCCTTGACGACCCTAAGCCGTCTATCAGACTCGAGGTACCCCAGTGACCGCGTCCAAAGTACAGCCGCCGATCTCCGCACCGAAACAATTGGTGAATTGTCGGAGCAGCGGTAGCGAAGGGCGGCTCACAAGAAAGCTCGTCGCGTCTGCCGAGGTGCCAGTCACCGACCAACTGCGTAGCCATCGCGCCTCGAAAGCCCAGACTTTGATTCGTCAAACGTGACGCTCGTTCTTCGTCAAGGCCATCGCCCGGTTTAAATCGATCAATCCGGAAAACCGAGCGGCAGATTCAGAGCGGCGCGCCGGGACAGCCAAACGCCAGGGCGGTAACGCGGATCGCCGTAGAGATCCACTAGACCCTTCAGCACGGCGACGATCCGTATTGCACCGACACGGTCGCCGAGCGCCAGAGGTCCGAGCGGGTAGCCGAGTCCGAGTCGAACCGCGGCGTCGATGTCGTCGGGCGAGGCAATCCGCTGCTGGGCGATTTCGCAGGCTGTGTTCACGATGCAGGTGAGAATGCGCTGTGCCACAAAACCACCAGAGTCACGGATCGTGGAGACTGGAGCGCCATCGATCGCGAACAGTATCTGAGCGCGTTCGAGCATGTCGGTGCGCGTCGCGGGAGTCGGCATGATCACGCGTCGCAGGCCTCGATCGAATCCAAAAAGGGTATCCACGGCCACCAAGCGCGTGGCATCGAGCGCTTCCGAGGTTGCGCTGGTGGTCGCATCGTGTCCGAGTGGTGTCACGACAATCAAGGCGTCGTGACTCGGTGCACTGCCCGTCTCCACTTCAACGTCCAACGTTTGGAGCAAATCGAGCACCCGCTGCGCTTCGTCCGGATGACGAGAACTCACCCACACCGCGGCGGGCTTCCATCCAGTCCTCTCTTGAGCCGAGACCGGCTCCGACACCCGGGTTCCACCGTTATACTCATAGAAGCCCGAACCGCTCTTACGCCCCAGCATTCCCCCGGCAAGACGGATGGCCGTAATAGGGGACGGTCGGAACCTCGGCTCGTCATAGAACTGCCGATATATCGACTCCATCACCGCGTGCGACACATCGAGACCGGTCAAGTCCAGCAGTTCGAATGGGCCCATGCGAAAGCCCATCTGCTCACGCACGATGGCGTCGACTGTCGGCTCGTCAGTCACGCCCTCCTGGACGATGCGCAGGCCCTCCGTATTGAGCGCGCGTCCTGCATGATTCACTATGAAGCCCGGCATGTCGCGGCATCGAACTGCCGTATGTCCGAGTTGCTGGGCGAGCGAGGCGAGCCAGTCGATGGTGGCATCGCTGGAACGCAGGCCGCGCACGACTTCGACCACTTTCATGAGCGGCACGGGGTTGAAGAAGTGATAGCCCGCAACCCGCTCAGGATGACGGCACCCTGCGGCAATTGCCGTGATTGACAATGACGACGTGTTCGAAACGAGCACCGCGTCGTCGCGCACGACCTCCTCGAGTTGGGCAAACAACGATCGCTTCACTTCCAGCTTCTCGACAATCGCCTCGACCACCAGATTGCAATCGGCAAGTCCGCCGACGGAGTCCACCGGTTGAATGCGCCGCAGTGCCGCCTGCGCCTGCTCCGAGGTGAGTTTTCCCTTGGCAGCGAGCTTGTCGAGCATGGCGCCGATCGCAGCGATGGCGCGCGCGGACGCGGCCGTATCGATGTCCATTAGCCGGACTTCCAGCCCAGCAACCACCGCAATTTGGGCAATTCCCTGCCCCATGGCTCCGGCACCCACAATTCCTATCTTCGCGTCTTGAACGTTTTTCATGTCGACCTCAGACCCGTTCAATCGCGATAGCAATGCCCTGCCCCACGCCGATGCACATGGTGCAAAGCGCGAAGCGGCCGCCAATGCGTTGAAGCTGGTAGCTCGCGGTCGTCACAAGGCGCGCGCCGCTCATGCCGAGCGGATGGCCCAAGGCGATGGCGCCGCCATTCGGGTTGACGCGCGGATCGTCGTCCGCGACGCCGAGCATGCGCAGCACGGCCAACCCTTGCGACGCGAACGCTTCGTTCAGCTCGATCACGTCGAACTGGTCGATGGTCATGTTCAGGCGCTTCAGAAGTTTCTGAGTCGCGGGCGCCGGGCCGATGCCCATTACGCGCGGCGCGACGCCCGCGGTCGCGAGACCGAGAATGCGCGCGCGCGGCACGAGGCCGAAGCGCTTCGCGCTGTCTTCGTCGGCGATGATGAGCGCAGCCGCGCCGTCGTTGACGCCCGACGCGTTGCCCGCCGTCACGCTGCCGTCCGGGCGCACGACGCCCTTCAGCTTCGCGAGCGCTTCGAGACTCGTCTCGCGCGGATGCTCGTCCTGCGAGACGACGATCGGATCGCCCTTCTTCTGCGCGATTGTCACCGAGACTATTTCCTGCGCGAGCGTGCCGTCGTTTTGCGCGCGCGCCGCCTTCTGCTGGCTGCGCACCGCGAACGCGTCCTGATCGGCGCGGCTCACCTTGTAGTCGTCCGCGACGTTTTCCGCCGTTTCCGGCATCGAATCGACGCCGTATTGTTTCTTCATCAACGGATTGACGAAGCGCCAGCCGATGGTCGTGTCGTAGATGTCGGCCTGACGCGAAAAGGCGCTCGTCGCCTTGCCCTGCACGAACGGCGCGCGGCTCATGCTCTCCACGCCGCCCGCGATCAGGAAGCTCGCCTCACCCGACTTGATCGCGCGCGCGGCGATGCCGATTGGGTCCATGCCCGAGCCGCACAGGCGGTTCACGGTCGTTCCCGGAACACCTTCGGGCAAGCCGGCGAGCAACGTCGACATCCGCGCGACGTTGCGATTGTCTTCGCCCGCCTGATTCGCGCAGCCGTAGATCACTTCCTCGACGGCGTTCCAGTCGACGTCCTTGTTGCGCTCCATCAGCGCGCGCAGCGGCACGGCGCCGAGATCGTCGGCGCGCACCGACGAGAGCGCGCCCGCATAGCGGCCGATCGGCGTACGAATTGCATCACAAATGAAAGCGTCTTTCATGTAAATCTCCTGTAGTTACGCGACCGTACGCGCGCAACGCTGCCAAGCCACAGCTTGCGTCGATTTCCTTGTCGATCACTGTTTCAATCCGTCAAATCATTCGCCATCGTCCACGATGCGAAGGACCGAGCTTCACGCCCCGCGATACACCGGATGGCGCTTTTCGAGGAACGCTCGCATGCCTTCCTCCTGATCGCTCGTATCAAACAGGAGCTGAAACGCCTTGCGTTCCAAAAGCAACGCGCCGTCGAGCGGCAGGTTCTGTCCGGCGTTGACGACCTCTTTGATCGCCCGGACAGCGAGCGGCGGCATGCTGGCGATGTCGCGCGCCCGTGCAAGCGCTCGCTCCAAGGCGGCGCCTGTGTCGGCCAGCTCGGAGACGAGGCCCATAGCTAACGCCATCTCCGCATCGACGGGCTCGCCGGTCAGGATCATCTTCATCGCCTGATATTTGCCGATGGTCCTTAGCAGCCGCTGCGTTCCACCTGCGCCGGGCATGATGCCGACTCGAATCTCTGGCTGACCGAATCGCGCTCCGCGTCCCGCGACGATCATGTCGCAGGCAAGCGCCAGTTCGCACCCACCGCCCAGCGCATAACCTTCGACCGCCGCAATCACGGGCTTGCGGCATGCAGCGATGGTCCGGAACACGCGGCTCGTGTCGCGCGCCGTATGTTCCCCGGAAGTCATGTTCACCATCTCGACGATGTCTGTGCCGCCGACGAAGAACGAGTTCCCGCCGGTCAGCACGATCACGCGCACGTCCAGGTCGGCGTCCGCTGCGGCAAACGCCTCGTCGAGTTGCCGCTTTACGTCAAGGCTGAGCGCATTGCGGCGCTCGGGGCGATCAATGCGAATCACGGAGACCGCCGACTCGGGACGTTCGCAGATCACGACGTTTCCGGTACTCGGTTCTGATGTCTTCATAAAACCCTCGTTTAAGACTCGATCACCGTCCCTTGAAAACCGGCGGGCGCTTTTCCACCGATGCGCGCGTCGCCTCACGCGCGTCCTCGGTGTACATCAGCTTCGTGCTGTAGCCCTGCTCGTGCTCGTAAGCTGCTTCGAGCGGCATCGATTCGATGTCGTTAAGCGCCTGCTTTGCATAGCGCAAGCCAAGCGGACTCTTGGCGGCAATCTTCGCTGCAAGCTTGAGTGCCGTCGTCATCAAGTCTTCGGGTTCGACGACTTCATCGATCAGACCGAGCCTGAACGCTTCCTGTGCGCCAATCGGTTCGCCGGTGAAGTACATGCGGCGCAATGCGCCCTGTGGAATCAACCGGCCGTGATGAGCCGCGCCCCCGCAGCGGCCGACATTGATCTCCGGCGTGCCGAACCGCGCATTGCTCGCGGCGATGCGGATATCGCACACGGTGGCCAGCACCGAGCCCGCGCCGAGGGCAGGCCCGTTGATCGCAGCGATGACGGGAATCGGGCAGCGGTAGACGGCGGAAAACGTCCTGCGCACAATGGCTGCCCGCTCGGGATCCTGCTCGGGCGTCGCGCTCAGAAACTCGTTCAGATCGAGCCCCGCGCAAAATGCGCGATTGCCCGCACCGGTGAAGATGGCGCAATGGACATCGAGTTCCTTGCCAAGGTTTTCGAAGAGATCGGCGATTTCGCTATAAAGCGCGAGCGTCAACGCGTTGACCGGCGACCGGTCGAGGGTGACGATCGCGATACCATCTCGCTTTTCGAGAGTCAGTGACATGGGTTGCCTTTGGTAGAAAGAATTTGTACGCAGTCGTCGAACCGGTAGATGCGCGCGGGGTTATCGACAAGGATGGTCTCCCGCAACGAGGCGTCGTCCACCCATTCATGGAATGTATTCAGCAAATCGCCGACGTCCGGCGCAGCATCGGCCATGCGCACGTAAGGCCAGTCTGAACTCCACACCAGTTGCCGCGCGTTCGCTTCAACCATAAGATCATGGAACGGACGCAAGTCTTCATAGCCCGGGGCCTGCTTCGATACACGGCACAGGGCCAACTTCACGCCGACGCGCCCCTCCCGGAGCAACGCCAGGACGTTCTGAAAATCACGATGCTCCGTTCCGAGCGACGGATCGAAGCACGTCATGTGTTCGAACACGACGGACAATCCGGCACGCTCGAGCTTCTCGGTGATGGCGGGAACGTCGCTGCATCGCGCCCAGACCTGTGCGTGCCAATCGAGCGCCTTCATGCGGCTCGCGAGCGACAAAGCAACCTCCAGCCCGACGCTGCCCACGAACGGTTTGCCGGTTTGCGGACTGGGCATTTCATTGAAGCGCAACGCACGCACGCCTTTGCTGTCGAGGTGTCGCAACGCTTCGTCGGTCACGTCCCGCCGCGTGACTGCAACACCGCGTAACCTGCCAGCGCCCGCCTCAAGCGCCGCGACGAGCGCCGTGTTGTCGGTGCCATACGGCGCCGGCTGAACGAGTACGCCACGGCTCGCTCCGATCGTGTCCAGCATTGCGAGATAGGTGGGACAAGGCGCGAGCGGCGGCGGATAGTTGGACGCTGTCGCAAACGGAAAGTCTTGATAAGGGCCGAACACATGCGAATGCGCATCGCAGGTGCCGTCGGGAAGCGCATTGCGCGGCGGGTGCGGCATCTTTGCCGGCACGACATCGACGGGGCGCAGAGGATCCGTGATACTGCTCATGACTTCACCCTCCATCGCCAGGTTCGGTGCGGCGCATTGAGTCGCGCTCGGCGAAACGCGCATGCCACGCGGTGAGCGCCGGACGTCCCTCGCGCCATTGCAAGTCCGGCAGGCGGAAGTCGTAGTAGGCGAGCACGCAGGCAATGGCGATGTCGCCGATCTGGATTGTTTCGAGTCGCAACTGCGGCGCCAATTTCTCGAGCGCGTCAAGTGAGGCGTCCGACTTGACCGCGAACGCCGCGAGCCATTCCGGGCGCTGCTGCGACTGCGGCTTGTTACGCTCCTGACGCCAGAGCAACAGCACATCGAGCAAGCCGTCAGCGAACGCTTGCTGCTGCAAAGCGACGAAGCGCTCGCGGCCCACGGCCGGAAAGAGATGCGCGCCGTCGTGCAGCGAGTCGAGGTATTCGCAGATCACCGATGAATCGAACAGAGCGAATCCGTCGTCGAGCACGAGCGTGGGCAACTTGCTCAACGGGTTGTCGTGAAGCAGCTCGAGATTGGGCTTGTCCATCGCGACGGGGGACCGCACGCATTCGAACTTCTCGGCAACACCCGCTTCGTACGCGCACACCATGACTTTGCGCACAAACGGCGAGCGCGGCGACCAATGCAGTTTCATGTGCCTATCCTTCGGGAACGTTAAAGAACACACGACACCTGCCGACCCGCTCAAGTCAAATGCGACTCGCTTTTCGTGTTAGGTCAATTATATGGCCTTTTGACCTAACCGGAAGGAAAAATAGATGGGTGAAAACACTGATGACGCAAGTCGCGGACGCCGCACACGGCAACACCCTCGACCCGCGTTTATAGGGCGACCTTGATGTCCAGGCGAACAACATCGCCCCGATACACGCCATTGCCGACGAAGACGATCGTCCCATCGGCATCGGTCGCGGTGCGATAGGCGTGTGCGACGGGCGCGTTGAGCGGAATCTCCAGCATCCGAGACAACTCCACGTCGGCGGTGCCAATCGTTATAGTCTGATGAATCTCCTGAAGCTTGAGGCCCGGCATGTCCCGCAATATACGCATGGTCGTGTATTGCCTGAAGGCTGACTTCGGGATGCGTCGGCTCAGGCGTTCATCGATGTATGCATCGCCGAGATAGTATGGCTGGCCTTCGCGTGAATGGCGCCGGCGCCAGTGCTGGTACGAGGGCGCGAGCTTGCCGCTTGTGTGCAGGATATTGGCGGGCATCACGCCCTTTTCAGTCTTCAGCAATTCGATTGTTGCGCCCTCTGCCGCGAGCAGCAGGCCGGAAAGATCGGTCGGCACTTCGCACCAGAGCTGGCTTTGCGGCTTCTGAATGACGAATGTGCCCTTGGCGCGAAAGCGCTCGATGAGCTTGTCCCCTTGGAGAATGTCAAGCGCCTGCCGGACCGTGGCGCGGGCGACAACACATTCTTCGGCTAGCTCGTCGACGGTCGGTATCTGCGCGCCGACGCTCCACTGGCCAGACTCGATGCGCCTTTTGAACAGCGTCGCAAGCTGGATGTAGCGGGGAACTCCGCTTAGGCTGAAATCAATGGCTGCTTCTTTCAGGGCCGCCTCTGTACTCATTGCAACTCCGGATAATGTCATGGGGCGCGTCCGGCGCGGGCTGCCCGGGCAGCCCTCGTAGCGGGAACCCTGTCAGTTTAATCCAATGAACCAGTTGTCTAGCCTACTGACTTTTACTAACAGATTCTCATGCTAGAGTGCAGCGCGCAAGCGTCGGGAGGGCTTCGCCAACCTCGCTTGAGTGCAGGAGGGGCTCGAGCGGCGGCGACACGTCGTCTGGCAACGGGATCTGATGCACATTTAGCGTCATCGACACCAGCGTGTAGTAACCGATCACGGCTCCGAGTTCCACGACACCGACGTTGCCCCAACGCTTTATCACGCGCTGATAGACGTCCTCTTCCACATTGCCCGTCTGTTGTAGCTGGCGCGCGAATTCGTAGATGTCGGCTTCTTCCGGATCCCCGAAGGCAGGTTGGGCGCCTGTTCTGATCGCGTCCAGCACTGTTTGACTCAGGCCGGCACGCAACCCTGCCTCGGCGTGAATATGCCATTCGAGCTGGCTGTTCCAGCGCCGCGCTGTGACTACGATTGCCAGTTCGGTCAACCGCGCCGGCAACGTCGTCCCATAGCGCAGGATTTCGCCGAAGCGCTGCCAGCGGTCGGCCAGTTCGGGGCGATGCAGCGCGGCGCGCAATGGACCGACGACGGTCCCGCGCGGTCCGTCGACGACAGCGCGATAGACGCGCTCCTGCTCGGCGGTCATAGAGTCGGGAGAAAAAAGCGGAATGCGGGCCACGTTCAATCCTTACAGTGAGATGTCATTTTGTTCGGCAGCCTCCGTGCACCAGCCTCAGCCGCGCTCAATGCCAAGTTCGCGCAGCACTTCGTCCGTATGCTGCCCGAGCGTCGGTGGGGCGCGGTCGAAGCTCAACGGCGCATTGCGGAGTCGAATCGGGCTCACCACCTGCGGCACGGTGCCCGAGACCGGATGGGGAAGATGGCGCAGCATCTCGCGGTGCTTAACCTGGGCGTCCTCGAAAACCATCGGGATCGTGTTGATCGGCCCGCACGGTACGGTGGCGGCATCCAGCTTGCCGAGCCAAACGTCGAGGTCGTCCTCGAGCAGCGCTTCGCGGATGATCGCGAGCAGCGGCGGAAGATTGCGCACCCGCTGCGCATTGGTCGCGAAGCGCTCGTCATCGGCGAGCTCAGGACGCACGATGACTTCACAGAATTTGCGGAACTGGCCGTCGTTGCCCACTGCGAGCACCAGAAAGCCGTCACGGCACTTGAACACGTCCTGCGGCTGGATGTTGGGATGCTTGTTGCCGTTGCGAACCGGCGTCTTGTTCGAGACAAGGTAGTTCATCGCCTGATTGGCGAGAAACGCGACCTGAACGTCGAGCATCGCCACGTCGATATACTCGCCTACCCCCGTTTCGTTTCGCCGCGCGAGAGCGGCGAGAATGCCGACCGTCGCATACATGCCCGTCATGATGTCGACAATCGGCACGCCGACCTTTTGCGGGCCGCCGCCCGGTTCCTCGTCGCGCTCGCCCGTCACGCTCATCAGGCCGCCCATCGCCTGGATCATGAAGTCATACGCGGCGTTTTCCGACTTCGGACCATTCTGGCCGAAACCCGTAATCGAGCAATAGATCAGATCCGGCCTGACGGCTTTCAGGTCGTCGTAGGCGAGACCGTATCGCTTCAGGGCGCCGGCCTTGAAGTTCTCGAGCACGACGTCGCACTGCGCCGCGAGCGCACGCACGGTCGCTTGCCCTTCGGGCGTCGCGAGGTCGACTGCAACCGAGCGCTTGCCGCGATTCACCGACAAAAAATAGCCTGATTCCTTCGACGCAGAGCCGTCGCTTGCCTTCAGGAACGGGGGCCCCCAGCTGCGGGTGTCGTCGCCGACTTCGGGGCGTTCCACCTTGATGACGTCGGCGCCAAGGTCCGCGAGAATCTGGCCGCTCCACGGCCCCGCCATGATGCGGCTGAGGTCGAGAACCCTGATATGTGAGAGAGGTCCGCTCATGATTTTTCCGGTTAGACAATATTCGCAGCTGCGGCGGTTCGCTCGCCTTAAACCATTAAACCATGTTTTTGGCCTAATGCGTGCTGCCCCTGTGAGATGAAAGCCGGCTCTTTGCGGCGTAACCGCGAGTCCTGCGTCGCATTCTGTCCGATTCGGGCGAACGGAACCTCTCGTGAAAACCCTATAGGTCATGTTATTGACTTTTATGACGCGAGGTCCTCTAATTCGGCTATCGAGTGCGTCCGCTCGGCTCGAGCGGCGAAAATGAGGAGACACCAGTGACCATCCAGACATCCGCGTCGCCCACCGGCGATTTATCCGCAGGCATCACTGCAGAGAACGCCGTCTACAAAAAGCTTCTCGGGCGTTTGATGCCGCTCCTCATGCTGCTCTATATCGTCGCCTTCATCGACCGGTCTAATGTCGGCTTCGCGAAGCTGAGCTTCCTGCACGATCTGGGGCTTTCCGAGGCGGTCTTCGGAATCGGCGCGGGCATCTTCTACGCCGGATACATGCTGTTCGAGATTCCCAGCAACATGCTGCTGGCGAAGATCGGCGCCCGAAAAACATTTCTACGAATCATGGTGCTCTGGGCGGTGTGTTCGGCGGGACTCGCCGCGATGACGGGCCAGAATAGCTATTACCTCTGGCGCTTTCTGCTTGGCGCTTCCGAAGCGGGACTTTTTCCCGGCATCCTGCTGTATCTGACCTACTGGGTGCCCGTGTCTCGCCGGGCTCGCTTCACCGCGCTGTTCATGGCCTCCATTCCCATCGCCGGCGTGATCGGCGGCCCGTTGTCGGGACTCATCATGCACACGATGGATGGCGTCGCGGGGCTGCACAGTTGGCGGTGGCTTTTCCTGATTGAAGGCATCCCGCCGTTGCTGCTCGTTTTTGTCGTGATCCGACTTTTGCACGATACGCCGGCAAATGCACCCTGGCTGTCGCCCGACGAAGCGGCCATCATCGAACGCGACTTGCGAGCCGACCGCGAGACGACCGGCGCGACCGCGCACAAGTCGTTCGGCCAGGCGCTGCTCTCCCCTCGGTTTTATCTCTTGACGGGGATGGGCGTCGCGCTGCTCGCCAGCACGTCGAACGTGTTCTTCTGGTTGCCGACAATCATCCGTCGAACTGGCATCACCGATCTGTGGACGATCGGCGTGTTGTCATCGCTCCCTTTCATTGCCGGCTTTGTTTGCCAGTACCTGGTGGCTCGACACTCCGACGCGCGCAAGGAGCGCCGCTGGCACGCCGCGCTCTCTGGCGTCGCTGCAGCGATCGGCTGGGCGGCTCTGCCAATGGTGTCGGCAAATCCCGCTTTGTCGGTTGTCGCGTTGATCGTGACGGCTGCGGGTACCTTCGCGGCGATGGGGCCATTCTGGTCCATGCCGAGCCTGTATCTCAGCAAGCAAGCCGCGGCGGGCGGCATCGCGTTGATCAGCACGCTTGCGGGTCTTGGTAGCCTGGTTAGCCCTGGCATTGTCGGCTGGCTCAACCAGACCACGCATACACTCGCCGCCGGCCAATACTACCTTGCGGCGCTGATGCTGGTAGGGGCGGTGACCGTCGTCGCGGTCGGGCGGCACGACAAGCCGAGAAAGGCGACCCACGCCTGAAGCAGCATCGCTGGGCCGAGGTTTGAAACCTTGGCGCCCCCACAACACCATCACCCGAACGTCCGCATGAGACACCGATTCCGGTCTCTCCGTTGGCGAAGCCTTGCTCACGCTGCGATAAAACCGAACTCTGGAGACAGTACATGAAAAAGCATTCTTACTCGCTTTGCGCAATCGCTGCATTGAGCGCCTTCGCCACTGCCACCTATGGTCAAAGCAGCGTCACGCTGTACGGCATTATTGATGCGGGTTTCAACTATCAGTCGAACGCTAACGGCGGGCGCCTGTTTGCCATGACGAGCGGCGTCAATCAAGGTAGCCGGTTTGGACTCTGGGGAAGCGAAGATTTGGGTGGGGGGCTCAAAGCGATCTTCCGCCTCGAGAACGGTTTTGACGTGACCAACGGTCGGCTCGGCCAAGGCGGACTGATGTTCGGCCGGCAAGCCTATGTCGGGTTATCCAACCCATATGGCACTCTGACTTTCGGCCGGCAATACGATTCGCTCATCGACTTCGTGAGCCAGTACTCGGTGAGCAATCAGTGGGGCGGCTACATATCCGCGCATCCGGGCGACCTCGACAACTTTAACTACAGCTTCCGCAGCAACAACGCAGTGAAGTTTACGAGCGCAAACTACGCCGGCTTTTCGTTTGGCGGAACGTACAGTCTCGGCGGCGTCGCCGGCGACGTAACCCGCAACCAAATATGGTCTGTTGGTGCTGGTTATACTCGCGGACCGTTCTCGGCGGGCGTCGCCTATCTCAACGCCCGCAATCCCAACACAAGCTTGTTCGGTGGAAACTCCGCCACGGCAGCTACGGCGACAGCGGCCAATGCAACGTCGCCTGTTTATCGCGGCTTCCTTTCCGCGCATTCGTATCAGGATATAGGTGCAGGCGCATCGTACACATACGGCTCCGCCACCTTCGGCGCGACGTATTCGAATATCAGTTTCCGGGGCATGGGCGATACGACCTCCGGACCAAACCCGAGCCGATACACGGGCAACGCGATTTTCAATAACGCGGAAGTTAACTTCAGCTACCAAATCACGCCCGCGTGGATGGCGGGCGTCGCTTACGATTATACCAAGGGTAGCTTGAACAACGTCAACGAAGGCGCGACCTATCACCAGGCCGAGGCCAGCACTCACTACTTCCTGTCCAAGCGAACAGATGTTTATCTATCGGCGATCTATCAGCACGCTTCCGGGGTCGATTCGACAAACAACAAGGCGGTCGCCGCCATCAACGTCCTGACGCCCTCATCGTCTGACAGCGTAAAAGTGGTACGCATCGGCCTGCGTCACAAGTTCTGACGACGGCATGGACGGACCCGTCTAGGCAGGATCCTTCAACAAAACGAATCAAATCTGGGACGGCGCCGTGCACAGGCGGCTTTCCCATCCGCTGGCGGATCCCATCCATACACGTTGCGGCCGGTGTTGTCGGCTCTCAGACAGTTGCGACAGTTCGCCCACATTGCTCATTGAAATGGTGCTGTCGGAGGTCCGCCTGTGACGACGTATCGCCATATTCTGAACGAGACAAATGGCCGCTTGCTCGGTGGAACCGTCATGTGAATGTCCCAGCCACGGTTAAGGAGAATGACCGTTCATGGCCGATTGCCGAAGATCGAAGTTCGAGCGCAAGGATCTGCGGCGACCCCGGCCCGAACTGATTCGACAGTCCGGAGGCGCTCTGACGGGAACGCGGAACAACCGCGCTATGTCCGCATCAATGCCGAAAAGCACGGCTATTACTAACGAGGCTCCGCCTCAGACCGACGAGTAGTACGGGTGACTGCGGAGCGCTGGCGGTGTAAGGTGGCTCCGGCCGAGCCGGCTGGGACGTGCCCAGCGATGTACGA
>NZ_FCOG02000155.1 GCF_001544975.2 Caballeronia arationis | reverse complement strand
ATGGCGAGGCGTTCTTCAGGTTGAAGGTGCTGGTATGAAGTAGTTTTGTCGGGCATTGCAACACCTTATACGAGATAAGTGTTGCACCTCACTTTTGAGGCCGCCGTTCTCCAATCGCTCGAAAATCAGTGATCTCGCCGGCGACGGCACCACGACCACAACAGTGCTCGTACAGGCCATCGTTCGTGAAGGCAAAGAGTATGTCGCGGCGGGTCTGAATCGCTGGATTTAGAGTCCGTGCTCGATGCGGCTACGCCCGCGCGCTTTCACAAACGGCTCTCTTCCCCCGCAACCTTGCAAATTTCACGCGAAAGGTGACTTCAGGCCGCTTTCGAATGATCCGTATCCGGATGCTGGACCGCACTGGAGCGCGCCGCAAAGCACCAGATAAACGAAGCCGACGAACAGGAATATCTGCGCCGGGTACACCATCAGGCGGTTATTGAGCTGATTGGCGAGGAACGTAAATTCCGGCACTCCGACGAAATATGCAAGTAGAACACTGTCGCCGTTCCGAACGTCTGAAGCGTCTTGAACATCTCGGTATCCACCTGACGCGACATGTACGACAGTTCGCCCACGCCGATCGCCATCGTGAGTGAGGAATTCTTTACCACCAGGTGTTGTAGATCTTCGTGGCCTCGCCGCCCGTTTCGAGTTGCTTGAACGTGCCATTCACGGCGTCGAGCAGACGGGTCTCGCCCTTCGGCACGCCCACTCCCTCGTAGTCCTTGCGGATCGTGAAGGCCGGGATATCGTAGTTCGCCTTGTCTGTGACACGCGCAAGCAGCGCGACCAGCTTCGGCCCGTCCTGGGTGATGGACTGAACGTTGCCCGCCCGAAGCGCAGCGAGCGCGAACGGAGTGTCGTGATACGCGATGCTGCTCGCGGACGGGAACTGCGCGAGCACCTGTTGCGTAGCGATGCGAGGTCCGATTTAGTTCCGGCGCCGCGCTTGATTGCTGCGCAGATCTATCCACAGCCGGGCCCAATGCGAGGCATACGCGATGGCGTGATCGGCATCGAAGAAGTAATCGAGCGCGTCGAACGTGAACGACGAGCCGTGCGGCGATACTCTGCTTTCGATGATCAGGTTCGCTGCGTATAGGCCGTCGGGCAACGAATGCGCGGACGGTGCGACGTCGTAGTCCTTGTATCGCATGAAGGGTTCCATAAAGGCGCTTGCGGACAAAATCGCCCGATGCACTTCATGCTAGTGCGTGCGGACACACGGCACCAACGAAGGATTTATCGTTAGTAAATGAGCGCTCGTATCCGGAGCTCTTCATTTGCGCGTGTCGCCTTGCTTGTGGCTTAGTGGCGTTGCCCCTGTACTAATGGACAGACAGAAGCGCCGTCTTCATAGAGGCCCAAACGCATCAAACTACGCTAAAAAAGCAGCGTCAAACCAACAGCAAAAAATCCATCCGACTGACCCAAGCCGCACCAACTTCGCATTAGGTTCTGACAAATCATCGTTTAGCGCGCACGCGCTCCTGCTCGATAATCGCCGCTTCACGAATCACGACCGGGCACCATGAGCTTCGATCGCAATACTTTACTGCCTCCGGGCGTTGTCGTGGGCCAGGCCTGGGGCACGGGTCCCACCGAAAAACTTGTCGGAGACTTTGCGGTGAACGGCAAGCTGCCGCCGGGGCAATGGCGCATCGGTGTCTCCTGAGACGAGCGGACACCACGCAACGCGCGCGTGAAATACAAATGCGGATTTAATGGTTAGTCGTTCAGCTTCCCTGTGCCACCCTGTTCGTTTTACCGGAATTGCGCGAACGGCGTCATTCGGCATCGTTCGGCGCATTCAGCCACCAGTTCGTCGCATGACCCTCCATGAGCAAAAAGCAAATCATTCTGAACGCGTTCAACATGAACTGCGTCGGCCATATGAATCATGGCCTTTGGACGCATCCACGCGACCGTTCGACGGACTACCGGAAGCTTCATGAAGCAGACATCGACGGCTTCAATTTGACGCACACCGTACCGCCGGAGAGCTACGAGGATTTCATCGATCTCGCGATTCCCAAGCTGCAGGTCCGAGGCGCCTACAAGACGTCCTACGATCAAGGCACGCTGCGCGAAAAGCTGTTCGGCGGCTATGCGTGGCTCAACTCCCGGCATACGGGCGCCACTTTTCGTAACTTGTCAGGGGCGCCTTGCGCCAGAGTGCGATGAACGCCGCGACACCGTTGCTCGAGCTCGACAAGCTGGCCGTGTCCTTCGACGGCCACGCCGCGGTCCATCCGATCGATCTCGCGATCGAGCGCGGCGAGATGCTCGCGCTGGTCGGCGAATCCGGCAGCGGCAAATCGACCATCGCATTGGCGACGATGGGCCTGCTGCCCTCGCAGGCACGCGTGCAGGGCGCGATCCGCTTCGAAGGCCAGTCGCTACTCGGTCAGCGCGAACGCGAATGGAGCGCGCTGCGCGGCAACCGCGTCAGCATGATCTTTCAGGAGCCGATGACCTCGCTGAATCCGCTTCAGCCGGTCGGCAGGCAAGTGGCCGAAGCGTTGACGCTGCATCGGCCGATGTCGTCGCAAGCAGCACGCAACGCAGCACTCGAACTGCTCGACCTCGTGCGTCTGCCAGAGCCGTCACGCCGCTTCGATTCGTATCCGCACGAATTGTCCGGCGGCCAGCGGCAACGCGTGATGATCGCGATCGCAGTCGCGTGCCGCCCCGGCCTCTTGATCGCGGACGAACCCACGACCGCGCTCGACGTCACCATTCAGGCGCAGATTCTCGAACTCATCGACAGCTTGCGCCGCGAATTGGCGATGACGGTGCTGCTCATCACGCATGACCTCGGCGTCGTGTCGCGCTGGGCAGATCGCGTCATCGTGATGAAGGACGGCGCGAAGGTCGAGGAGGCCACGAGCGCCGCGCTCTTCGCGCAACCGAAGCAGCCTTACACGCGAGCGTTGCTCGGTGCGTCGCTGCACTTCGGCGCGGGGCTGCATTACAGCGACACGCGGCTGACAGAGGTGCACTGCGAAGAACGGCGGCCTTCCGTCGACCCTTCACGCGTATTGCTCGAAGCGAAAGACGTGTGCGTCGATTACCGCGCCGTACGCGCCGTCGATGGCGTCAGCTTCGATGTCCGCGCAGGCGAAACCGTCGGGCTCGTCGGTGAATCGGGATGCGGCAAGTCATCGCTCTCGGGCGCGTTGACGCGCCTCATCGAACCGACGCGCGGCAGCATCGTGTTCGATGGCGAGGATGTAACGCATCAGAGCCGCCACGCGTTGCGGCCGTATCGCAGGCGTGTGCAGATGATCTTTCAGGACCCGTACGGCTCGCTCAATCCGCGGCATACGGTCGAAAGGACGCTCGGCCTCGCGCTTTCGATTCACGGCGTTTCGGCGCGGCGCGAACGCGACGCGAAAATCCGCCGCATCGTGGATGCCGTCGGACTGCCCGCGTCGGCGCTGCGGCGCTAACCGCACGAGTTCTCGGGTGGCCAGCGACAACGCATCGGCATTGCTCGGGCGCTCGTGCTGCAACCGGAACTCGTCATCTGCGACGAGCCGGTTTCCGCGCTCGACGTCTCCATTCAGGCGCAGATTCTCGACCTGCTCACCGACCTCAAGAACGAATTCAGCCTCGCCCTGCTCTTCATCTCGCACGATCTCTCGGTGGTGCGCTATATCGCCGATCGCGTGCTCGTCATGCAGGCGGGGCGGATCGTCGAAAGCGGCAATCACGCTTCCATCTGGACCTCGCCGCAACACCCCTATACGCGCACCCTGATCGACGCGGTGCCGTCGTCGCATGTGCCGTTGCCATTCAACACAAGGAAAATTGATCGTGACTTTCAAACCGAGCAAGCCTCAGCCGCCTAGGACCTCGACACTTCTGTTCCGCGATGATCCGCTCGGAGCCGCGGTGGCCGATCTCAAGCGGCGCCGCTTGCTGAAAGGCGCAGGCGCGCTGCTCGCGGGCGCGGCGACGCCTTTCATGTTCACGGGCGAAGCGTGGGCCGCGACCGAAGCGACGCCGATCACACTCAGCGGCGCGAAACAGGGCGGCACGCTCACGGCGGTCCTCCACCCCGAACCGCCGACGCTCGCGTTCTTTGTCAACTCCGCGACCATGATCGGTGCGGTGGCGAGCAAGATTTTCGATGGCCTGGTCGAGTACGGTCCCGACCTGAAGCCGCGGCCACAACTGGCCGAGAGCTGGACCGTCTCACCGGACAGCCTTACCTGGACCTTCAAGCTGCGCCAGAACGCGACGTGGCATGACGGCAAGCCCTTCACTTCCGCCGACGTGAAGTTCTCCGCCGAGGAAGTCTGGCTGAAGATCAGCCCGGCCGCGCGGCGCGTGCTGCAATACCTCACGAAGATCGACACACCCGACGCCCATACGGTCGTGCTGTATCTGTCGAAGTCGACGCCCGCGACCTTCGGCATTCTCGATTCGCTCGGCACGCCGATCCTGCCGAAGCATCTCTACGAGAATACGGACATCCGCAACAATCCGTACAACAACAAGCCCATCGGCACCGGTCCGTTCAAGTTCACCGAGTGGCTGCGCGGCGACCGTATCGTGCTCGACCGCTACGAGAAGTATTGGGCGCCGGGCCAGCCCTATCTCGATCGCCTGACGTGGAAGATCACGCCGGACGTGTCGGGGCGCGCGACCGCGCTCGAAACCGGCGCGGCGCAATACGGCGAGCGCAACCCCGTGACCTTCGCGGATGCCGACCGTCTCGCCAAGCTGCCGAACCTCATCGTTTCGCGCGAAGGCTATAACGGCTACGCGGCGTGGTTCTGGCTCGAACCGAACCTGCGCGATCCGATCCTTGCCAAGCTCGAAGTGCGCCAGGCGATCGCGCATGCAATCAATCGCGACGTGCTGGTCGCGACGGTCTGGGGCGGCTATGCGGTGCCGGCGACCGGCCCGGAAGCGTCGCTCGTGAAAGCGTTCTACACACCGGACACGCAGCAATATCCGTATGACCCGAAACGCGCCGAAGCGCTGCTCGACAAGGCCGGCTTCCCGAAGCAGGCAGACGGCTGGCGTTTCAAGCTCAATCACGATTTCATCCCCTACGGCGACGACTATCGACGCACGGGCGAATTCGTGCGGCAGGCGCTGCGCCGTGTGGGGATTGACGTGACCTTGCGCGGGCAGGATCTGCCGACGTGGCTCAAGAACGTCTTCACCGAATACAACTTCCAGCTCATCAGCAGTTGGGGCACCGACGGTCTCGACCCGCAGATCGGAATCGAGCAGCATTACTGGTCCAAGGCGGAGTCGAAGGGAACGCCCTGGTTCAACGCGTCCGGTTATGCAAGCCCGGAGATGGACCGCGTGATCGAGGCCGCACAGACCGAGACCGACCCGGCTAAGCGGCGCGACCTGTACTTCCAGTTGCAGAGAATCGCGCAGCGTGACCTGTCGCTCATCAACCTCTTCGAGTTCCGCTGGTTCGGCGTCTGGGCGAAGAACCTGCGCAACGTCACCGATACAGCCAGCCATTCGCGTGCCAATTTCGCGCGGGTCTGGTTCGACAAGGCGTGATCATCATGCAACTGACCTCGGCGCTCGCCGGACGCAGGATCGGACGCAGGCTGATTCACCTCGTGCTCGTGCTTCTCGGCACGACGGTGCTCAACTTCGTGCTGCTCAAGCTGATGCCCGGCGATCTCGTCGATGTCATCGCGAGCGAGAGCGGCAACGTCTCGCCGCAATTCGTGGCGCAGTTGCGCGAGGCGTACGGGCTCGATCACAACGTCGCGTGGCAGCTGCTGCACTACGTCGGGCACGCACTGCGGCTCGATCTGGGCTTTTCGTTTCGCTTCGGCGAACCGGTGTCCGCGCTGATCTTCGGCCGCCTGCCCGCGACGCTCGCGCTCATCGGCACGGCGCTCGTCGTCTCCGTGAGTCTCGGCATGCTGCTCGGCGTGCTTGCCGCGCGCCGTCCGCACGGTGTCGTCGATACGCTCGTGTCGTCGCTTGCCACCATCGGCTATTCCGCACCGATGTTCTGGACCGCCTTGATGCTGATCGTCATCTTCGGCGTACATCTGGAATGGCTGCCGATCGGCGGTGTCGTCGATACCAACGTCGCGCATCATGGCGCCGCGCTTCTGCTCGACCGGCTGCGCCATCTCGTGCTGCCTGCCGCGACGCTCGTGCTGTACTACGTCGCCATCTTCGCACGGCTCGCGCGGGCGTCGATGATCGAGACGCTGCAGGAAGACTTCATCCGCACCGCGCGCGCGAAAGGCGGACGGCCCTGGTATGTCGTGACGCATCACGCGCTGCGGCATGCACTGCTGCCCGTGCTCACGATGCTCGGCCTGCAAGGCAGCGCGCTGATCGGCGGCTCGGTGATCGTCGAGACGGTGTTCGGGTGGCCGGGGCTCGGGCAACTGTCGTTCGAAGCCATCAAGAGCCGCGACGTCAATCTGCTGGTCGGCGTGTTGCTGTTCTCCGCGGTGCTGGTGGTCGCATTGAACCTGATCGTCGATCTGCTCTACGGGCTGGTCGATCCACGCACGAGGTATCGTCGATGAAGCTCCTTCGCTTTTTGCGGCAGCCGTCCGCGCTGATCGGGGCGATCCTGCTCGCGCTCGCGCTCATCGCCGCGCTCTCGGCCAACTGGCTCTTTCCCGGCGATCCTCTCGATATGGTGGCCGCGCCCTATCTATGGCCCGGCGCCGATCATGCCTATCCGCTCGGCACCGACCTGATGGGCCGCGATCTGCTCTCCGGGCTCTTTCGTGGCGCGCGGGTGTCGTTGTATGTGGGCGCGTCGGTGGCGATCATCGCGCTCGTGCTGGGCGTGCTGATCGGCGCGATTGCGGGTTATTTCGGCGGCTTGATCGATCAGGTGCTCATGGCGGTCACCGAATTTTTTCAAACCGTGCCGCCGTTCCTGCTTGCCATCATCCTCGTCGCGATTCTCACGCCTTCGCTTTCCACGATCGTCTTCGCGCTCGGCGTGACGGCCTGGCCGAGCATAGCGCGGCTCACGCGCGGCGAGTTCATCGTGCTGCGCGAGCGCGAGTTCGTGAGCGCAAGCGTGGCGCTCGGCGCAAGCGATGCGCATCTGATCTTCATCGAAATCCTGCCCAATGCGCTGACGCCGATTCTGGTGTCCACGGCGCTGCTGGTGGCGAACGCGATCCTCTCGGAAGCGGCGTTGTCGTTCCTCGGGCTCGGCGATCCGAACGTCGTAAGCTGGGGCTCGATGGTCGGCACCGGACGCGAGGCGCTGCGCACCGCGTGGTACATGATCGCGGTGCCGGGATCGGCGATCGCGTTGACGGTGCTCGCGCTCAATCTGCTGAGCGATGCGCTGCATACCGCGTTCAATCCGCGGCTGCGCAGGAACCGGCGGCGCGACGGTGCGCCGAAACTGGAGGAGTTCGAAGGGCTGCAGCCTTGATCAACCGCAGATCGCCGGCTTCAGTCGTGCACCTTGGGAAAACCGTGCCGCTCCGCGAGCAGCGCGAGGATGCGGCGCGTATCGGTGACGAAGCGCTTGTCACCGGCCGATTTCGCATCGGACGGCGCGGGGTAGGCGTCGCCGAAGACTAGCACGGGCAGGCTTTGATGTTCTTCGCCCAATGCTTCGACGGCGGCCTTGCGTGGCCGTGTGAAGGGCACGCGACGGATGTCGAGCCGCGCATTGCGAGCAGGATCGCTCGCGAGCAATCCTTCGATCGGCGCGCCATCGGGACAGATGAAAACTTCGCCCGGATGCTTGGGGTCGGAGAAGCCTGGTTCCAGCAGGATCAGCAAATCGCGTTGGCTCATGGTTGTCGACATGGTGGTTGAGACGCGGATCAGGTTATCCACCCTGCGCGGCGATTGGAACGAATCACATCTGATATGGAAATATGCGCTTCGCGAGGAGCCGGCCGGCTAGCGCGCCTGGCAGCATATTTCTTCGTTGACGAACGCCTGCCATGTATTTGAAGGTGCTTGTGGCCCGCGTCAGCGCGCGAAAGCAAAATGAATCAACCGCATCTTCCAAGCCAATGCACGGTGGTGCTACCATCGCCGAGATTCTTAGAGCGCGAATGACGCGGCGCCTGGAAGTGCAAACACCGCGCTCAGCCGATAGCGGCCGCATTCTTCTTCATCGCCCTTCAAAGAATCGGTTGCCCGGGCGCGGTAAGCCGAAGTGATCGCGCAACGTCGCGCCTTCGTATGCCCGCCGGAAGATGCCGCGCCGCTGAAGCTCGGGTACGACCTTCCCCACGAAATCGTCGAGACCTTCGGGCAGATACGGGAACATCACGTTGAATCCGTCACTGCCCTCCTCGACGAGCCATTGCTCCATCTCGTCGGCAATCTCCACCGCCGTGCCCACCATCTGCAAACCGGAATAGCCGCCCACGCGCTGGGCCAGCTCGCGAATGGTCAATCTCTCTGCGCGCGCCAGCTCGATCACACGCTCGCGGGAGCTTCGGCTTGCATTGGTTTCGGGAATCTCGGGCAGCGGGCCGTCGGGATCGAAGGGCGAGACATCGTGCCCCAACGCAATCGACAGCGATGCGATGCCGCTTTCGTAGTGAACGAACGTGTCGAGGAGCGCGCGTTTTTCGAGCGCCTGGTCGCGCGTGTCGCCCACCACCACGAACGCGCCGGGCAGAATCTTCAGATGGTCGCGCTCACGGCCCAGTTGCTCCATGCGGCCCTTTACGTCGGCATAAAAGCGCTTGCCTGCGGCGAGATTCGATTGCGCCGTGAAAACCGCATCGGCGGTTTCGGCGGCCAGTTGCTTGCCCGCTTCCGACGACCCAGCCTGCACCACCACGGGCCAGCCCTGCACGGGCCGCGCGATGTTCAGTGGCCCGCGCACGGACAGATACTTGCCTTTGTGATCGAGCACGTGCAGTTTCGAGGGATCGAAGAAGAGGCCGGCGTCCGTGTCGCGCACGAAGGCGTCGTCGGCCCAGCTGTCCCAGAGACCCGTGACAACGTCGTAGAACTCGCGCGCACGCCGGTAGCGCTCGTCGTGCTCCATGTGCTCCTCGCGGCCGAAGTTGCGCGCCGCATCGGGATTCGATGTGGTCACGAGGTTCCAGCCGGCGCGCCCCTCGCTCAGATGATCGAGCGACGCAAAACGCCGGGCGATGTGATACGGCTCGTCGAAGGTCGTCGAGGCGGTCGCGATGAGGCCGATGCGTTCAGTGACCGACGCCAGCGCGGACAGCAGCGTGAACGGCTCGAACGAAGTCGCGGTGTGACTGCGCTTGAGCGCGTCCACCGGCATGTTCAGCACCGCGAGATGATCGGCCATGAAGAACGCGTCGAAGCAGGCTTTTTCCAGCGTCTGCACGAAGCGCTTCAGATGCTTGAAGTTGAAATTGGCGTCGGGATAGGCGCCGGGAAAACGCCACGCGCCGGTATGCAAGCTGACCGGCCGCATGAACGCGCCGAGATGGAGTTGTCGGGAATGGGGCATCGCGTCGGTGATGAACGAGTTGCAGGTGGCGCCAAATTACTCCAACTCGTAAAAGGCTGCTCAAAACACCCCTAGTGGGGCGGAGGCTCGGCGGGTGGCTGAAATGCGTCGACGGCATAGCCCATGTTGAAGTACCCCGCCTGCGCATACAGCGCGATGTATTCGAGCCGCTCCGCGCGGCTCGCTTCGTCATCGCGACCTGTGTCGGGCGCCGCGGTCTCGCATCCGCATCCGTTCAATGCGCGCCTGCCATCGCGCAGGAAACGACGCTCGCGGACCTCTTCCAGGCTCGCGAACAACGAATGCCAGTACTGCGTCAGGAATCGTGGCATGGCTCCCCCCTTCTGCTTACGGATGGCTTCAATCTATGCCGTCGAAACAGGTTCGACAAACAAGCATTTCTGTGATGCATAGCACCAGGCGGTTGTTCTGCGATCTCACGCGCTCCCGACGTCCCGCCCAGAAAAGAATTGGTCGTCCGGCACGATGTTCAGCGCGATCGTCAGGAGATTCGCATAGGTGAAGAACGCCGGGAAATGCCGGCAAGAACAGAACGCTCTGTCGGCGGGCGCGGCTTCAACTCGTTGTCGAAGCGTACCGCCTCTCGATCGATAGCCCCAGACCGGCTTGCCAAGCGCGGTAGCCCCAGCTTCGAACGCTTTATCGTCGTTGGCGGACCAGCAGCGTACCTCCACCCAATCGTGAACGTTTTGAAGTAGCCGTGACCCCGCTTGTTGGATACATGGATCGGCGAAGCGTTAGCTTCGCGGTAGATTGGCGATAAGCGCATTTCAGTATATCGACTTCATGATCCCGGAACTCTGGCTGACCGATCCCGACGAGGCTTACGCACAGTGGCAGCGCGCTGAAGCGACCGGAGCGGACCGACACGCCTTTGCGAATCGTTCCATCACTCAGCACTGTTCGATGGTCTCGCGTCTGCACGACTATTTGCTCGCCCGCCGGAAAACGGTCGCCACCTTCGGCGCGGACCACGTTGAAGGATTTTTCGCCGACTCTGAAGGAGTTGCAGCCCCGGACTACAACCTGTCTGCGCTACCTCAAGCTGATTGATTGCCTTGCGCGGCACCTGATGGCGATCGATCTGCGAAAGCAAAATCGGGTTAGCGAAATGCTGATTCGTCAAACGTGGGTGGAAGACGAACCGATACCCGTCTACCTATCCGCGAACAACGACCTGCGTCTACAGGAAGCGCTGAAACTAAGCGTTGCTCAACCACCTTCGTTCCCCACTGCATGCAAACTGGTGACATCGCCAATGCAGCCTGGCTGATAGCCCTCGGTTATGGACGGAGCGCACAATCCCTTGGTCGCTGTATCCGCGACGTTGTCCTGTCCGAGGGACTCGGCATAAAGCCCGAGGACGCGCATCAGTTCCTTCTGATCAGAATGGCTCAAACGCTGCAGGGCACTGGATACCTGAGACGACGCAAACCGGTCGATTTTTTGCCTAAGCTGCTTGCCCGCGACCGTCAGATAGAGCTCGGACGAACGGGCATCCCCGTCAGAGACCCGACGTTCGACAAAGCCACTCGACTCCAGCCGTGCAATCTGTCGACTGGTGTTTGACTTGTCTAACCGCAACAGCACCGCCAAGTCTTTCGTAGTTATTCCCGGTGCCGACCGATCTCAAGCAGTGCGTGAACAGCAGACGGCGCGAGATCGCGGTCCGCCAAAGTAGCTCGCATGAAGCCAAGTTCGCGAACCAACTTGCGTCGATGTATGTGGAAACCAAACCGAGCCGAAAGGCCGTGGTCTTGGTGATCAACTTAACGGTTCTTGCCGATGCGATCGCGCAACGGGCGAGATGAGGCAAGAGGCAGGCGACAGGCGCACCCCAATCAACGATCGAACCACCGATATTGAAGCGCAAACGCGACGGACTTGTAGTCGCCGCCTGCGCGTGTGACGAACCCGTTGGAAAGCGCCAGCTTCGCGGACCAACCGCGTGCGAAGGGCGCGGAGAAGGTCAGGCCGTAACGCATGTTGGCCTGCCTGTCTTCATTGGGTACCCCGTTCACGCTTGATCGGCCGCCCGCGGCGTAGCCGATGTCGGCCGCAATCCATAACCCCGGACGGAAGCTGTACCCAGCGTGCAGTTGCAGCAGCATGAGCGGATCCTGGCCTCGCGTGTTGCCGTGGAAGAAATCGTTGTTGCGGGTGAAGAACCACGCACCGGCCGAGGCATCGAGGAACCAGTTTCCATAGGGCTGCGAGATGCCGATCTCCGGCCTGATTCCCCAGCGGTTGGCGCCTATGTTGACCAGCCGGGAAGGGAGATACTGACCGGTCGGAGCCGACATCGTCAGGCTGATGCCGGCCGAGGTCGCTTGCTCGCGCCGGGCGAATTCCTCGGGCGTAAGCGCCGGACTGCCGATGAACGTCCACGCGAAGCGCAGCTTGAGATCGCCAATGCCGGCGCGATGCACTTCGGTTGGCGCGCCGATAACGACGCCGCTGAGATTGCCGCTGCTGAAGGGCATCGCGAACGCGAGCGACGCCGTATGGCCAGCCAGCGCGAACGTGCGTGAGTAGGCGAGCGACACGATGCTGATCTTCGCGTGCACGCCGCTAATGGGCAAGGACGGATCCGTCAGCACATCGCCATACAGATACCCGTAGCTGGCGACAAGAAAGTTCGTGCCGATCGGGGAGGGCGAATAGCTGCGCGGCTCCAACTCCTGCGCTTGCGCCGTGATCGTCAGAAGCAGGAGCGCAACGGCGACGGCGTGCCGATGCGTCCAATGGATGAATGGACACCTCATGGTCAGGTCTACCTGGCTGGCAACGGCGACGATGCACGACGCGATCGGAGCGGGAACCGCCAGCCTGATTGACCCAGCGTATCAGTGAGCTCAGTCATGGGGTATAGGACCTTGGTCCAATCGTTCGCGCTGCCTGCCGGTTATGGGACGAACGCGCAGCCGGAGTGGCCGGTAAGTGGTTCCGCGGGTCCCCGCAGCGCGGCTTGCCGCCGTCCGGCAAGAACAGGCGCGATCCCCGAGGCCGCGTCACGTTCATCGCGCCCGCCTCGCCCCGAAGAGCGCTGGTCTTTACCCACAAATAAGGTCATTCGTTCTGCCTGAAGATGCGGTACATCTCCGTAATCTCGTGCAGAGCGAG
>NZ_FCOG02000602.1 GCF_001544975.2 Caballeronia arationis | reverse complement strand
CTCGGTGAATCAACTGTACTGGCGCGAGATCGGCATCCACACCGCGATACCCGAGGTCCGCCAGAACGGTCTTCGGCTTTGACACGCCCGGCAGATCCTGAAGCAGGATGGACGTTTGTTCAAGTTGTCCGGACAGAGTATGCCCGTCATAGGGGTTGCCCACAAACGAGCGTGCACCGACAATCAGGCCTTGCTTCTCCGTGATTGCGAGGCTCACCTTGACGCCAAACTCATACGGCTGGCGAGCCTTGCCTTTTGAGATGCACTCCACTTCTGGCGCATGAAGCGCATAGAGCTTGTGCTTATCTTTCGCTCGCTGGCGGCAGATACGCCAGGCGCGCTCAAGCCAGATGCTTAAGGATGCCTGTTGCTCAGTGGATGCGTTCGGTAACTTTCTCTCGATGTCGCGCAGCAATCGTCCGAGGATCGTGCGCTGACGCTTGAGCACCCGGCGCAGTCGCTTGAACTGCTTCGCATGCGCATAGCCACCGGCGCGGCGACGCAATTGTTTCCCCTCTCGCTCGTATGTTTGCTTCAGTGCCAGTCCGGCACGTTGCGCG
>NZ_FCOG02000157.1 GCF_001544975.2 Caballeronia arationis | reverse complement strand
CACGCACTGTGTCATCGCGCAGTGAACGAGTTGGCACAGCAGTCATTCATCCGTTTTCGCTTCGCTGGACGAGAGGTACATTAGTCGTGCGGTTTAGGGTCGCGGTCGAGGTTGAAAACCGCCGGTTTTCAGTTGCGCCCATCGCCCGAGCGGAGCGCGGGACGGACCGGAACGCAGTGCATACCACTCTGTTGGAGTGCGAGGGGTGTCAGTGCGTGCGCGCGCCAAGCCGGGTGGGTCCTTTGAGGGCGACACTTAGGGGCTGGGCCACTCAGTAGTGCAAGTGTGGTCACGTCCTAATACCGCTTGCCCCCTAGCTGCTTTCTTTGCTTACTTTCTTTGCAGCAGCAAAGGAAGTAAGTCCCGCCCCGGACAGGGGCAGAGCTAATAGACCAAGACCAAAACAAGTTCCATAGAAGCGCAGAAAACCCTTGACCGGGCCACGGTCACCGAACAACGACGGGTTTGACGTTCGGCGTGAGCGACACCCCCACGACATGTCCGTCGCGCACGCCGCACTTGCTGTCGACGCGCGTCCACTGCGACTTGCCGCGCGACTTCGCAAACGCACGCATCACGATGATCTTGTCGACGGGAACCGGATTGCCGACGCTGAAGATCGGCGAGTCGCTTTCGATCTTCGCTGAGAGCACGCGACGATCGGGCACGATGAACGTGTCGTACTTCGGCGTGAGTTCCACCCAGTGATCGAACGCTGCGACGCATTGAATGACCGCGCTCGGCACGTGCATGCGGGTCAGGTAGTCATAGTCCTTCGACAGATCAGGCGATTCCTGTGCGTGTACTGTCTGGTACAAAAAGGCCGACAGCGCCAGCGCAACGAGCGGAAAGAGAGCTTTCATGCGATGGGGAAACTCGTTTGAATGAAGCGTGACATGGAGGCGGAGTATACCGCGCGATTCTTTCCACTGACCTTCGCTCCATGAAAAAGTGCCTGTTTCAGGGCACTTTCCTCGACCTCGCGGCGTCATATGCCTGATGCTTCGCCACGAATGGAGACGCGCGATGAAGACGGTGCGATGGGAGCCAGAGGACGGCAACGGTCTCGAACATCTCGAAGTCGCTCAACAGGATGAAGGCATCGTAGCGGAGAGCGCGCTCGTCGGCGAGGGCTTCGGCGCGGTGTACCGGATCGAATGTGACGCAGGCTGGAACGTGACGCGAGTCGTCGTGAAGCGCGTCGGCGGCGGCACGCTCGACCTGCTGAGTGACGCGCAAGGCAACTGGACCGACGGCAACGGCGCGCCGCGCGAGGACCTTGCGGGCTGCATCGACATCGACATCTCGGCGACGCCCTTCACCAACACGCTGCCAATCCGGCGCCTGAAGCTGGCCGAAGGCGAGCGCCGCGTGATCCGCGTCGTGTATATCGCGCTGCCCGAACTCACGGCGGTGCCCGTGGAGCAGGCTTACACCTGCATCGAACGCGACCGGCGCTATCGCTATGAAGGCATCACGTCGCGCTACATAGCGGAGCTTCCCGTCGATCCAGAGGGCTTCGTCATCGATTATCCCGAGCTGTTCCGGCGCCTTTAAAGCGTAGTACCGGGCGGCTTCTGTCGCGAGCGGCGATAATACGACTTTATTGCCACGAGCCGAACGCCACTCGATGAACGCCACCACGCAGACCCCCGACTCCGTGCCCCGCCTGACGAGCCTCTCGCATGGTGGCGGCTGCGGCTGTAAGATCGCCCCCGGCGTGCTCGCCGAGCTCCTGAAGCGCAGCGCGCCGATGCAGGCGTTTCCGAACCTGATGGTCGGCAACGACACCGCCGACGACGCCGCCGTCTACAAGCTCAACGAAGAGCAGGCTATCGTCGCGACGACCGACTTCTTCATGCCGATCGTCGACGATCCGTTCGACTTCGGCCGCATCGCCGCAACCAACGCGCTCTCCGATGTCTACGCGATGGGCGGCAAGCCTATCCTCGCGCTCGCGCTCGTCGGCATGCCGATCAACGTGCTGCCGCACGAGGTGATCGCGGAGATCCTGAAGGGCGGCGAGTCGGTGTGCGCCGAGGCGGGCATCCCGGTGGCAGGCGGCCATTCGATCGATTCGGTCGAGCCGATCTACGGCCTCGCCGCGATCGGCATCGTGCATCCGAAGCTCGTCAAGCGCAACGCGGCCGCGCGCGCGGGCGACATCCTCGTGCTCGGCAAGCCGCTCGGCGTCGGCGTGCTGTCGGCGGCGCTGAAGAAGGAGCAGCTCGACGCGGCCGGCTACGCTGCGATGATCGCCGCGACCACCAAGCTCAATCGCCCGGGAGCGGACCTCGCGCAACTCGAAGGCGTGCACGCGCTGACCGACGTGACCGGCTTCGGCCTGCTCGGCCACACGCTCGAACTGGCGCGCGGCGCGGGACTGACGGCGCGCATCCGCTATGCGGACCTGCCTTGGCTGCCGGGTGTCCAGGCATTCGCGAAGGCGGGCGTGTACACGGGCGCGTCGGGGCGCAACTGGGGCGCGTATGGCGCGGCCATCGGGCTCTCGTCGTCGCTCGACGATGTGGCACGTGTCCTGCTCACCGACCCGCAGACTTCGGGCGGCCTGCTCGTGTCATGCGCGCCGGAAACGGTGGACGAGGTGCTCGCGATCTTCCGCGCCGACGGTTTCGCCGAGGCTGCGGTGATCGGGGAAATGACCGACGGCGCAAGCCGCGTCGAGGTCAGCTGATACCAGCCGCGCCTTCCCGAACGACAGAGAACGACATGAACGACGAATCGCCGAAGGCCATCTTTTATGCGCTCGCAGCCAACTTCGGCATCGCGGTGTGCAAGTTCGGCGCCGCGGCATTCACCGGCTCGGGCTCGATGTTCGCCGAGGCGATTCACTCCACCGCCGACTGCGGCAACCAGCTTCTGCTGCTGTTCGGCCTGAAGCGCGCGCAGCAGCCGGCCAACGCGCTGCATCCGCTCGGCTCGGGGCGCGAGATCTATTTTTATGCGCTGATCGTCGCGCTGCTGCTGTTCTTCGTCGGCGGCGCGTTCTCCGTGTACGAAGGCGTGCATCGCATGCTGCATCACGAGCCGTTGAGCAATCCGGTCGTCGCGCTCGTGATACTCGGCATCTCGGTCGTGCTCGAAGCGTTCTCGCTCGCAGGCGCGCTGCGCGAGATCCGCAAGGGCGCGCCCGACAAGACCCTGTGGCGCTGGTTTCGCGAGACGCGCGAGTCGGAACTGCTGGTCGTCGCGGGCGAGGACGTCGCCGCGCTCGCGGGTCTCGCCATCGCGTTCTGCGCGGTGCTGCTCACGATGATCACCGGCAATCCCATGTGGGACGCGGCGGGGTCGATCGGCGTCGGGCTCTTGCTTATGGTGGTCGCCTACGTGGTGGCGCGCGAAGTGAAGTCGATGATCGTCGGCGAATCGGCGAGTCCGGAAGTGCGCCGTGCCATCGATGCACATCTGCGTGCGCGGCCCGAAATACTGCGCATCATCAGCCTCATCACGCTGCAATGGGGCAAGCATGTGGTGGTCGCCGTGCAGGCGGAGATGATCGAATATCCGAGCGGCCGCGCGCTGATCGATGCGATCAACGTAATCGAGGACGACCTGCAGAACACTTTCCCGCAAGTGCGCTGGGTGTTCTTCGAGCCGGACATCGTGCGCGAAGGGGCGCGAGCGGGCGCCTGAGCGCGGCCGCGTTTTGCGCGTCGCGAGACGGGGCTGGCTCGGGACGTGCTACCGAAGACGCTACTTCCGTCAACGGACTCGACGCGCTGCCTTGCCGGGAAATCCGGTTCGTGTCACCACGCTGCGTCATCATTGCAGTTCACCGCTTTTCCCAGATCGTTACCGATCGAAGCCGTTTAGCAGGCGTTTAGCACGATTCGTTCCGGCTCGAGCCGATCGACATCATCCGTCGAGTCCCTGAACCCCGAGTTCCTTATCCGGCCCATGCGCAAATCCCTGCTCGCTGTTGTTTTCCTCACCGTTTCGATCCTGGCTCCGGCGCTCGCCAACGCCGCGCCGAGCCACTCGAATCCGGCCAGTTCCGCAAATCCTGCCGCGCCCGTCACGCTCACGCCGCAACAGGCGCGCGACGCACTCGCGGTCGTCAACGACCCCGCTCGCCGCGCGCAATTCGCGGACACGCTGCGCGCGCTCGCCGCAGCCGGCGCGCTCGCCACGCCGCCGCAGGCGGCTTCGGCGGCGGGCGCCTCGTCGGCCGAGCCGGCGAGCGGGGCATCGGGCGTGCTCGCGAAGTCGCTGACGAGCAACGGCCTCGCCTCGCAGATTTCGCATCAGGCAGGCCACTGGCTCGTGCAGATCGGTTCGGGCCTGCGGCATTCGATGTCCGCGCTGCTCGACTACGGATCGGTGCTCGAATGGTGGCGCGAACGCACCGCGACCGCCGACGGCCGCCAGCTGCTCGAACACGTCGCCTGGACCGTGCTGGTCTCGCTCGTGCCCGCGCTGCTGCTGGAGCTGCTCTCCGTGCGCCTGCTGCGCGGGCCGCGCGGGCGGATCGCGGCGCGCGGCATCGTCGATCTCGATGAGGAAGATCCCGGTCTGGCTCGCGAGGAAAGCGCCGCGGTGCGCGAAGAGGCCGCAGCCGAGCGCCGTGGCGACGAAGCCGCCCTGCATGTCGCGGAGAAGAAGACCGACACCGTGCGCGGCAAGCGTCACGCCGCGCGGCACTGGACGCTCCTGCAGCGCCTGCCGAGCGCGCTCCTGCATGCGTTCTTGTCGGTCGTGCCGCTCGCCGTGTTCGTCGCGGCGGCGACGCTGCTGATGTCGGTCTTCATCGACGACAACACGCCCGAAGCACGCGTGGCGGGCGCGCTGATCGACGTGTATCTCGTGTGCCGCGCGATCCAGATCGTCAGTCTTTTCTTCCTCGCGCCGCGCGCGCCCGGCTTGCGGCTCATCCAGATGCGCGACCGCTTCGCCTCTTTTACACATAGCTGGGTGATGCGCATCGTCTGCGTGGGCGGCGCGGGCGTCGCGATCGCGAACGCCGCCGAGCCGCTCGGCCTCTCGGAAGAAGCGCGCATCGCCATTCTGAAGGCGGTCACGTTCGTCGTGCACGTGATGATCGCGTATGTGATCTTCGAGTGCAGGAGACCGGTTGCCGTACGCATCCGCGAGCGCATGCAGGGACATCGCCCCGTGTCGCTGCTCGGCAACTGGATCGCCGACGTCTGGGCGGGCGTCGCGATCTTCTTTGTGATGGCGCTGTGGTTCGTGTGGGCGCTTGATGTCCGCAACGGCTATCAGACGCTGTTCCATCTCGGCGGCCTTTCGGTGGCCGTGCTGGTGGCGGCGCGTGTGGTTGCGATCGTCGCATTCGGCGCGCTCGGTCGCGTCTTCCATAGCGACGCGGACGACGATTACGCGAGCAAGTCGATTGCGCATCGCCACGCGTATCGCTATTACCCGATCCTCCGGCGCATCGTGCAGACGGTGATCGCGGTGGCGACCATCATCGCGCTGTTGCAGGTGTGGGGCATCGACGTGATCGGCTTCTTCACCTCGGGCGGCGTCGGCAACCGGCTCGCGTCGGCGCTGATCACGATCGCGATTGCGGCCTTGTTCGCGGTGCTCGTCTGGGAGGCGGCCAACGTGATGGTCGAGCGCCGCCTCGAAGCCTGGACGACGAACGGCGAGCGCCTGCGCGCGGCCCGGCTGAGAACGCTGCTGCCGATGATGCGCACGGCGCTCTTCATCGTGATCGCGCTGGTGGTGGTGCTGACGGGCTTGAGCGAGATCGGCGTGAACACGGCGCCGCTGCTTGCGAGTGCGAGCATTTTCGGTGTCGCGCTCGGCTTCGGGTCGCAGAAGCTCGTGCAGGACCTCATCACCGGCATCTTCCTCCTGATGGAAAACGCGATGCAGGTGGGCGACTGGGTGACGCTCGCGGGCGTGTCGGGCACGGTCGAGTATCTTTCGATCCGTACGGTGCGGCTGCGCGCCGGCGACGGCTCGCTTCATACGGTCCCGTTCAGTTCGGTATCGACGGTGAACAACACGAATCGCGGCATCGGCAACGCGGCGGTGCGCGTCTCCATCGCGCTCGGCCAGGACGTCGATCTCGCGATCTCGACGCTCAAGGAGATCGGCGCGTCGCTCCAGCGGGACGATGCGTTCAAGGACGGCATTCTCTCGGACTTCAGCTTCTGGGGCGTCGATGCGGTCGACGGCTCGACTGTCACGCTCGCCGGACAGATCCAGTGCCGCGACAGTGCGCGCTGGCCGGTGCAGCGCGAATTCAACCGGCGCATCCTCAACGAGTTCACCGCACGCGGGATCGAGATCGCGAATCCGCAGCGCAACTTCGTGATCATCGATGGCGGCGAGCCGCAGGTGCAAAACGAAGCAGAGGCGTCAGCGGATCAGCGCGCACAGCCGTCCAGAGCCGCGCAGCACCCGACCGCGGAAGCCTCCGCGGGCAATTCGGGCAACGCAGCGGTTTAAGCCGCTTTCAGCGCGGCGAGCGCACGAGCACGGGCGAGCCTTCGAACTCGCCGCCGCTGCGCTCGAACCCGAGCCGCTCGTAGAACGCTTCGAGCGCGGCGGCATCGGGCGCATGGCGATCGACCGGCGGCGCATGCGCGCCGTCGCCTTTCGCGTCGAGCGGACGCGGCACCAGCGTGATCATCACGCGATGCGTGTCGGCGAGTCCGATCAGCCGCTCCATCGCGACGCGCGCGTGTCCGCGATGATGCGCGCCTTCGGACCAGATCGCTTCCAGCGCGATCGCGCAGTCACCGGTCTCTTCGAGCCACAACTCGACCTGCTGTTCATCTTCGACGCGCGTTCGGTGGAACGCGTCGATCATCGTGGCCGCGGCGGTGGAGGTGGAAGGCATCGGTTAGATTCGCGTCATCCAAAAGCCGCACTATATCGTGGCCCGAAAATGCTCGCGCGGCTTATATCCGGTTTAGCGATTTCGATCGGAGAATCGATTCGTAGACCAAGGGCGTTACGCCTTCTATGATGGCCTTCACTTGAATCGGGAGAGGGTGATGAACCGTCTGCATCTGCACTGTCGGCGCTCGACCGGCAGCTAGTTTCAACGCGGCCTGCCGCCGCGTCTTTCATCCTTCCGCAACGCCATCGCGCGGCGCAAAGTCGCGCGCTCATCGTTTTCCTTTGGACGAGTCCATCATGAAGAATGCAAATGCCGCATTGCGCGGCGTGTCCCGGCGCGTGCGCGCCACTGCGCTGTTCGCCGTCGCGGCGCTCGCGATGTCGTTCGCCGCTTCGTCGTTCGCGGCCGATGCCACGCTGAAAATAGGCACCGCCACGAGTCCGCAAATCGATGCGCTGAAGGTCGCCGTGAAAGAAGCCAAGGCGCAGGGGCTGGATGTGAAGCTGATCGAATTCACCGACTGGAACACGCCGAACGCCGCGCTCGCGAACAAGGACATCGACGTCAACTACTTCCAGCACGTGCCGTTTCTCGAGAACGCCAAGAAGCAGGGCGGCTACGACTTCGTCGCCATCGCGCCGGGCACGATCATGAAGATCGGCCTCTATTCGAAGAAAGTGAAACGCTTCGACGAGCTGAAGGACGGAGCGACCGTCGCCATCGCCAACGACCCGGTGAACGGCGGCCGCGGCCTGTTGCTGCTGCAGCGCGCGGGCCTCATCAAGCTCAAGTCCGGCGCGGACTACCGCGCAACGACGCTCGACATCGTCGAGAACCCGAAGCATCTGAAGATCGTGCAGCTCGAAGCATCGCAACTCGCGCGCTCGCTCGACGACGTCGATCTCGCGCAAGGCTATCCGAGCTTCATCAAGCTCGCCGGCACGACCGATCCGAACAGCGCGCTGCTCTTCGACGGCGTCGAGAACAAGCTCTTCGCGATCCAGTGGGTCGTGCGGCCCGAAAGCGTGAACGATCCGCGCATCCGCAAGTTCATCGCGATCTACCAGCAGTCGCCCGCCGTGCGCGCTGCGCTCGACAAGGCGTTCGGCACGCTCTACGCGGTCGCGTGGTGAGCCATTCAACGGAGATTGGCATCATGGCGGATGTGATCATCGACGAACCGCGCGTGAGCGAAGCGCGTTCCGGCACGACGGCGAAAAGCGTCGTGTTCGCGGGCATCGGCAAGGTGTTCGGCGGATCGACGGCGGCGCTCTCGGGCGTCGATCTGTCGGTCGCGAGGGGCGAGGTGTTCGGCATCATCGGACGCAGCGGTGCGGGCAAGTCCACGCTGCTGCGGCTCGTGAACGGCCTCGAAAAGCCCACGAGCGGCGAGGTGCGCGTGAACGGCGTGTCGGTGGGCGCGCTCGACGAACGCGGGCTCGTCGGGTTGCGGCGGCGCATCGGCATGGTGTTCCAGCACTTCAACCTGCTGTCGGCGAAGACGGTGCGCGAGAACATCGCGTTGCCGCTGAAGATCGCGGGCGTCGACAAGCGCAGCATCGACGCAAAGGTCGATGCGCTGCTCGAACTCGTCGGCCTCACGGCGAAACGCGATGCTTATCCGCGCAGTCTTTCCGGGGGCCAGAAGCAGCGCGTCGGGATCGCGCGCGCACTCGTGCATGACCCCGACCTCCTGCTCTGCGACGAAGCGACCTCCGCGCTCGATCCGGAGACCACGCAGCAGATTCTCGCGCTTCTTCGCGACATCAACCGCCGCCTTGGCCTCACGATTCTTCTGATCACGCACGAAATGGCGGTGATCCGCGAAGTGTGCGATTCCGTCGCGGTGATCGAGGCGGGCGAAGTCGTGGAGACCGGCCCGGTGTGGCGCGTGTTCGGCGACCCGCGCCACGCGGCCACTCAGGCGCTTTTGCGCACGCTCGTGCACGACCTGCCCGCCGATCTCGCCGCACGGCTCGACAGCGCGCCGCGCCACGACGCCGACGTGCTGCTCGACGTGCGTTTCACCGGCGAGTCGCGGCACGAGCCCGACCTGGGCGCGCTCGCGGTGGCGCTCGGTGCGCTCGGCGGCCGCGTGAACTTCGTGCATGGCGGCATCGACCGCATTCAGGGACATGCGCAGGGACGGCTCGTCGTCGCGGCGCATCTGCGCGCGCACGGTGCGAACGAAGCGGGACTGCGCGCGCATGTCGATGCGCTCGTCGCAGGCGCGCGGCGTCACGCGGACAAGGTGGAGGTGCTCGGCTATGTTTGAAATCTGGCTGCCCGAATTCATCGGGGCGATCCGCGACACGGTCGTGATGGTCGGCGTTTCCGCGCTGATCGCGCTCGTCGCCGGCATTCCGCTCGCGCTCGTGCTCGTCACGACGACGAAGGGCGGCATTTTCGAGCGCCCGGCCGTCAATTCGACGCTCGGCTCGGTCGTCAACGCGTTGCGCTCGACGCCGTTCATCATTCTGCTCGTCGCGCTCCTGCCGTTGACGCGGCTCCTCGTCGGCACGACCATCGGCGTGTGGGCCGCTATCGTGCCGCTCTCGATCGCGGCGACGCCGTTTTTCGCGCGCATCGCGGAGGTGAGCCTGCGCGAAGTCGATCGCGGGCTGATCGAAGCCGCGCAGGCGATGGGCGCCGAACGCCGCCATATCATCTGGCACGTGCTCCTGCCCGAAGCGCTGCCGGGCATCCTCGGCGGCTTCACGATTACCGTGGTCGCGATGATCGGCTCGTCGGCGATGGCGGGCGCGGTCGGCGCGGGCGGTCTCGGCGATCTCGCGATACGCTACGGCTATCAGCGCTTCGACACGACCGTGATGGTCACGGTGATCGTGCTGCTGATCGTGATCGTCAGCGCCGTGCAGTGGGGCGGCGATCGCCTCGTGCGGCAAATCACCCGGCGCACGGGATGATAATGGCGAAAACTGCATCGACATCGGAGACAGCATGAACGCCCCTCATCGGCCCGACTCTCTGCCATTGACCGAACTCCTCGCCGCGTTGCGCGAGACCGCCGAAGCGCGCGACCGCGAAGGCGGTCACGCCGCGCGCGAAAAGCAACTGATCGCCGACGCTGGCCTCCTGACGATCGCCGTGCCGCGCGAATACGGCGGCGAGGGCGCGCGGTGGCTCGACGTGTATCAGACGATCCGCGCGATTGCGCGCGTCGACGCGGCGCTTGCGCATCTGCTCGGGTTCACCTGCCTGCAGGTGGTGAGCGTCGCCGTTTGGGGCAACGAGGCGCAGCGCGAGCGCTATCTGCGCGGCACGGTCGAGAACCGCTGGTGGTGGGGCAACGCGGTGAATCCGCTCGATACGCGGCTGATCGCGCATGCGACGGGCGACGGCGGCTATCGTCTGTCCGGGCAGAAGGGCTTTTGCTCCGGCACGCGCGGCTCGCAGATGATGACGCTCTCCGCGCAGGACCCCGCCACCGGGAAGCCGGTGTTCGGCGTCGTGCCGACGGGGCGCTCCGGCATCACGGTCAACGAAGACTGGAATCCGATCGGCCAGCGTCAGACGGACAGCGGCAGCGTGGCCTTCGACGACGTCGAACTGCGCGCCGACGAGGTCCTGCACCGGTCCGAAGCGCCGCCGACGCCGCGCGGGACGCTGCGCACGCTCGTCTCGCAACTGGTGCTGACCAATCTCTTCGTCGGGATCGCGGAAGGAGCGCTTGCGGAGGCGCGCGAGTATGTCGCGAAGTCCGGGCGGCCGTGGATTCATTCGAACGTGACGAGCGCCGTCGACGATCCGTATCAGTTGCATCGGTTTGCCGAGATGCGGCTGAAGGCCGTGAGCGCGGAAGCGCTCGCGACGCGCGCCGCCGAGGCGCTCGACCAGGCGTGGGATCGCGGCGACGCGCTTACCGCCGAGGAGCGCGCGCGGACGGCGCTCGCGGTCGCGGAGGCGAAGGTGCTGGCGCATCGCGCGGCACTCGACATCAGCGAGGCACTTTTCGACGCCTGCGGCGCGCGCTCGACGCACGGGCCGCTCGCGCTCGACCGCTTCTGGCGCAACGCGCGCGTGCACACGCTGCACGATCCGCTCGACTACAAACTGCGTGACATCGGCCGGTTTGCGCTGGCGGGCGTGTTGCCCGAGCCGAATCTGTACAGCTAGGGCGTCACCCGGTTACAAAGCCGACCGTCTGCACCACGAGCCAGAGATTCGCCGCGCTGATTACGCCGAACAGCATCCACGCGACGCCCTTCGTCCACGCGCGGTTGGCGAATTCGCCCATCAGCCGGCGGTCGCTCGTCATGCGGATCAGCGGATAGAGCGCGAACGGCAGTTGCAGGCTCAGCACGACCTGGCTCGCGACCAGCAGCTTGCCGACCGCGCCGTTGCCCATCATGCCGACGCCGATCAGCGCCGGAATCAGCGCGAGCGCGCGCGTGATGAAGCGCCGCTGGTAGCACGGAATCTTCAGCTTCAGGAAGCCTTCCATGATGACCTGCCCGGCGATCGTGCCGGTGAAGGTCGAACTCTGGCCCGACGCGAGCAGCGTCACCGCGAACAGGATCGCGGCGAGCCCGGTGCCGACGATCGGCGCGAGGAGCCGGTAGGCGTCCTCGATTTCGGTGACCTGCGTGTGGCCGGTCGCGTGGAACGCAGACGCCGCGAGAATCAGGATCGCCGCGTTGATCAGGAGCGCGAGAAACAGCGAGACGATGGTGTCGACTCGCGACAGGCGGATCGCCGAGAGCAGGCCCGCACTCGTGCGCGAGACGACGCGCGTCTGCACGATCGACGAATGCAGGTAAAGGTTATGCGGCATCACGGTCGCGCCGAGGATGCCAATTGCGAGATAGAGCGGCTCGCGCTCGGAAATCGCGTGCCACGACGGCACAAGCCCCCCGATGACCGCCGGCCAGTGCGGCTTCACCAGCGCCAGCTCGACGACATAACCCAGCCCGATCGTCGCGATGAGGCCGAGCATGATCGCTTCGAGATCGCGGAAGTTCTTGCCCTTCAGGCCGAGCACGATGAGCGTGTCGAACGCCGTGAAGATCACGCCCCACATCAGCGAGCAGCCGAACAGCAGGTGAAACGCGAGCGCGCCGCCGAGCACCTCGGCGAGATCGCACGCGATGATCGAAATTTCCGCGAGCGCCCACTGCACGCGCGCGACCGGTTTCGAATAACGCTCCGACGAGAGTTGCGCCAGATCGCGTCCCGTCACGATGCCAAGGCGCATCGCGAGACACTGGAGCGCCATCGCGGCCAAGCTCGACAGCACGACGACGAACAGCAGGTTGTAGCCGTAGCGCGAGCCGGCTTCGATGTCGGTTGCCCAGTTGCCGGGGTCCATGTAGCCGATGGAGACGAGCAGGCCCGGCCCGGCGAACTGCGCGAGCTTCTTCCAGAGCGGGGCGCCGGCGGGAACGTCGACGGAACCCCTGACCTCGGATGGACAAAACGGAGCGGTTGCGGTGGTCGGCAGCTTGAACGGCAATTGTGGAGTCCCGGTCGGTTCGATGATGCAGCGGCAGTCGCCGGGCAGGGGCGACGCCGGAGTCACGGCATTATTGTCGAAAAGAGCGGAACGTGTGGAGCGCGCGACGTCAGGTCGCCGACGAAAAAAAAGGCCCGCCGAGACATCGGCGGGCCCTTCAGGGAATTCGGTCGAGAAGGAAAACGG
>NZ_FCOG02000152.1 GCF_001544975.2 Caballeronia arationis | reverse complement strand
CCGACAGCGCTCGGCGTGATCTGCTCGAAATACTTGATGATCGCCACGGCCGTCGCTCAACCATTGCAACAAGCCAGATTCCGGTCGACAACTGGCACGGTGCGCTCGGCGATCCAACGCTTGCCGACGCCATCCTGGACCGGCTTGTTCACAACACTTATCGAATCAACATGAACGGTGAATCGATGCGAAAACTAAAAATTAGTTTGACCGAAAACCAGCAGTCAGAGTAAAAACAGAAACCCCTGCGTCGCTGCGCTCCGGCTGTCCAGCTTCGCGCGAAACACCTGTCCGGCTTCAAGCGAAACGCGTGTCCAGCTTCCGCGAAATACGCACTTCAGCAAAACATCGTTGGTGATGTTCTCGCTTCCCACGTTCGAGACCTGCTCGCCGGATACCTGCGCCACCGTTCCGAGCGATGGAACCGACTTCAGAAGGACATCTGCCGTCAGGACGCCCGACTTGTATCCGGTGGTTTGCGTTTCGCTGGAGCCAGTTCCAGCGATGGTGCCGCCGGTGGCCAACACAGCCACGTGAGGCAGCGACGTCTGCGGTGGCTGTGGCGTTTGAGCTATCGTTGAACTCGAAAAGGCCAGGCCGAGGGCTAAGGTGGTTCCGCAGAGGGTTATGTATTTTCCCGTCAATGCGCGCAGGTCGCTCACAGCAGACTCCAGATTCGAAAGTGTAAAGACTCTCACCGCATCAGCCAATGACGCGGACGAACGAATCGGACCACTCAATTGTTGGCGATATGAACGCGCATCCACCTCGACTGGTGCTAGGCCCGATGCGGCAAGTGTAGTGACCCTTGGTGCGCGACGAATTAGTCGAGCTTCACCATTAGCAAAGTTGATTCTGCTTTGTCGATTCTCCAAACATGGCGATTTTCGTGCACAAGCAATTGCCCAAACCTTATTGGTGAGTCACGGATGCCGAGCATTAAAAATGCGTTATCAGGCCCTTTCATCGTTTAACTGGTCTGTTGTCAACTTCCTGCGGTGATTACAAACAATCTGAATGCGGCCGGCTCATCTTGCCGCTTACTATACTTTGTCGTGTCCCGGAAAAGAGAGAGGTTCGTCAGAACTGAGGCGTGGTGCCCCCAAGCAGCACGCCAACGGAAGATGGATTGCCAGCGCCTTTGTTGAAGTCGCCTTCCCAGTGACCAGGCAGCAGGCGGTCTTCGATTTCGGGCGGGCGCACGTGATTGCTGACCATATCTGGAATCTGCCCGCATCGGTCTGTGGCCTGCGCCGCAGCGACTTCCCTTCGCCGTTGCGTCCCACTTTGGAGAGGATGTAGCCTTTGCAATCACGGCCTCAGTTGCCGGTTCCGTCTTGACTACGTCATGTTGGGAACAGCGGCCGCAGTTGCCTATAGAACGCTCGGAACGAGGTCAATCGCTCCAAGAGCATTGAGCGCCGGCCTTCGTTAGGAACGAACTCCTGCGATTTAGGCGGCGGGCGCACAACATCCGAAAAATCGCCACCGGCCGCTAGCCAGCCGAGACGCGCAGCTCCGAGGGCAGCGATGGATTGCGAATCGGGCGGCCGGCGTATCGGCGCTCCAAACGCATCAGCAATCAACTGCATCCAGAGCGTACTGCGCGCGCCTCCACCGATAGCGTTGAGCGAGGTCTCACGCGTTCCGTCCGCGCGAAGGGCGTCGAGGCCGTCCGTCAAAGCGAACGTGACGCCTTCCAGAACCGAGTAGGCAAGTGTCGCGCGGTCGGTTGAATGAGCAAGCCCGCAGAACACGCCTTGAGCGTAAGGGTCATTGTGAGGTGTTCGTTCGCCGGAAAGGTATGGAAGGAACAACGGGGCTCCCGCGCGGTGGTCCGCCCCGACACTCTCGACCTCATCGAGCAAAGATGCTTCGTCAACTGAGGCGAGCTTGCATAGCCAACTAACGCAGCTAGCCGCAGACTGCACGACGCTCGTTCGGTGCCATCTGTCCGGAATCGCGTGGCAGAGCGCGTGCAACCCTAGATTCGGACTTGGCCGAAACTGCTCCGTGACGACGGACAGCACCCCTGAGGTCCCGAGAGACAGAAATCCTTCGCCCGAATCTGCTGCGCCCACGCCTAGCGCGCTCGTCGCGGTGTCGCCTCCGCCAGCCGCAACTACTACATTCGCGGGCAGGCCAAGCTCGTCAGCAACAATGCGACGCACGACGCCGGCAGGTCGGTTCCCTTCTTCAATCGGGGGCACCTGCATTCGCGTCATGTCACAAGCTTGCAAAAGCTCATCGGACCACTCGCGACTCCCGACATCGACCCAAAGGGTTCCTGACGCATCGGAGGGGTCCGTGAGCTTTACACCGGTCAAGCGGAGACGCAGATAGTCTTTCGGCAGCAGGACGCACGCCAGCTTTCGGAAGTGCTCCGGCTCGTTTCGTGCGACCCACAATAACTTCGGTGCCGTGAGCCCCGGCATTGCGCAATTGCCTGCAATTTGATGCAGTCTTGGTGCGCGGTCTGTGAGTTCAGTGCATTCTCGGACGCTGCGCATATCGTTCCACAATATCGCCGGGCGCAGAGGTCGGTCATTGGCGTCGAGTAAAACAGCGCCATGCATTTGACCAGAAAGACCAATGGCTTGTATGCGCCCAAACGCGTCCGGGTAGTTCTCTCGCAACGTCGATAACGCAATACGCGTAGCTTGCCACCAATCATCTGGGTCCTGCTCTGACCATCTGGGCTTCGGCCTCGATATTTCCAGCGGGTGGCGAGCGGTCCCGATGACTTGTCCATCGCTGGCCAGCAGGAGGACCTTCAATTCGGTCGTACCGAGGTCAATGCCAAGGAACATTATTCGACCTCGCGATGAGTCTTGTGTTTATCGCCTAGAGGTCGAAGTTGGTCGGCATCAAGACCACGTCACGAATGGTCAAACCGCGTTGTCGAGTCAGCATGAACATGATGACGTCAGCTACCTCACTGGCCTCAATCAGGCTGCCCGATGCTTTGGCTTCTTTCAGCTTTTCCTCCGGCCAGTCGGCGAGCAATGCGCTAATGACCGGGCCGGGCGAGACTGAGCCGACGCGAATTCCGTGTTTGAAGACTTGGCGCCGTACGGTTTGCACAAAGCAGTTAATCGCCCATTTAGACGACGCATAGACAGGCTCCCATGGCGTCGGAAAGTGAGCAGCCAGTGAACTGGTCACGATAATGTCGCCGGTCCGTCTGGCTATCATGTGGGGCAAAACGTCGTGAATATTTTTCATCACGACATTCACGTTGAGGTTCAGCATCCGGTCAATAGCTGCCGTATCCGCGTCCACCAGGTCACCGCCGACATATGTGCCTGCGTTGGCATGCAGGATGTCGATTTGTCCCGCCAATTCCAACACCCGTGGGACGAGGGTCGCACAGGCCGCTGGGTCGAGCAAATCAACCACGAGCGGAATTGCGGCGTTTCCGTGTTTGCTGCAAATCGAATTGAGTGCCGCTTCGTCGCGGTCGACAAGGACCACGCGAGCGCCGGCTGACAAGAGCGCCTCAGTACTGGCCAGGCCGATGCCTGATGCAGCGCCCGTTACCACCGCTACCTTTTCTTGCAGGTCCTTTTCCATTTTCCTCACCTCTTCTTTTGATAACCGATATGCAGCTCCCAACAACTACTCCGGCATTCTCGCCAAGCCCTCCGGATAGAAGCGGGGCGGGCCCTGCGAACAATCTAGTCCGAGGTCGCCGCAATCGATAACGAGCAAATGCTCTTTACGCGAACAAATATTCATTGTCGCCGTCGCCGCTGTCAAGTCGAGTGAGGCAAGGAATACCCTTGGAAGTTCGAGGTTAAGGAGGCGGCGCTGCTTCGCTTGGCGCTGCCTCGCCCGTCGAAGACGCAACATTCAAGCTTGGAGCCATTTGCACGATGGTGGGGATTACAAGACGGCATCTCAAGTGCAGCGAGCGTCGTCGTATCGAGACTCGCATTGTTGAATCCGTGAGCGACTTGGACACTGCGGTGGAACTCGTAGAGGTTGGTTCTAACGCAACACTGGCTCCCGAGACATATACCGGCAGTACAAGCCGCCATGTCTCGCTTATCCGGCTGAACCCAGCGGAAACTGACGATTCCCCTCGTTCTAACGTGTCGTCGCGACGACCAATCTGCCAAGGTGACGACGAACCTGTTGACGCGTTGGCAAGCTGGTAATAGCCGCGACTCTGATTCAAATCTCGTCATCGCGGAAGTCCAATCAAATCTTTAACGCAGTTCTTCTCAGGACGAGGTGCGCAGCTGTTCCCAAGACGATTCCCCAAAACGCAGAACCAAGACCGAGAAAGCTCATATTCGAGGCGGTTGCGATGAATGTGATGAACGATGCTTCGCGATGAGCCTCGTCCTGCACCATTCCCACGATATTTGCAGCGATTGCGCTCAATAAAGCCAGTCCCGCTAGAACTGCCACGAAGGCGTTGGGAAGCGCGGCGAACAGCATAACCACCGTTCCGGCGAACGTTCCGCCAATCAAGTAGAACAGCCCATTCGCTATACCTGCAACGTATCGACGCTGAGGGTCGCGATGCGAATCCGTTCCCGTGCATAGCGCCGCTGTAATCGCTGCGATGACAATCGTTATCCCGCCCGTGAAGGCGACCAGAACTGACGCGAGGCCGGTTGCCACCAGGACGGGACGACTCGGCGTCTCGTATCCCGAGATACGCAAGATAGCGAAGCCAGGAAGGAACTGACCCGTCAGGCTCACGATAAGCAGGGGACCGCCAGGCCGATGGTCGATTGCCAGCTCCACGTCGGCAGTGTGAAAACTGGGTGGGTCACTCGCAGGCTAACAGTGTCGAAATGCGTCAAACCGAGCGCAATTGCGAGCACGCAGCCGAAAGCAAGAACCAGAATCAAACAGTAGCGTACTGCCCAGCGCCGAAAAACGAGATAGCTGCCGAGCATTCCGAAGGCAAGCCATGGATTGATGGCCACGGACTTGAACACGTTGGTGCCAAACTGGAAGAGAATGCCCGCCATCATCCCGCAGGCAATCCCTTGCGGAATGCGCTTCGTAATCTGGTCGAAGAGCCCCGATAGACCCAGCGCAAGAATGCATGCGCCGGCGACAATGTAGGCCCCAATCGCGTCGCTCACGGGCATGCCCGGAAAGAGCGTCACAAGCAACGCCGTTCCGGGTGCAGACCATGCCGTGATGATGGGCTGCTTTAGCCACCAGCTGAGCGTCAATCCCGACACCGCGCCGCCCATCGAAATCGACCATACCCAGGATGCCACCACGTCGTTGCCGACGTGAGCGGTATGCGCTGCCTGGAAGAAGATTGCGAGCGGGCCGGCGTAAGAAATGATGACGGCGAGCAATCCGGCTGTAACTGCCGATACAGACCAGGTGCTCTTCGCAGTGACGGACTCCAACGTACCGTTCGTGTCCTGACTCATGGAGGCAGCCGGCGTCCTCAGCGAATCGACGACGGATGACGTGCGAGCGGGGTCACCTCCATCGTCATATACGGGAACAAAGGCAACGCGGACAAGATGGTGTGCAGTTCGTCGTGCGAGTCCACGTCAAAGACGCTGTAGTTCGCATACTCACCGACGACGCGATGCAGTTGCTGCCACTTTCCTGCTCGCTGTAGTTCCTGCGAGTAGGCTTTTTCGCGGGCTTTGATTTCGTCAGCCTGTGCCGCCGGCATGTCGTACGGCAGGTGTACGTCCATTCTTACGAGATACAGCATGTTTCCTCCGGGGGGGGGGTGACACTCCTCCTGCATGCGGGAAGGAGCATCATGTCGATATTCTTGGCGATGAGCCTTTAGGCCTTTTTATCGCGACGGTAGAACGCAAGCTTTTCTTCGTCGATTTGCAATCCGAGTCCCGGACCTTCCGGAATATGGAGGTCGAAGTCGCGATACTGGGGCCGCGCCGTCACGATGTCGTCCTTGAGCAGCAGCGGGCCGAAGAGCTCGGTGCCCCACGTCAGTTGCGGAAGTGCGCAGAAGCCGTGTGCAGACGCAATGGAGCCGATGCTGCCTTCAAGCATTGTCCCCCCGTAGAGCAATACGCCCGCGGCATCGGCAATGGCCGCCGTCCGCATCATTGCGTAGATACCGCCAGACTTTGCAATCTTCAGCGCAAACACGTCAGCGCAGGCGTCACGCACGAGTTCGAGCGCGTCCTCGGGGCCGGTAATTCCCTCGTCGGCCATGATGGGGACGATGAACCGCGCCGCTAGCCGGGCAAGCGCTCCGCGGTGCTCGCGCGGCGTGGGTTGCTCGATGAGGTCGATGCCTGCTGCCTCCAGCGCTTCGATACCCAGTGCCGCATCGACTTCGTTCCATGCCTGATTGACGTCTACCGTTACCTTCGCGCGGTCACCCAGCGCCGCTTTGATTTTCGACACATGCGCTACGTCGTCGCGAACGCTACGTCGACCAATCTTCAGCTTAAAAGTGTTGTGGCGACGTTCAGCGAGGAGCATCTCAGCTTCCTCGATGTCGCGATTTGTGTCACCGCTTGCGAGCGTCCAAAGGACCGGAAGCGTCTTGCGAACTGCGCCACCAAGCAGCGTCGACACCGGCACGCCGAGGCGTTTGCCCTGTGCATCCAGCAGCGCAGTTTCGATTCCGGACTTGGCGAAGCGGTTGCCACGGGCAACCTTGTTCAGCTTGAGCATCATTGCGTTGATGTTGGTCGCATCCTGGCCGACCAACGCCGGCGCCAGGTACGTGTCGATGGTCAGCTTGATACCTTCGGGACTCTCTTCACCGTAGGACAGGCCGCCGATAGTCGTAGCTTCTCCAATACCCTCAATGCCGTCGCTCGAACACAGACGGATAATGACCATGGTTTGCTGCTGCATCGTCGCCATAGAAAGCTGATGCGCGCGAATGGTTGGAAGGTCTACCAGAATGGTTTCGACAGAAGTGATTTGAGCGTTCATGCCTGAAATTCCGGAGTTGTTTGGTTGCCGAAGTATTGCGCGCTCACTAACCGCGTGTCCAAGACCATTAACGTCTAGTCTGATACTCCTGCGGTATAGAAATTGTCACCGACCGCGGTCCGTACGACGCACGTAAGGTATTCTCTCCTCGTCGTACAGCCGGTAGATGAGCTCTAGCATCTCGCGGATGTCGCGTGACTCATCGAGCGCTCGCATGCTCATGATGATGGGGGATACCAGCGTTGGGTCGTCCAATTCCTTGTAGCTTACGTCATCGCGCTTTAGCCCATGCACACTGCTCGGAACTACAGAAATCCCCTCGCCAGCGGCGACCAGACCGAGCGCAATCTGTAGTTCCCGGACTTCATAAATTCGATGAGGCTCAAGAGCACGGTCCCTAAATGCCGCCAGCACCTGGTCCGCGTAGCTCGGTCGCGGCGCCTTGGGAAAAATAATCAGCGTCTCGTTCAACAGGTCGCGAAGAGCGAGGACGGGCTTGGCGCGGGAAAGCGGGTGTCCTTCCGGAAGCGCGACAATTAGTTTCTCCTCCCGGAGAATCACCCGGCGAATGTTCGCGTCCTCATTTCGAATTCGGCCGAACCCCACATCAATGCGCCCGTCTTTGAGTGCTCTCAGCTGGTCCATCGTCGACATCTCGTGCAGACTAAGTTCCACGGTCGGATTTTCATCGCGGAATCGACGGATAATTTTTGGCAACATTCCATACAACGTCGACCCCACGAATCCCACTGACAGACTGCGCTCGATGTTGCCGACCCGTCTTGTCATCGATTCAAGTTCAGAGGTTTGAGCTATCAATTGCGTGGCGTGCAAATAGAAGAACTTCCCCGTCTCTGTCAGTTTCAACGGCCGGGAGTTGCGCTCCAGAAGCTGTACTCCAAGAGTCTCTTCAAGTTGCTGTATCGAGCGGCTTAGAGGTGGCTGCGCGATGTGCAAACGGGCGGCTGCGCGCGTGAAATTACGCTCCTCTGCGACCGCGACGAAATAGCGAAGATGCCGCAACTCCATGTCAATACCTCTAGGATATAGCCCGATACTAATTCGGTGTTGGACGGGGCCCGAACGGGTCGTTTATTCTGCATTCACACTTTGGTTTCGCAAAGACTATACCTTCCGAACATAGAAGCAATGACGCGAAATCGAGGGTTAACCCCACCAAAGACAAGAGATTCAGGAGCGGACATGAGCGTCAAAGTGTTTGAAACGGAAGAAGTGCAGAACCTGCTGAAGGCCGCTACCAACATCGGTAGCCAAGACGGCAACCTTCGCGCCAAGCAGATTACGCAGCGCCTGCTCAGCGACTTGTTCAAAGCCATCGACGACCTTGACATGACGCCCGACGAAATCTGGGCCGGCGTGACGTACTTCAACAAGCTTGGACAGGATGGCGAAGCGGCATTGCTGGCAGCTGGCCTCGGGCTGGAGAAGTATCTCGACATCCGGATGGATGCCGAGGACCGAGAGGCGGATATCAACGGTGGCACGCCGCGTACCATCGAGGGTCCTCTGTACGTCGCCGGTGCTCCCGTTCTCGACGGCGTGTCCAAGATTGATGTAAACCCCGATGAAGACGCGGGTCCTCTCGTTATAAAGGGTACCGTGACAGGGCCGGACGGGAAGCCCGTCGCGGACGCGGTAGTCGAATGCTGGCACGCCAATTCCAAGGGTTTCTATTCGCATTTCGACCCGACCGGCGCGCAGAGTGATTTCAATTTGCGCGGCGCAGTGAAGACCGGCGCCGACGGCAAGTATGAATTCCGTACGCTCATGCCGGTAGGCTACGGCTGCGCGCCCCACGGTGCGACGCAGCAACTGCTCAACGTTCTCGCCCGCCATGGCAATCGTCCCGCGCACGTGCATTTTTTCGCTACGAGCGACAACCTCCGCAAGCTGACGACGCAAATCAATATCGAGGGCGACCCGCTGATTTGGGACGACTTCGCGTATGCGACACGTGAGGACTTGATTCCCCATGTGGTCGAGAAGAGCGGCGGTACTGCCTTGGGCCTGAAAGCCGATGCATACAAGGAAATCGAGTTCAATATTGAGTTGACTCCACTGGTTCAGGGCAAGGACAACCAGCTTGTCCACCGACCGCGCGTATCAGCCACAGCGTAAGCGGCTCAAGCGGCGGCTGGAAAATCCCTCCAACTGCCTGAATCTTCCGATATTCATTCGTCACTAATGCGAGGCCCAAAGTTGGGGAACGCATAGGAGGAGCACACATGTCCGCCATTTTCGAAAAAGCCCAACAGTTGGATGACCTGTTGAGCAACGCCGTTCAAGATGACAAAGAAAACGGCGTTTTCCGCTGCCGCCGCGACATCTTCACGAACGCCGACTTGTATGAACTCGAGATGAAACACATCTTCGAGAGCAACTGGGTTTATCTGGCACACGAAAGCCAAATCCCGAACAACAACGACTACTACACCACTTTTATTGGTCGCCAGCCGATTGTCATCACGCGCGATAAAACCGGTGAGCTGCACGCAGTCGTCAATGCCTGCGCACACAAAGGCGCCATGCTGTGTCGTCGAAAGCACGGAAACAAGGGCACCTTCACGTGCCCGTTCCACGGCTGGACGTTCTCGAACGCCGGCAAGCTTCTTAAGGTGAAGGACGAAAAAACCACCCAGTACCCCGTGCAATTCAACAAGCAAGGTTCGCATGACCTGAAGAAGGTAGCGCGCTTTCAGAACTATCGCGGATTCTTGTTCGGCAGCTTGAACGCTGATGTCGTGCCGCTTGAAGACTATCTCGGTGAGACCAAGGTCATCATCGACCAAATCGTCTCCCAAGCGCCGGATGGCCTCGAAGTGTTGCGCGGTAACTCGTCGTACATCTACGAGGGTAACTGGAAGATGCAGATGGAAAACGGCTGCGACGGTTACCACGTCAGCAGCGTCCACTGGAATTACGCTGCAACGATGGGTCGACGCAAGGTCGAAGGCACCAAAGCAGTTGATGCGGACAGCTGGAGCAAATCGGTCGCCGGCGTTTATGGCTTTGAGCACGGTCACATACTTCTGTGGACCAAGACGATGAACCCTGAGGTCCGTCCGGTCTATCAGCATCGTGATGAAATCGCCGCACGTGTCGGCGAAGACAAGGCGAAATACATCGTCAATCAGACGCGCAATCTGTGCCTGTATCCGAACGTGTTCCTGATGGACCAGTTCAGTACTCAGATTCGCGTGGTCCGTCCGATTAGCGTCGACGAGACTGAGGTCAGCATTTTCTGCTTCGCCCCGAAGGGGGAAAGCGCAGAGAGCCGCGCTGTTCGCATTCGTCAATACGAAGATTTCTTCAACGTCTCCGGGATGGGTACCAGCGACGACCTCGAGGAATTCCGTGCTTGCCAAGCCGGTTACGCTCACACGACGTCGATGTGGAATGACATGTCGCGTGGCGCCCCGCTCTGGGTCCACGGACCCGATGAGAACGCGAGGGGCATGGGCCTGAACCCGCTCATCTCGGGCGAGCGCAGCGAAGACGAAGGTCTTTTCGTGGTTCAACACGAATACTGGGCGAAGGTGATGCGCGAGGCCCTTCAGAAAGAGCAGGCGGAGGCGACGGTATGAGCTTCGAATATCACAGAATTTGCAATGCGCTCTACCAAGAAGCGCGGTTTCTGGATGACCGCCAGTGGGACGAGTGGCTCGCCTGCTACACGGAAGACCTTACCTACTGGATGCCGGCGTGGGACGACGACGACAAGCTCACTGAGGACCCTCAGAGCCAAATCTCACTGATGTATTACCCGGACCGCGGTGGCCTCGAAGACCGAGTTTTCCGCATCAAGACCGAACGAAGCAGTGCTTCGATGCCCGAACCCCGCACCAACCACAACGTCACCAATGTCGAAGTGCTGGCAGAACGCGATAACGAAGTGGACGTTCGATACAACTTTAACACGCTCAGTCATCGGTACAAGATTACCGACCAGTACTTCGGCACCATTTACGTTACCTTGCGAAAGGTCGACGACCGCTTGTTGATTTCTGACAAGAAGATTGCGCTGAAGAACGACTACATCCGCCAAGTGCTCGACGTCTACCACGTCTAATGCCCGGTCGGAACGAGATAGGAAGTAGGAGGCAACATGTCCAGCTACAACATTGCACTGAACTTTGAAGACGGAGTGACTCGCTTCGTCGAATGCAAAGCCGGCGAGAAAGTTCTCGATGCCGCCTTTCGCGCAAAAATTAACCTGCCGATGGACTGCTCCGATGGCGTATGCGGCACTTGCAAATGCCGCGCCGAAAGCGGCAGCTACGATTTGGGCGATGACTACATCGAGGACGCGCTGACCGACGACGAGAAGAAAAGCGGTCTCGTCCTCACATGCCAGATGATTCCCCAGAGCGATTGCGTCATAGCGGTCCCGGCATCCACGGCGGCGTGCAAGACCGAGCACAATAAGTTTGCCGCGACGGTCGCGAAGGTCGAGCAGCATAACGACGCGGCCGTCGTCCTTGAGATGGACGTGGACGCCGCCCCGCCCGTCTTCCTTGCGGGTCAGTACGTCAACATCGATGTACCCGGGAGCGGCCAGCATCGCTCTTACTCGTTCTCTTCTTCGCCGGGTGAATCGAAAATCAGTTTCTTAATCAAGAAGATTCCCGGTGGCGTGATGAGCACTTGGCTTGAATCGGCGCGGCCGGGCAACAAGGTCGAGTTGACCGGACCGATGGGAATTTTCTATTTACGCGCTGTCGAACGGCCGTTGTTGTTCCTCGCAGGCGGAACGGGGCTAGCCCCGTTCCTCTCAATGCTGGACGTGCTGGCCCATACGAATCCCCAGCAGAAGGTGCACCTCATCTACGGCGTGACCCGGGACCTCGACTTGGTGTTGGTCGAAGCCATCCAGGCATACACGGAAAAGCTTCCCAATTTCACGTTCAGCACCGTTGTTGCCGAAGTCGAATCGAGCCACCCTCGCAAGGGCTGGGTGACACAGCACATGCCCGCTGAATGTCTGAACAACGGAGATGTCGACGTGTATCTTTGCGGCCCCCCTCCGATGGTCGATGCGGTGCGCAAGTATTTCGACGAAAACGGGGTGGAGCCGAAGAGCTTCCACTATGAGAAATTCACTGCAAACTAGCACCGGTGACTCATGAACGCGCAAAGGTTTGAAGGCAAGGTTATGGTAGTCACGGGAGCGGCGCAGGGAATCGGCCGCGGCGTTGCTCTGCGTGCAGCTTCGGAGGGTGCGAAAGTGCTGTTGGTTGACCGCGCCGACTTCGTCTCCGATGTCGCCGCCGAGGCAATTGGGGCCGACACCGCCGGCTTCGTTGCAGACCTCGAGACTTACGAAGGCGCAGCTACCACGATGGCATTCGCTGTGCAGAAGTTCGGCCGAATCGACATTCTCGTCAACGGCGTGGGCGGTGCCATTCGCATGCGGCCCTTTGCAGAGTTCGAACCGGCTCAGATTGATGCGGAAATCCGCCGCTCGCTCATGCCTACCTTGTACTCCTGCCACGCGGTCCTTCCGCACATGCTCGCGCAAGGTCGCGGAACCATCGTCAACGTTTCCTCGAATGCAACACGCGGCATCCGCCGTGTACCGTACTCGGCTGCCAAGGGCGGCGTCAACGCAATGACCCAGTCGCTCGCGATGGAATACGGCGAGCACAACATTCGGGTGGTCGCTGCAGCACCCGGTGGAACCGAGGCACCTCCGCGACGCGTACCTCGCAACGCCACGGGAGATAGCGAGCAAGAGAAGGCCTGGATGAGCGAAGCGGTGAAGCAGGTTAGTGAGTCGACCTTCTTCAAGCGCTACGGCACCCTCGACGAGCAAGTTGCGCCGATTCTCTTCCTTGCGTCTGACGAGGCAGGCTACATCACGGGCGCCGTGCTGCCGGTTGCAGGCGGCGACAACGGTTAGGACCTTCAGAAAAAACCAGAAGTAGGAGACGCCACAATGAACGAACGTAAAGCCATTGTTCCCACTGGGATGGAAGCGGTGTACGAAAAGATTCGCTACGCGCCTGCTGTGAAGGTTGGAAACACCGTGTATGTCTCTGGCCAGATTGGTCGCGACGCCAATATGAAACTGGTGGAAGAACGCGAAGCGCAAATAGTGCAAGCCTTCGAAAACCTGAAGATAGTCCTTGAGGCTGCAGGCGCAATGCTTAGCGACGTTGTCGACGTCACCACTTTCCACACCGACATGCGCGACCTCCCATTGTTTATGGAGGTCCGAGACCGGTACCTCAGGACGGACCCGTTGCCGGCGTGGACAGCAATCGGCGCTCATATGCTGGGCGGTGCGGCTGGCTACATTGTTGAAATTAAGGCTGTCGCTGTCTTGTCTGAGTAATCGTGGACATCCCAATTTCAAACAACAAGGAGTCGGCGTGTCTAGCGAAACTCCCCAACAAGCCACCTGTGAACCGCCTCCGGTTTTGCTGGACACGAATTTGGGGTAAAAGTGTGTCTGGAAACGGAGTTGAACATGCTGAAGAAGTCGAATGTCACTGAGGTT
>NZ_FCOG02000573.1 GCF_001544975.2 Caballeronia arationis | reverse complement strand
TTCTGGAAGGTCAATTGCTGCGGGTCGGCATCTGGCGAGGCAGCGATGCTTCGCCGCCGCTCGTGATCTTCAATGGCATCGGCGCCAATCTCGAACTGGTCCAGCCGTTCGTCGATGCGCTTGGCGATGTGGAAGTCGTGATGTTCGATATTCCGGGCGTGGGCGGATCGCCCGCGCCGCTCGCGCCGTATCGATTCTCCACGCTGTCGGTGCTGACCGACAAACTGCTCGTGAAGCTCGGCTATGCGGGACCGGTGGACGTGCTCGGCGTGTCGTGGGGTGGGGCGCTCGCGCAGCAGTTCGCGTATCAGTATCCGTCGCGTTGCCGGCGGCTGGTGCTTGCTTCCACCTCGCCGGGCGTCATCATGGTGCCCGGCCGGATTTCCGTGCTTTCCAAGCTGATAGGGTCCCGCCGCTATAAGGACCCGGAGTTTTTGCAGGAGGTCGGCGCGGAGATCTATGGCGGTGTATACCGGAGCGATCCCGAGTTGCTGAAGGAACACGGACGTCATATTCAGGCGCCGGGCGGGCGTGGCTACGTGTACCAGTTGCTGGCGGTGTGGGGTTGGAGCAGCTTGCTCTGGCTCGGCTGCCTGCGCCAGCCAACGCTCGTCATGCACGGTGACGACGACCCCATCGTGCCGCTCGTCAACGCGAAGATTCTCGC
>NZ_FCOG02000158.1 GCF_001544975.2 Caballeronia arationis | reverse complement strand
GCAAGCGATACTTCGCGATTTGGCCGATCCCGATGTTACGGAACTCGGGCCTTGGTTTTTTTACGGCTTCAGCCATGGCTCACCCCATCCTTCTATCTGGTTGACGATCACGCGCGCCGCCGACACACGGCAACGGGCGCCACTCGTCCCGCCTGCCTCCCGTGACGAGTGGCAGGCGATGTATTCAGGGGATGAGTTCTTTTGCCCGCGCATTGCGCGATAGCAGCATTTTGTCGCACCGTTGATATACTGTCCAATATCTATCTCGTCTATCTGATATTGCTTTCATATATATCGCATGGAACTCCGGCATATTCGGTATTTCCTGGCCGTTGCGGAAGAACGCAATGTGACTCGCGCGGCCGAAAGGCTCGGAATCGGGCAACCCCCTCTTAGCCAGCAGATACACGCGCTGGAGAGCGAAATCGGCGTTCGCTTGTTCCGTCGTACGGGGCACGGCGTCGTCCTGACGGAGGCCGGCGAAGCGTTCGCAACCGACGCGAAGCGCCTGATGAGCGATGCGCGCCACGCCATAGAGAAGGCGCAGAGTGCCGGGCGAGGCGAGGTCGGGCAATTGAATATCGGTTTCACCGGTTCCGCCGCATTCAACCCGGTTGTATCGAAGCTGATCCGCGAATTCAGGCAGTCGTTCCCCAGCGTCAACCTCAGTCTGGTGGAGGGCAATACTGCGCAACTGCTCGCTTACCTCAACGACAAGCGCCTGGATGTCGCGTTCGTCCGCTTGGGAAGTCAGTCGCCGGCCGGCGTTTCGTTCCATCACATCGCCACGGAGCCGATGAAAATCGTGTTGCCGGCGAGTCACCGTCTGGCGGGCAAGAAGAAGGCTCCGCTATCCGCGCTCGCGGACGAGCCGTTTGTCCTGCTCCCGCGCGAAGCGAGCCCGACCCTGCACGACGTGATCATCGGCGCTTGCCGGGATGCCGGCTTCGAACCTGTTATCGGTCAGCAGGCGCCCCAGTTGTCGTCCGTGGTCAACCTGGTAGCCGCAGAGTTCGGCGTCTCCCTGGTGCCCGCATCTGTTTGCCAGATTCAGGTCGAAGGTGTCGGATACGTCGATATACAAGGCGCCAATGTTTCGATTCGTCTGGCACTCGCCACGCGCGAAGACGGCGCCACGGCCAAGACCGCCAATTTTGTGTCGATCGCGAGCCATGTTTCAGCGACGCGGACTTGACGATCAGCACGGCAACGAGAAGGTGGAAGCAGCACCAAGCCGGGCGTCTTGGCTCAGATTCCGTGCGCTCCAAGGCGCGGAAGCAGCACCAAGCCGGGCGTCTTGGCTCAGATTCCGTGCGCTCCAAGGCGCGCTGCATACCAGCGTGAAAACTGGTCGACGTAGGCTTCCGTGAACGGTGAAAACGTCCCCGGCACGTACGCTGGATCTTGCGTTCCGTCGTGCGTGATCTCGACGAGGTGCTTGTCCTGCAGATTCGTCGCAACCCACACTTCGGTCAGATCGGAGACGTTGTAATCGGCTCCTTCGACTGCATCCGCGTGAACAAGCCACTTCGACCGCACGAGCGTCTTGTCGGGAGCGAGAGGAATGACGTAGGTAATCACCGCGTGGTCGCTCATGACATGCGTCCATGAATTGTGCGTCCAGAGGTGCAAATCGCCGAGGTCGCGCCGCGGGAGACTCCCGAAAAGCTTCGTGCTGGCGACCTTCGTGCTCAGGGTTTGGGACTCGCCCTCACCAGCGATGACAAGACGCTGCGTTCTGAACTGAGTGACGGCGTCTTCGTCGAGCCACTCGACAGTGGACCCGACAAAGCCGTCGCGTTCCCAGCTTGCCTGACATTCGGCGTTGCGCGCCTTGTACTCCTCCAGCGCGCGGACCGATTCTTCGCTCAGGTTTTCCGGGCAAAAGCCGAAGTCTTCCGCAAGGAATGACGCGGTCAGTTCTGGATGCGTCGCGGAGCAGTGATAGCACTCACGGTTGTTCTCCATCACGAGCTTCCAGTTGCCGCTCTCGATGATCTCCTGCTCGAACGCAATCCTGCTGTTCTGAAGGTCATAAGGCGCGAAGCGCGGCGTCATCGTTTGTTCCAGCTTTGCGATGTCCTCCGGCACGTTCTCGTCCAGACAGACGAAGACGTGAGTGCCGATAATCTTCGTGTGAACCGGCAGCAAGCTGCGACAGGCCGGGTCGAAGTCTTTCCCCAGGTGCGCAGCGTGCCGCAAACTGCCGTCCAGATCGTAAGTCCACTGGTGGTAGAGACATACGAGCATACCGACCGTCGACTTCCCCGCCTCTTTCAGGCGCGCCCCGCGGTGACGGCAAACGTTCCTGTAGGTCCGTATGTTTTCGTCATCGTCCCGGACGATGAGAATCGAAGCCTTGCCGATATCGACGATCGAAACGTCCCCCGGATCAGGTACGTCCGCCGTGACTCCGACCAAAACCCAGTGTTTGTGAAAAAAGACTTCGACATCTTTTTCGAAGACATCCTGGCTGCCAAAGAGTTCGCCAGGCAAGCCGTGCCCGGGTTGACGGCTGCGGATCAGGTCACCGTGTGACTTGCGTTGCACTCCGGACATCGTCTTTCTCCAACGCTCGGTGATGCTCGGGGTTAGGTTGTTCCCGCTCTGAACACGGTCCGCGGTGAACATCTGAGCGGTCCTGGCACCCGCGCTCATCCAGCGACGATCGAGGATGCCCTTCCCTCCACGACCATCACCGTGCAACCCTTCGCTGAAGACGTGCTGTGCCGTGATCCGGCTGGATAAGACACCGTCTGCCCGGGAAGAAAATCGGCGCCGTCGTCATCGGTGAACACGCCTTCCATAACGATGATCAGTTCGGTATCGTCATGGCGATGCTGGATAGAACGCGCACCCGCCTCCAGACGCATCCAGTAGCTGCTCCATGCGCCGGTTTCGTCGTTCGCGACCGGTATCCAGAAGAAGCCGGGCAAAACCGTCTCCCCAATCTTCATCGGGCGCCAGTCCCGTTCCTCGATCGAATACCAGCGACGGCCGTTCTTCACTCGAAGCCCGGCCAGTGGCCATACTTCCGCAGTTTCTTTTTCGCGGGACATGATTTGCCAATCAAGGATTTGTGAGAATGGCAGGCTCCGGCTGGGCAGTGGGCCATCCCTGCATCATCGTGCCGATTTCCTCGCCAAGCCACTCGCGGAACTGAAGGTATTCCGGCCGCGATTTCGCGTTGCGGTGCGTGATCAGATAATGATGACGGTCGTGGAACACGAGCGCATCGTCACCCGGCCTGACGAGCTTCTTCTGCTCCACCTGACGGTGAACCAGATGATGCCAGCCCAGCAACGTGCCTTCACCCGCCTCCGCCTGTGCGACGAGAAGCCGATAGTCGTTGCTCTCGAAATTTTCGTTCTGATCCAGGCGATCTGAACCATCGCCTTGCTGATACCAGTTCTTCCAGACACGCCAGTCCACATGCTCGCACACCTGCGCGCGTCCAAGCAGCGAGAGACTCAGCGTGGGATACGCCAGCAGATCGAGCGGCTTGAGCGTGCGTCCATGGAAATAGCGATCGTGGAATTGCACGCTGCAAACCGGGTAGACGATGTCGTGAAAGAGGGGCTCGACTTCATATTGCGCTTCTCGCGGCGGGTTCTTCGTGATGATGATGTCGGGCTCCATGAGATCGTCCAACTCCATGAAGTGGTCGGTCACCATCACGTGCAACCGGATGTTCGGAAACCGCTGCCGGAATTCCGGCAGTCTGAAAGACAGCCAGAGCGCCGAGAACGTATGCGAGATGCAGATGGTCAACGCGTGACGATCGACGCGTCGCACCGCCTGGGCCGCCTCGGCGATGTTCATGATCGACAGATAGGACGCGTTGTACAGGATGCGCCCCGCATCGGTGAGCGCAATGTGCCTTCCGGTTCGTTCGAACAAGGCCACTTCGAGTGTGTCTTCGAGTTCCTTGATCTGCCGGCTCACCGCCGCTTGCGTGACGCACAGCACTTCCGCAGCCTGGGTAAAGCTCTCGTATCGCGCCGCCGTCACAAAGCATCTGAGCGCGCGCAATGACGGCATCTGCGCGAGAAGCCTGTCCGCGAACTGCTGTTTCTTTTGCATTTGAATCACCTTCGAAGGAGGCCAGCAAGCGCCGTTCACCGTCAGCGCCGGTTGCACTCGACGCCGATGCTCTCTCCATGTGGCACACGCGGCCTGCCGAGGCGCAACACTTACCCGTGTCCCTGCACCCTCTGCATGATCTTGTCGAGCGCCTCCGAATAACTGGCGTAGGTGCCTCTCTTCGACAGTTCGGCGTGAAGCTGCTCGTTGATGCCGCCGGGAGTGCACGACTGCTCGATGAGCTTCGAATATGACTGCCCGTCTTTGGTCGTATCGTGAGCGAGACCCACATGATAGCCCGACAAAAACGAGCGGGCGGCGCTGTACGGCACACCTTGCCGAACAAGCCACGACGCCTGCTCTTCCAATAGCGCGTAGAAGCTCGCCATCGTCGATGTCACCGCGGATAATGCGTCGAACTGGTGTTCGTCCGTGACCTCGACCGATTCACCAAGCGCCGAAAACAACGCTCTCGCGATCTCGTCCGGCGGGCAGATGGCCGTGCTGCCCTTGCCCTCAGCTACCGCCGGTAACGGGACCGCCCTCACCACGTTGCCGGCGCTGCGCACGATCCCGCGTATCTGCGCGACCGACATTCCCGCTATAAAGCTGACGATCCGGTGCCGGCTATCGAACGCGAGCTGGCTCAGGACATCGGACGCAATCTGCGGCACGACGGCGAGACAGATCACGTCCGATGAATCGAGCACTTCCTGGTTGCTGTCGCAAACCCGCACCCGCGAATCGAGACCGGAAAGGTTCGCAGCAATCTCCGCGTTGCGCGGCGAAAGCGCGATGCGTTCGAACGGGACATCGAAACGAATCATTCCGGTCACGACCGCCTGCGTAATCGTGCCGGTGCCGACGAATCCTATGCGCATAGTGCCTCTTTTGGTATTGACCTTGAGTCCGGTCAGTCGAGCTTCAGCCAGGTAGTCTTCAGCTCGCAATATTGGTCGTGTGCGTAGACCGACTTGTCACGCCCACCGAAGCCGGACTGTTTGAAGCCGCCGAAAGGCGTCGTCAAGTCGCCCTCTCCGAAGCAGTTGACCGTCACGGTGCCCGCGCGAATGCGCGCCGCGATCCTGTGCGCGTGATTCACATTGTCGGTCCAGAGCGATGCCGCGAGGCCATAGCAGGTATCGTTCGCGATGCGTACGGCGTCGTCAATATCGTCATACTCAATGAAGCAGACGACAGGACCGAACACCTCTTCGCGCGCAATGCTCATCTCGGGCGTGACGTTGTCGAAGATCGTCGGCTCGACAAACCAGCCGCCCGTTTCAGTCAGCGTCGCCCTTCCACCGCATACGGTCCGCGCGCCTTCGGCCTTCGCTTTTTCGATGTGAGCGAGCACCCTTCTGAAGTGCTTCTCTTCGATCAGCGAGCCAAGCCTGACTTCCGGATCGAGCGGGTCTCCGGTTCTCCAGGCCTCCAGCACGCCCTGAACCTTTTCCAGCAATTCGGGCTTCTTGCTGGCATGAACCAGAATTCGCGAGCCCGCGCTGCAGTTCTCGCCCATGTTCCAGAACGCGGCAGCGACGGCCTGTTCAGCGACGGCGTCGAGATTGACGACATCGGGCAAGATGACTTGCGGGTTCTTGCCGCCGCATTCGAGCACGACGCGCTTCAGATTCGTATCGGCCGAATAGCGCAGGAAACGTTTGCCCGTTTCCGTGGAGCCCGTGAACGCAACAAGGTCGACGTCCGCGTGACAGCCGAGCGCCTGCCCGGCACTTTCGCCGAAGCCCGTCACGACGCTGAACACACCGGCCGGCACGCCCGCTTCCAACGCGAGGTCCGCGATGCGCAGCGTCGACAGCGACGTTTGCTCGGCCGGCTTGACGATCACGCTGTTGCCGACCGAAAGCGCCGGTCCGATCTTCCACGCCAGCATCAACGCCGGGAAATTCCATGGAAGCACTGCGCCTACTACTCCGATCGGTTCGCGCGTAATCATGCTCACCACGCCGGAGCCCGACGGAGACAGCGCGTCGTAGCGCTTGTCCGTGACTTCCGCATGCCAGCGAATGCACGCCGCCGACTCGGGAATGTCGAGCGCCAGACATTCGCTGATTGGCTTGCCGGCTTCGAGCGCTTCGAGCAATGCCAGTTCTTCCGCGTTCTCGTCGATCAGTTGCGCGAGGCGCTGCAGGACGGCCTTTCTCTGCGAAGGCGCGGCTTTCGACCAGACGCCCGATTCGAAGGCCTCACGCGCCGCAACGACCGCGCGATCGATGTCTTTTGCATCGCACTTCGTTACGTCCGCCAGAACCTTGCCGGTCGATGGGTTGAGCGTGCCGAAGGTTTCATTCGAAGCGGCGGCGCATCGTTGACCGGCGATGAAGGCTCTGCCGTCGAGCGGCAGGTTCTCTGCCCTGTGCTTCCATTCCTGATGAGTCGTCATGTCATGTCCTCAAAGGTTCAAAGCTCGGCACCCGCCGAAAATTCCTTCACCCAGATCGCTGCCGATACCGCGACGTCCGCAATGGGTCGCATGGGCAGCGAACGCGGATGCGGTTGCTGCAGAAGTTGATCGATCAGTTCGCTCGTCTGTCCGAGCGCGTGCTCGGCGATAAGCTTTCCCGCCGCCGACCCGCGGCTCAGGCCGAGGCCATTGCAGCCGATCGCTTCGAACACGCCTTCGTCCCGCTGCCCGAATAGCGCGCCATTGTTCGCCGACAGGCACAAGGCGCCGCCCCACGTGTATTGCAGCTCGACATCCTTGAGCATCGGGAATCGTCGGTCGAACGAGCGCTGATGCAGGTGCCTGGCCTTGGCGAGATCGCCTTCGGACACCGCCAGATCCGGGCGAAACGCGAAGTGATTACGCACACAGATACGGTTCGTCGCGAGGCGGCGCACCGTCGTGCCCATCGGATCCGCGGGGATCAGCGCCCAGGAGTGCCGGCCACCGAGCCTGCGCATCTCGTCTTCATTCATGACCCTCGACATCGACGCGAAGGTGTAAACGGGCAGCAGTCCGTTCGGATGGCCGCCGAACGTGGCCGCATAAGCGTTCGTGCAAAGGACGACATGCTTCGTCACGATGCCTCCGCCGGCGAAGTTCAGTCGCTTCGTCTGGCCGCGTGTCTCCATCCCCTTCACCGCGCTCAGCTCGAAGACCTCGACGTTCGGCGGCTGGGTCGCGGCGAGACCGCGCATAAGGGCGGCCGGCTGGACCGTGCTGCATCCCGGCGTGAAGAGAGCGCTGCGGTAGAAGCCCGTGCCCGTTACCTTTGCGATGGCAGATTCGTCGAGCCACTCGCACGGTTCGTCGATGCGAGCCAGGCCTTCTGCGAAGTGAGCCAGCGCCGTATGGCCCTTCTTGTTCACCGACGCATGAAACTTCCCGTCGTCTCGCCAATCGCAATCGATCCCGTGATGCCTGACGACCGCGCGGACATAGTCGATGCCATGCCGCTGCAGCCGCACATCTGCCTTGTCGGCCTCGACGCTGCGCGAGTAGCTCTCGCTGCTGATGTCGTGCGGCAAATCCACGAAGAACCCGGAATTGCGTCCGGCGGTGCCCCGCCCGATGCGATCGGCTTCGACCAGCGCGATCGACGCGTCCGGCGCAAGTTCGCCCAGCCGACGAGCCGCGCACAGCCCGGTGATGCCGCCGCCGACGACAACGAAATCGAACTGATGTTCGCCCGCGACGCATTTCGCGGAAACCGGGTCAGCCAGGGTCTCCCACCAGCCGTTGACGCCGTCGGGGGCAGGGAACCGCACAAAATCGAGTTTCGAGGCCATGCTCGTCAATGAGCGTTGCGCAACAGCGGTTGAACGAGCTTCGCAAAGGCGGCGCGCTCTTCTTCATTGAGCGTTCCGAGCGGTGCGCGCGCATTGCCCACGTGCGTGCCCGCGAGCTCGCATCCATAGCGCACGTACTGAATGAACTTGCCGCTTCGCTCCAGCAGTTCGAGCACCGGAAGAAGCTGCGTCATCAGTTTGCGGCCCGTGGTGAAATCGCCGCGCTGCACACATGCTTCGAGCAGTTCCGTATGCGCCTCGGGCAGAAAGTTGGACGCGCCGGCGACCCAGCTTCTGACGCCCCAGGCGAAAAACTCCAGCGCCTGATCGTCCATGCCGCAACTGAGGACGAACCGGTCCGGCAGATGCGTCGCCAGGTGATGAAGATGCGCAATGTCGCCAGTACTCTCTTTCATGGCGCCAAAGTTGGGCCGCTCGAGCAACTTTTCGAGCACACCGTCGCTGATTTCCGTGCCGGTCCGGGCGGGAAAGTTGTAGAGCATGATCGGCATGTCGAGCGCGTCGTCGATCTTGAGAAGATGGGTAAGCAACTCCTCTTGCGTCGGCTGCACGTAGTAAGGCGCAGCAACCAGCAACGCGTTCAATCCCGCGCGTTTGGCTTCACGTCCGAGACGCAGGACTTCATCGGTCGTTGTCGCGTTGATGCCGGCGGTGAGATAGCTCTTCCCGCCCGCTGCCTTTGCCACGGTATCGAATGTCTTGACGCGCTCCTCGAAGCTGAGCGCGTAGTACTCGCCAGTCGTGCCGCCTACGCCGAGGCCCGAGACGCGGGAGGCGAGATTGACGGCGTGCTTGCCGAGCAGGTCGTGATCGATTTCTCCATCGGCCTTGAACGGAGTGACGAGGGGGGTATGGACGCCTTCGAAGCTCATGTTTCTCTCTCTGATGTTTGACTGCATGTCGTGACTTGCGACCGCGCCCGGCGCTAGATGAGTGCTTCCGCGGATGAATAGATGGGAAACTGGCCGCACAGGTCCCGCACCCGGGCACGCACCGCACGCTCGACGTGTTCGTCGCCGCCGGGTTCGCGTTCGAGCGCCGACAGTACTTCGAGGATCATCTCCCCGACCTGTTCGAACTGCGCAATGCCGAAGCCGCGCGTCGTTGCCGCGGGCGTGCCGAGGCGTATGCCGGAGGTCACCGTGGGGCTTTCTGTATCGAACGGAATGCCGTTCTTGTTGCACGTCATGCCCGCGCGTTCGAGCGCCTTCTCTGCCTGCGTTCCCGTGAGACGCTTGCCGCGCAAGTCGACGAGCAACAAATGATTGTCGGTGCCGCCAGTCACGAGGCTCAGTCCGCCGGCTTGCAGCACCCGACCGAGCGCCTGCGCGTTTTGAAGCACCCTTTCGATGTACACGGTGAACTCGGGGCGAAGCGCTTCGCCGAACGCTACTGCCTTGCCGGCGATCACATGCATCAGGGGACCACCCTGCAGACCGGGGAAGACCGCGGAATTGATCTTCTTCGCGATGTCGCCGTTGTTCGTCAGGATGAAGCCACCGCGGGGGCCGCGCAGTGTCTTGTGCGTCGTGGACGTGACAACGTCGGCGAACGGCACCGGGTTCTGATGGCGCCCGGTCGCGACGATGCCCGCGATATGCGCCATGTCCACCATGAGCAGCGCGCCGACGCTATCCGCGATCTCGCGAAATGCTGCGAAATCCAGCGCGCGCGGGTACGCCGAATACCCCGCGATGATGAGCTTCGGACGATGCTCTTCTGCCAGCCGCCGAACCTGCTCGTAGTCGATGCGCAGCGTGTCCGGGTTGACGCCATACTGAACGGCGTTGAACCACTTGCCCGACAGCGCGGGGCGCGCGCCGTGCGTGAGGTGCCCGCCCGCATCCAGCGACATACCCATGACGGTATCGCCGGGCTTGAGGAGCGCGAGCATCACCGCGCCGTTCGCCTGCGCGCCCGAATGCGGCTGAACGTTGGCGAACTCGGCCTCGAACAGCGCCCGTACGCGGTCGATGGCGAGCGATTCGATCCGGTCCACGTGCTCGCAGCCGCCGTAGTAGCGCCTGGACGGATAGCCCTCTGCATATTTGTTCGTCAACACCGTGCCCTGCGCTTCCATCACTGCGGACGACACGATGTTTTCAGAAGCGATAAGTTCGATCTGGGTCTGCTGACGGCGCAACTCCAGTGCGATCTCCGATGCAATGACGGGATCGTGGCTTTGCAGGCTTTCGGAAAAGAAGCGAGCGTTTTCGTTCACAGGAATACTCCGAGGGTGTCGTGCAATACGGCTCTGCTAAAGGCCGCTCCGGGCTTTACTGTTCCAGCCATGCTTTGAGCTTGTCCGGATGCGCGTCGACGAACTTCTTCGCGGCAGTCGCATAGTCGTTGGTGCTGTTGCCTTCGAACTCGATCGACTCGACATCCGCGAGGCTCAGCTTGAAATGCTTCATGAAGACGTCCGCGCGAGGAAACTTGGTGGCGAACTGCTTCGATGCAAACGCGTGGATTTGCTCTTCGCCTCCAAGCGTTCCCTTCGGGTCCTTCAGATAGCGCATCTGCCACTTCTGAAACATCCAGTGCGGGCTCCACACCGTGGCGACGATCCATTGCTTCGACTGATTGGCGCGTTGCACGGACGCAAGCATCCCGGCCTCGCTCGAAGACTGCAGGTGATAGCCCGAGAGGTCATACGCCTTGATGGTCTTTTCCGATGCCTGCATCAGGCCGCCGCCGGGCTCGATCCCCTGGATGATGCCGTTGAGCTTGCTCTGGACCTCGGGCTTGGCCAGATCCGATATCGAGGAGAGCTGCGATTCGGGGATGTACGTGGGCACCGCCCAGCCGTTCTTTCCTCCCGTGTAGATGATGCCGACGTCGTCGAGATCGTTCTTGTATCGCGCGTAGTAGTTACCGTGGGTAACCGGCAACCAACCGCCGACCATGATGTCGAGGTCGCCGCGCGCCACGCCCTGATACTGAATGCCGATGTCGGCCTGAACGAATTGCACGGGCTGCTTGAGTTGCGTTTCGAGGACATACTTGACGACGTTCGCGACGGCCAATACGTCCGCCCAGTTGGTGACTGCAACCTTGACCGGCTCGGCCGAGATTGCCGGATTCGCGGCGACACCGAGCGCGACCACTGCCGGCGCCAGAATCTTCGCGATGATCGATCTGATACGGCTGGCTTTCATGTAGTACTCCAAATTGATATTTGAACTTTTCGGAAGATTTTGACCATGTGTCTCTCAGATTCGACGCAGGTCCATCTCAGGTTTGCGCGGTCTTGCCTGGCGTCGCCCGATCGGCCGGCGTGGCGACAAGTTTTTTCCTGGCCTTCTTTTTCTTCGACTTCACGCCGAAACTTTCAGTGAGGCGATCGAGAATGATGGCGAGAAGAACGACTCCGAGTCCGCCTTCGAACCCGATGCCGATATCGAGCCGTTGAATGCCGCTCAGCACGTATTCGCCGAGCCCACCGGCGCCGATCATCGAAGCAACCACGACCATCGACAGCGCCATCATGATGGTCTGATTCACGCCCGCCATGATCGACGGCAATGCGTTCGGCAACTGGATCTTCCACAGCAGTTGTGCATCCGTGCTGCCGAACGACCGGCCCGCCTCGAGCAGTTCCTCGCGCACCTGCCGGATGCCGAGCGTCGTGAGGCGCACGACCGGAGGCATGGAGAACACGATCGTGGCAATCACCGCCGGCACGCGGCCCAAACCGAACAGGATCACGGCCGGAATCAGGTACACGAAGGCGGGCATCGTCTGCATGAAGTCGAGCAGTGAACGCAGCACGACTTCGGCACGGTTGCTCCGCGCACCCCAGATCCCCAGTGGCACGCCGATCACGAGACTGGAGAAAGTCGCCGCGACGACAAGCGCGAGCGTCGACACCGTCTGCGTCCAAAGTCCCATGTAATGGATGGCGAGAAGCGCTGCGCCAACGAACACGGAGAACACGACACCCCGGCGCCAGATCGCAATTCCCATGAAGATCACGAGCATGGCGATGAACGGCACCGCGGCCAGTCCGTCCTCGAGCAGCTTGATCACCGCGCCAAGCGAGGCCGAAAAAGCGTCGAATCCGCCGCGAAAATGAAGGAAAAGAAAATTCACTGCGTCTTCAGCAAATTTCCCGATGACCGAAGAATTCATGCTGCCCTCCGTTGCATGACCTGCTTGAGAATGGTGCGGCACGAGACAACGCCCGCGAGTCTGCCCTGCTCGTCCGTGACCGGTACGTCGTGTTCCTGGCTGAGCGCGATGGCTGCGAGCTGATGCAGGTCGGCATTGAGCGGAACGGCCGCGACGTCACGAATCAACGCCTCGCGAATCGGGCGGCTGCCACTCTTGTGGAGCGATGCGGGCGTGACGCAACCGTGGTAACGCCCTGCCTCGTCGCAGACGTATCCGCAGTCGGCGCCGCTGTCGATGAGGTGATTCAGATAACGCTCGGACGGCGCGCTCGTATCGCACGCGATCAGGCCTCGCTGGACCCTCGTCAGCAGGCTCGAGGCCTCGAGGAACCGGGAGACGTCCACGTTGTGGAAGAAATCGCGCACGTAGTCGTCGGCGGGCGACTGGATGAGTTCGGCGGGTGTTCCCACCTGGATCAGCCGGCCATCTTTCATGATGC
>NZ_FCOG02000159.1 GCF_001544975.2 Caballeronia arationis | reverse complement strand
GTCGAACTTGCTCAGGAAGTAGATGCGTTGTCGGAGCTTCTTGAGCGGCCCCGCCAGTGGATCATCAAGAAGGCGCTTGTCCAGTATCTTGCGCGCGAGGCAGACAAGCGACGCCTGATTCAGGAAGGTTTGGATGACGTCACCGCGGGCCGCCTGATCTCGATTGAGCAAGCTCGTGCGTGGGCAAATAGCCTGGGCACGGACAACGAGTTGCCGGTACCGAAGGCGTGAGCGTCAAAGTTCTCCCAACCAGCAAAGCGATGTCCGATTTGAGCGCGATCGCGGCGCATGTGAAGAAATACAACGACGCGGCCACCGCGCGCAAGGTCGTAAACGCGCTGCTCGACGAGGCGGAGCGCTTGGGGCAGGACCATTTTCGTCGTATCGGGGAAGAACTGGACGGCTACGATGGACCCCCGGCGCGCGAAGTGCATCGGTGGGTGTGCCTCGCTGGACACTACAAACTTCACTACGAGGTCCTGCCGGCCTACGCGGACGAACCCACTGCTATTGCAATCCTTCGTGTCTGGGACACTCGACAAGACCGTTAAGACGGCGCTCGAGTGATTAATCATGCAACCGCAGCTCAAAGACGCGTCCCAGGATTCGGGGTGGTCGGCATTCTCGCCAGACAAAGAAGTCTCGTCCCGGGCGGTCAGTTGAAACTCCCCCAGTTTTGGTCGCGTAAAATCCCCCACCGGGTGAAGCAGGACGAGGTCGAGTTTTATTCCTCTTTCGTTTTCTGTGCAAGGGCCTCAGCGGCTTCCTTGAGGCGATAGCTTCGGCCGTTGAACTCGATCTGGCAGCAGTGATGCATGAGGCGATCGAGGATCGTGGTGCTCATCGTGTTATCGCCCAGATACGCCCCCCAATCCTGTACGACGCGATTGGAGGTGACGATGATGCTTCGACGCAGTTTGTAGCGCTGGTGGACCAGTGTCTGTAATAGCGCGCCGGCCTCGTCCCGTATCGAGCGAGCCAGGAACAGGTCGTCGAGCACCAGCAGGTCAGCCTCGAGTATCGCGCGCAGTCGCGTCTGTCGCTGCTTCGTTGCGCTGAGCGCGTAGCGGTTAAAGAAGTCGTCGGTTTCGAGATACTGTACCTTGTGGCCTTGCAGAACCGCCTGATACGCGACGGCCTTGGCAACGTGCGACTTCCCGGTGCCAGGTTTGCCGATGATCAATCCGTTCTCGCCGGCGGCGATGAACTTCAACGCGTTGAGCTGGAAGCAGGCCTGACGCGGGATCTTCGGATTGAACGACCAGTCGAACTCGGCGAGTGTGAGCTTCTCCTCGAGTCCGGACTGCTGATAGCGCCGCTCGATGAGCCGCGACTGACGCCGGTCGAGTTCGTCCTGCAGGATCAGGGCGAAGGTCTCGAGAAACGGGTTCTGCAGACAGCGGCTCGGCAAAGCCATCGTAATCGAGGCAATGTTGCTCATTCCTTACGGCCGACCAACGGGCACGCTAGTTGCATTTCCCATTGGCCTAGTCAATCTGGAGCCGACAATGAGTGAACCCAAACTGTCGCATTCGTCTACGGATGAACTCGACACCATTCCAGATACATCAAGTCCGGCCTATGCAAGCCAACACCCGTTGACCCGCGCCTTTGACAAGTTCGCCAGCTTGGTCACCAGATGGGCCGGTTCACCTGCGGCGTTTTGTCTGGCCGTCCTCACGGTAGTCGCGTGGATTGTGACCGGGCCGATATTTCATTACTCCGACGGCTGGCAACTTGTTATCAACACCGGAACCACCATCGTCACGTTCCTGATGGTCTTCCTGATTCAGCAAAGTCAGAACAAGGACAGCGTCGCGCTTCATCTAAAACTGAATGAGTTGCTGTCATCCCATCGCGCAGCGAGTAATCAGCTTATCGGGATAGAGGATGCCTCCGAAGATGAATTGCGACGACTCGCAGCTGCGTATCTTCGATTATCGACAAGGCAGCCGGAAGATGCCACGAGTGCGATGCCAGAAGAAGTCTCGACGTACGAAATGACCCTTCGTGGAGGCTAGTGACCTCCTACCGATCTACTCCCGTTGGCTGCGGCTCGCAGAATACCGTTCCGAACAACACACGACCGTGCCCAGCACGAAGGAGTGACCGTGGACATAACATCGTTCCCAAGCATCACGTCGATGATTCGCATGGATCACACGCACGTGATGGCGGTTTTTTATCGCTATCATCCGCAGACGCCCGTGGTCGAGAAAACGCGCCATCGTCGAACTTGCTTGTACGGCGCTCGAAATTCATGCGCAACTGGAAGAAGAGATTTTTTACCCCGCGATGAGCGAGGTCATGGCCGGTGACGAGCGCCTCGTGAAGAGCAAGCCCGAGCACGATGCGATAAGGGAAGAGATAGCGAAGCTGCGCGCCATGGGGCCGCAAGACGCTGCCTACGATGCGCGCTTCATGCAGCTCATGCGCGAAGTGATGCATCACGTCGCGGACGAGGAAACGGTATTGCTTCCCACCGCCGAGCGCGCGCTGGCGTCACAGCTGTCCGAACTCGGCATGCGCATGACGAAGCGCCGCATGCAACTCGTCGCGCAGCATCGGCCGACCGCGACCGCGGCGAACACCGTCGGCACGTTTCCGCTCGCTTCGCTTGCTGTGATGTCGCTTGGCGCTCTCGCTATCGTGCATTGTCTGCGGGCCGCCGACGCGCGGCGTGTCGGACGCCATACGTGATTCTCATCACGCTTCGCGCGGCCTTCCGTTCACCTCGACGATCAGCACCGGAATCGACTTCGCGCCCGGCACCTTGCTTTCCTTGGCGTAATGCCATAACGGCAGCAGCGGATTGCACTCCGGATAATATCCGGCGATGCATCCCTGCGGTATGTCGTAGGGCTGTATGCGCAGGCCTGCGACGCGTCGCTCGAAGCCATCGTCGGCGATTGTGCGCAACGTGATGCGGTCGTTCTTCTGGAGACCGTGGCGTGTCATGTCGGCCTCGCACATGAAGATCACCATGCGATCGCCGCTGATGCCGCGAAAGCGGTCGTCAAGACTATAGATCGTCGTGTTGAACTGGCTGTCGCTGCGCAGCGTCATGAGGCGCAATGACTGCGGCTCGCGCTCGGGCATATCGGGATCTTCGCCGAGGGTCTCCGGCACGGAAAACTCCGCCTTACCGCTCTTCGTCTGCCACTTGCGTTGGCGCGCGGGCAGATTGCGCGGGAAACCGCCCGGCGTCCACATTCTTTCGTTGAAGTCGTGAAAGGGGTGCCGGGCGAGGAGTGGGCCGCTCATCAGCGCCAGCCGGCCATCACGCCACCGGACGAAATCGCTACACGCGGCCGTGATGTCTTCATGGGTCAGGACTGCGCGCGCTGTCACACCGTGCGTGGCACCGGTGCGCAAGGCACGATCGGCCCGGATCTCACCCATGTCGCCAGTAGGCAATTTATTGCCGCCGGCACGCTGGCGAACAATCGCGGCAATCTTGCTGGTTGGATCGTCGATCCCCGCACGCTCAAGCCCGGCACGGTCATGCCGCCGACCCGCCTGCCGCCCGCCGATCTGCAGGCACTGCTCACCTGGATGGAGACGCTCAAATGAGCGACGAGCGCAACGCCGGCTATCCCGTCGACGGTCCGCATGCATCGCCCGCCGTACGCGACGCGCTCGCCGCCACATGGAGCGATCCGCCCGGCTTCATCGGCATGATGTGCGCGGTCAATCACAAGACAATTGCGCGCCGCTTCATCGTGACAACGTTCGTCTTTTTCCTTCTCGCTGGCATCTTCGCGCTCGCGATGCGCACGCAGCTTGCGCGTCCCGACCAGCGACTCATAGGACCGAATCTCTATAACGAACTCTTCACGATGCACGGCACGACTATGATGTTCCTCTTCGCCGTACCGGTGATGCAGGCGGTCGCCGTTTACCTCGTGCCACTGATGATCGGCGCGCGCAGCATCGCGTTTGCGCGCATGAACGCTTACGCGTATTGGGTGTTCCTGTTCGGCGGACTGTTGCTGTTCGCATCGCTTGCGGTGAACACCGCGCCGAATGCGGGCTGGTTCAGCTATGTGCCGCTTGCCCGATTATTCGCCCAACAAGGGCGCGGACATCTGGGCGCAAATGATCACCTTCACCGAGCTTTCCGGCCTGCTCGAAGCCGTGGTCCTCACCACGACCATCTTCAAACTGCGCGCGCCCGGCATGTCGCTCAACCGCATGCCGCTTTTCGTGTGGGCCACACTCGTCACGCAGTTCATGGTGATCTTCGCGATGCCCTCCATCATGCTGTGCAGCACCGCGCTGATTCTCGACCGCCTCGTCGGCACGCATTTTTATAACCCTGCCAAGGGCGGCGACGTATTGCTGTGGCAACACCTCTTCTGGTTCTTCGGCCATCCGGAGGTGTATCTGATCTTCATTCCGCCGCTCGGCTTCATTTCGTCGATCATTCCGACCTGCGCGCCGTCCGGTGTTTGGCTATCCGGCGATGGTGCTGTCGCTCATCGCCACCGCGTTTCTGTCGTTCGGACTGTGGGTGCATCACATGTTCGCGACCAACATTCCCGAACTCGGCAAGAGCTTCTTCACCGCCGCGAGCCTGATGATTGCGATTCCATCTGCGATTCAGATCTTCTGCTGGATCAGCACGCTGTGGACCGGCAAGCTCAATCTGCGCGTGCCGCTTCTCTTCGTGCTCGCGTTCTTTTTCATCCTCGTGATGGGCGGCATGACCGGCATCATGGTGGCGTCGGTGCCACTCGATCTGCAGGTTCACGACACCTACTTCGTCGTCGCGCATCTGCACTACGTGCTGCTCGGCGGCGCCGTGTTCCCGCTCTTCGGCGCGTTTTTTTACTGGTTTCCGAAGTTCGCGGGGCGCATGCTCGATGAGCGGCTCGGCAAATGGCAGTTCTGGCTGTTCTTCATCGCCTTCAACGTCACCTTCTTTCCGATGCACCTGCTCGGTCTCGAAGGCATGCCTCGGCGCGTGTGGACCTATCCGCACGGACTCGGCTGGGACGGCATGAATCTTACGGCGACGATCGGCGCTTATGCGATCGCGCTGAGCGTGCTACTTTTCATTGTCAACGTCGTGAAGAGTCTGCGCAGCGACGAACGCGCCGCCGCCGATCCATGGGGCGCGGGCACGCTCGAATGGAGCGTGCCGTCCCCGCCTCCGCCGCATAACTTCGATGCGATTCCGGTCGTGCATGGCCGCGATCCGCTATGGGAGCCGTCCGCGCAGCCGGCCTTCGTCGCGGGGCTCGCCGCCGATGCGCGGGAAGTGCTCGTGACGAGCGTGCTCGATGCGCAACCGGACCATCGCCCGCTGTTCCCGACGCCCTCCATCTGGCCGCTGGCGAGCGCCGTCGCGACCACGATTCTTTTCATCGGCTCGATCTTTACGCCGTGGGCGATCGTCTGGGCGTCGCTGCCGGTCGCCGTGGCGATGATCGGCTGGTTCTGGCCAGATCGCGCCGAGAACCGGCTGGCCGTCGCGCGGGAGCGCCGGCCATGAACGCCGATGCGCGCGTACCCCGCACCCGCCCTGACGACGGCGACGCGCACGATCTCGTGCTCGATGTGCGCGCGCTGCCGAGCTTCGCCTTCGGTCACCGCAGCGTGATGTGGTGGAGCACGATGGGGCTGATGCTGATCGAAGGCACGGTGTTCGCCATCGCGGTGATGATGGTCTTCTATCTGCGCACGCGAGCGCCCGCCTGGCCGATGGCTGCCGATCCACCGCGTCTTCTTTGGGGCACGCTCAACACCGTTGTGCTGCTCGTCAGCCTGTGGCCGAACCAGCTCGCAAAAAACGCAGCGGAACGCGGAGACCGCGCGAAAGCCGCGCTGTGGCTCTCCGTTTGTCTGGTGGCATCGGTCGCGTTCCTCATCATTCGGGGATTCGAGTTCGCGGCGCTGAACGTGAGCTGGTACGCGAACGCGTACGGCTCGGTCGTCTGGCTGCTGCTCGGTCTGCACACGACGCACCTTATCACCGATACCGTCGATACCGCCTTGCTCGCCGTGCTGCTGTTCACCGGGCCATTCGAAGGCAAGCGGCTCGTCGATGTCAGCGAGAACGCGATCTACTGGTATTTCGTTGTGTTGAGCTGGCTGCCGATCTACGCCGTCATCTACTGGGTGTCGCGATATTGATCCGAACATGAAAACCTGGCTCGCGTTGCTCGGCGCACCGTCGATCGTGCTGGGATGCCTCAGCGTCAACTACGCGCTGGTGACCCCCGCCTGCCTGCTCGGCGGCCACGCGCTGCTCGACGGTGTGAGCGGCGCAAGCCTCGTCGTCTGCACGGCTGCGACGCTGCTCGCGTGGCAGCGCTGGCGCGAGACGCGCCGTGCGTCGACGCCGTCGACGCGGGATGCAACCGGGCGGCCCGCACGCGCCGGCTTCATCGCAGCGGTGGCAGCTGGAGTCGGCGCGTTGTCGGGTCTGTCCGTGATCGCCATATCGATACCGCAATGGCTACTGTCCGCCTGTTGAAATGCGCGCTGCTCTGCGCGCTCGTCGCTTGTGCCGATGCGCATACACACGTCGCCACGCCGGAAGCATCGCCGCTCCCGTGGACGTTCGAACCGTGGGTCGTCATCGCGCTCGCCGTAAGTCTCGCGCTCTACGTCGCGGGCTACGTGCGATTGCGTGCGCGCGGTGCGCAAGGCCGCGCAGGACGTACGGCACGGCTCGTCGCATTCGTCGCGGGCTGGCTTACGCTCGTCGTCGCGCTGGTGTCGCCGCTGCATGCGTTGAGCGAATGGCTATTTTCGGCCCACATGTTGCAGCACGAGCTTTTCATGCTGGTAGCCGCACCGCTGCTCGTCATCGGCCGCCCACTTGCCATCTGGCTCTGGGCGTTTCCCGCCGCCGCGCGCATGCGCATCGGCGCGGCGACACGTTCGCGCTGGTTCAAACGTCCATGGCGTTTCCTTACCTTCCCCATCGTCGCGTGGACGCTGCACGCCGCCGCGCTCTGGTGCTGGCATGCGCCGCGCTTCTTCGAGGCGGCGCTCGCTCGCCCCGGTATCCACATGCTGCAACATACGAGCTTTCTCGCGAGCGCGATGCTGTTCTGGTGGATGGTATTTGGCCGCGCTTCGGAGGCCCACGGTGCAGCCAATGCGCACGCGATGCTGTCGCTCTTCACGACGATGGTCCACACCGGGGCGCTCGGCGCGTTGCTGACGCTCGCCCCGGGCGTCTGGTATCCGTCGTGCGTCGAAACGACGCGTGCACTCGGCTTCGATCCGCTGCAGGATCAGCAACTCGGCGGCCTCGTGATGTGGGTGCCCGGCGGGCTCGCGTATCTCGTCGGCGGCCTGATGGTCGGTGCGCGCTGGCTGATGCGTCGTGCACCGTCGCGCGTCGGCGTCGGCATGCCGCGCGAAGGCTGATCTCGTGCGCGCCCTCGAATTCGCGCTTTCGACGCTCGTCGCACTGACGGCCTGCACCGGCGAGCCGCCTTCATCTGACACGATCACCGGCGGCAATCCGCGACATGGCCTTGAAGCAATACAGCGCTATGGCTGCGGCGCATGTCATCGCATCAACGGCGTGCCGGGCGCATACGGCACGGTCGGGCCGACGCTTCAGCGGATCGGCGAGCGCGCCTACATCGCGGGGAAGCTGTCGAATTCGCCCGAGAATCTGCAGCAATGGATTCGTTTCCCGCAACGCATCGCGCCTGGAAATTCGATGCCCGATCTCGACGTGAGCGAAATCGACGCGCGCGATATCGCCGCCTACCTCTACCAATGAACCCTCTCTCGCGTCTCGTTCTGTGCCTGCTGCTATGGCCCTTCGCGGTCATGGCCGACGATGAATCGCCGTCTCCGCAACTGATCGCGCGCGGAGCATACCTCGCGAAAGCGGCCGACTGCGCGGGATGCCACACTGCGCCTTCGAATGGCGCACCGTATGCGGACGGCCTCGAGATGACGTCGCCGTTCGGGACCATCGTCAGCAGCAACATCACGCCGGATCGAGAGACGGACATCGGCATGTATAACTATGAGGATTTCGCGAAGGCACTGCGCGAAGGCGTCGGACGCGATAGAAAAGGCTTGTATCCCGCGATGCCCTATCCCGCTTACGTGAAAATCAGGGACGACGACTCGCGCGCACTCTATGCCTATATGATGCACGGCGTGCCGCCCGTGAAGTATCGCCCGCCGGAAACGAAGGTGCCGTTTCCATTCAATCAACGTTGGGCATTGCGCATCTGGCGGGCAGTATTTTCGCCGAAGCAACAGTTCGAGCCGAACGCCAGCCGCGACGCCAGCTGGGATCGCGGCGCGTATCTCGTGCAGTCGCTCGGACATTGCGGCTCCTGCCACACGCCGCGCGGCATCGGATATCAGGAACGCGGCTACGACGAGTCATCGAAGAAGTTTCTCTCCGGCGGCGTCAACGATAACTGGTTCGCGCCGAACTTGCGCGCGGATCCCGGCTCGGCCCTCGGCCGTATCGCGCAAGACGATATCGCTGCGTTTCTCAAGACCGGACACGGCGCGGGCATGGTCGCATACGGCAGCATGGTCGAAACGATCGAGGACAGCACGCAATATCTGAGCGACGATGATCTGCGCTCGATCGCCGTCTATCTGAAGACGCTGGCCGCCAGCGGCGCCGCTGACGGCGTTTTCGATCCGTCGCTCACACAACCGGGACGCCTGAAAACACGCGCGCCCGACGTTGCGCCCGAACAGGGCGCGGCGGTATACGCGGGATTCTGCGCGCAGTGTCATCGAAGCGATGGGAAGGGCGTGCCCAATGCGTTTCCGGCGCTCGCGGGGAACCCGTCGGTCATCGGCGAGGACACGACGTCATTGATCAGGCTCGTCGTCGAAGGCGGCAACAGTCCTGCAACGATCCACGGCCCGGACCGCCAGCCGATGCCGTCGTTCGCCGGACGCCTCACCGACGCACAGATCGCGCAGGTGCTCACTTACGTGCGAGCGTCATGGGGCAACGACGCTCGCCCCCTCACGACGAATGATGTCGCATCGTTTCGCGCGAACATTCATAAATAGCGCGTCCGTCACTGTCAAACTGCTTGCTCACGCCGAGTTCGCGGATGATTTGCTGTTGCCACTTCTGCCATTCGCTATTGCTCGCGCGCATGCTTGCCTCCTTCGCTGTCGGTTACCGTCCCGAGAGTTCGTCGAAGTAGTGTTCGATGCGCGACAACGCATACATCGCTGCGGCGCGGCGCACATCGTTACGCTCGCCCTCGAAGCGCCTGGTCTCGCTGAAAGTCTCGATGCGGCCGTCGCGCAGCTTGAATGACCATGCGAAGCATTGCGTACCGGGCGCGGGCCCGCCGGCAGGAGGTGAGTCGGCGACACCCGTATTCGACACGGCGACGTCGGCGCAGCACGCTTCCTGAGCCAGCGCCCCTTCGGACATCTCCCGCGCGACGGCCTCGCTCGTCAGCCCGTACCGCTTCATCGTTTCTTCGTGCACGTTGCCGGAGATCGGCCAGCGGCAAGCCTGATCAGCAATCGTCAGGCCCAGATTCGCTCGTTCGCGGGGTCGGCAAACTAAGTGGCTCGCTGCATCAGCTCATTGAAGTGCCTTTTCATGTGTGGCTCCCAGCCGGGCGCGGCTGCGGAGACCGCTCTCGTTCCGAACCGCGGGCACGCCGACTGCTGCCGCGAAATAAATATGCAAACCGGTTAGCGTCCGCCGAGACCCTTTTTTCGTTATCGATCTATGAAAAACTCTCCTCCCAGCACGCGTTTGGAATCAAAAGTGGTCATCGTCAACGGTGCGGGGTCCGGTATCGGCGAAGGCGCCGCGCGGCGCTTTGCGGCCGAGGGCGCATCGATTGTGCTGGCCGGCCGCACGCGCGAGAAGCTTGACCGCGTCGCGCGCGAACTGGATCCCGCGCGCACGCTGGTGCATACCTTCGATGCGTCGAGATTCGAGAGGCGCAACAACTGATAAACGCGACCGTCGCGCGTTTCGGGCGCATCGACGTGCTCGTCAACAACGCGGGCGTCGCGCCGACCGGGCGCATTGACGAGGCCTCGCTCGACGACTGGCGCGCGATCATGTCGATTGATCTCGACGGCGTCTTCTACTGCACTCGCGCGGCCATTCATCATCTCATCGATGCGCAGGGGTCCATCGTCAATGTATCGTCGGTCTCCGGGCTCGGCGGCGACTGGGGAATGAGCTTGTACAATGCGGCGAAAGGCGCGGTGACCAACTTTACGCGCGCGCTCGCCATGGATCACGGTCGCGACGGCGTGCGCGTCAATGCGGTTTGCCCGAGCCTGACCGATACCGATCTCACGAAGGACATGCTCGGCGACGAGCAGCTGATGACCAGGTTTCGCGAGCGTATTCCGCTCGGACAAGCGGCGAAGCCCGACGATATCGCGGCAGTGATTGCATTCCTCGCAAGCGAGGACGCGCGCTTCGTGACCGGAGTCAATCTGCCAGTGGACGGCGGCCTAAGCGCTTCGAACGGACAGCCGCCACAGGCATGAGTACCGGCTCAGCTGAAGACTGCCGCATGAGACATCGGCTCGATCGAAAATGTCGCCGCACACGTGCGGCGCCGCAGCAACCAAGGCATGGCCGTTGCTGAAATTGCAGCCATCCCTCAGCGCGGAGAAATCATGTCTTCCTCAATCATTCGTCCTCTCCTGTTCGACGCTGCGTACGAAAAAATTCCCGAAGACGAAGCACGAACGATAGCCGAACTGGTTTCTCAGATGCGCACCATCGCCGAGAGAACCTACGCAGACTACGGCCACGCCGTGCGCGGTGTGCACGCGAAGAGCCATGGGCTAATCGTCGGCGAATTGGTTGTCGCTGAAGGCTTGCCGGATGAATACGCGCAAGGCGCGTTTGACCGGAAAAGAACGATCCCGGTCGTCATGCGCTTTTCCACGAATCCTGGTGACGTCCTCGATGACAAAGTATCGACGCCCCGTGGGATGGCACTCAAGCTGATCGGGGTGGACGGCGAGCGCCTGCCCGGCAGCGAAGGCGACATCACGCAGGACTTCGTGATATCAATGCGCCCGCCTTCACTTCCAGTACGCCGAAGGCATTTCTATCCAATCTGAAGCTGCTCGCGAAGACGACCGACAAGGCTCCGCGTGCGAAAGAAGCGTTGTCAGCGATACTGCGCGGCGCAGAAGCGGTGATCGAAAAACTCGGCGGCGAGAGCGCGACGCTTAAGGGTCTGGGCGGACATGCGGAAACGCATATTCTCGGAGAGAGTTTTTACACGGCGGCGCCATTGCTTTATGGACCGTATTTCGCAAAGCTGAGTGTAGCGCCGGTATCGCATGAATTGGCTGCGCTAACCGACTCCGCGATTGATCTCGACGACAAGCCCAATGGCTTGCGCGACGCTGTCAGCGACTTCTTCTTGACAAACGGCGGTGAATGGGAAGTGCGCGCACAACTCGCGACCGATACCGACAAGATGCCGATCGAAGATGCATCCGTCCGCTGGCCGGAGGACGAAAGCCCTTACGTCACGGTGGCGCGCATCCTCGTTGCTCCGCAATCGACATGGAATGCGACACGCGTCGCCATGATCGACGAGGGTATGGCATTCAGTCCATGGCATGGCGTGAGCACGCACCGGCCGCTCGGCGGTGTCATGCGGAGCCGAAAGGCTGCGTATGAGATGTCCGCGCGATTCCGGCGTGAGCGAAACGGGTGTCCGATAGGAGAACCCGCCGGTGCGCTCTCGTTGGACGACTGAGCATTTGCCGGCAGCAGTTGCGCAGACTCAACAACGAAAAAATTGAGACTATCATGCACGGCCACCATCGTTTCAAATGAGCAGCCACCTCACCTATCTGCTTTAAAATAAAGCGTTTCCGCTTCGAGATCGATCGATAGTGAACAATCCGGCGTTCTGGTTGAATCTATTTCGTACGCACGGCACACGTGCTGGTCGAAAATTTCGATTGCGTTCTGAATAGTTACCGGCGATGCCCCGGTTATCCTTTACGAGCGTGCAGGCTACGTGAGTCGACAAAACTCCTTTGCATAAAGATCAGCGCTCTGATCCAGGTTCCCTGTTGCTGAATAGAGCAACGGCCGGCCATCTGGATTGAGCACCGCTCCATCCACTACCCGGCCCAATACAAGGCGATGATCTCCAGCTTCGAAATCAGTGAGCACCTGACAGTCGAAATAAGCAAGCGCGCCGAGCAATAGCGGCGCCCCCGTGCAACCGGATCGCCAAGGCGTTGACGACAGCTTGTCGACGTCACGGCCTGACTGTGTTCCGAAGTGCTCCGCCAATCCTAACGAGGCTCCGCCTCAGACCGACGAGTTGTACGGGTGACTGCGGAGCGCTGGCGGTGTAAGGTGGCTCCGGTCGAGCCGGCTGGGACGTGCCCAGCGATGTACGAGCTCGAAGCTCAATGGGTCCGAAGACCCGTGGACGACCGGAGCCAATCATGACGTTATCACAGAGTGTGTG
>NZ_FCOG02000141.1 GCF_001544975.2 Caballeronia arationis | reverse complement strand
TTACCGATTGCGGTGTGACTTATAAGCACTCGCTCACAGGTTCGTAGCCGCAATCGCTAACCAAAAATCCCTCTGCCTATTATTCAGATCGGTAAGTGGACCGAGGACCAGTCTTCAACGGAGTTGAGATGGTACGACGGTTATGTTTACTTTGCGGGTCCCGACTGCTCGGGAGAGGCCTACATCGATAATCGCTCCCCGCCACTCCGCGCGGCAGCCGTGGTGGGTAGCAAAGGGTCAGTCACGCTTTATATCGCCAGCACGGGGCTCAGACAGTTGGTATTGGCTCGCTCGAATAAATATCGCGGCCACACCGGCTTCGGATGTGTCAATTTTGAGAGGCAACAAATCCGAGCATGGACGGTCGAAAGTACGTTCGATTTGTCACAACACTATCCGGAGCCTCTGCGCGTCGGATTCTAAAACCCGACCTGATGCAACGATTGCGGGCAATAAGGCGTCATGCCTCCTCGCAAGCGAGGTGAATCTGATCTTCAACGGTCGAAGCGCTATCAGGCCGCTTGGCGAATAGACTTCTTCGGGAGGCTTCCTGTATTTGCGCACAGCGGAGGCGACGTGAACAAGCGAATTGTTACTGGTTTGATTCTATTGTCCTTCTTTGTCGGAGCATGGCCCGTGTCATCCGCCGACGAGATAGACGGCGCTCGGCATGAGAGAGACCGCCCGGTCGCGAAGCTTTTTGACGCCAACGGCAAGTTGGTCGGCAAGCTAGTGTATTTCTATGGCGCCTATGTCCAGGGCGGAGTGGTTCTCAACGTGCATGCCGCGCCCGTTTATGCTGGCGTCAGACATGTCGGTGATACACAACAGACGGAGTCTGCAACCGAGATGAGATGGGAGGGCATCCGCCCAATCTTTGCGGGTCCGAACTGCACAGGAGCGGTCTACGTTAGGTTTGCCTCCGGGCCCCTCCGCCCGACAGCCTTGGCACGCAGCGGTGCGACAGCTACGCTCTACGTCGCCAGCGTCGGCCGTAAACAGATCGTCACGGTTGGCTCGACAGGCGGCGTCGATCCGGGCGAATGCTACACTTCTGATTCTCCGTCGCAAACGCTAGCATGGAAGGTCGAAAGTACTTTTGATTTGACCCAACATTATCCGGAGCCTCTGCGAGTCGGATACTAAGATAACTCGTATGAGCACCTGCCGCGCAAATTCGGCGAGTAGGTCCTCAGATTTTCGCACTCGCGCCGCACTGGAAAGGAGGGGAACGGAAGGGGCGTCAGCTCACGGGATTGCTTCACACATAGTCTTCTAACCGAAGCGCCCATACTCCGACCGCTTCTTGCCGCCCGCCGGCCGCGTGCGCTGCTGCTCGAGTTGATGCTGCATCGGCTGCTTGCCGTGTGCCGCTCCCTTCGGTTGCATGCCGGCATCGCGACGCTGCAATTGACGTTCGCGCTGGACCGCCAGCGCCGTGCTTTTGTCAAAGCGTCTGGCGATTGCCGCGGGCAGCTCATTGATCGAGTTGGTGTAGATGCGCGCTTCGTGACGCGCGCGGCTGATGGCGACGTAATATAGATTCATCGAGGTCGTTCGGCTTTTGGTGTCGAGCGCGATCAACGCGCGGTCGTTGGTCAATCCTTGCGAGCTATGGACGGTCGACGCGTAGGCGTGCTCCAGGTGCAAAGGTCGGTTGGCTAGCAATTCGAGCGCGCGAACCGGCATGCCGTCCTGCTGATCGACCGATTCGAGCTTGACCGTGCCGCCGCCGACCCCTGCAACCCGCATGCGATCGCCGTTCGTGAGATCGCGGCCGGGATCATTGCGGTTGATCCTCACGGTGTCTCCTACCGAAAGTTCTGCGCGCTCAAGGTGATAGACGCTCAACTGCGTGAGCTTGCGCGGGTTGATCGTGGTGGTCGTGCCATCCTGCCGTTGCAAGACCAGAGCATTGCCGGGCAGTGCTTCGTTGATGCGGTAGGTTTCGCCGCGTGCAAGGCCTGCTTTCTGGTAATCCTTTTCGGGCTGGATCACCATGCCGGACCGGTAGCTGGGTGCAAAGCGACGCTGCGCCTGTGTCATGTCGACGCGAGTAAGCGTCTCGAACTCTCGGCCTTTGCCGGTCAGATGCAGCGCTTCGCGCACCATGGCGTTGATCTCGCGACGCGCCAGGTGAGTGCCGGCGACAATCAGCGCTTCGCGGCGCTCGGGTTCGGTGAGTCTGATGAAGTCGTCGACGATGGCGCGGTGTCGCTCGGCCGGCTCTTTCAGCTCCTCAACGTGCTTGATGTGCGCGAGTGATTGCGTGACGCGGCCCTCGGCCGCATGCTCGACGGCAGTTTTCAGGTCGTGGTCTGTCTGCCGTTGAATTTCGCTGATGCGTGCGGTGTGCATGCCATTCTGCTGCAGCTGCGCGAACGGTTTGCCGGCTTCAATTGCCTCCGTTTGCTTGGTGTCGCCGAGCAACACCATGCGCGCACCGGCTTTCTCGACAATCCGCATAACCTGTTCCATCTGTCGAGCACCGACCACGCCGGACTCGTCCAGAACGATGATCGTCTTGCCGTCGATGGGCTTGTCCTTGCTGCGTAAAAAGCTCGCCAAGGTGTGCGCATCCAGCCCTTCGTTCTTGAGTACCTTGACCTGATTCCCATAGGGCGCAAGTGCGACGGTGCGATAACCCTCGTTCACCGCGGAGGCCTGTTTGATGAGTGCGATGGCGTGATTCACCGTGTAGGTTTTTCCGGTGCCGGCATCGCCCTGGATGCCGATGAACCGATCCCGGGTGCTGACGATCGTTTCCACGGCGCGACGCTGCCCGGCGTTCAACGAGGTGCGTTCGAGCGCCGTGTTGACGGCGGCCGCTGTCACGAGCGGTTCGACGGCGCCGCGCCCGGTGCGCTCGATGGCGAGAATCGCTTTTTCACGGGCGAGCGCCTTCTGTGTCGTATAGCGCTTCTCGGCCGGCACGAGCGAGCCCCGCTTGATCGCATTGCCGACATACTGTTGCGCCTGCTTGTCGGACCAGCCTTTGAGCTCCTGTAAACAGCTTTTCCAGCCGGCCGCCGACAGTGCTGGTCCGTCCTTGCGATCGGCCATGCGATACGCCGGCACGGACTCGATCAACGTTCCCTGGCTGACCAGCCGCCTGATCTCGGCACGAACTTCGCCCGGGCCTGCCAACCCGACGGCCCGGCGCAAGGCCGTCGCGGAGAGCGCCGTTTCGCGGACCACGGCCTCGCGCTCGGTCAGATGGTTGATCGCGTACTGCACAACGGCTTGCGCCGGCGTGAGGCTCGCGGGCAGGTTCGTGGTGGCGAGGCGATCGCCAGTGTCGGCTCCGTCACGGCGCTCGACACGGTCACCCGTTTCATATACGCGGCCATCAAGCCGCGAGCGCGGACCGTAGTCGATGCCTAGGTCGCGGCTTTTTTCGACCCAGTATCGTTTGACGATCTCGCGCTCGGACTCGTCTTTGCGCGGGCGCGTGGCAAGGGAAATCACCTGCTTTTCGAGCGTGCTCGCCGTCGCCCGTGTCTTGCCCTCGTTGGCGAGCGCCTCCTCGATGACGCGGCTACGTGCCGAGAACGCCTCGATCTGCTCGCGGCTGATATGGGCCAGCTCGAAATTCCCCTGATCGTCAACGAGCCGAATCGCGTAGCCGAGCGCCTGTAGGCCCTTTGCCAGCTCGGCCTTGTAGAGCGCGTCGACCTCGTGCTGCACGCGGAAAATGTCCTCGTTCGAGAGCGCACGCCAGGCGCCGTCGGCGCGCTGCGTCATGTTCAACACCACGGCGTGGGTATGGAGCTGCGGGTCCTTCGCGCGGCTCATCTCGTGCCGAAACTTCCCGATGACCATGTTGGCCGTGCGCTCGCGAGCGCTTTTGCCTTTGACCTTTTTTCGGGCCTCGGCCAGCCGTTCAACCTGCTCGAGCGCGCGGGTGACGGCTCGGTCGTGCGTGGCTGTCACTTCCTTGTCACCGGCGACCAGCGCCTGCAACGATACTGACTTCGGCGCGGAAAACGTCAGGTCAAGGCCCATGCGCTTCTTGTTGTCGGTTGGATCGAACGTCGTCTGAATACGCTCGCCGTTCGGCAGTTGACCATCGAGCAGTCGGGAAAGCTGCGCCTGTTCGATCGGCCCTGTTAGGCCCAGCGCGTGCGCGCCTCGGCCTTGCCACTCGCCGGGGTTCTCTTTGGCGTAATAGTCGTCGGCTGACGAAAAGTAATGGGCGGCTGCATACTGGTTGCTGCCCCGAATCAGTGTCACGTTGAGCATGGATGCCTCCGTCACCGGATGTCGATCGCAGCTGCTCGATGCGGGTATTTGACGTAGGGTAGTTTGATTTTGGCGATCGGAAAATCCTCGGCGAACATGACGAAGCCCTCGAGATCCTTGAGGTTCGATATTTCCGAGTCCAGTACCACCGGCTCCGGGGGACTCGCGACTACATGACGGCTTCGGCCGCCGCCCGCATGGCCCGCATTGGTTGTGACCTGAATGCGCTCGACATGGTGCTTGCCTAGAATTTCGCTGGCCTTGTCGGCGTTGAGCGCATTGGATGCGCCAAAAATGAGGTAATTACGAAAACACCCGAGCAAGGTCCTGGCGGCGTCTCGACCGTACGTCTCGTCGAGCTGCGCCCAGTCCTGAATCGACGCCGCCATGCGCAAGCCGTGCTTACGGCCCTTGGTCGCGGCCGGCACGAACGATTCGAGCTTGCCGAGCGATTCCAGCTCATCGAGGAACAGCCACAACCGACGCGATAGGAATTGCCCGTCATCCGGGATGCTGAGAATGGTCGCGCAGATTGTGTCGATCCAGGTGGCGACCAGCGGGCGTTGCGCGGCCCGCATGTCCTCGCGCCAGGTGATAAAGAGGTTGCCCGCGTGGGGGTCATGCACCCACTTGTGTAACGAGAACTCGCCCTGGGTCATGAAGCGCAGCGGCCGCACGTACTTGTTCATCATGAACTGGGTCGAAGCAATAGCCTTCTCGGCGTTCTCCCGAAAATAGCCCTGCGAATCAGTGTTGGCGAGAAATGCCCGGATGACTTTGCCGTCCTCACGCACCAAGAGGTTCACCAGCGTGTCCTGGTCCGGGTTATTCGTCTCGACGAGCTTGCGCATCGTGTCGGCCAGGACGTCGCGGGCGTACGCGCACCACTGTTCATCACTCGGATCGATCTGCGGCGGAATGACGCTTTTCGCCATCCGATCAAAGTCGTGTATGCCCTTGATCTCGTTGAAGAGCGTCCAGCCCGCCGAGCGGCGGTCGAACGGATTGAGAATCGTGTCGCCGGGAAAGCTGAATTTGGAGTAGAACGTTCCGTTCGGGTCGATCACGGCCATCCTGTCGCGGCGCTTGACGGCCGACGCCATCATGCTTTCGATTGCGACCGATTTACCGGCGCCGATCGACGCGCAAATGAGTGTGTTGCGATTTTCCAGGTGCAGCGGCATCGGCATCGGGCCGATCAGGATGGGCGGCAGGTCCTTCGCATCCTTCTGTTCGGTCCGTCGCCGGCGATTCTCCTGGCGGTTCGCTACGTTGATCTGGCTCTTTACCCGATGCCAGTTCGCCATGCGAGAGCCGCGCATCCAGCGACGATACGGTGCGCCCCGAAAACCATCGTCGCCGTACTCATGGAAGAGGTACGCGGCGCTGGCGGCGACTCCTAGGCCAGCCAGCACCCCGCCGACGACGAACGGATTGTTGGGTGTGACATGGAGCGCCACGGTGAGCGCTTCCGGGAGGGGTGACAGCGGCACATTGCCGGCGTAGGTTCCGGCAAGCCAACCCGCAACAGGCAAGCTGATGCCGAAGAACAGGCTCGCGCTTTCGACTTCGTGCTTCTGCATAGTGCACGTCCTCCCGGGAATTCAATTGCAGTGGTGCCGGCCGAAACTGCTACGACAGCGGCGGCCCGTGCTCGGCATTCTTTGGCCGGATCAAACCAATCGCACTGCATCGTGCCGAAAAGCGCGGTCCTGATCCCTCGCTCGCCGGTCCTTGTATCGGTTACTCCGAGCGCAGCCATGATGGCGCTGATGTGATCCTCGGCTTCGCCGATGGCGGCACCCTCATGAGTCTTCCGTGAAGCGATCAAGCAGCGCCGCGAACTCGGGCAACGACCCTGCGAGCACCTCGGCCGGCGCGCCCGCGTGCTCGCAGGCGAGCACCAATTCGTTGATCTCGCCCGTCGTGGCCTTCCTGCGCACGAGAAAAAGCAGCATCGCTAGCAGCGCATGCGCGGCTTTCTGATCTCGTTCGATCTCGGCCAAGCGCCCAGTCAGTTCCTGCCGCTCGGCCCATGCTTCTACGCTATCGTCGGCGGTGGTCCGATGGCGGCCGGCATTCAGCGACTTGTCGCGAATGTATTTCGACAAGTGCCGGTAGCCAGCGAGCGCAGCCGCCTGTTCGAGGCTGCGGCGCTCGTCCTCGGTGTACCAAACGGAGATCGATTTACCGTCGTTCATCGGCGCGCCCCGCGTCTAATCGTATTTCATTAGACTAATCTAGCACCGGTAAGGCCGAGCGGCCAGTTCCTAATGAATTTCTAATGAATTGTCTGCCGCCAAATCGGCGCAAAGCCTAACGGGACAGGGCTCCGTCACCCCGAAGGGGGTGCGTGATGTGTATCGAGATTTTTTGGCCTGTTAAGGACAGAAAATCTCTAGGGTTAAGGGCGTCCAAGCTGCTTAGGCCGAAGGCCGTGGGATAGGAGTGACATTCGAGCGACGTCCTAGATACCCTTAGGAGACAACTGGAGAACGTGAAGCGGACGATCTATCTACAAGCGGAAATCAAAAGTTTGGCATTCCGCAGATGATTGGACTACAACTTAGAGACGGTTTGGTAACGAGAGGAACGACGACCGACCATCCATGACGAAATCAGACCCAAAGCAGGCGGTCAGCGAGATCGAGCCGACCACCAAAGCGGCGCGGCTGCGTGACGTGATGCCTGAGATCGAAAAGAAGCTCGCCGTGGGTGTGCAGCTTCGCGCGATCCATCAGGCGCTGACCGGTGCCGGCTTAGACCTGACCCTTCAGACGCTCAAAACCTATCTGTATCGGTACCGAAAGGAGCTGCGCGCGCGCACCACGGGGCAACAGACGACGTTTGCCGCCTCCGCAGCGGACGTTGTGCCTGGTCCGTCACAGGTCGGTGAAGCGGTCTTGCATGAAGCGAAAGCGCCGGAAATGCAGGAGCCCCCGAAGCCTCAGAAAACTACTCAGGAAACCAGCCAGAGGACCACCGCATTGCGCGAGCCGATTTCCATGCAGGAGCTCGACCGGTTGATGAAACCGGATCCGGTGCAACAAGCCGAGAAGCTGGCGCGTTACGAGCGCCTCGCTAAACAGCAACGAAGGAGCCGCAAATGAAAGTCGCCGTGATCAACTTCAGTGGAAATCCGGGCAAGACCACGTTGGTGGACAACTTGCTTGCGCCGCGCATGCGTGCACCGAAGTTCGAGATCGAAACGATCAATGTCGGCTCGACCGATTCCGGCGCTGAGCGGTTGAAGGGCAAGGACTACGGTGGATTACAAGAAGATTTGATGACGCTCGAGTCGGCCATCGTGGACGTGGGCGCCTCTAACGTCGAAGAATTCATCAAGCAGATGGGCCAGTTCGACGGTTCACATGAGGAATTCGACTACTTCATCGTGCCGGCGGTCAGCGAAAAAAAGCAGCAGGCCGATACGGTGAGCACCATCGAGACGCTGGCGGGGCTCGGTGTGCCGCCCAAAAAAATCCGCATCGTGTTCAATAAGGTTGAGCTCGAAGATGCGAACGACGTGCCGCGCTTGTTCGGCACGATTTTTGGGCTGCACGCGGAAACCAAGTGTTTCACCTTGCGGTCGGAGGCCGTGGTGTTCAGAAACGAGATTTTTGAGCGGCTGCGGCCGCTCAAAAAGACCGTCTCGGACATTGTGGCTGATGAGACGGACTACCGGGCCATGCTGCGCGAATCCAAGGACGACGATGCCAAGGCGCACGCAGTCAGTATGATCTCGGCGCAGCGGCTCGCGAAGTCGGCGCACAAGAACCTCGATGAGGTCTATCGCGTCTTGTTCAAGTAACCGAGCGGTCATGAATAGCGGCAACGTTTCTACCGCCCGCGAAGCGCTGATGGCCGAGCTGCTGCAGGACGCTGACGTCCTGGTGCGGCGCTTTGAGCAGGCCGACGAAGCGCTCGCCGGCAGGATTGAGAAGGCGACAACTGACGCGGCTGGAAAGGCGTTTCTGACCGCCAGGCTCAATTTCGAGTCGGTGATCGACAAGAACGCAGACAAGCTGACGGACGCCGGTCGACACGCAGCCGCGCAGATTGGCAATCAGCTCAATAGTGGCGCGGCGCAAATGGTCGCCGCGAACGCGGCCTTTGAGCGCAAGATGTGGCGGTTTGTGCTGCTGCTCGTCCTGTTCGCGCTCGTCGCCGGCACCGCGGGCGGCTTCATCGGTGCCAAGCTGGCCGGGGCATAAGCGGCGTTTTCGATAAGCGCGGATAGGGCTCCGCGTTGCGCCGCACCTGTGGCCGGCTCACTCAGACCGTCATCGCGACCCCAAGGCGATGGCGTAAGCTCGTCAATCATTGTCTGCTCGATATCGCTATCGAAGCGCTTTGTAGGGTTCCCCATAAACCCTGACCTCTCAGTCTTGGCTCCCCGACTGCATCCAATGCAAACCCGACCTGGGTGGAGCAGGGTTCTTCCTGATCAATGCGCTGCGCCTTCGGCTTTCGCGATGATCCGCTCGGCATGACTTGCGGCCTCAGCCAAGCGTGAGGCCGGATCCTTAAACCGATCAGTGGCGCCCTCGATGGCCGCGCAATAGCGCATGGGCCTGAGCAGTAAGTTTTCTCACCGCGTCGAGCAGCGCTGGGGCGGCCTCGCACAGAAGGAAGGCTTGCCGACCGCCGTAGCGAAGGAATGCCCCATCAAGGGCGACATCCTCCGCGATCAGGTGGCAACGAGTTGCATCGTTGATTGAAACGATCCGGGCACACGCGGCATTGCCCCAGTCCGGATCATCACACAGGTCCGCCGGGTCGAGCGTCTTGGCCGTCTCGATCGCGGCTGCCGGCGTCGGCGCCTCGATGGTCGTCGTGCCGTAATGCGGCACGTCGATCGCGAAGAGAGCAGTGTAGAGGCTCATGCTGCCACCTCGCTCGGCGTTTCGGCCTGCAGGGAAAACAAGTAGTCGCACGCACGTTGGGCGTGACCGGCAGCCGTGAAGATCGCCTTTTTGTCGGCTTTCAGCACCTTGAGCCAATGATCAAGATAGGAAGCGTGGTCGGCACGTGTCACGGGCGTGATGCCCAGTTGCGCGCACAGGAACGCAGCGCCCATTTCCGCGATCAACTCTTCCGCTGCGTACGCTTCATCACCGAAACGCTTTCCCAGTTGACGATTCAGGCGCGTGTAGTGCGAGGTCCAATGCGTGAATTCGTGCGCTTTGGTGGCTTCGTAGCTTTCTGCGTTGTCGAACGCATCAGCGGGCGGAAGCTGCACGATGTCGAGGCCCGGGGCGTAGAAGGCGCGGTTGCCGCCGTGACAAACCGTAGCGCCCGTCCTCGTGAAAAACGTTTCGGCAAATTCAACCAGCTGCAACGGCGCAGCACTCGGCTGATGTTCGGTAGCCGGTTCACTCCGGTAGCCTTCGGGCAGGTTATCGATCTGCTCGACATTGAAAACGGTGTAACCCTTCATGAAGGCGATGTCATGCTCGGTCACTTCGCCGTCGTCGTTCGCTTCGGTTTTGCTGACGGAGTTCGCATACACGACGAGCGAACCGTGCTCGCCCTTGCGGACGTTGGCGCCCATTTCGAGTGCCTGCTTGAACGTCATCCAGCGATTGGACTGGTAGCCCTTTGCGAGGGCCTCGCCCCACAGCAGCAAGACGTTGATGCCACGGTAGGGAATGCCATTGGCTCGAACGGGGAGAGTGATGCGCGGCGTTGCATTGTTGGCTTTCCACGGCTTTGTCCACGGCCGGACCCCTTGTTCAAGGTCGGCGACGATTTTATCGGTCACGCGGGTGTAAACGTCGGCTTGGCTTTTCATGGTGTGCTCCTCTGTAGGGCTTGGGGTGTTCGCGGTTTTGTTGCGCGAATACCCCTGCCCGTCGGGCGCAGACCGGGGAGGCAAGGTGCAAGGGCTGGACGGGCGGAGGGGGATCACCCACCCCGCAGGGGCGGCCGCAAGGCCGTCTTGCAGCTTGCGAAAGATGGGGAGACCGCCCGGGCCAGGGCGAAGCCATTTCCCTTGCAGCGCGCCAGGGGCAGCGCCCCATAGCACGTTCGTCTGGCTTGAGTGTTGGACTTTGCGAAAGGGATCGTCACCGAATGGCCGGGACGGAAGGCCCGGTGAGCGCAGCGAATAGAGCGCGGTCCGGCCGTGGCCGGATTCGCCCAGGATTTCTATCTGGCAGCAAAACAGCGTGAGCGCGCTCGATGACCTTCCAGCACTTCTGCGTCTATTCGGAAGGCAAACTGGGCAACGCTTGGGCGAACCTCGGCTGGGCTAGCGCATGGCTTGGCGAAGCTTGCACATGAACCGTCGATGGAACTGGCGAATCGATCGCAAGCGAGACGCTCGATCTGGCGCGAAGGGCGCGATGAGCAGGCGGCGATCCTGCAGTTTCGCCATATGGCAATCGGCTGAAGCGACCTCCCTGGGGGCTTACGGCGACCACCGTTATGGGTGGGCATAGCCGCCGAAAATTATTTCGTCGCATCGACCAACAATCGCAGCTTTGCGGAAGACGATCCATTGCAGAAGCGGTCCGAAGGCCGTTTTCGCTGCAGGCGGCCGTCGAGGACGCGCTGCGCGCGGGATCGGCGCAAACGAACACTGTTCGGGCTGCGCTCGAATCGTCGCGCGGCGTGGGGGGCACCATCGTCCGTCGCCATCAATCTGCCGGAGCATGTGCGACGTAAGGGTGCGCTCGTGCAGCCCCGCCGGTTCGATACCTACGATCAACTGGCAAGAGAGGAAGGCAATGACGTTGACCACGATCAACAATGAAGTCCTGCGTCTGCGCGCGAAGGCGCACCGCTTGAACGGCCTCGTCGAGCACTGGGGCGAAATCGACGGCGCCACATGGCTCGCGCCGGTGCTGCAGTGGAAAGAAGACGAGCGCGGGCATCGCTCGTTGCAGCGACGGATCCGCAAGTCAACTTTGGCTTATAGAAATCCGACGCAGCAACTGCCGACTCCTCGCTCTATAATTGGAAAAGCTTTGGATTACCATTGATCGCAAGGAACCGATTTTATGAGTCAAGCCCGCGGGCGATACACGGGACCTCGGGACAGCGGCCAGCGCCAACCTCGCCGGGCGGACAAACCGCCGGGTAACCGGCAGGGGAAATCATACGCGAAGGCCCCTCCTCAAGATCCCGCCCAGACGGCCTCCATCTTCAAAACCCGCTCATTTCAGTTTCTCGTCAACACCGTCGGCGCAGAGAATATCGCGCTAGGACTTGATTCGAATATGACGCGAGTGGCCGAATTGATGAAGGGTGAGAAATTTACGTCCGAGACTGCCTTTCACATGGAAACCGCTCTCGGGCTGTCGCATGGCTTTTTCGACCAGCCACATCCTGCGCTTGCACCTGAGACCATCGCTCGCCTGAAATCACCGCTCGACTCTGTACGAACAGAAGCTGAAATAGAAGCTGCGTCCGAGCTCCTCGAGCCGGCTCCCGGCCCACATGCTAGTCATCCATCAGTTCTCGACCAGAGTTTGACCGAGGAAGCGGAAATGCCAAAGAAAGCAACCAGCGGGTCGCCCAGGGCTGCCAAATATACTAGGAGCAAAATGGCAGAATCTCCCAAACCACATGCGCCTCGAAAAGACCCGCCCGCGAAGTCCGAGACATCTGCAAGAACGGCCCAGCAGCAAGCGGCCTTAAGCGACAGCGCCGCGGTGGAGAAGATTCGGCGCGCTAACCTCCACGTCCTTACGAGTCGCAACGGATCGAAAGCAAAATTGGGTGTGGTCATGGCGCTGAGCGGATCCAACATGGCGCATCGACTACATGGCAAAAAGCGCATGGACAATGTCGAAGCCAACCGCTTCACAGAGCGGCTTGGCTTGCCAGACGGTTGGTTAGATATGCCGCGCTCCGAAGCCGAAATCCCTGATTCGGTGTCGCGTTTGCTTACCCCTGCGTCGCGTGGTCGCGCATTGACACAGCAACATCAGCCGCACACGGCTACAACGACCGATCGCGGGCCTAGGAAGCTCGCCGATGCCAAGGCGCCCACAGGGGACGCGCAGGAGGACGAATCGGGCAATGCGGAAGGCTCAACTGGTTCGGCGGATATTGCAAAGGAAAAGGAAACGTTTGTCGAGAGCGCGCAACATCCTGGAGATGAATCCTCCGACGAGCGTGCCGATCGCTTGTCTGAAGACAGCCATGGTGAGACCCCATCTACCATGCCGTCAGACCTCGAGCCGCTTCGCACCTTCGTCATACCACAGCAAGATCCGATACCGCTCATTTCCGCTTCAGTGACCAGCTTGGAAAATTTGAACGGTATTGAACCGATCGCGGAGGCATTGATCAAGACGCTCGCAGGCAAAGCGCGCACGGGTCGTTTGGGCGAAATGAAAGCTCTCGAACTCCTGCAGCAGGTGGTTTTGTTGTAAGCCAAGCCGATGGTCGCATCCAAGGCATTGCCGTGCCACGCCGCTGTATAGCGTCAGTGGTTTCGTGGACGCCCTTGATGGCGTGCCATTTGCAGGGTGAAAGTCCCTGTGGGCGTCAGTCACAGCACCGTAGCTGAAAATAACTGCGTCGTCGCGAGGCGGAAGGGGGAGTAACCGGCAGCGAACTGTCGGTCCGTAGGTAAACGAATTTGTTTCGGCCTGTATGGCGGCGAGGCTGCACGAAGGTGGCGAAGCCTGGAATTAACACAGCTTGCTGTGGTTGCGGATAAAGCGGCGCGGTGGCGTACTACCTGATTGAGGACGGAACGATAGGAGTGTGGCATGAAGTAGACGGGGAGATCTGCCGGCCGGTGTACGCTGGCAGGAGTCGGGCCAAGAAGAGACGGTCGACTGTGCTGGCCAGATCGTCAACAATCCCCTCTCTCACGCCGACACGGACCCACTGTACTTGTTTGCCTGCACACCGCATCCGACGCACTGTCGCTCGAGTGTTCGAGTTTCCGCGGCAATCAGAGGCCGGAACAGTCTGATTCTGGGCTTCCGCTAACAGCAAAATCCTCAAGCATCGGCTTACTCTGCGACACGGGCCAGCGCGGCGGCACGGATGAGCCGTGTCTCCTGTGCCACGATCAGATGGCCCGATGCCTTGAGATAGACCGGGAAATCTGGATGTGTATCGCGTGCAAGGCACCGTCGTTGGTAGTCTGCCAGATCGTCATACCCCCACAAGTGGGTGAACTGGTTCTGCGGCCCGACCAGACTCGTCCAGAAGCCGAGCGGATGTCCAAGCGTCTCCCGCAGGATCGGCATCGCGAGCCTGTCGAATACGTCGAGAAACTCGGGGCATCTTGCGCAGCGCGATGGTGTAGACCCGGAAATCCACGAGGGGCTTTGCCAGAAACATGGGTTGGGTATTCATGCGTACTCTTTCTCTTTGCGAGTCATCACTTTGGAGGCAATGGCGTTGCCGGTGACATAGCCGAAAGTCATGTTGGGCCCATGAGTGATGCCGGCGCCCGGATAGTTGCCGCCCATCACGCTGCGCCGGTCATTGCCGACCGCATAAAGGCCGTCGATCTGGCTGCCGTCGGCGCCCAGCACCTCGCCGGTGACGCTGGTCCTGAGGCCGTCGAACGTGCCCAGATCGCCCATCACGACCTTCACCGCATAGAAAGGGCCGGTCGCGATCGGCGCAACGCAGGGATTGGGCTTGTTGTCCGGATCGGCGAGATAGCGGTTGAACGAGGTGCTGCCGCGCTGGAACGCCGGGTCTTCTCCGCGCTCGGCGTTGCGATTGTAGGCAGAGACCGTCTTCTCGAGCGCCTCGGACACAATCCCGCAATTGCGCGCCAGGTCGCCCAGCGTCTCCCCCTTGACGAGATAGCCTTTGCGTAGCAGCGGCCCCACCGGCATGGGCGCGGGCTTCGCATAGCCGAGTCCGCACTTGCCGAGCGCGACCTTATCGCAGATCAGCCACATCGCCGTCTCCCTTTCACCTTCGCAGGCGCGCATCAGCGCAGCGCCAACGTCGTGGTAGGAGTTCGATTCTTTGGTGAAACGCCGGCCGTTGCGCAGCACGCCGATCACGCCGGGCTTGTAGCGGTCGAGCAGGTGTGGGAATACGCCGGTGCGGCCCTTGCCGAAGGGCCCCTTCGAGACCGGCATCCAGGCCGACGCATCGTCGTAGCCGAGCGCCACGGCCCCCCCGATCTTTTCCGCCATGTTCAGTCCGTCGCCTGTATTGCCGATCGGAGTAGGCGAGAGATGCTCCCCGCCACGCTTCACATGCGGATAGACCTGCGCGATGCGCTTGAGATCATGCGGAAAGCCGCCGCAAGCCAGCACAACGCCGTGCCGCGCGGTGATCCGCAAGTCGCCGTCCGCTGCGCTCGCGCGCACGCCGGCCACCTTGGCGTCCTCGCACAGCAGTTCGTTCACGGGCGTCGAAGTGAGGATCGGAATGTCGAGCGCCAGCGCCGAC
>NZ_FCOG02000406.1 GCF_001544975.2 Caballeronia arationis | reverse complement strand
CAATCTCTTTCATAGTCCTATACAAAGTAGTTGTACTAACGTAGTATAGGAAAAAATAACTACGGCTGTAGTGTTAGGAAGCTGCCGTTCGGCTGCTTGATGCCGCCCCCGTCAGCAATCGAACACATTGCTGACGTAGAATCCAGCTCGCCTCAATGTGGCAATGGCCGAGATGCTTCCATAGGGGCATCCGGCAGGTTTCGGGGTGGACCAGCCGTTCGAATGACGGCTTAGTAGGAAGGGCGAGCGGCAACAATTGGCCGAGAGCCGTGGTTCCCAATGTTCGCCGAAAGCTGCCCTCGGATAAGCCCGGCATTTCGGTGATGGGCAACTTTGCGGCACCGGGATTTGCAGCCAGCCGTCGGTCACGAGCCATTCGCAGATAAAACGGGAGCCATCTAAACGGCAGTATCACAGCCATTAGGGGGCGGTCGTCTGCCCCATCGACGGACGTTCTCACGTCAGATTCACCCGGATATCACCTGTAGCCGCCTTGGCCCTCATCGCCCGCCATATCTTCCATCATCGACCAGAGATCTCAAAGAGACGGAAACTCCGCTCGAAACCGGACAAATCCATGACGCAAGAATCTTGATTTCTTAACTAGGGTGGATTGATCGCCAGAATGCACGGAGAATATGGTTTCCGGAAGATTGTTGCTGGTCGGTGCAGTAAAATTCACACCACCACGCTGCAGCGAACGTCAAACATGCCGTTGGCTGGCTTGTGCTGGTCACAATCAGATTTTTTCCGCTGCAGCGAACCGTCAGGAGCGCACTCATGTTCCACCGGAAACTGAAGGACTTTCCTCCGGATTTTCTCTGGGGTGCCGCCTCGGCGGCTTACCAAGTAGAAGGCGCATGGAACGTGGACGGCAAAGGCCCGTCGGTTTGGGATTCTTTTACCAAGATTCCCGGCAAGACTTTTCAGGGCAGCAACGGCGATGTGGCAGTCGATCACTATCACCGCTTTGCTGAGGACGTGGCGCTGATGGCCCAGATGGGTCTGAAGGCGTACCGCTTCTCAGTGAGCTGGCCGCGCATTTATCCGCAAGGTCGGGGCGAGGTTAATGAAGCGGGCTTGTCATTCTATGAGCGCCTGATCGACGAAATGATCGCTCACGGCATCGAACCTGTGCTGACGCTATACCACTGGGATTTGCCACAAGCTTTGCAGGATGAATACAGTGGCTGGGAAAGCCGCGAGATAATTGCGGATTTCGAGCGCTATTGCATAACGCTGTTTCAGCGCTTTGGCGGCAAGGTCACGTATTGGGTTTCGCTGAATGAACAGAACTTCAACTTCACCAACGCCTTTCAGTTGGGCACTCACCCGCCCGGCGTAGAAGACCGCAAACGTTTCTTTGCCGCCAATCATGTGGCATTCCTGGCTAATGCCACAGTTATTGCCGCATTCCGCCAGCACGTACCCACAGGCCAGATCGGCCCCAGCTTTGCCTATTCGCCTGCCTACCCGGCCTCTAGTGCGCCGACCGACATCTTGGCTTTTGAAAACGCTGACGAATTCACCGGCGGCCTCAAAAGTGAGGTGCAACACTTATTTCGTATAAGGTGTTGCAATGCCCGACAAAACTACTTCATACCAGCACCTTCAACCTGAAGAACGCCTCGCCATCGCAAGCCTACGACTGCAGGACGTGAGCATTCGGGCCATGG
>NZ_FCOG02000257.1 GCF_001544975.2 Caballeronia arationis | reverse complement strand
CTTTGCAGCGCAGCTTCCGCACCGCTGAGAAGGCCGTTAACACCTGGTGCGATCAGGTCAAAATCGCCGCGTAGAAACTTGACTCGACTGCTACAAGATCAATTCAGTCAAGGAATCTAGTTCGGCGGGACTGCAAGAGAGCGCGTTGCCGGCAGCGTCTGCTTCCGGTAACGCTCAGCAATACCAGCACACAAGGCGTACAAACATGAGCAAGTCCACTGCGGCAACTACGGGCACGAAACCCCGGCCCGGATTCGCCGGGAATCTCCTGCGGTCGCGGGAGACGGGCATCATCGGTGCGCTTCTGATCATGGTCATTGCGCTGTCGATCTTTGCGCCCGACTTCGCGAGCGTCGACAACCTGCTCAACGACGCGCGCAACCTCGCGTTCATCGGGATTGTGGTGCTCGGCCAGGCCGCGGTGATGATCACCGGCGGGATCGACCTGTCGGTGGGCAGCGTATGGGGACTTGCAGCAGTCGCATCAGCCGCGATGATGCATGCGGGCATGGGCGTCGTGCCCGCCTGCGCGCTCACGCTTCTGATCGCGGCATCCGTTGGCCTCTTTAACGGTTTCTGCGTGACTAAGCTGCGCATGCTGCCCTTCGTGCCGACGCTCGCGACCATGAGCATCGCGCGCGCGCTCGCGCTCATCATCACCCGCGGCAAGGCAATCGACGGGTTTCGCCCCGACGGCGACGCCTTTTTCGCGCTCGGCGGCGGTGATTTTCTCGGGCTGCCGGTGCCTTTCCTGATCTTCGTGGCGTTGTCGATCATCGCCGCGATCGTGTTGAAGCGCAGCGTCTTCGGCCGCCAGCTCTATGCGGTCGGCGGCAACGAGCGCGCCGCGATGCTCACCGGCCTCAACGTCGACCGGCTGAAGATGAGCGTCTATGTGATGTCTTCGGTCCTTGCCGGGCTCGCCGGCATCATCGAGGTCAGCTATCTCTCGTCCGCGATCTCGAACCAGGGGCTCGGCAAGGAACTGAGCGTGATCGCGGCGGCCGTCATCGGCGGCACCGCGCTTAGCGGCGGCGAGGGCACCGTGATCGGCGTGTTCATCGGCACGGTGATCCTTGAAGTGCTTCGCAACGGTCTCGTCCTGCTCGGCACCGACGCCTATTGGCAAGGAGTCTTCGTCGGTTCCGTGATCGTCCTTGCCGTATTCATCGACCAGCTCAGAAAGGGCGTCTGGCGACGTCGCTGAGTGTTCTGCCCATAACGACCCTTTGGAGAAAACAATGACACGCATCCTGCTCGGCGCCGTGACCGCCGCTGTTCTGTTCGGACTTGGGGTGACTCCCCACGCACAGGCCGCCGATAAAAAAGTGTTCGCCGTCGTTCCGAAAGCGCTCGGCGTGCCGTTCTATGCCGACGCGGAGAAAGGCTGCAAGGAAGAGGCCGCGAAAATCGGCGCGGAGTGTCTCTTCACCGGCCCGGCCCAGCTCGACGACGCCGAACAGGGCCGCATCGTGCGCGACCTCATCACCAAGAAGGTCGCGGGCATCGCGATAGCGCCGAACAATCCGGATTCGATCAGCGGCGTCATCAGCGCAGCGATGGCGAAGAACATCCCGGTCGTGACCTTCGACTCCGACGCACCGAAGACGAAGCGTGTCGCCTTCATCGGCACCAACAACGAAGCGGGGGGCGAGTCCGGCGGCGAGGCATTTGCCAAGGCGCTTCCGAAAGGCGGGACCTATGCTGTGATCACGGGCGGCCTGTCGGCGGCCAACCTCAACGATCGCATCAAGGGCTTCAAGTCGAAGCTCGGCGGCAACTTCAAGGAAGTATCCGGATCGCCTTTTCCCTGCAATGACGATTCGAGCACCGCGGTGCAGCTGATCCAGGACATCCTCGCCAAGAATCCCAATATCGACGGCATTTTCTTCGCGGGCGGATGGCCGATGTTCGCGCCGGAAGCCTACATGCGCGCGCTGAAGAACAAGGCGGCGGACCTCAAGGGCGGCAAGTTCGTGATCGTTTCATTCGACACCCTTCCCACGCAGATCAAGCTCCTGAAAGACGGCTATGCGACGACGCTCATCGGTCAGCGGCCGACGAAAATGGGCTCGGAATCCGTCGCCCAGTTGAACAAGATTCTGAAGGGCGAGAAGGTGCCACCGGTCACGGATACCGGCGTGGACATCGTAAATTCGTCGAACGTCGACAAGTTCACGGCCGGCAAGTAACCCCCGCGCGGGACGGAGCTCAATAAGGCCGTCCCGCGTCTTCCTTGCAACGAGTGCCGCCATGACCGTGCTTTTGAGCGTTGAACATGTTTCGAAGATATATCCCGGCGTCAAGGCGTTGCAGGATGTCTCCTTTGAAGTCGAGACGGGGACCGTGCATGCGGTCATGGGCGAGAACGGCGCCGGCAAGTCGACCCTGATGCAGGTGATCGCGGGCGCGCATTCGCCGACCTCCGGCCGACTGGTGTTCGACGGCCACGAACTGCAGCTCTCCGGCACGCGCGACGCCGCGCGCCAGGGCATTTCGATCGTGTTCCAGGAACTGATGCTCGCGCCGAACATGACGGTGGCGGAAAACATCTTCCTCGGCGCGGAGCCGCGCATGGGCCGCGTGCTGGTGGATCGCGGCGTGCTGATCGCGAAGGCGCGCGCGGCGATGGAACGGCTCGGCATCACGCTCGATCCCGACACGCGTCTCGGCGACCTGACGATCGCGCAGCAGCAACTGATCGAGATCTGCAAGGCATTGATCCACGAGCCGCGTCTCTTGGTTCTCGACGAACCCACGTCGAGTCTTTCCGAGGCCGACTCGCTGACGCTCTTCAAGGTCGTGCACGACCTGCGTGCGCGAGGCGTCACGATCCTCTATATCTCGCATCGCATGCGCGAAGTGTTCGACAATTGCGATGCCGTGACCGTGCTGCGCGACGGCAAGCACGTGCGCACGGCGAGGCTCACGGACACCTCTCCGGACGAAGTGGTGCGTCTGATGGTGGGGCGCGACCTTGCCGAAGTGCGGCGCATCCGGCCCGAGCATGGCGACCAGCCGATCGTCCTCGCGGTGCAGGGCCTGGGCGACGACGAACGCTACCGCGACGTGTCCTTCGCATTGCGGCGTGGTGAGATCGTGGGTCTCGCGGGACTGGTTGGGGCCGGCCGCTCCGAGGTCGCTATGGGCATCTTCGGGGCGCCGCCGCCGACGGCCGGAACCGTGTCGGTGGAAGGCAAGCCCGTGAATGTCAGGAAGCCTCGCGATGCCATGAAGCTCGGCATCGGTCTGGTTCCCGAAGACCGCAAGGACCAGGGGCTCGTGCTCGGGATGTCGGTCGGCAGCAACCTGTCGCTCGCTGCGCTTGGCCTTGGCCGGCTCTCGACCGCGAGCGTGATTCGGCCGCTGCGCGAGTCGCGCATGATCGAAGGCTACGTGGGGCGCTTCCAGATCAAGACGCCGACGGTCGAGCAACTCGTCGGCCTGCTGAGCGGTGGCAACCAGCAGAAGGTAGTGCTCGCGAAATGGCTCGCCTCGAAGCCGCGCGTGCTGATCGTTGATGAGCCGACACGGGGCGTGGATGTTGGAACGAAGGCGGAAATCTACGCGCTTATGCGCGAGCTCGCTCATGACGGCCTCGCGATTCTGGTGATCTCGAGCGACTTGCCCGAAATACTGACGATCTCGGATCGCATTCTCGTGATGCGAGGGGGCCATCTTGCGGGAGAAATCAGCTTCGATGATGCCTCCGAGGAGCGCATCATGTCGCTCGCCGCCCTCGAACGTGCCGATCCGGCGCATCCCGCGGCCAAGCCTACGGGGTTCGTCGCGTAGCGGCCGAAGAACCTCCATCGAACGTCCGCAATGGCCGATTATGCCAAGCCGTTGGTGACGGATAATGGTTTCGGCAGCCGGGACCTCCCGATGAGCACAGAATGTGGCGGCATGGTGATTTCTACGGATGCGGCAGATCAGACTGACGGGGCCGGCTTCGCTGGTGGAAGCGTTTCCGACCGCATTGAACTACCCGGGTAGCACGCGGTTCAATTTCATCGCCGGCTACAACGACAGGGCGTCGATGATGCTTGCGCTCGAACGCGGAGAGGCCGACGCTGCGACCATCGGTCTCAACTCACTCTATTCGTTGCGAAGACGATCCTTGTCAGCAATGCGACGACTCTCTACGGCTTTTGAGAACCCGGTCTCTCGGATCAGCGTTCGTCGACGTATGACTCGCCGGGCAGCTGGATTTGGTCCGAGGCTTGGATGACCCAGGCACTCACTTGGTTGCGTTCTCGCCCGGCCGTGCGACCGGCAGTTGTGGGTCCAGCGCGGAAGTTCGTGGCGCGGTCGACGCGAATGCACCGCTCTCGAACAGCGAGCTTCAGCAACCGGCCAGGAAGGCATAAGCGATCGGGCTCGAATGCGGTCGCTCGAGCTCGGCTTCTCTCACATACGAGACGAATGCAATTCTTCTCACCCTGATCGGGCTGACTCGAACCCGATTCGATCCCGCTCGGCGAGCCAGCTAATTCGGCCTTGCAAGTAAGACGGTCGGCATCCGGCCATCACCTTACTCATGAGCGGGTCGGTTGGATACCATGGTGCAGGCAACGCAGCGAATGATGAACAACGTTACATCGGGCAAAGCGCGGCTTACCTCTGGTGCGCCAGCTTCCACGGCAGTTGACAGATGTGCTGATCGCTGCTGCGTATACGCCCGTCCACACTCGTCAGCGATCCTGACTTCGGCCTCGAGACCACCGCTCGATATCGGCGAGTAATTGGAGATATTCATTCAATGCTGCGGTATTACGATCCGATGTAGCAACACCTTGCTGCACCTCGGTCCGAAGTCGGCCGAGTTTTTTTCAAGCAATGTCGGCACGGGTATCGTTTGGGTCGTCAAAATTTTGGATCGTCGGGGGAATCTATGGGTGAATTATTGTGCGCGGCTAGCCAAGTGAAGCTCGATTCCGATACTGATAGAGC
>NZ_FCOG02000554.1 GCF_001544975.2 Caballeronia arationis | reverse complement strand
ACCAGCAGGAACTCGATCTCGTGTCGATGTTCAAGGACGTGGCAGGCGCGTTCGTGCAGCAGGCGACCGTCCCGGCGCAAGTGCGCCATCTCGTCGACCGCGCTGTGCGCATCGCGCTCTCGCAGCGCAAGGTCACGGCGATCATTCTGCCGAACGACCTGCAGGAACTGGAGTACGAAGCGCCGGGACGCAAGCATGGGACGCTGCATTCCGGCGTCGGCTTCAGCGCGCCGAAAGTCGTTCCGCACGACGCCGATCTGCGTCGCGCCGCTGAGGTCCTGAACGAAGGCAGGAAAGTGGCGATCCTCGTCGGTGCGGGCGCGCTCGATGCCACCGACGAAGTCATCGCGGTTGCAGAGAAGCTGGGTGCGTGCGTCGCGAAGGCGCTGCTCGGCAAGGCCGTGCTGCCCGACGACCTACCCTGGGTCACAGGCTCGATCGGGCTGCTCGGCACGAAGCCGAGCTACGACATGATGATGGAATGCGACACGCTTTTGATGATCGGCTCGGGCTTTCCGTATTCGGAGTTCCTGCCGAAGGAAGGCGCGGCGCGCGGAGTGCAGATCGACCTGCAGGCCGACATGCTGAGCCTGCGTTATCCGATGGAAGTGAACCTCGTCGGCGATAGCGCTGAAACCTTGCGCGCGCTGCTGCCGCTGCTCGCCGAAAAGACGGACCGCGCGTGGCGCAAGAAGATCGAAGGCTGGACCGCCGACTGGTGGAAGACGCTGGAAAAGCG
>NZ_FCOG02000165.1 GCF_001544975.2 Caballeronia arationis | reverse complement strand
CTGCCGCGTCCAGACAGCACCGGCCGCGACGACAGCCAGGCCGAACGAAATCAGCATCCAGCGATTAGCTTCGAGCTGGAGCCTAGTGCTCGTCTCGAAAATCACCCTGCTAGGATCTTCTTCGGCGTATGAGCCGGGGCCCGTGGACAGCGCGGCCCGACGCTTGTTCTTGAAAAGACGCATGGCAACCCTTTGGAATGTCACCATTGAAACAGCGCGAGCGTCCTTTTTTAGCCCGAAAGACGATGAGTTTTGTTCGCCATTGCACTGCACGCTTAACGCGAGACGACTTGCGATGCGTTCGGCTAGGTAACGCTATCCGGATAGCAGCCGTTTCGGGGAATGACGCATAAAAAGATATAGCTTTCACTAGTCCCCCAGCGCTCGTTCGTTGTAGACACCTCCGCAGCCGTGGTCGTCATGCCTCTGCCCAAGTTGCCGAAAGCGGAACCGGTATCGGCATGTTCAACAGGACAACACCTCCAAAGATGACCTAGCGGCTACGCCGATGCCACCGACCGGCAGCCGGATAAGCGTTGCGCGGCCAATGCTTGCCGATTGCCCCGGCTACCCGCGTATTGCATCGCAAATCGCAAAAAAGTGTGCCAAAAAAGGGGGGGGTAACTATGTGGCACACTTTGTAACAGAACGCTTACCCAATGAAATCAAGTGGTTGCTCACAGAAGCTTCCCTCGGGCAACGCTATCCGGATAGCGCTGCCATCGCGGAGGTCCATCGGCTACAAACGTTTGACCTTTAACGATTTACGCAGCGCCGCCAACAAGGTTCTTGCGTGTTCCCCGACAAGTTCCCCGCCGCTCCGTTGGTCCGCCACCAATGGACGTCTTCTCTCAAAGCCACGCGGTACCGGGCGCATTTTGCCGCTCACTATCGAAGCTGCAACGTCTGACGCGTGACTAAATGGCGTCGACGCCCTCCGGCCTTCCAGGTCCTCTCTGACGAGCACCTCCTCTTCAACGGTTCACAGGGTTCCGTCTGCCGACTCGAACGTGGTCCCAGCGTATGCGCGCAGCTGCGTATCTAGTTCCTCACGCGCCCTCTTTCGCTCCACAAGCTCGGACTCTTGTCGTTTCCTCTCGTCGCGTTGTTTTGACAGGTACGCGTAGTCGGTCGGGCGCTGTATTAGCGCTCGAATGTATGCAAAAGCGTTGGTCAGTTTGGCCGAAGCTAAATGCTCTGAGGCATGGCCAACAACGTCGGACAGCCGATGGCCCTGCTCCCTCGCGAATCGCATCAACGCACACGCCGAACGGAGTTGCAAGTCGCTTTTCAACGAGCCAATGCAGATCGGTCGGCAATCGTGGATTTTTTGCTTGCTCATCTGAGGAGTCGTCCCGTTGTCTCTTTGAAAAAGATTGCGTAGGTTCGCTGTTTACGTCTCGCACCGGTGCAATACGGGTCGGCTGCTTTTCATCGCGCTGGGCTCGGTCCGGTTAGAGAGCGTCAAGCAGCGCGGCCGCTCTCATCTTGTTTGACGCGCGGCAAATGGCGGACGTCCGAACGCAACGTTGGACTGATCGACCCTATCTCCTTCTTCGCGTGGTGCGAAGAGGACGACGTCGATACCAACTACCTGCGGCTCTTCCGGGAAGTCGCGGGATGTGGCACGGGCAAGATGATCGGCATCCTTCCGCTCGCGGAGGTTGTCCGATATAGCTTCAATTGATCCCCTCCCCTCTTCCGTCATAACGGCCTGGTTCTTCCCGAGCCGCTTTTTTTTGCTTTCTTGTCTAAAGATTTTCTCCACGCGGCCGATAATTCGTTCCGGAATCGGCGGCCTCCGACTGCTGTCTTCCCTGCCCCTATGGGCAAACGTTTTCAAACTAGAAAGGAAAATGAACCATGGTTATTCAGCGCACCGGCGTGGGCCGCCTGGCACTGTGCGTCTCGCTAATTGCTAGCCTCGCTGCTTGCTCGCATTCGCCGTCGGAAGGAGACGCCAAGGACGCGGTCCAGGCGCGTTATGCAGGCTGCTCCTATATCTCCTTGAGAAGTTTCGATAACACCAACAGCATCCCGATCGACGACAACGACTATCGCGTCGAGGTCAAGTACACGCTCCGCATGTCGCCGGACAGCGATATGAAAGATTTCGCCAAACAGTACGCTGACCAGTTCGGGACGTACGAGTCGATGAAGGCAGACGCGGATAAGAAACGGGATGCTTACCTCGCAGCGAAGCAAGCTTACGAGGAAGCGAATCAAGGTGACTTCACTGCCGGCTCGACGTATGAGACTCAGCATCAAGCGGAATACCAGGAATACACCAACGCTGAAATCGAAGTCGGAAACCTCGGCGGTCGCCTGACATTCAATACCCCGGCCCGGTTTTTCCAGCAGCGCATCATGCAATCCTGCCCGAACGTCAAGTACGCGGTTCTGCCGAACTTCTTCACCGGCAAGCCTGATCTTACCGATGACGTCGATGTCGCCTTCACGGAAACGTTGGCCATGATGAAGACGGATAACGGCTGGCAGGCGGTTCGCTGAACGGCAGCGCGGTTCTTCGGATCCGATTTTTTTCTTGCCCATTACCTATTAACTAAGCATTCCTGATTACCTGTCGAACTCCCAGCAAGCTGCGCAGTCCAGCAATGTGCTCCCGGATCTGAGCGGCAACCGGCGGTCGCTCCCTGCCCTGCTCCGGCTCGCTCGCGAATCGACGCGTCTGACCGAACGGCTGCAGATCGGCTTCGGTGGCCACACGGATTTGCCCGCGTGCTCGAGCCGTAGCGAAGGCCTCCTTCCATCCTGCCGCCTGGCGACCGATGCCCTCGTCGAGGGTGTAGACGACCATATTCTCGCCGTCGTGATCGATCACGTACTTGCGCTGGCCGGTGGCATCCACGAACGTTTGGCCGGCGCTCTGACGGGCCATCTGGTCAACTTCCAGCGTGCGGGTCAGTCGCGCCAGTTCTTCGGCCTTGGCATCCATCCGTTGGCGGAGCTGTTGTGCAAAGTCCACTGTGCCGCATAGAAGGCTGCGCAGGTAGTTGATCGGTGCCTTGGCGAGCTTGAGGTGGTCCCACGTAGCCTCGACAACATCCGAGAGACGCTTGCCGTGCTCACGGGCTTCGCGCATGAGTTTGAAGATCAAGAAATCAAAGAGACCCAGGGACCGCAGGCGCTGAAGATCCTCAGGCATCTGGCCCGGTTGTCTCTTTTGAAAAACAGAAGGGCTTAGATCCTTATATATTCCACCGTCTGCCAACTTGGCAGACGGATGCTCAACGGAAAGTTGTGCGGGTGCAGGTGAAGGCGCCTGGAGTTCTTCAGTGAGACCGAGGAGGGTCGCTGCGCGCTCAGTGAGATGGATGTATGCACGGCCGAAGAGACCGGCTTCGACGTACCGCGCCTGGGGACGACGACCGATCAGTCCTGCGCACTCGAGGTCGTCGAGACTCCGATAGAACGTGCGCATGGACTGCAGCGCGCGGCCCGTGAGCAGCTCACGGCGGGCGAAAATAGCGGCGAATGGTTTGGCAGCGTCGACCGTTCGGGCGAGGGCGGAAAGCACGGCGCGAGCACGCGCTGGGATCTCTTCTATGTGCGCCGCACGGAACGCAGCCCGGAAGATAACCCAGGGCAGGTTGGTCGAGTCACAGCGGAAGGCGGTGAGGGCGGCTGAATCGTCCGGATGTTCGATTGTTGCTGTTTGCTCGGCGTGCAATTCACCCTCGCCAGCAACGGAGCGTTGCGCGATAGACATGTCTAGCGGTCCATTCAAAAAAATGGATTAGTTTTGCTTGACTGTCGATCTCGTTGCGCTACACTCCGGGATGTTAGCTGTCCCTTTCCAGTTTCCAGCTGGGGAGTGTGGTGCGAGGTTTCCAGCCAAGCCCACTCACGCAAAAGCCCTCGGTTCCCGCCGGGGGCTTTTGTCTTTCTAGAGTAATCAGTTCATTTCCTGCTCCAAGTTGACGTTCAGTCTACTTAACTCGTTGATTTTCAAGCGTTTGTTTTTCGGTTTCAGCGCTTGCGACCTTTGCTTCCTCTTCCAGCAGCCGTTTGATCGCGGCGTGAATTCGCCGCGCCTCGTCTTCCGACTTGAATTCAAGTCGGAAGACATTTTTTGCCCGGCGAATTTCGCAATACGTTGCCTTCCCTGCTTTTATTTTTTCTGAAATCGGGGTCGCCGATTCCTTCTTGGTCTTGGCCGGTTCTGCGCCGGCCAGTTTGACAGCCTGTCCCTGATCGATCTCGCCGGCCACGAGCTTCTTGACCGCATTAATAACTTGTTCGGACCGTCCGGCTTTCGTAAAGCCGGCGAGGGCGGCAACCGCCGTCGCCCCTAAGAGGTCAGGTTGCTCTTCGACCATCGAAAGGACATCCGGCGGCAATTGATCAAAGGAAAGGATGTAAGAGACGAGCGCTTTCGAAATTCCCGTTTGCTCGGCGAGTTCTGCCTGTGTCATTCCGGCGGTGCGTTCTAAGCGGATGCGAAAGCCCAGATACTTCTCGTAGTCAGTCAACCCTGACTGAATCAGATTGACGTTGAAAGCGCCGTCAGTAGCTTCCTCGTCAGAGCCATCCATGAGTACTGCGCGAATCTGTTCGCGTCCGAGCTCTCGGTACGCGTCGACTCGGTGATGTCCAGAGATGATCTCGAAAGTCCCAGCCTCCAGTTGCCTAACGACAACCGGGTGAATGAGCTTGTTGTGTCGGAGGTTCTCACGGAGGGCTACGTATGCTTCCTTCGACAGCTTGCGCCGTCGTCCAGGAACTTCGATTAACAGCTTGAGCGGGATTTCAGCGCCGGCTCGAGCGGCCTTCTCTAGGCGTGTACGAAGCTCCGCGTTTTGCGCCTCTAGCTCGCTCACCTGCTTATCCTTGGCGGCCAGTAAAGGCATCGCGGCAAGCAGCTGCCCAGGCGCCGTCTTCGGCGCGCCGTCATTCGGGCGACCGCCAGGACCTTTGGCGTCGGACGCCGCAGCAATCGCAGCGTTCTTTGCGTTGAGTTTGTCACGCAGACTCATGCAGCCACCTCTAGTGCTTGTGCCTCCGTCGCCCAAAGGGACGTGAGCTGTTGATCAATCATTTCAGCAAAACGGTCATATGCCTCTCGAGCACGCTGGTAGGTTTTGTTGCTGCCCTCGTACTTCGAGATGTCGTAGACCGTGCCGAACTCCATCGACGCGGTAGTCGTGACAGTCGTGGCCGGGATTTCAATGGGAAGAACCAAGCTGTCGTACGAGCGGGTGATCCATTCCCGCACCTTGTTAGTAGAGATCTGGCTAGCATCCACCTTGGTAAGTAGGACGTGAATGAAGTCAAAGCGCTTGTTCAGATCCGGCACCACGTTCTTCATGCTCTTGGCCAAGTCAGTGAACAGAGACCAGAACTGTGTCGACGAGGCATAGTCCAGCGCATTCGGCGGGATCGGTACGATCAGTCCATCTGCTGCCATGAACGCATTGATGGTCACGTAAGACAGGGCAGGGGGCGTGTCGATAATGATGGCGTCGTATTGATCGAGGAGCGGTTCAAGTCCCGCGTTCAGCACGTCCCAGAAGCGAAAATCAGAATTCTGCGATTGCTTGAACGGCAAATAGAATTCGGCAGAGAAGAGGGCGGCGCTCGCTGGAATCAGGTCGATGCCGTCCCAGTAGGTCGGTTGCACCGCGTATGCGAGGTCCGATTGTTCTCCGTAAATCAGCGGGAGAATTGTCTGCTCTTCTTTTACCTCGCTGTCAGCGATCACTCCGTTGAGCGCGCTGAGAGACGCCTGCGGGTCCAAGTCGACGAGCAAGACCTTGCGGCCGAAGAGGGAGAGGCCCTGCGCAAGCGTCATCGCCGTCGTGGTCTTGGTGACACCCCCTTTGAAGTTGCCGACGGCAATCTTCTTGCCCTTTGCGCCTTCCGGCTTGGCGGAATAGGGGCCCACTTTCTTAATCCATTCGCGCGCCTCAGCGAGCGTGAACTCGCGCGAACGAGGCATGCTTTTCCCCTGGGGCAGGCCAAGCTCTTCGCGCTCCCAGTAATAATTCACCTTCTTCCGCTCAATCCGGCATAGCGCGGCCAGCTGAGGTGTGGTAAATACCGGGGGGTGCTTCATCGGATGCGGTAATAGCATCTGTTCACGTACGGTGAGCAGTGTCTCGTTCGCGTGATCCGAAATGATCTCGATGTCGTCGAGTTCGATCGAGGTCGGGGTGTGATTCACAGTAGGGGTGATCGATACGATCGGCTTACCAGTGGTTCCCATAGGACCCGTCCTTGGTTGATGATGTCTGGATTCGCCGCTGGTCGATGAATTGTGCGCTGATCGGCGAATTTTCGAAGGACTGTATACGGTTAACCTGTCCCTGACAAGTTAACTTTTCCCGGTTAAGCCGCGCCTGGTATGGCTCCGACGCGTTTATCTCGAAACTAGATTACGTTTTTTGATCGGATGAGTCGGTAACATGGCTCTTCAAGCAGTTCCGGGCCCGACCCAGCGAAGCGTTTCAGGGATCGCGACGCTCCGTGAAACATCCGTAATTAAAGCGAAGGCGTAGCAAACCCAAGCCGCTCAAGGCCGGAGCGCCATTTCGCTTTAATGTTTCACGAATCTGGGAAAGATTCAGGCGTTCGTTCCCTCTCGGCGGCGACGATCCGAAGAGACCAACTCTCGGTCCGCGAATCTGTACTATGCGATACGTATATTGGAGCGTTCCAGACAAGGCGACAAGAAAGCAACTAACTGGAGTCGAGCGCGTGCGCGACTGAGGACCGGCTTAGTTGGTTTTTCGTCAGCCTAGCGCATCAGTGACGGGACGCAAAAAAGAAGAAAGAAGGTGTAGCATACTGTACAAACGTACAGTAGATGCACGCCATGTCCGCACTCCCCAAACACATCGAAGACATTCATCCATCGCTCTGGCGAGGTAACCAAGTTGCCCGTCAGGTGGGACGCACTGTCGCTACCGGCTACGACCGCCTCTCGACCGAACTGCCTGGTGGCGGTTGACCGATCGGCTCACTCACTGAACTGCTGGTTCAGCAAACGGGCATTGGAGAAATCCGGTTGCTGCAGCCCGCGCTGAAGGCAGCATCGAAGCGACCGGTCGTGTTCATCAAGCCGCCGCATGTTCCGAACGCAGTGGGACCTTCGTACCTCGGCATTCCGCTCGACAAGATCATGCTGGTCAGGTCTGAGCACCGCGGATACGCTTTGGACCGCGGAGCAGGTTCTCAAAACGAACACCTGCGGTGCCGTCCTACTCTGGCAGCAGCACATCCGTGCTGAGTCGCTGCGCCGTCTGACTTTGGGTGCGCAGTCATCCGAGTCCTTGCTGTTTGTCGTGCGGCCGCTCGCGACCCAACAAGACGCGTCCCCGCGTCGCTGCGCCTCGCGATCCGTCCGGCAACCAATGGCGTGCAGGTCAGCATTGTCAAACGCAAAGGTCCGATCGGTGTTAATCCGTTCGATGTGGTCCTTGAGCCGTCGCCGATCCTGCTCAGTCCGCATGGGCGCTCAACCAAACCGTCCCGCGTTCTCGCACCGACCGCAATTGAGTCAATGCTTGCTTCGACGGCGACCTCGTGACATGGCGCGAAAACTTCCGCGCTTTGAGCCAGTCGGGCTAGAGGAGGGCAGGGCGTTCTGGATTAAGTATCGCGGAAATCCGGACAACGAACGCATGCTGCTCGAGCTCGCACACGGGCGCCAGGTCTTCGGCGAGTTGGAGGCGTACTTCGGTTCAGTACGCAAAGTCTGGGAAGCCGAGAAGCTCGGACAGTTGGTCGCGCTCGAGAAAATCCGGCTGATGTTGATGCAAGAGAAGACGAGGCAGGGCGCGCTCGCAGGTCTTCCGCCACCGCCCGATCGCAACGAGCCCGACGACCCCGAGCCAGCTCTCATCGATTGAGTTAACGCATCAAGCACAATGACAACATTGCGGCCGATAGTATGCGTCCCGAGAACGAAACCAAAGCCATGAAATGCGGTGGCATTTCGGGCTTCTTTCGCCGAACAAAATGACGGCAGGCTAACGATAATCGGGCGAAAAAGGAGAAGCAACGATGTCCACCCTTGCTGGTATGCCTATATCGCGCGACCCTCTGGCGCTCGCAAATCTTTACAACGCAGGACTTGGCCGAAATTGGAAAAACCAGAGGGAAGCAGTCGCTGCAATGGCCCGGTTCACGCCAAAGGTCACTCGCGAGGCTCTCAACCGCGCGGTCACGGTGTCAAAGCTGCCTGACGAAGTGATCTCGCTGTTCAACGTAGCGGGAATCTTGCCGGTGACGGCAAGGCATCTTGTCAAACTGGCTCAAAAGCACGGACTAGCAATGCTGAGGGAACGTGCGACGGCAATGGACCCGACCGGAAAATTTTGGAAGGAAATAATTGCTGTTCTCGACGGACGGGAACCGGTACCGCCTAAGCGGCCTACGAAGGTCCCACCGTTGGTGCTGGCGGCTGAATATAAGCGGGGACTAGAGGAAGGACGGTGGACCTCGATCAAGGCAGCGTTGGCGGTTCGCAACGATTGGAAAGCTCCTCGCCTTAGACAGGCGGTAGCAATGTCTAAACTGCCGCCCCAGGTTTTGGAGCTTTTTGCATCTCGGGCTCTGACTTACAGCCTCGGCGCGACGCTGATTCAAATTCAAAAAGCAATTGGAACCGAAGAGCTAGCCGGCCGCGCGACCGGAATCCTGGGAGCCCCTCGCCGAAGGTCGACGGATCAAATCGTCGCGGCGTTGTTGAACGTTCGGTTCAAAGGTGAAGGAAACGTACGGGTCCGTTGGAAGGGATCCGATATGGTGTTCGAGTTCAGAGTACCGGTGAACGAACCGGAAGAGTTGGTTTTCGCGGCCGAAGAGATGGCTGCTCTTATAGAGATCTCTATCATGACATTGAAGATCAAGAAGCCAGGCGCGAAAGCTAAGACGTCCGCCTAATGGCGAAAGTAGATATGCATGAATTCATGCTGGAACTTGCACCGCACGAGCGCGACCGGTCGACCGGAAGTACCAGCACAGCTAAATCGCGGGTACGATACTGTACGTATATACAGAACCGTAGGTGGGCAATGCCGCTCAGAGTTCCTGCCGGTGAGTTACCACGAGCTTAGGCTTCTGTGGAGTCGCTACCGGACACACGACGTCGACGTCTTGCGCTTGGTGTTCGTGGTACAGCGCTTTCAGGGCGTGGTCGACGAGGTCTACCAACTTCAGCAAACAATAGAAAAGTGCTGGCGGGAGGAAACGCATGGTCAACTCGTTGCGCTCGAAAAGCTACGCCTCTTACTGAACAACGAAAGGACACGCTAGAGCGGAGAGCGGCAATCCCACCCCGAGTTCACCGGGGAAACCGTCGAAGAGATGGATAAGGGCAGTGCGGGTTGGTTAGGGTTATCCCGAATACAGCAACGATTTGTTGTGCAACCGATCATTAATCTTAAGCAGGCGCTTACCTATACTGAAGTCACTGAAACGCAAACAGGGCTGTTTGCGAAAAACAAGACTCTGGAGGTAAGCATGTTCAGCTTGAACGGGCTGGTTACAACCCGAGCATGAATCGCACGACGTACCCGGCGCAGATCCAAGCTGCCGAAGCCAAGGTCGCGGCACAAAGCGGCCAGAACAGCTACGGTGGCGTCGCCGATACTGCATCAGCATCGGGCGGCCCGGCTCATACCGGCATAGCATTGCTACTGTCTATTTCGGTCACTAATCAATCGATCGAGCCAAGAAGCACGCGCTAAGTACTAGAGAACTGGCCGCTGCCGGGAAACCGCAGACGGCCAGTTCGCCTGTTAGCACCTCCGCCACCGGCATAGCCGATGGCTTGCCCAGCGCCTAACTCGTCCTGGGTTTTTTTTGCGTCCACGGTATTGCGGGGAAGAACAAGCGCAGCCAAAGAGACGCCGACTATCAGCCCATCAAGTCGCCGGCGCGGTCACCAATAAGGGCTTGGATCTTCGCGCGTTCGGCCTCCGCGGCGGTCCGATCGGCGCCAGTCAGCGCGTCGAGCTGAGCAAGCCGCTGAGAGAGCAATCGAATGTCTTCGCGAGCGTACTCGGGCTGCCAATGGGCGGCCAATCCGTTCTCGACTTGCTTCCCCTCAAGGTAGGATGGCACGGTAGGAAGCTTCTCGAGTTCGGCTTCGGCTTCAAGGAACTTTCGCAGCTTGTCGTTTGCTCTTGTCGGGATCACCGTTTCTCCTTGCGTGGTTGCAACAAGACGTTACTCGTACGTTTCGACCGAGCGGCAAACTTGATCGCCATTTTTGTCTTTGTGGCACTTGGTCGTGATGACGCGCTGCTTCGGGCAAACGAAGTGCGGCACGAACGGATCATTCGGTCGGTCCTTGTTGGGATCACACCAATGTTCGTCCGCTGACGCGTATGCGGTTGCGCTTAAAGACAGCGCGGCTAGAACGAAAAGGCGTCTCAAGAATTCCTCTATGTGCGAAGAACGTGGTTATGCGAATAGCCGTTTCTGCAACACGCAGCTGCATTGATTGCCCGTCGCTCTGAAAAACCACAATTGAACAAGAATCCCCAGTAGGACAACGGCCCGGTGGATAACCCGTGCCGAAGGCGATGCCGCTTTTACCTGCTCGTGCTGAATCGTCGTGGTGACGGGGCGGCATCCCTCGCGAGAGGAGCAAATCATGGCTGCCAGCAGCGCTGTCGTCGAACCGGTCTGGGAACGGTATCCGCTAATCGCCTCGAACTCTTACGCTCGACGATGGATACAGAGTTGCGTGATGCTTGGTCTGGCAAGGAATACGATCGCGGCCTACATGTAGCGATAGAGGGCTTCCTGCGGTTTGCTCAGGGCCACGGCGTCGATCTACGCAGCATATCGCGCGAAACCATCGCGCAGTATGTCGGCGAACTGCGGACCCAGCCAAGGCGAGCGAATGCGAATGTGGTGCGCATCGACTCAGGCGGCTTCCTGTCGAACGCAACGTTGCAGCAGCGTCTTACCGCGGTCCGGCTGCTGTTCGAGTTTCTGGTTGACGAGGGGCTCATCAGGACCACCCCGGTAAGCCGCGGCCGCTATACGGCATCCTGCCACTTCGGCGCACGCGGCGAACGAAGCCTCATCCAGTCGTTGCGACGCGCGACCAGCGATACAGACGCCCCGGGCTCGAACGTCTGTTCGACCAGCTGCCGTTTGAATTCGCGCGCAAAGTTGGGGCGCTTGCCCGGTGCCTCGCACTTACTATCCACAATCTCGGCCACTTTGGTTCCCATCAAAACATTTGATGGGAACCAAATTACCCCGTTCACTGCTGCCCGGAGAACGGCCGACGTGAGACGCATACAACGGAGGCGCAGTGGACGGCTCTGCTGGCTGTGGTCCGCGACGAACCTAAACGTAACCGGTGCATGCTGGCGTTTGCCTATGATGCGGCGCTTCGTCGGGAGGAACTGTGCCAGCTTCGTGGCAGCGATCTCGATCCCGCCCACCGGCTGCTGCGTATCCGAGCGGAGACGACCAAGGGTCACCGGGAGCGTGTCGTGCCGCATTCCTGTGGGAGCAAAGTAGTAGTGTCGTACTTGAGCAAAGTACAGATGTCGTACCAAGGGATCTGTAGCGCATGCTGGTG
>NZ_FCOG02000179.1 GCF_001544975.2 Caballeronia arationis | reverse complement strand
CACTCAGTACCGCAAGCGTGGTCACGTCCTGACACTGCTGCCTGAAAAGCTGCTTTCTTTGGTTACTTTCTTTGCAGGAGCAAAGAAAGTGACTGCCGCCCCGCATTCTACGGACTATCTTTCCGTCAGTCAAAAAAAGCACCCGAACGAATCGCTCAAAGGCTTATCCCGTAAGGCTCCGGAAACAAGTGTTTAGTTTTTTAGAACCCGCCTATATTAGTTGTGCCGAACGCGAATTATCTGTTCCGTGACATATTTTGACGGCTGTTTGTGCCGCCCCGATGTGCCGGAATTCGCGCTAGATTTTCCACTTCGACTCGACACACTATCTTTATGGCTACCATCCGACTCACGCCGGCCGGGACGTACAAAGTCCAGGTCCGCCGCGCAGGTTTCCCCGCGCAAATCCAAACGTTCCGGACAAGGAAGGAAGCGGACGCGTGGGCGAACCGCGTCGAGGACGATATGAAGCGCGGCAACTTCACGCCGATCGATCGCGACGGCCAAACGATGACTGTCGTCAAGCTGATCGAGCGCGGCGCGCTGTCATGCTTCAAGCTGATAGCCGAAAGTAATCTTGCTGAGATTCCGATAAATCGTCTCACGCCGAACGCGATCACGAAGTTCGCCGAGACGCGCCGTCTCACCGTGAAGCCGCAGACCGTCGCGACGAATCTCTCGCGTCTCTCGCAAGTCATCAACTTCGCGAACGATCATCTCGGTTTGCAGATCGAGAACCCGATCCGCGAAATCCATCAAACGTTGCGCACCCGTAAGATCGTCTCGCAGTCGCAAGAGCGCAAGCGCCGCCCGAGCGCGGACGAACTCACGCGGCTGCGCGCGTACTTCAAAGCGCCGGCAAAGTCGCGGCCTCGCCGCGTGCCGATGGCCGACATCATCGACTTCGCGATCGCAACCACGATGCGCGCGGGCGAGTTCACCTCGATTCGTTGGAGCGATCTGCACGAGCAACGGCGCGAGATCATGATCCGCGCGCGAAAAGATCCGAAAAACAAAGACGCGAACGATCAGATGGTGCCGCTCACGCCCGCCGCGTTGGAGATCATTCGTCGTCAGCCGCGCATCGACGGCGAGGACCGGATTTTCCCGCACAACAAGCACGCGATCTCGACACTGTTTCCGCGCGCGTGTCAAACGTTGAAGATCAAGGATCTCCACTTTCACGATCTGCGACATGAAGGCATCTCGCGATTGTTCGAACTTCATATGTCGATCCCGGACGTCGCCAAATTCAGCGGCCACAAGGACTGGAAGTCGCTCAAGCGCTACGAGCGGATGACCAACGCCTCGGTCCATCATCGTTACGAGCGACTCGTCGAGCAGTTCGGCCGTTTTCATAACGAGAACGCCGCCTGAAAACCCGCCACGGGTCTCTCTCGAAATAAGTCGAATCGTCGCGCAATGCGACGATCGACGCGAAGTTTGTTTTTTTCGGATTAGCCGCATGTCAAAACTCGTCAATGGACGGGTAATAGCCGTCAATTCTAAAATTCGGCCCGCGAAAAATCTCTCTCTGTTGCTTCGCAAAACTAAACTCTTGTTTGCTTGTTTTATTCCGCGCCGCCGCCAAAAATATTCAAATTAATCGGCGATCAAAGGGTGAACGACATGGACGTGGACGAGATCACGGCGAGCAAGCGCAAGCCGCGTGCGAACAAGGCGTCGTTGGTCGAAGTAGATGAAGCGCGAGCCGTGATTTCGGAGCCGGTCATAGCGCCGGTCCCGGCGCCGGCCCAACCGATGACGGTCCGTGCGATCGATATGCAGGTCGTCGCCGCCGCGCTCGGCGTCAGCGTGCCGACGGTCAAACGCCTGGTGCGGATCGATCCGACTTTTCCGAAACCGTCCACCTTGAGTAGATCCGCGGCGCGCTACTGGCTCGTCAGCGAAATCGAAGCGTGGCTTCTGAAGCAGGCTGCTAACGCTCGCGCCAAGTCAGCCGAACGCAAGTGAGGCGGCGCGATGCCAGCGCGAATCCATTCCGCCAAAGTCGAAGCGCGGCCTGTCCGGGGGCAATCATGAACGTTCGCAAGGGGGAAGGCGCCCGCGCGACCGACGCGGGCGGAACTGCTCGGGCACCGTACCAGGGCGATCCGAACGCGTCATGGGGATACGCGCATCTGAAGCATAGAAGCACGTCCGACCCGACGCAAGTCAGGCGTACGCGATCATGAGCGCCGACACGTTGCTCAACCGGCTCGAAGGTGTCCGTGAAGTCGGACCAGGCCGCTACGTCGCGCGCTGCCCTGCGCATGAGGACCGGCAAGCGTCGCTCTCGATCACCGAGAAGCCCGACGGCGTGCTGCTCGTCCACTGCTTTGCCGGCTGCGCGATCGCCGAGGTCGTCGGCGCGCTCGGGCTCGATCTCGCAGACCTGTTCCCGCCTCGCGAATCCGGCGCGGCCGGTCTCGTACGCTCGGGGAAGCCGGTCAAACGTCGCTGGTCGGCCGCGCAAATCCTCGCCGCGCTGACGCTCGAACTGTGCGAGATCGTGCTCGTGATCGGCGCGATCGCGCGCCGTGGCGCGGTCACTCCAACCGAATACGATCGCCTGCTGCGCAGCGTGCAACGGGTGATGCACGCCGAGGGCTATTGCAGTGACTGAGACTCGCTATTCGCTACCCTCGCCCTATCCCGATCGCGCAGTGCTCGACGAGTCACGCGAGCGCATCACCGGCATACCTTTCGCGACGCTCGGCTATCGCTATGACGACTTTCATGCCTACCTGCCGACGCACAGCTATCTGCACGTACCCTCGCAAGAGCTTTGGCCGGGGGCAAGCGTCAACGCGAAGCTGCCGCCACGCCACCTGGACGGCGCGAAAGTAAAGCCGTCGCTCTGGCTCGACGTCCATCGGCCCGTCATGCAGATGGTGTGGGTGCCCGGTGAACCGGCACTGATCGAGAATCGCGTGATGCAAGCCGCCGGCTGGCACGCGCACACCGGCGCGCGCATCTTCAACCTCTACAATCCGCCGCGACTGATCGCGGGCGATGCGCGTAAGGCCGGTCCTTGGCTCGATCACTTGCACCGGATCTATCCCGAGGACGCCGGTCATATCGCGAACTGGATCGCGCACACCACGCAGCACCCCGGCACGAAAATCAATCACGCCCTGTTGCTGAGCGGGCAACCGGGCATAGGCAAGGACACATTGCTGGAACCGGTACGCGCGGCCGTCGGCGGCCCATATGACACGCTGGTGCTCGCGCTGGCGACCCTGTACGGCTTGGGCGGGCTGTCGGGCGGTGCTGCGATTGGCCTGAACCCGCAGGATTGGGCGGGTCTGCTGCTGCTCAAGGACGACGCCGGCAACTATCAAACGGCGCCGTTCACCGCCGCGCCGACCTCGCTCGCGGGCGCGACGCTCGCGGTCAGCAACGCGATCCCGCTCGGCTCGTTCCTGCTCGCCTCGACGCCGGCCGGCGCGGTGCTGGCGAACCGCACGGGGATGCGTGTTGATCTGTCGAGCGAGGAGGGTCAAAACTTCGTGACCAACGCGACGACGATCCGCTGCGAGACGCGGCTGGCCGCAGTCGTGCAGAACCCCCGGCTGGTGCTGACCGGTACGCTCACGCCGACCACGCCACTCGCGGCCAGCAGCAGCAAGAGCTCAAAGTCGTCGAGCTAATAGTCGTCTTGCCGTGCCGCTGCTTTCGCTCATGGTGCGCGGCGGCACGAACCCGGGATAGCGCGACCCGGCAAGCATCGCGCGGTTTGCCTTGTGTCCTCTCAAGGGACTTCACGCCCGCCGACTCACTCCCGGCGGGCGTTTTTTCGTCCTGGAGCACATCTGCGGCTTCGCGGGAACGTGCAGTGCTATAAGGCAGATCACCGCCTACCACGAACAAGGTCCGCCATGGCACGGCTTCCCGATTCTCTCTTCGCGCAATTGCTCGCTTTGCCGCTCGGTGCGGCGCTCGTCTTGCCGCTTGGCGTGCCGATGCAAGCCGCTGAGCGTGCCATCGCATCGGTCATCGAGCAGCACCCTATGCGGCGCTTTGCGATAGGCGAACACGTCGCACAGCCGAGTCAGGGCGAAGCGGTCCATAACGTGAGCATCGAGCGCTTGGCGGATGCGTAAAGCCTTGCGAGGCGGGCGCACCGGCTCAGCCGTGGACTCACGTTGACGCGCGTCGATGCCGTTTCCGGGCTCACGGCGCAGCGCTGGGAGCCGCTCGCGGCGAAAGTAGGTATCCGACAAAGGGTCGGGGCTCACCAGCGGTTTCTACTCGCGCGATGCGCGTCCGAAAATGCCGCGACCGGGCGCGCCGTGCGGCGAAGCCGTTTCGGGCTCGCGAGAACGCGAGCGCTCGACTTGGCTATACAGAGCGATTGTCATCGTTGAGTGTGGACGGCAAGGTCCGAACGTAGTCTTCGCGTAGCTTGACGAGCGAATGCGTCCTGGCGAGATCCGTCTGCGATAGCGCTCGCAACTGGTTGACAAAGACCGCGTGCGACCTTCTGCAGTCCGGGCAGAAGTGCGCGGTCTCGCTAAAATATCCCGTGAACCAATCCCATGCGAGCGCTTGCTCGGAAAACTGAGGAACCCGCGTCGCGCACAGCAGGCATTCGATTAGATCTTGGGCGTGCGACGATAACGAGCCACAAGCGATAGCGGCTGCATCGCGAAGATTCGTGCTCATCTCGACTCATCCTCATGAAAAAGGGGAAACAAACATTTAGCAGACGGTCCAAACGTGTTCTATTTTCGGAATTGCAATCCCTCGTAGATCACGGCTCATCCGGCAGGCGCCCGATGCGCACGTTATGAAGGGCTTCACCATGGCGCGGCTGTGCAATATGTTCGCCTTTTGCAAAGCGCCGCATAGGGTGCTGTTCGATGACCGATGCGATGGCACCCTCAGCGCTTTGCACCGACACACCAAGCGGCAAAACGAGAGCCGCACCGACCGGCAAATCGAGCAATTGCGAAAAAAGGGAATCCGGCGCTGACATTGCGAGCCTCTTCCAAAGGAGTGGTGTCCGCTTGTTAGCACTGCTCGTTCCTGCGAACGCCTGCGCTTAGAAGTCCGAAGGCGGCGACGGATCCTAGAGCAGATTCTTATCAGTGTTGGCGCGAATCTCGTCGCGAGTCATGGCGTGTTCCTCGCGAGACGATCGGTCACGAGCTTGTCGATCCGTTTCAACGTTGCGGACGTGGCCGCGATCTCGTCTTCAATCCGATCGATGGACGCGTTCATCTCGACGAAGCCTTCGCGGATCTCGGTCGTCATGATCTCGATCTCGTTGAGGATGTCGTTGATTTCGTCGTAAGTCGTCATCGCTGTGCGCCCCGTTTCGATCGCGCCGAACGCGAACGCGTCCGACTAAACTTTAGTTTAGCGGAATCGCGATTCGCGATCGATCCGAAACGACCCGGACCGGTTTCGGCACGTTTGCTGCGCCTTGGGCGCGACGGCGGATCGAGCGCGGGTGGTTTCGCTCTGGACCGGCGCGCGGGCGTCACCACGGCCGTTTTGGAGGACCGGATTTAGAAGCGACCGTATCTTTTTTGCGACGCGTGCGACTATGCCGAGCGGTTACTCTAAACCGGCTCACGTTTTAAGCCGATTCCGGGAAACGCTTCGTGCCGAATCGTTGTGCCGACGGTTTTTCGACCGGCCGCAAAGGCTTGCCGACAAGGCCCCGGAGTTTTGACATCGTCGAACCCCGCACAGGGGCGAGCTAATCGACCGCGAAAAACACAAGTTTCATGAGAGCACTGGTACAACCGACCAGACCCTACCCCAAGCGCCAGCGACCCACCCTTACCACGGTGACTTGTAAATCTCCCGCGGCTTGGCCGCGACAACGGGCTTGCCGCCCACCGGCTGCTGGTACAACGCTGCCGCCGCTCCGTCGGGTGTCTGCATCATCTTCGCATCGCGATTACGCGCAAGCGGACGCAACTGGACCCGGCCGCCACCCTGGCCGGGCATCTGCTCGACGCCATCCTGCTTCGCCAGCAACTTGTCCGTCGGCGACGATCCCTGCACCGTCTGCGCGTTCGCATTCGTCACGGGCCCGCGCTGTCCACCCTTGCCGTTCATCGGCGTGCCGTAGGGGTCCGCATAAGCCTTCGGCGTGCCGAGCATGTCGAGCTCGGCCGCATCGGCGCCATTGCCGAGCGGCGCCGCATGCGCCCCCTGCGTGCAGAGAAGCACTGCCGGAACGCACAGCGCCGCGAACAGCGGAAGGAAGGTCGAGCGGATCTTGCGTATCATGAAGTTCTCCTGTGCGCCCACGATCCGGCGCGTGCCGGCAGGGCTGTCGATGGTCTCGCCAGACGAATTTTCCGCCGGGGAGAGCGCATTCGTATGCATGCGTGCGTACATGAAAACAGGATATTCCGAGTGCCCGGCCGCTACCGCCAAAAGTCTTTCTCATGCGGCCATTCGTGCAGTAGCGCACGCGGGCTCTCGCACCCTTCGACCATAATCGATTTCAACAAAGATCGGTTTAAATGATCAATGAGAGGCGAGTCTTCAAGGCTGCAAACGCCCCCTTGAGCAAGGCACTTAAAAGCACTCGAAGTGCACGGCCATTACGCGGGGATCGGTCAAATGGAAAGGGCGATAGAGGAACGTTGCGTCGGCCAGGCCGGCAGCAAGGAAAGCGCACAGACGCCAGGCGTCAATGCGCGGGGCAAGGTCATCGACCTGTCGAAGGCCGGTCCGGGTAATTACGTCGCGAAACGCAGCTTTCTCATCGAGACCGTCTGGTTCTTCCTCGAAGCATGCATCATCAATAACAAGCTGATCCCGGTCTCGTCGCTGCGCGTCGCGCTCCTGCGTGCGTTCGGTGCGCGGATCGGAAAGAACTGCCGCATGCCGCATCCGATCCGCGTGAAGGCGCCGTGGAATCTCGAAGTCGGCGACAACTGCTGGTTCGGTGTCGACGCATGGATCTACAACCAGACATCGATTCGCATCGGCTCGAATGTCTGCATCTCGCAAGGCGTATTTCTCACGACGGGTTCGCACGACGCAGCCGGCAACATGGACCTGCGAGTCGCACCGATCGTCATCGAGGACGGCGTGTGGATCACATCGAAATGTGTGGTGCAGATGGGCGTGACGATCGGACGCTCGGCACTCGTGACCCCGATGTCCGTCGTGCATCGCTCGCTCGAAGCGGAAGGCGTGTACGGCGGTAATCCGGTGCGATACATCAAGAAGCGTTTTTCCGCGTAATTCGCCATACGTGGCTGCACGAGCACGCGTCGCAGCGCACGGTTTCTATGCATGAATCAAAGTACCGGATGCGAACCGTCAGGAGAGAACGGACGCATTTGCCTTAGGTGACGGAAGAGACACAAGGCTCGTCAGCTTGGCCGTAAGCGCCGCCAATTTGGCGGGTCGGCCATTTCTTCTGGGTCGAATATCACGGGAGGCAATGCTTGAAAGTTCTCGCTGCCGCGCGGGACAGCCGTCGCTGTCGCCGCTTGCATCGTCGGGAACCGGTGAGGACGCCCGACTCCTGCACGAGTCCTGTCGCCATCATGGCGCAAGGGACCGCGGGCGGAAGCGGCGTATCGATTGTGGATCGCGACAGCGTGTCGGTTCGACCGAAGGGTTCGGTCGTGGACCAGAAGAATCGCTGAGCACGAGTGAGAGGGAGTACGGGGCATGTTCATCGACAGCCGTAGCATAGAAGATGGCGCAGTCATCGAGACCACGGTGTGCATCATCGGCGGGGGGGTGGCGGGCATTACGCTCGCGCGGGAGCTGGAACAACAGGGCATCGGTGCCTGCCTGCTGGAAAGCGGCGGCTACAAGGCCGATAGCGATACACGGGACCTGTATCGCGGTGAAAACGTCGGCGTGCCGTACGAATTCGCCGACGGTTGCCGCAGCCGCTTTCTCGGCGGCAGCAGCAACTGCTGGGGCGGCTGGTGCCGTCCGCTCGATCCGTGGGATTTCGACAAGCGCGACTGGGTGAAGGACAGCGGCTGGCCCTTCGGCCTGGACGAACTGCGCCCGTATTACGCGCGCACGCACGCACTCCTCAAGCTCGGCGAGAACAACTTCGAGCCGGCATACTGGGAAGCGGCGATCCACCGCAACGACGTGCGGCGTCATCCGTTCCCGACCGGCAAGGTGCGCGATACGATCTCGCAGTTCAGTCCGCCGGTGCGCTTCGGCAAGGTGTATCGCGAGGAGTTGCTCAACGCGCGGCACGTGCGCGTCTTCCTGTATGCGAACGCGCTCAACATCGACACCGACGGTGAAGCAAAGTCCGTCACGAAGATCGACGTCGGCACGCTGTCGGGCCGGCGCTTTGCGGTGAAGGCGAAGGTCTTCGTGCTGGCGACGGGCGGTATCGAGAATGCGCGGCTCCTGCTTTCGTCGAACAAGGTGCAGAAGGCGGGCCTCGGCAACGGCCATGACCTGGTGGGCCGCTATTTCATGGACCATCCACGGATCATGTCGGCGAAGGTGAACTTTAAGAAGGCGTGGGCGCGCAACAAGCTCTACGACATCAAGTATCACTATCAGAATACAGCGGTCGCCGCGCACGGCACGTTCATCTCGTCGCAGTTCGCGCTGACGAAGGACGTGCTCGAGAAGGAAAAGCTGCTGAATGCGCGCTCGTGGTTCTACTCGGTCTTCAAGGGCGAGAACACGGAAGGTTCGGAGGCGCTGATCCGCTGCAAGCAGGCGTTGCTCCAGAAGGACCAGCCGGGCTGGAACTTCACGCAGGACCTGATGACGATGATGTCGCATCCGGTCGATACCGCGTGCTTCGGGCTTGCGCGCCTCTTGCAGCCGCGTCCGCTCATCACGGAAGTGAAGATCCAGACGATCGTCGAGGCCGAGCCGAATCGCGACAGCCGCGTGACGCTCTCGGACAAGAAGGACAGTCTCGGCCTGAATCGTGTGAAGGTGGACTGGCAGGTGACGGAGCTCGTGAAGCGCACGTTCGACCGCACCGTTGCGCTCCTCGCGGACGAACTGCAGCGCGGCGGCGTGGCGGATGTCGAACTCGACGCGACGCTGGAAGGCAAGCCGTGGCCCGCGCAGCTCGAAGGCACGTGGCATCACATGGGGACGACGCGCATGCACGATTCGCCGAAGGAAGGCGTCGTCGACCGGAACTGCAAGGTGCATGGCATGAGCAACTTCTATGTTGCTGGCAGCTCGGTGTTCCCGACCGTGGGGGCGAACTTCCCGACCATCACGATTGCCGCGATGACGCTGCGCCTCTCCGAGCACATCGCGCATGTGCTCAAGACGTCCGAGGGCACGAGCGCCACGGTGACGCCGCTCATCGTCGGGGAGCATCAGCCGATGGACCGGCCAGAGGAAGAGCCGTTGCCGTTCGCGGCATCGACGCTGCACATGCCGTCGGATCTCGCGTTCCAGATGGGCAAGAAGTAACGCGATTTCGTTCGCGAATGCACGAGAAGAACCCGCTGCGGCGTAATGCCGTTCAGTTAATGTTCTTTTTGAGGTATCGAACGGTGTAGCGTTTAGGGCGGGATTTGACGACTCGGTCGC
>NZ_FCOG02000597.1 GCF_001544975.2 Caballeronia arationis | reverse complement strand
TTTGGCCTGCCTGACAATCGCCGGATATTCTTCTCTCATCCATGACTCGACCAGTTCAGGATCGCGCTGGTAAGCGCGCGCCAGCGGCCGCTGAGGCGAAAGCCCGAGCTTCCTGAGCAGCCGGCCAACCGATACCTCGGAAAGCCTGACGTCGAAATGTTCACGAATCAACTCCCGCACCATATCTCGCGTCCACAACGCAAACTCGAACTTCATCTGCATTGGATTCTTCGTTGTGACTGTCTGATAGACAAACCGGATAGCATCGGACGACAGTTTCATTGGCCGGCCCGGGATGGCCTTGGCGCGCAATGCTTCGATTCCTCCTTCGCGCCAGGCCGCCAACCATTCGTAAATACGCGCCCTTGAGAATCCCAGGGTGCGGATTACATCTTCCGGCGACTCACCGGCTTCAACCCGCCTGACCGCGCGAATGCGGATCTCTTCAAGCGTCGCGTGTGAAAGCTGCCGACCATCGTTTTCTCGCATCATGCCTCTCCCCAAGCTCCTTAAAGCTTAGGTCGTGGTGTCGATTTATGTTCGCTTATTTATGCACGGGTTAGTA
>NZ_FCOG02000180.1 GCF_001544975.2 Caballeronia arationis | reverse complement strand
CGACAGAAATCGCGCTTTATCATGCACTTGGAAAACTACCCGAGCCTCCGTCGACCCACAGTTTTTACTGACGAACCATTGGTGTAAATGGCACATTGGGAGACGATGGTCTTGGTCCATGTGCGGTAGTCCACTTCCATCTTAGCCATTAGGTCTCTGTCGTTTAGTCCGTCCCAGCACACCAAAACGGCCCCCGGCTTTCGATCAACGTATCTTAACGGCGCATCCAATGCCCCGACGTAGTTAGGCAACCACTTAGGCACAGCGAAGGATCGGCGCTCTGCGTAGTATGGGATCTCACTACTCCAATCTGCACCGTAGACTATGATCGGGTCGGTTTCAGACGTGTGTTCACGGACGTATTTGGCCGGGAGCAAAATAGAATCGCTATCGTGGTGAATCTCCGAAGCAAAAAGCTGGCCCCCGAAGAACGCCTGCAAATTCATGGCAACTGCTCCCGCAAAGGCGAGCGTCATAAACGCAGCGAACTTAGGCCGCGCTTCAATGAGACCTCCTATCGAAACAGCGAGCGCAAAGATCAGATAGACGGTGTTCGATGCTGGGTAATAATGATGCTGGAACAACAGATTCTCGAACACCATAAAGAACAACAGGTAGAACCCAACTCCGCATGCAATAAGGACTCGACGGCGCGGCGCGAAGACTCCCCCAGCAAGTATCACCAGCGGCCCTAGAATGCCCGCGATGTTCTCAGCAGCTACCCGACGCCATATGACGTCCACCCACAGAGCCGCAGAAACGCGGTCCTTCAGCGTGCCGAAGTTCCATGCGTTAAGTGCAGACGACGTCAGGTACTTACCCAACTCATTGGCCATCTTTACGTGGTCAGAATACTTAACCCACGCAAACCCGATTATGAAGGGGACAAGATATGCAACGACTGCCCTACCTAGCACCGAAGAAAAGTCTGCGCGTTCGCGCAGACTGCCGCGAATTATCCAGAGATACAGCAGGGCGAACACCAGCATAGGAAGCACGGTGGTCGCTTTTTGCAAAATTGCTAACGTAAGAAACGTGCCGGTCAGTAACGCATCGCGCCAACGATCTCGGCCAAACGACATCTCCAGCGCGAATGCGAGGTACATGAGCGTGAAGAAAAGTGCTGCAGTTTCCATCATGAACGTTCGGCTCCAGAACAGATAGATTGGAGACGAGACGAACAGCGCGGAAAATACCCAGAAATACAAGTGTGCACTTGCGCCGAATAGACGACGGCAAATAAGCCATGCTGGCCAAAAACAAGCTACCCAGAAGACAAAACTCGTAAGTCGCCCAACTGCGTCAAGTGTCGCAGTAGACGAACACCCCATGGCGGCGACTATCCATTGATAGATCGGGAACTCCATCGGGATTGCCCACGGATACCCTGCAACCGGCGTCCAGTAAGCCGCGCCGAATCCACCGCGACATGCCCAATACGATGTCAACGCGGTCTGCGTCTGACGGAACCCGTGCTGTTCAAGGATCGGCTCATGCATGTATTTGACAGCAAGCCATGCGGCCATGCACAGCAAAGAAACCGAAACAATCGCCGCAAATGCGCTTATCCAGTTGACAAATTTATTGTTATCAGATTCCAAAGAGTGGCTCCGATGTAAAGTTCATCGGGCATTATACGCCTCGAGTCGACGCCGACTCACGCTCAAATGCGATCATAATGTAGACGCTACAGATTGTGATGATGCGGTTGCAAACCTATTCTTTCGAATCAACTTTCTGCGGCACTAAATGGATACTCACAGAATGGTCCCCTCGACAGTTCTTGCGTAGGTCGGTCAGACCAGTTCGCCATCGGGTCGGCCGCCATTCTTTCCATCAAAAGCCTCGCTCGCTTGTCCAAGCGCGCATCGCCGAGCTCGAGTTGCTCGAATTCCGTCTGGGTCCAGGGCGTCGGTTCTCTTACGAATGCCTCTACTGAAAAAGTGAGAGTAAATGCGATTCACCGAAAACTTACAAGTCCCCCACTCCATGTCATTCAACCTAAACATGTTCTTCCGTGACTCGCGCTTGCCGGTCAGAGATTTGTGTGACGCGATGGGTTCAAGGTAGTTACAACGCCGGGTAGGGCATTCGATTCGCAAATGCGTAAATTATTGGTTGCGTGTCTGCTGGCGACTTCGGCCGCCGGAGGCACAAGGGTCAGCTTTTGAAACTCCACTTTTTGTGCCCTATGTAACTGGTGAATACCGGGATTGCTACTCCGGCCAGGTGGGCCAGCTCTCGATTATGCCAATACATTCCGAATTGGGGGAATACATAGTTCGCGAGTCCGATGCTCACTACCCATGTCTGCAACACTGCCACCAGATTCACGAGCGTAAAAAACATTACCGACCGTCCCGTCGATTGCGTGCTGTTATTGAAAACGAAGATCCGCGCCAAAATAAACGCGACGATCATTCCGGTGACATACGCGACGACGATTGCTGCAGAGTACGGCATCCAGAAGTTGTAGACAATGCGACTGCCCCAGTTGACCGCGGCGGCGAATCCGCCCGTCAACAGGAACACCAAAAATTGCTTCGATACGAAGGTCTTGTTCACGACCGAGTGGGCGCGCGTCATAGCATCTTCGCCATCTTGCGCGACAAGTCGATGCTTTCCGAAATGCCGCGGTCCTCGGGGTAGTAGTACGACGTGTCCGCGACGAGCAAGCCTTTCACCGGCAACTGAATCGGCGGCAGGCGGTCTAGATAACCCGGCTCGCAGATCGGCTGCGCGAAGCGATAGCGGCTTGCGCGCACGTCGATGAAGTCATCTACTTTCAGCGACGGATTGATCTTCATCAGATAGCGTTTCACCTTGTCGATGAAGACGGAATCCGCTTCCTGATACTTCGGATGCTCGCCCGGCACATAAAACGGCACATACACAATGTGCTGATCGAGCGGCCGCAGATTCGTGTACTCGACGATCCCCGGGATATCCATCTCAGGATCGTTCGTGTTGAGCCAGAAGTTCTCGGTCACCGGCTTCTTCAGCTTCGCGATCACGCACACTACGGCGACGTTCTTCACGCTCTTGAAGGCATCGAGAATAGCCGCCGGCAGGTCAGGCATCACGCGCGGCACGTAGGGAAGGGGAATCGTGCTGATCACCTTGTCGAACGCGTGGAACTCCCCGTTCGCCTCGACGCCGGTCACCTTGCCGCTCTCTATCACCACCTTTTGCACCGGCGTGCCGAGGCGAAACTCGCCACCATGCGCCTCGATATAGGCACGCATTCCGTTGAGCAGCGTGTCGGAGCCGCCTTCGAGATAACCGAGTTTCTCGTGGAAGAGGTTGTAGCGCGAACGACCGATGCGCCGGATGCGGCTCCAGATCCAAGCGGCCGAGAGGTTGTACGCGTAGTCGTAGAACTTGTAGTCGAACAGACGCCGCCACAGCACTTCCCACGCTTCCTCGCCGATCCAGCGACGAATCCAACCCGTCGCTTCGACGTGGTCGAGCGGCTTCCAGTCGTTGCGCTTGGTGCAAAGGAAAGCGTGCAGCCCGTAACGGAACTTGGCGGCGAAGCTGAGTCCCTTGAACTTGAGCAGAGCCACGGGATTGCCCCATGCCTGCACGTGGCCCTGATAGAAGTAGCCCATCTTCGTTTCGCGCCACTTCATTTTGTCCTGCAGGCCAAGCTCGTCGAGCACCTTCAGGAACGCATGGTCAGAGATCGCGTGAAAGTGATAGTAGCGCTCGATCGACAGGCCGCCGAAGTCGAAGCACGCAGCCATGCCGCCGACGCGATCGTCGGCTTCGAAGATGACCGGCTTCTTGCCGTCCTTCACGAGTTGATAGGCCGCGCCGAGACCCATCGGCCCGGCGCCCAGAACTGCGATACGTTCTCCGCTCATCGTAATGGTCCGCTCAAAACTCTAGTGCAATGTGACTGTAGATCGGGTCGTTGAAGGTCTCGTCCATCGCCTTCGCGAACGGAGTCGGGCGAATCCCGAAGATGCCCGGCCAGTCGATCACCTCGAATTCATCGCCCGCGGTCAGCGCTTTCAACTGATCGGACGTGAAAGGCGGGTTCTTGTCGAACAGAGCGTAGACCTTCAGAAGTGTGTCGAACAGCCCGTAAGGAATCTTCACGATTGCGCAGCGGGCGCGCGTGGCGCGCTTGATCTGGCGAATGATGTCGATGTAGTCGACCCGTTCCAGTCCCGAGATGTTGTACGCCGAGCCTTTGATCCGCGAATTGATGCAGCTGATGATGACATTGCAGAAGTCGCCGACATAGAGGGGCTGGCGCATGTACTTGCCGCTGCCGGGAATCGGGAACACCGGCACACGATGCATGAAGCGCGAGAGCCAGCCGAGGTGCTTGCGGTCGAACCAGCCGAACATCAGCGTTGGACGCAGCACAACGCAATCGATGCCCGACGCGACCACGATCTCCTCCTGTTCGCGTTTCGTATCGGTATAGAAGTCTTTCGCCACCGAGTTCACCACCGACGAGCTGATGTGCACGGTATAAGGCACGTTGTGCTGCTTGATTGCCGCGAGCACATGGCGGGTCGACATGATGTTGTTGCGGATGAACGGCTCGAGCGTCGGCGCGCCGATCTGCGCCTGAAGCATGACGACGACGTCGGCGCCCTCGAAGTGCTGTTCCCATCCGCCGGGCTCGGCGAGATCCGCGTAGATGGCGGTCACGTCGGGATGCGTCGTCTGCAGAATGTCGAGATTCGCGCGAAATTTATCGAGCACGATGAGGTTGTGGTATCCCTGCGCCTTCAGGCGCGCGACGAGATTCTGGCCGACCAGGCCAGCGCCACCCGGGATAACGATGCGGGCTTGATTCATGCGGTTGCTCAAAAAAAGAGATGAAGCGTTAATCTTCCGATCTGCGAGATTATGGACCCACAGGCACGCGCGATCCGCCGATCGAGCAGAACGCGCCATCGTTCGTCTGGCCATCGATGTCGAATCGGGTATCGGGTTGCGCGGAGAAGAACGCAGTCCAGTCCGCGTAGCGGGAGGCCGAGCCGTACAGCTTGCTCACGTCGTCGCGTCTGCCGCCGGTCAGGCCGGTGCCGAGCACCTTTCCGTCAGGCCCGGCAATGACGATCGCGTTCGGCACCGATCTGGACGAGGCATCATATATCCATCCCGATGCACCGACGACGCCCGGAGTCTTCGTTTGCGAGACATGATCGACATACCCCAGGCACTTCGATGTTACTTCGATGCGCGCCGGCGCCTTGAAATAGTCCCGTTGTTTCGGCGCAAAGATGGAAATGCCCGCCGTTTCGGCTGACTTCGCAGTCTCGATCAGCCGCTCCTCGAAAGGATAAATAGGCCTTGTCACGTTGGCATCGTAGACGTGCGCGCGGACGGCAAGACCTCCGACGTTTTGCTCGTAGACCAGCTGTCTGTTCACCCTCAACGCGAGGGGCTGATACGCGATCAGTAGCAACGTAATGGCGCCCGCAATGCCCGGGGTAGCGCGTCGAAGGATGGGCAATCGCCATGCGATTCGAGAACAGCACGCCGCCGCCAGACTCACAGCGACGCCCGCTTGAACAGAAACTGCGGCACGTTGCGGATGATCGTCATGATCCCCCACCAGAACCACGGCGTATAAAGCACATTCTTCTTCTTCTCGATCGCGCTCACGATGTCCGCGGCCACTTTCTCGGGTGTCGCGACGAGCGGCCCCGGCAACGGCAGTCCGGCCGTCATCGGCGTAGCGACGAAGCCGGGCTTGACGGTCACCACATGCACGCCCGCCTTGAACAACCGTGCCCGCAGCCCTTCGAGAAACGCCGACAGCGCCGCCTTCGCACTGCCATAAAGATAATTCGAAGGCCGTCCGCGATCGCCCGCCACCGATGAAATCACCGCGAGCGCACCATGCTTCTGCGCTTCGAGCGTGTTGGCGAGCGGCGTGAGCAGCGCGATCACCGACACCGCGTTCGTATTCAACTCGCGCACCGCGACGGCAGGATCGGCCTGACACGCCGCCTGATCGGGCAGCGTACCCGGCGCGACCAGCACGATGTCGAGCGTGCCGAGCTCAGCCACGCATCGCGTGAGCATCGCCTGATGTTCGTCGAGCTTGTCGATGTCGAGCTGATGGCATTGCGCCGACTGCGCGCCGCGTGCCGTGAGGTCCGCCGCGACCTGTTCCAGCCGCTCGCCGTTGCGCGCGACGAGGAAAAACCGCGCGCCTTTTTCGGCCCATTGCCGGGCACAGGCGATCGCGATGGCGGACGTGGCGCCGATGATGACGATTCTCTTCATGACTGGATCATTCGTTCCCAAAAGCGCGACAGCATCGCCGGGTCGCGATGCGCTTCCAACTGCTGCCACTGAGGATAGGCCGCTCGAAAATCGGCGCCCGACATGTGGGCGTCCTTCGCCGGATAGAGCCGTCCGCCGGCCTCGCGCACGATGCCGTCGAGGGTCGCGAAGAGCCGGTTGTTACGCGCTTCGTGTTGCGGAAAATCGAGTGCGAGCGACGTTCCGGCAAGCGGAAACGACAGCAGCCCCGGCGACGCGATGTCGCCGCAACGCTTGAGCACCGCGAGAAACGAACCGGTCCCGCTCGACGAAATCGCTTCGAGGATCTCACGCGTGGCGTCGCGCGCATTGACGGTCGGCACGACACACTGATACTGCTGGAACCCCGGCCGGCCGTAGATCCGGTGCCATTCGAGCAGGCTGTCGAGCGGATAGAAATAGGCATCGTAGCCGACGCGCGTCTGCGTTCTCTCCCGACGCTGGCGCCGGTAGTACAGCTCGTTGAACGCGCGCAGCGTGAGGCCGTTGATCGGCGAGACGGGCGGCGTGAGCGGCACCGTGCGTTTCTTGCGCCGGTCGACTTCGAGCGGTCCGTGCGCCGCATGGTCGCCGACCATGAAGATGCCGCGCCCGAGCGCCGCGCCGCGGCTCAGACAATCGACCCACGCGACGCTGTACTCGTGCAGCGGATCGAGCTCTTCAGACAGCGCGAAGAAACCGTCGAGATTGCCAAAGCGGATGCTCGTCACGTCGATCTTGCTCGAGCGGATCGGCATCAACTGGATCTCGGCCCATACGATAAGTCCCGTCAGGCCGAGTCCGCCGATCGTCGCGGAGAAGAGCGCCTCGTTGAAGCGCGGCATGCATTCGCTCTGACTGCCGTCGCTGCGCAGCAGCCCGAAAGCACGCACGTGACGCCCGAACGTGCCGCGCACGTGGTGATTTTTGCCGTGCACGTCGTTGGCGATGGCGCCGCCGAGCGTCGCGTATTTGGTGCCCGGCGTCACGGGCAGCATCCAGCCGCGCGGAATCGCGACCTGCAGAATCTGTTCGAGCGTGATGCCGGGTTCCGCGCGCAGCACGCCTGTTTCCCAGTCGACCGAGATGATGCGGTCGAGCGGCAGCATCTGCACGACATGTCCCGACGCGGCGAGGCAACTGTCGCCGTAACTGCGGCCGTTGCCGAACGCAAGCGTGTTGCCGTGCGCCGCGCCGACTTCGCCCCAGACGCGTTGCGCCGAATCGCGCCAGGCAACCGGATGCGGTTCCTGCGGCACGTTCGGATAGCGGCCCCACGAGAGCAGTCCGGCCATCGATCAGCTCGCCAGCCAGAAGATGAGCCCGCACAGCACGACGACGAAGAGGCTCGTACGGTCGCGCGCGGCGAACACGATCGGATCGTCGTGCATGCCGCCGCGATGCGCGATGATCCACGTGCGGCTGATCCAGTAGAGCAGCAGCGGGCAGGCGAGCCAGATCATCCGCGGATGATGGTAGAGCTGCGTGGTGCCGCGGTCCTGGATATAGAGCGCGAGCACGAGCACCGACAGATAGCCCGATGCCGTGCCGAGCGAGGAGATGAGCGGCAGGTCGCTCGATACATAGCCTCGTCCGCGCGTCTTCACGAGGCCGCGCTCCTTCATCGAATGAAGTTCGGCGTAGCGCTTGACGAGCGCGAGACTCAAGAAGATGAACATCGAGAACGCGAGCAGCCAGAACGTGAGCTGCGCGCCGATCGCCGCCGCGCCGGCCACGATGCGCACCGTATAGAGCCCGGCGAGCACGACCACGTCGACCATGACATGGCGCTTGAGCACCATCGAATAGGCGAGCGTGAGAACGTAATAGCCAACCAGCACGAGGCAGAAACGCCACGGCAGGCAGATCACGGCGATCGTGAACGCCGCGACCAGCAGCACTGGAAAGAGTGCGAGGCCCCAGGTCAGCGGCATCGCGCCGGATGCGAGAGGGCGCCGCCGCTTGACCGGGTGATGGCGGTCGTCTTCGAGATCGAGCAAGTCGTTCAGCAGATATACGCTCGATGCGCACATGCCGAAGGTCACGAAGGCGATCAGCGCGAGCACGACGAGCGGAAGCTGGTTGACGAAGTGCCCGGCGAGCAGCGGCACGAAGATGAGCAGGTTTTTCAGCCATTGATGCAGCCGCAGCGACTTCGCCCAGACCCTGAGCGATGGCGGCCGGTTCTCGAACACGCGCTCGACGTTGTCCTGCTTGCGCGCGGCGCGCTCTACGCCTGCATGTGGATTGACGACGTAGGCGCGATCGGCCGCCGCCCAGACGGGAACGTCGTCGTGCGAGTTGCCGACATAGTCGAAACCCTTCTCGCCATAGGCCTCGACCAGCGCGTCGCGCTTGCGCCCCGCGGACAGGTTGATCCGCTCGTTGGTGGCGAACACGCGATCGAAGATGCCGAGATGCGCCGCGATGGCAGCCGCGAAGCGCTCGTGGCTCGCGGTCGCGAGGACGAGCGTGCGGCCGGCGGCGCGCGCCTCGCGCAGCCAAGCGACCAACTCGCCGTCGTACGGCAGCACGCTCACGTCGATATGCGCCCGTTCTGCAAGCCGCGACTTGAGCGCGGGCTTGCCGCCGCGCGCGAGCCAGCCGAGCGGTTCGTAAAAGCGATGCGGCGAGGATTTAAGGAACGCGAAGCCGCTCTCGACAAGGACATCCGAGCGAATCAACGTACCGTCCAGGTCGACGACAATGGGTTTGCTGCACATTCAACTAGTCACGAGATTCGGGTTCGAAACGGAGGGAGGGCACAAGCGCCTCGGCGATGGCGCAATTGATGCGCTTTATATTTGTTGCGGACGCTACTTTACTATCGCTCAGCACCGGGTACAAATTCGGCCGAAGGCAGAAGATGCGAATTTTTGCACGAAGTTAGCGCATTTGCGGCTGTATTTGCTGCCAAATATGATTCATTGTATCAAATCGAGAGGTCCTTAAAGGCGTCGATTAGCTGGGTCGGTGGAAGCCACGAATAGCGTTGGCCTGGCGCACTCCGACGTCGCGCGGTTCCCGGCCGCCCCGGCCACCGAGAGAAGGTGCGTTTTCGCTGATCTGTAGGCAAGTTGAAAGAAAAAAACAAGAGACGCCCTGAAATAGCGAGCTTTGCATCCGTCTGCCTGTTAGAAGACGCTAGTACTAACCCGTGCATAAATAAGCGAACATAAATCGACACCACGACCTAAGCTTTAAGGAGCTTGGGGAGAGGCATGA
>NZ_FCOG02000014.1 GCF_001544975.2 Caballeronia arationis | reverse complement strand
ACGTCGCCCTCAGGAAATTTAGCGTCCTGAAAAACCGAAAACCGATCTCTCTTGACACGGGAAGTCATATCAGCCGGTAGGCGACGGCGCCGGATACTCGCTGTGCCGGTCGCCTGGACCGCACGTTCGATCCACTCGTAGGGCAGATGTTCGGCCAACTGTCGCAGGTCGGCCGGCTGCTGCGCTTCGATCAGGTAGGTGAGGTGGCTGGCAAGCATCGCTCCGAAAAGTTAACAGCTCGGCGCAACGTTTACAACCACTTCCCGTACCAAAATTAAAATGCCGTCCAGTGCTTAACTGAACGGCATTAGCCCTCGCGGGCCGTTTTTTATTGCAGCATGTCAAGCGGACATCAATCCCGCACGCAATCCACGAAATACTCGATGCGCCCGTTGATCATCTCGCCCACCAGCCCGTGGATATCCGTATGGAACCCCGGGAAGCGCTCGTTGAACTCGCGCGCGAAGCGCAAATAATCGACGATAGTCCGGTTGAAACGCTCGCCCGGAATCAGGAGCGGAATGCCCGGCGGATATGGCGTCAGCAGGATGCTCGTCACGCGGCCTTCGAGTTCGTCGATCGGCACCCGGTCGATCTCGCGGTGCGCGAGCTTGGCGAACGCTTCGGACGGTTTCATCGCCGGCTCCATGCTCGACAGATACATCTCGGTGGTCAGGCGCGCGATGTTGTTCGCGCGATAGACGCTGTGAATCTGCTCGCACAGATCGCGCAGCCCGATGCGCTCGTACGACGGATGTTGCGCGATGAATTCCGGCAGCACGCGCCACAGCGGCTGGTTGTTGTCGTAGTCGTCCTTGAACTGCTGGAGTTCGGTGACCATCGAGTTCCAGCGACCCTTCGTGATGCCGATCGTGAACATGATGAAGAACGAGTAAAGCCCCGTCTTCTCGACGATGATGCCGTGCTCCGCCAGATATTTCGTCACGATCGCGGCCGGAATGCCGGTTTCGCCGAACTCGCCGTCCACGTCGAGCCCCGGCGTAATGATCGTCGCCTTGATCGGGTCGAGCATGTTGAAGCCTTCCGCGAGCGGCCCGAAGCCGTGCCAGCGGTCGTTCGGCTTCAGAATCCACTCCTCGCGGTCGCCGATGCCTTCCTCGGCCAGCGCCTCCGGGCCCCAGACCTTGAAGAACCAGTCGTCGCCGTATTCGGCATCGACCTTGCGCATCGCGCGGCGGAAATCGAGCGCCTCCGCGATCGATTCCTCCACCAGCGCCGTCCCGCCCGGCGGCTCCATCATCGCTGCGGCCACGTCGCACGACGCGATGATCGCGTACTGCGGGCTCGTCGATGTGTGCATCAGGTACGCCTCGTTGAAGCGATGGCGGTCGAAGGTGCTGTTCTCGCTGTCCTGCACGAGAATCTGCGACGCCTGCGAAATGCCCGCGAGCAGCTTGTGCGTCGAATGCGTCGCGAACACGAGCGCGCCCGTGCGCGGCCGGCCCGCGCCGATCGCGTGCATGTCCTGATAGAACGAGTGGAACTCGGCGTGCGGCAGCCACGCTTCGTCGAAGTGCAGCGTGTCGAGCAGGTCGCCGAGCAGGTCCTTGATCATCTCGACGTTGTAGATCACGCCGTCGTAGGTACTCTGAGTGATCGTCAGGATCCGCGGCTTGACCTTCGGATTCTTCGCAAGCGCCTCGCGCGCGAACGGATTCGCCTCGATCTTCTTGCGAATGTTCTCAGGCTTGAATTCGTCGCGCGGAATCGGGCCGATGAGGCCGAAGTGATTGCGCGTCGGCGTGAGGAACACGGGAATCGCGCCCGTCATCGTGATCGCGTGCAGGATCGACTTGTGGCAGTTGCGGTCGACGAGCACGATGTCGCCGGGCGCGACGGTCGCGTGCCAGACGATCTTGTTCGACGTCGACGTGCCATTGGTCACGAAAAACAGATGGTCCGCGCTGAAGATGCGCGCCGCATTGCGCTCGGACGCGGCGACCGGGCCGGTGTGATCGAGCAACTGGCCGAGTTCGTCGACGGCGTTACAGACGTCGGCGCGCAGCATGTTCTCGCCGAAGAACTGGTGGAACATCTGGCCGAGCGGATTCTTCAGGAACGCAACACCGCCCGAGTGCCCCGGGCAGTGCCACGAATACGAGCCCTCTTCCGCGTACTGCACGAGTTCCTTGAAGAACGGCGGCGCGAGCGAGTCGAGATAGACCTTCGCCTCGCGGATGATATGGCGCGCGACGAACTCCGGCGTGTCCTCGAACATGTGGATGAAACCGTGCAGCTCGCGCAGGATGTCGTTCGGCAGATGGCGCGAGGTGCGCGTCTCGCCGTACAGGAAGATCGGGATGTCGGCATTGCGGCGGCGCACGGCCGTGACGAACGCCCGCAGCGCGACGATCGCGGCCGCGAGTTCCGGCGTGTCGCCATCCGCGACCACGACGTTTTCCGCATACGGCAGCAATTCGTCGTCGTCGATCGACAGGATGAAGCACGACGCGCGGCTCGACTGCTGCGCGAACGACGTCAGGTCGCCGTAGCTTGTCAGGCCGAGGACTTCGGCGCCTTCGCGCTCGATCGCCTCGGCGAGTGCGCGGATTCCGGAACCCGAGATGTTCTCGGAGCGAAAGTCTTCGTCGATGATGACGACGGGAAAGCGGAACTTCATTGGGCGAATCTCCAAATGGAACGACCGCTGGCCGGGCGCTCGGTGCCCGATTCCAGCGGTCTTTCGTCAACCGGTGCGGGTTGGACTTCCGGTTCGACTTGCTTCACGGCGTTAGGTGCGGCTCAGGTTTTCGGCAGTGTCACGCCGTGCTGCCCCTGATACTTGCCGCCGCGATCCGCATACGACGTCTCGCAGACTTCGTCGCTCTCGAAGAAGAGCACCTGCGCCACGCCCTCGTTCGCATAGATCTTGGCAGGCAAAGGTGTCGTATTCGAGAATTCGAGCGTCACATAGCCTTCCCATTCGGGTTCGAACGGCGTCACGTTCACGATGATCCCGCAGCGCGCGTACGTCGACTTGCCGAGGCACACGGTCAGGCACGAGCGCGGAATGCGGAAATACTCGACCGTGCGGGCAAGCGCGAACGAATTCGGCGGAATGATGCAGACGTCGCCCTTGAAGTCGACGAACGACTTCTCATCGAAGTTCTTCGGATCGACGATGGTCGAATTGATGTTCGTGAAGATCTTGAATTCGTCGGCGACGCGGATGTCGTAGCCGTAGCTCGACGTGCCGTAGGAGACGATCTTGCGGCCGTCGTCGGCCACGCGCACCTGATCGCGCACGAACGGCTCGATCATCTTGTGCTCTTCGGCCATGCGCCGAATCCACTTGTCGGATTTGATGCTCATAAGGGACGCTACCAGCGGTGAGCGGCGCGGACACGAAATCCGGCGCCTTGCGTGAAACGGGGCATGGCCGGACGGCGCTTCGGGAAGTCAGAAGGCACTGCCGGACAAACGAAAGCGCGTATTTTACTTGAATGACGTGACGGCTCACCGCTCGCGGACAAGCGCGCCCGCGCGTGCGGATTATTGTCTGATGACGCCGCACGCAAGCGCGGGGCCGGCGCTGTGCGGGCCAATCACGTAGGGGTCGGAGGCGTCGCCATGCAGCAGGATCGCGCGCGACACCACGGAGCGCACGCCGTCGAGCGACACGTCGGTGGCCACGATGAAGCCGGTCGCCGCGCCGTTCGCGTCGGAGCGGATGTTGGCGAGATCGCCTTCGGCGCGTGAGCTCGACCGCTTGCGGTCGCCAGCCAGCGCGAAGACGGGGCCGGCGGCGTCGGGCTGGCTCGTGACGATGCAGTCGCCGCGCTCGTGCACCTGCAATGCGTGCTCGCTGTTCGGCGGCATGCCGGCGAGGTTATAGGAGATCTGGACGCCGTCCGCGCGTTCGATCAGCGTGACGGTGCCGCGCGTGGCGCTGCCGGGTGTGGGCAGAAGCGTCGCGTCGGCGCGCTTCTCGTGGTTCTGAAAAATGATGCCGCAGCCGGAGAGCAGGAGCGTGCTCGCCGCCATCGCGATCAAGGCGGCACACGACCGCCCGTCGAATCTCTGTCTCATGCGATCCTCTTGGCGGCCGCGCACGCCCCATGCATGCGCGCTGCCGCACCAATCGAAGGCAACATGATACCGCGAGCCGCACGGCGCTAGGCTCGCACTAGAGGGGTCGATCAGGTGTTCTGCACGACGATGCTGGGGAACTTGGACGTCATGTCGCGCTGACGCTCGGCGATGCCGATCGCCACCTTGCGCGCGATCGCCCGATAAGTCTCAGCGGCGCGGCTCGCCGGGTCGGACACAACGGTCGGCGCGCCCGCGTCGGTGCGCTCACGGATCGAGATGTCGAGCGGCAACTGGCCGAGGATTTCGACGCCGTATTCCTTCGCCATGCGCTCGCCGCCGCCTGCGCCGAAGATGTGCTCCTCGTGGCCGCAGTTCGAGCAGACGTGCGTGCTCATGTTCTCGACGATGCCGAGAATCGGAATGCCGACCTTTTCGAACATCTTGAGCCCCTTCTTTGCGTCGAGCAGTGCGATGTCCTGGGGGGTCGTGACGATCACGGCGCCTGTTACCGGCACCTTCTGAGAGAGCGTGAGCTGGATGTCGCCCGTGCCCGGCGGCATGTCCACGACGAGGTAGTCGAGGTCCTTCCAGTTGGTCTGGCGCAACAGCTGTTCGAGCGCGGAGGTGACCATCGGGCCGCGCCAGATCATCGGATTGTCCTGCTCGATCAGAAAGCCGATCGAATTGGCCTGGATGCCGTGGCCGACGAGCGGGTTCATCGACTGGTTGTCGGGCGACTCGGGGCGGCCGGTGATGCCGAGCATCATCGGCAGCGACGGGCCGTAGATGTCGGCGTCGAGCATGCCGACCGATGCGCCTTCCGCCGCGAGCGCGAGCGCGAGGTTCGCGGCCGTGGTGCTCTTGCCGACGCCGCCCTTGCCCGATGCCACCGCGATGATGTTCTTCACGTTCGGCAGCAGCTTCACGCCGCGCTGGACCGCGTGCGCGACCACTTGTGACGATACGTCCACCTGGACCTCGCCGACGCCCGCGACTTGCCGCAGCGCATCGCCGACCAGCGCGCGGACCGCCTCGAACTGCGACTTCGCCGGATAGCCCAGCACGACGCTCAACGAGACTTTCGAACCGTCGACCGCGATGTTGCGGAAGGCTTTGGCGTCCGCGAACTTGCGATTGGTGTTCGGATCGATCAAGGTAGCGAGTGCGGTGTCGATCTGGGCGCGGTCAATACTCATCGAAACTCCATGGAACTGTGGTTGCTGGCGCCAGGCGGCTGCGCAGGACAACGTGAGAAATTGAAAGGAATTGTTAAGTGCAGTTGCGCAGGACACGCCTGCATTGCACTATCCGACGCGGCAAATGGCCTGGAGCAGCGCCTGGTCCTGCGCAGGAGCCAGAATCTTATTGTAGTGTCTGCGGCGCGGGACCGCCGGAAGACCCCTCGGACCGCATGTCCGGGGTCGTCCGGATCGTTAGTTGATTACTGGAGAGAATTGAAAATGAATGCAAAATTGTTGACCCGTCTGTCCGTTTTCGCCGTGGCAGGCGCGCTCGTCGCGGGTTGCGCCTCGCAGCAGGGCACCAACACGGCGGTCGGCACGGGCGTCGGCGCGGCGACGGGCGCAGGTCTCGGCGCGATCTTCGGCGGCGGCAAGGGTGCGGCGATCGGCGCGGGCGTGGGCGCGGCGGTGGGCGGCATCACGGGCTACAACTGGCAGGCGATCAAGGGCAAGATTTCCGGCGACGCGAAGGGCACCGGCACGCAGGTCACCGAACAGCAGGATGGCTCGCTCAAGGTGAATATCCCGAACTCGATTTCCTTCGACACGAACAGCTACGCGATCAAGCCGTCGTTCGATCCGGTGCTCAATTCGGTGTCGCAGACGCTCACGCAGCATCCGGAGTTGATCGCGTCGGTCGTCGGCCATACCGACAACACCGGCCAGCCGGCTTACAACCAGACGCTGTCGCAGAATCGCGCCCAGAGCGTCACGCAGTATCTGGCCGGTCACGGCGTGGCGGCGCAACGCCTGTCGGCTCAGGGCATGGGCCAGAACCAGCCGATCGCGGACAACTCGACCGAAGCCGGCCGTGCGCAGAACCGTCGCGTGGAAATCTACCTGCGTGCGACGGCGCAGCCGGGCCAGGTTCAGTAAACGACTGATCTAAAAGGAGAAATGGGACGCGCCAGTGGCGTGAAGCGGCGCAGGTCAGGCGAATCGAAAAAAATTTGAAACTTGGCCGCGCGCCGCGTGTCTCTCATTACGGTGGGTGGCTGGCGATGCCGCCACCCGCCATTCTCCTCTTGTCGTTGTTGCTCCGGGGCCGATCATCAAGCCCCGGTTTTTTTTGGGCGCGTGGTTTTGAGCGAACCCGCTCTCACGCAATCGACACTTCCAGACGCCTTCCCAAGTTTGTCGAACGACGCTTCGAGGGATGTCGCGGATTCAGCGCGCGATCCATCTCCGTCATGTGCACGTCAAGGCGCAGCAGCGCTCCGCAGGCCGTCTGCCAACTGGCTGCCCCGTCCCGAACGCCCACCCCTGCTAGAATCGTGATTCCGTTTTTCACGCAATCACGTAACTCAACCCGCAGGCCCGCGTCTCTATGTCAGCACCGATCTCCGCCACCGCATCCGCCGCGGCTCCCGCCCAAGCCGGCCGCCGCCAGGTTCTCGTCACGTCCGCGCTTCCCTACGCGAACGGCCAGATTCATATCGGCCACATGGTCGAATACATTCAGACGGACATCTGGGTTCGGGCGCTGCGAATGCACGGTCACGAGGTTTACTACGTCGGCGCCGACGATACCCACGGCACGCCCGTCATGCTGCGCGCCGAGAAGGAAGGCATCACGCCGAAGGCGCTGATCGAGCGCGTCTGGAAGGAACACAAGCGCGATTTCGACAGCTTCGGCATCTCGTTCGACAACTACTATTCGACCGACGCCGAAGAAAACCGCCTGCTGTGCGAAAAGATCTACGGGGCGCTGAAGGAAGCCGGACTGATCGAAGCGCGCGACATCGAGCAGGCCTACGATCCCGTCAAGGAAATGTTCCTGCCGGACCGCTTCATCAAGGGCGAGTGCCCGAAATGCGGCGCGAAGGACCAGTACGGCGACAACTGCGAGGTCTGCGGCTCGACCTACCAGCCGACCGAGCTGATCAACCCGTATTCCGTGGTCTCGGGCGCGACGCCGATCAGGAAGACTTCGACGCACTACTTCTTCCGCCTCTCCGACCCGCGCTGCGAAGACTTCCTGCGCGGCTGGGTGAGCGGCCTCGCGCAGCCGGAAGCGACCAACAAGATGCGCGAATGGCTCGGCGACAAGGGCGAAGCCAAGCTCGCCGACTGGGACATCTCCCGCGACGCGCCCTACTTCGGCTTCGAGATTCCGGGCGCGCCGGGCAAGTACTTCTACGTCTGGGTCGATGCGCCGGTCGGCTACTACGCGAGCTTCAAGAAGCTGGCCGACGAGCGCGGCATCGACTTCGACGCGTGGGTGAAGCCTGATTCGACTGCCGAGCAGTATCACTTCATCGGCAAGGACATCCTGTATTTCCACACGCTCTTCTGGCCCGCGATGCTGCAGTTTTCCGGCCATCGCACGCCGACTAACGTGTTCGCGCACGGTTTCCTGACCGTCGACGGCGCGAAGATGTCGAAGTCGCGCGGCACGTTCATCACCGCACAAAGCGTGATAGACACCGGTATCAATCCGGAATGGCTGCGCTACTACTTCGCGGCGAAGCTGAACAACACAATGGAAGACATCGACCTGAACCTCGAGGACTTCCAGGCGCGCGTGAACAGCGATCTCGTCGGCAAGTACGTAAACATCGCAAGCCGCGCGGCGGGTTTCCTGATCAAGCGTTTCGATGGCCGCGTGCAGGACAGCGCGATGCATCATCCGCTCGTCGGCCAGTTGCGCACTGCGATTCCGACGATCGCGGCGCTATACGAGTCGCGCGAATACGGCCGTGCGCTGCGCACGACGATGGAACTCGCCGACGCCGTGAACCATTACGTCGATGCCGCGAAGCCCTGGGATCAGGCGAAGGACCCGGCGAATTCCGTCGCGTTGCATGAAACGTGCAGCGTGAGTCTGGAAGCGTTCCGCCTGCTGTCGCTGGCGTTGAAGCCGGTGCTGCCGAAGCTCGCGGAAGCGGTCGAGGCGTTCCTCGGCATCGCGCCGCTCGTCTGGTCCGATGCGGCGAACCCGCTCTCCTCCGAGCAGCCGATCAACGCCTACAAGCACCTGACGACGCGCGTCGATCCGAAGCAGATCGAGGCGTTGATCGCGGCGAATCGCGAGTCGCTGCAGCCGGGGCAGGAAGGCGCGGCGGCGGCTTCGGCTGCCTCCGCTGCTTCGAGCAAAGCGGCCAAAGCAGTGAAGTCGAAGGAGCCGGAAGCCGAAGGCACGATCTCTATCGACGATTTCGCCAAGGTCGATCTGCGGATCGCGAAGATCGTCGACTGCAAGGCGGTCGAGGGTTCCGACAAGCTGCTGCAACTGACGCTCGACGTCGGCGAGGAGAAGACGCGCAACGTGTTTTCCGGCATCAAGTCGGCGTATCAGCCGCAGGATCTGGTCGGCAAGCTGACCGTGATGGTCGTGAACCTGGCGCCGCGCAAGATGAAATTCGGCTTGTCGGAAGGCATGGTCCTGGCCGCGTCTGCCACGGACGAGAAAGCCGAGCCGGGCCTGTATATCCTCGAGCCGCACAGCGGCGCGAAGCCGGGGATGCGGGTGAAATAAGCGCTTCGCCGCGCGATGGACGAAGGGCACGCCGACAGCGTGCCCTTTTTTCATTCCACCGGCGCAACAGGCCTCACGGCCCACCTCTCCTCGACCACGAATCGAACCGCCGCGTATAAAGCAGATCGACGCCCTGGAACGTCCCGCCGTAAGCCGCCACCGACCAGAACCGCGACAGGTTGATCGTCGCCTTGATCGCGTTGCTCGCCGACTGCAAGCCCTGCTCGTACCCTATGACGAGCCGCTCGTTGATCGCCTTCGAAATCATCACGACCTGCGGATCGGTCAGCCCGACCTCGCTCGTCCCGATCGAAAACTCGTCGAGTCCGAAGGTCTGCGCGATCCGCTTGCCGCTCGCGCTGCCGAGCAGCGCTAGCGCGTTCGTCATCGCGCTCTGCTGGCCGAGGTTGTTGCCCTGATCCGTGCCGTGGCCAAAGAGCAGCCACGACAGCTTTTCGTTATCGGGCACGTTCGGCTCGGAGATCAGCTTCGCATTCGGCGACTGCACCGTGCCCGTCACCTGCACGCCGGCCTCGATTTCCTGGTTGCGCCGCATCGCGAGAATGTTGATGCCCGGATTCGCCACCGGCCCGTTGAACGTGAAGAAGCCGTTCTCGATATTGAGCTTGCGCCCGAACGCCGTGTACGTGGACCCCGGCGTCACGCGTACGTTGCCGATCGCGCGCAGCGGCATGTTCGGCGCGCTCATCGCCGTGATCGTGCCGGCGAGGCCCAGATCCGCGCCCGCGCCGCGAAAACGGAAGTTGCTGCCGAGGTCGATGTCGACGTTGGCGCGCGGCGCGAACTTCACCGGCTTGTCGGTGGTGGCGACGACCTGCTGGTTCCGGTCCTCGCCCTTGACGGTGCCGTCGGGCCGCACGATCACGACGTCGTCGCCGAGCGAGGGCGCCGACTTCTCCGGCAAGTCGAAGAGCGCGTGATCGACCTTGAACTTGCCGTCGATCATCATGCCGCCCAGCACGCCGCCATTCGCGATGCTCGCACTGCCCGAGAGCGACAGTTGCCGGTCGGGCGAGGCGAACAGTTCGAGCTTGTCCGCGATCACGCTCGCGGTCAGGTCCGGCTCATTCTGGTCGAGACGCACCTTGCCGGTCGCGCGCAGCGTGCCGCTCGCGCCGTGGAACTCGACCTGCTGCATGTCGACGAGATTCTCCGAGAGCGCGATACGAATCACGCCGTCCTTCAACTGGATGCCCTGGCCGACGAGCGTCGCCGAAAGCTCGTCGCCGGTCAGCATGCCCGACAGGTTCGGTTTCGCGACGATCCCCGCGATCGTCAGCTTGAGCGCCATGCGTCCGCCGAGAAGGTACGTCGGGCCGAGCAGGCCGCCCGTCGTGCGCATTTGGGGAATGTTCGCGTCGATGGCGCCCGTGAGCGGCGATTCGTCGGCCACCGTCAAGATGCCGTCGCGCACGACGAGCGGCGTGTGCACGTTCGCATCGATCGTGCCGATGCGGTTCGCCTGCGCGCGAAACGTCGCGTTCAGGCGATTGCCTTCGGTGAAGTCGGCGCGCGCGGCGATATCGGTGATGCCGAGCGCCGCCACGCCGCGCACCGCGTCGATCGACACGTCGCCGGAGCGGCGCTTGACCTGCACGTAGCCGGTGGCGGTGGTGCCGAGCGAGAAGTTCCAGTCGCCGTCGAACACGAGATCGCTTCTTACGGGCGGCTCGGCGCCCGTCAGTTCCTGGCGGATTTCGAGAATGCGCGCGACCGACACGTTCGCGAGCGTCCCCGCCGACTGCATGCGCCCGCCTTCGAACGCAAACGACTTCAGGTCTAGCACGGCGCCCTCGGCCGAGAGCCGCGTCGAGCCGAGCACGGTGCGACTGGGCGCGTAGCTCACCGAAAGCGGCGATTCGAGATTCACCGCGGGCGTGCCCTTGTTCGTGAACCGCGTGACCGTGCCGTCCCAGTGCGGGCCGTCGCGGGCGTCGACGAGCGTGCCGTTCGCCGCGAGCGTTAGGTTGACCGCCTCGCCGCGCACCTTGCCGGTCGCGCTGGCGTCGAGCTTGTGGTTCGCGCGCGTGCCGGTAAGGCTGGCATCGAGCGTCGCGAGTTCGACGCCTTCGGTCTCGAAATCGCGCGCCTTTGTAGTAAAGACGAGCGCGCCGTTCGCGCCGTCGCGCAATTCCGCGCGTCCTTCCGCGTGGCCGAGGCGGTTCGGGCCGAACACGACGCCGTCGGCTTCGTAGTTCGCCGCGACGTTCGGATGCGCGAACGAGCCGGTCAGGTCGCCGTCGGCCTTCACCAGCCCGGCCAGGCCGAAGCCGAGGCGTTCGAGCGCGGGCGCATCGATGCGAAACCGCAGACGGTCGCCGGGCGCGCCGAAACTGCCGTTCAGATCGACGTCGTTGCCCGCCACCGAGAGCTTCGCCGTGCTCGGCAGGATCCGCGTGCCCGCGACCTGCACGGTGCCCGCGCCTGTCAGCGGCAGATTGTCGTAGACGCTCTCGCCGAGCTTGAACTGCGCTTTCGTGGTGAGCGTCGGGGCGAGCACACCCGTCGCGGAAAGCGTGCCGTTCACGCGCGCCTCGATCGTGCGCGCGGGCGGCGCGGCCTTGACCTTGCCCTTCCCCTTGGCCGGCGCGGCGGGCTTCTGCTCCACGAGCAGCAGCGGATTGAATTCGACGAGCGTCGCCTTCAGATCGTAGCTCGAATTGGCGTCCTTCTTGAGCGCGCCATTCAGTTCGACGCGGCCCTTGCCCACGGTCAGCTTCACGCCTTCGAACGCGGTCTGCTTTGCGTCGAGCTTCACCTTGCCCTGCGCGCGGATCGCGGCCTTCTGGTCGTTCAGGTCGAGCGTGACGGTCTGCGTGTCGCCGGCGAGCGTGACGCCGATCGGCCCGGCGAACTGCGTTGGCCGGATGCTTGACGAGATCGCGTTCAGATCGAGTTTCGCGACTTTCAGGTCGAACTGTCCGCGATTGCCCGCGAGCTTTCCGCCGCCCGTGACCGTCGCATCCTTCACGAGCCGCACGGACAAATCGGAGATGGTTTGCGCCGACGCGTCGAGCCGCACGTTCGCGTGGGCGTCGATGAGCGGGAGCAGCTTGTCGTCGATGGAACCCGGTTTCGCGTTGACGACCGACACCGGCCCGGTCACGACGAGCGAACCCGGCTTGTCCGGCTCGGCGGGCTTCACTTCGGCGCGCACCGCGAGATCGGCGAACGGCGCGCCCGGATTGAATGCCTGCGGGTTCACGTGATCGACGGTGATGATGGCGTTTTTCAGCGGCACTTCGTTGAACGGCGTCGCTTCGACGTGCGCGTTGCCGTTCAGCTTCATGCCGCTCGCCTGGACGTCCGCGAGGAGCGTCTCCAACGACCCGCCGAGATGCGCGCCGACCTGCACGGCCTCGCCGTTGACCTTGCCCGAGTAGCCGGCGTCGCCCGAAAGCGGAAACGGCCGGGCGCCGCCGTCCAGCTTCACCGCCGCCGTGACGCCGCCGAAGGGCGTATCGAGCCGCTCGACGCTCGCCTCGTGATGACGGCCGTCGCTGCGTCCGTGGAACAGCAGGCGCGAGAATTCAGTCGTCGTCGCGCCCTGGTGCAGGCGCAGCTTTGCGACGCTCAAATCGCGGATCGTCAGTTGGATCGGCAGGCGCAGGTCCTTCGGCAGTTCGGTCTTCGTGGTTTCCTTCGGCGATGGCGCGATGCGCGCGTCGATCGTCCCGATGTGCAGATAGTCGATCGTGAAGCGCCACGGCTCGCGCGTCAGCTCCCAGCGGCCCGAGGCGCTGTCGACCGCGATGTCGGTGCCGTAGAAGATCAGCCCAATCCCGAGCGCGAGACAAAGCGCGAGCGCGAGCACAATCCCGCCGAGCCACTTCGCGAGCCGCCGCCAGCCGCCGCGGCGGCGCGGCGGCCTGGCGTCGGGCGTGCCGGCGTCCCCGTTGCTGCCGGGTTCGTCTGCGTTCGCTGGGTTGGTCGGTTCAGTCATGCGTGGTGGATTAAAAAAAAATCAGAAGGCGATGCCGAGCGTCAGATAAGGCTTGACGCTCTTGTTCTTGAAACCGTACGCCAGGTCGATGTTCACCGGCCCGACCGGGCTGCGCCAGCGCACGCCGAGGCCCGCGCCCGGCTGGAAGACGCGCTCGCTCCAGGTGTCGGTGGCGGTGCCGATGTCGAAGAATGCCGCGCCGCCCCAGTCACGCGTGAACCAGTGCTGGTATTCGGTGCTGCCCGTGACGAGATACTTGGTCGGCAGGATCGAACCGTCGACGTCGTTACCGATGCTTTGATAGCTGTAGCCGCGCACCGAGTTCGAGCCGCCCGCGCGAAACAGCAGCGACGCCGGAATGCTGTTGGTCGGGCCGCTCGTGAACACGCCGCCGAACTCCGCGCGGAACACGAAGAGATCGCGCTTCGAGATCGGCACGTACTGCAGCAGGTTTGTGTAGAGCCGCCCGAAAGTCTGCTCGGTCGCCACGCCCTTGATCGCGAAACCCGCCTCAGCGCGGATCAGGTTGCCGCTCCTCGGGAACAGCGGATCGTCGACGTTGCGGCGGATCCACTGCCACGCCGGCACGAGCGCGCGCGCATTCGACGGGTTCGGCGCGTTCTGCGTCAGGCGGTCGTCGTAGAAGATCAGCGAATAGGTTGTGTCGATGTTCTGCGTCGAGCGCGAGCGCTGCACGCCCAGGCGCGCGCTGTAGATGCGCGTGTCCGACACGTTCGTGTTCGTGTACGACGCGAGCACGCTGTTCACCCAGCCGCGTGTGCTCGGCGGCATCGCGAGCGTCACCTGTCCGTACTGCTGCGTCCCGTCGAGCCGACCGGAGACCGTGAACGGATAGGCCGCGCCGAAGGTGTCGAGATAGCTGTACGAACCCTGGATGTGCGGGCCCGTATCGGTCGCATAGCCGACGCCGTAGCGCACGCTGTTGTACGGATACTCGCTGACCTTCAGGTGGATCGGCGTGCGATCGGGCTTGTTCACGTCGTTGTCGGCGTCGATCGCGACGCTCGCGTAGTACGGCGTGTTCTGCAACTGGCGCTGCAGCTCGTTCACGCGCGCGACGTCGTAGATGTCGCCGGGATGGATCGGGTCGACATTGTGGATGATCTGTTCCGGATAACGGCGCACACCGCTCACGTCGAGATCGCCGAAGGTGAAGGTCGGGCCGCTGTCGAACACCACCGACAAATCGACGATATGCGTGCGCGGATTCACCCGTGCCTGCGAGCGCGCGATTTTCGCTCCCAGATAGCGGCGCGCCTGCAGCGCCTTGAGCGACGCGTTCTTGGCGTCGTCCCACGCGCTCTCCGAGAACGGATCGCCCTCCTTCACCGAGAAGGCGAAGCGCGCGGCGTTCTCCCGCGCGCGGTCTTCCGTCGTCACGGCGCCCTTGAACGTCAGGTTGACCGAGGCGACCGTTGTCTGCGGCCCGGGATCGACGCTCACCGTGACCGATTTCTTGTCGTGGGCCATCTTGACGTCGGTGCGCACGACCGGCGTGAAATAACCCTCGGTCGCGACCAGATCGCGCACCGACTGCGGCGCCGCAGTGACGAGGAACTCGAACTGGTCCTCGCTGATGTCGTCGCGTTTCGCAAAGCGCGACAAATCGAGATGGTCCTTCAGCAGGGAGCGCACGCTGCGCGGCGCCTCGATATCGACGTCGTATTTTGCGTAGGCCGGATGGGCGGCAGCGAGGAGAATCAGCGGCAGCAGCGCGCCGCGCATGCGCGCCGCAGCCGACTGGTGGCGGCGTGCCGGCGCGGCGGACCGTCGCCAGTCGGCTGTGGCGCGCGGGTTGCGCAGCGGATCGAACAGGCCAAACGGGCGCCCCGCCAAACGTGACCTCCGGCGTTGGGATGGTTATCGAGAAAATGAATCGCGGAACAGATTCGTCGGATTGCTCCGGCGGCCGGCTGCCCGCGGGGCCCGGATATCGACGGGCCATACGCTGCAACCGCGTGGCGCAGGCGCTATTTCACCACATCGGTAAGACCTGCCGTCCTAAAACCGACACGGCCAGAAGCCACGACAGGCCGCGCCGCCGCCTGCAAGGCGCCGGAAAGGTCAGCCGACATGCAGGCCGTGCGCCTTTGGACGGTTCGCCCCGTCGCTTGTTCCGCGCATGCCGCATTCCGCGCGACATCCTTTTTGAGCGTGATCCGATAGACCGTTCGGCGAATCATGCCGTCTGTCCCGCCGATATCGAACCGCAGCGAGTCGCTTGCGGTAAAATTGCGAAGACATCGCGCCGGTCCTGACGCTACAACGGGGCCGCCGCCACCCGGACGCAACGCCCCCGGCCCCACGCGGACCTTAACGGAAGTCGAACCATGTACCAGTCGGACATCACCCAGTTCATCAATCAGCTGAAAGCGCAGAAGCCGTCACTGGAAGAAGAACAGCGCCGCGGCCGCGCGCTCCTGTGGGACAAGCAGCCCATCGACCTCGACGAGCGCTCGAAACAGCAAACCTCCCGCGTGCAACAGACGCCCTACGTCTACTACCAGAACTTCTGAACGTGAGTTCCGCCCGCGAGGCGCAGCCGGCGACGGAACCGCCTCACCCGGACGCGCGCCACGGACATGCGCGCGATGAGCGCGCAGAAGCGCTCGCCACGCCCGCCACCGACTCGACGCCCGACACCATCGACGGCGTCGCTTTCGCGCATCTGTACGGCGAGCCGCTCTGGAAGCTGCCGACGGATCTCTACATTCCGCCGGACGCGCTCGAAGTCTTTCTGGAAGCGTTCGAAGGTCCGCTCGACCTTTTGCTGTACCTGATCCGCAAGCAGAACTTCAACGTCCTCGACATTCCGATGGCGGACGTCACCGCGCAATATCTCGGCTACGTCGAGCAGATTCGCGAGTCGAATCTGGAGCTTGCTGCGGAATATCTACTGATGGCGGCGATGCTGATCGAGATCAAGTCGCGCATGCTGCTGCCGGTGAAGAAGGCGGACACCGGCGAGGACGCGGAGGATCCGCGCGCCGAACTCGTGCGGCGCCTGCTCGAATACGAGCAGATGAAGCTCGCGGCGATGAGGCTCGACCAGTTGCCGCAGCTCGGGCGCGACTTCCTGCGCGCCGAAGTCTATATCGAGCAGGCGCAGACGCAGCGCTTCCCCGACGTCGAGGTCGCCGACCTGCGCGCCGCCTGGGCCGACGTCATCAAGCGCGCGAAGCTCGTGCAGCATCACAAGATCTCGCGCGAAGAGCTTTCGGTGCGCGAGCACATGAGCGTGATTTTGCGGCGTCTGCAAGACACCCGCTTCATGGAATTCTCCGAGCTCTTCGACACCTCGCGCGGCGTGCCCGTCGTCGTGGTGAATTTCATTGCGATGCTCGAACTGTCGCGCGAGTCGCTGATCGAGATCACCCAGGCCGAGCCGTATGCGCCGATCTACGTGAGACTCGCCTATTCGCCTGCATGAGCGCCTTTGCGCCTCCAATAAACCTTGTGCCCCGGAAGAGCCTTCGCGGGCAAACCAGGAGACACCTGCCCGATGAAAGTCATCAGCTCGATCCATGAACTGCGCGACCAGATGCGCGGCCAGAACCGAACCGCCTTCGTCCCGACGATGGGCAATCTTCACGACGGCCATCTCTCACTGATGCGGCTCGCGCGCCAGCACGGCGATCCGGTCGTCGCGAGCATTTTCGTGAACCGCCTGCAGTTCGGCCCGAATGAAGATTTCGAGAAATATCCGCGCACGCTCGAAGCCGACATCGACAAGCTGCAGAAGGAAAACGTCTACGTGCTCTTCGCGCCGACGGAAAAGGAACTGTATCCGCAGCCGCAGGAATATCGTGTGCATCCGCCGCACGATCTCGGCGACATCCTCGAAGGCGAGTTCCGCCCGGGATTCTTCCAGGGCGTGTGCACGGTCGTGATGAAGCTGATGTCGTGCGTGCAGCCGCGTGTCGCCGTGTTCGGAAAGAAGGATTACCAGCAGTTGATGATCGTGCGCCAGATGTGCGACCAGTTCGCGCTGCCGACCGAAGTGATCGCCGCCGAAACCGTGCGCGACGCCGACGGCCTCGCGCTCAGCTCGCGCAACCGCTTTCTCTCGCCCGACGAGCGCGCCGAAGCGCCGGCGCTGGCCGCCGCGCTCAACCGCGTGCGCGATGCGGTGCTCGCCGGCAATCGCGATTTCGCGTCAGTCGAGAAGGACGCGATGGATTCGCTCGCCGTGCGCGGCTGGAAGCCTGACTACATCGCCGTGCGCAAGCGCTCGAACCTGCTACCGCCCGGCGCCGCCGACGCGGACGCGCCGCTCGTCGTGCTGGCCGCGGCGAAGCTCGGCGCGACACGCCTCATCGACAATCTGGAAATCTGAGAGAGACGAAGACATGCTGCGAACCCTGCTGAAATCGAAGATTCACCGCGCGACCGTCACGCATTGCGAATTGCATTACGAAGGCTCGTGCGCCATCGACGAAAACCTGCTCGAAGCGGCCAATCTGGTCGAAAACGAGCAGATCGACATCTGGAACGTGAACAACGGCGAACGCCTGACGACCTACGCGATCAAGGGCGAGCGCGGCAGCGGCATGATTTCGCTGAACGGCTCGGCGGCGCGCCGCGCGCAACTGGGCGATCTGGTGATCATCGCGGCGTTCGCGCAGGTGGACGAGGCGGAACTGAAGGCGGGCTGGAAGCCGGATCTCGTATTCGTCGACGAGAACAACCGCATCAAGGGCAGCCGCGACCACGTTCCCACGCAGAACTGGACCTGAGCGCGCGGGTGTGCGGGAGGCGTTTGCTTAACGCCCCGCCCACTCGACGATCGGCTGCCACTGTTCCAGATCCTTCTCCACGCGGCTTTTCGCGACGTCCCATATCGTGAGCCCGTGCGCCGCCAGTTGCACGTAATTCTGCGTGTCGCGCAAAAATCCCAGCACCGGCAGATCGAGCCCTTCGACAAACCGGTGCAGCTGTTCGGCCGAGCGCGTACGCGCATCGACGCGCATTCCCACCACGCCGATTTCGATCGCGCCCTTTCGCACCGCCTTTTCCTTCGACAATTTCTGCAGGAAATCCTGCGTCGCGAGAATATCGAACATCGACGGCTGGAGCGGCACGATCACCTTGTCCGCCAGTTCGAGCGCCAGCGCGAGCCGGTTGCCGTGAACCCCGGCAGGCGTATCCACGACCGCTTTCTCCAGACCTTTCGGCGGCTTCGCGGGCGCATCGACATCCAGCTGCCATTCTTCGATTTTCGTCAGCGTGTCCGGCCGCAAGGTGAGCCACGCGTGAGCGGAGCGCTGCTTGTCGAGGTCCGCGAGCGCGACCCACTCGCCGTTCGCCGCGAAATACCCCGCCAGATTGGTCGCGAGCGTGCTCTTGCCGACGCCGCCCTTCGGATTCGCCACCACGATCACCGTCATGAAGTTTCCCGAGTGTTCTGACGGCCGGCGGCACCGCCCGGAACTGCTGCGATTCCGCCCGCCGGTTCGTTGTTTTGGAACCTGCAATGCGCGAGCCGTTGATATTATCGGTAAATCCGGCGCGACCGGAACATCTCCCGAACAGCCAATCTGCCTCCCATGACCACACTTCGCCCCGACGTCACTCTCGATTACCTGCGCAATCGCCAGCGCGGCTGCCTGCCGGAGCTGCTGGGCGTCGAACTCGTGTCGCTCGAGAGCGGCACGCTCGTCGGCGAACTGCCGATCCGGCCCGAGCTGCTCGCCCCGAACGGCTTCCTGCATGCGGCGAGCGTCATCGGCCTCGCGGATACCTGCTGCGGCTACGCGTGCATCGCGCATCTGCCCGAAGGCGCGAAGAATTTCACGACCGTCGAGCTGAAAAGCAACCACGTGGGAACGGCGCGCGAGGGCAGGATCATCGCGAGGGCGACGGCGGTGCACCTCGGCCGCAGCACGCACGTATGGGACGCGACGGTGACGAACGCCGACGGCAAGACCGTCGCGCTCTTTCGCTGCACGCAGATGATTCTGTATTGATCCAATGACGGGCGCAGGACGAGGCGCCGGTTTTTTCGCGCTCGCTCTCGGCGCGCGTCAGCCGAACGCCGCCGCGAGCTTGTCCAGATCGAGCGATTGGGCAAGCGTATCGGCGAGCCGGTCGATCGAGGCTTCGCGAAGGGCCGGATAGTCGAGCGCTTCCGCCCCTTCGATGCCCGCCCATTCGAGCAGTGCCGCGCACGCGTCGGGCGTGTCGAAGATGCCGTGCAGGTAGGTCGCAGCGATCTGGCCGTCTTCAGACACCGCGCCGTCCGGCCGCCCGCCGTCCAGCAGCACCGCGGGCCGCGCGAGCGCCGCTCCACTCGTGCGCCCCATGTGGATTTCGTAGCCGCGCACCGCGGCCGGCGTGTCGCCTAACGCGAGCCGCCCGCCGACGTTATCGAGCAGCTTGTGCGGCGTGAGCGTCGTCGACAGGTCGAGCAGGCCGAGCCCTTTCACCCGCCCCGCCGGACCCTCGATGCCGTCCGGATCGTCGATGTCGCGCCCGAGCATCTGCATGCCGCCGCAAATTCCGAGCACCTTGCCGCCATAGCGCAGATGCCGCTCGATCGCGCGATTCCAGCCGTTTTCACGCAGCCACGCGAGATCGCGCTGCACGCTCTTCGAGCCGGGCAGCACGATCAAGTCGGCCGGCGGCGGCGCCATTCCGGCCCGCACGTACTCGAAATCGACCTGTGGATGGACGCGCAGCGCGTCGAAATCCGTGTGATTGCTGATGCGCGGCAGCGCAGGCACGATCACCTTCAGCGCCCCGCGCGCGCCGCGCGTGTGGGACTCGCGCGGCAACATGTCCTCGGCGTCGAGCGTGAGGCCGTGGAGATACGGCACGACGCCCAGTACCGGCTTGCCCGTCTGCCCTTCGAGCCAGTCGAGCCCGGGCTGTAACAAGCTGATGTCGCCGCGAAACCGGTTGATGACGAAACCGCGAATCCGCGCGCGCTCGCTATCGGAGAGACACGCGAGCGTACCGACCAGATGCGCGAAGACGCCGCCGCGATCGATGTCCGCGACCAGCACGACCGGACAATCGACGCGCTCCGCAAAACCCATGTTCGCGATGTCGCGATCGCGCAGGTTCACTTCGGCGGGACTGCCCGCGCCTTCGACGATCACCGCGTCAAAGCCCGCCGTCAGGCGCCCATAGGACGCGAGCACGGCCTCGAACGCGACGCTCTTGTATTCGTGATAGGCCCGCGCATCGAGGTTCGCATGCGCGTGGCCGTGGATGATGACCTGCGCGCCGCGGTCGCTCGTCGGCTTGAGGAGCACGGGATTGAAGTCGATCCGGGCATCGACGCCGGCCGCGACCGCCTGCAACGCCTGGGCGCGACCGATCTCGCCGCCGTCGACGGTCACCGCGCTGTTGAGCGCCATGTTCTGCGGCTTGAACGGCGCGACGCGCACGCCGCCGCGCCGCGCGAGCCGGCAAAGGCCCGCGACGAGCGTGCTCTTGCCGGCATCGGACGTGGTGCCCTGGATCATCAGCGTGCCGTGCGGTGCGAAGTGCATGGGTCGGTTCTCGTATCAAGCGCTCGTTAAGGCGGGCCCGTTATCTTAGCCCGCCGTTACAATATCGCGATGACCTCATCTGCTCCATCGCGCGATCTCACCTTCGTGCTCGGCGGCGCGCGCTCGGGCAAGAGCGCGCACGCGGAGCGGCTCGCCATCGAAAGCGGCCTGCCCGTGACGTACGTCGCGACCGCGCATATCGGCGACGCGGAGTTCGAAGCACGCGTAGCGCTGCATCGCGAGCGGCGGCCCGCGCACTGGTCGCTCGTCGAGGCGCCGCTCGATCTCGCGGGCGCGCTCTGCTCGGCAGCGCGCGAGGGACACTGCGTGCTGATCGACTGCCTGACGCTGTGGCTCGCCAATCTGCTTTGTCCCGCCGAAGACACCGAAGCGCCCGCCTTACCCAGGCAGTCCCTGGACGCTTTCGATGCCGTCCTCGCCGAAGCTCCGGGCAGGATCATCGTCGTCAGCAACGAAATCGGCATGGGTGTCGTGCCGCTCGGCTCGGTGACGCGTCTTTACGTCGACGAACTCGGCCGCCTGAACCAGCGCGTGGCCGCCGCGAGCACCCGTGCGCTCCTGATGGCCGCGGGCCTGCCGCTCGTGCTCAAGGGCTAGGCGCGATGCTCGTCCTCTCCTTCTACGCCATGGCGATGCTCGCGATTGCGGGCGTCATCGTCGACCGGCTGATCGGCGAGCCGCGCACGCGCCATCCGCTCGTCGGCTTCGGCACGCTCGCGACGCGCCTCGAAGCACGCATGAACAGCGGTTTTCGCGCGCGTCCAGCGGGGATTCTCGCGTGGCTTGCAGCCGTCGTGCCGCCCGTCGCGATTGCGTGGCTGCTGGTGAGCGTGCTGCCGTTCACGCTTGCATGCATCGTCCACGTCGTGCTGCTATGGTTCGCACTCGGCGCGCGAAGCCTGCGCGACCATATCGCGCCCATCGCGCGCGCGCTCGGCCGCGGCGACCTCGACGAAGCGCGCACGCTCACCGCGCGCATCGTGTCGCGCGAGACCGCGAACGCCGACGAAGGCGCGCTGTCGCGGGCGGCGGTCGAATCCGCGCTGGAAAACGGCAACGACGCGATCTTCGGCGCGCTCTTCTGGTTCGCCGTCGCGGGCGGTCCGGGCGCGCTCGCGTTTCGCCTCGCCAACACGCTCGATGCGATGTGGGGCTACCGCACGCCGCGCTACCTGCGTTTCGGCTGGGCGGCCGCCCGCTTCGACGACGTACTCAACTTCGTTCCCGCGCGCCTCACGGCCGCGAGCTACGCGCTCCTTGGCGATACGCGCACGGCCTGGCACTGCTGGCGCACCCAGGCGCCATCGTGGGACAGCCCCAATGCGGGGCCCGTGATGGCGTCGGGCGCGGGCAGCCTGAACGTGCTGATCGGCGGCCCGGCGATCTATCACGGAACGCGGGAATCGCGTCCGGTGCTCGGCGCCGGGATGGCTGCGATGCCCGTGCACGTGGTCGCGGCATTGAAGCTCGTCGAGCGCTCGACGGTGCTGTGGCTCGCGCTTTTCCTCGTCGGCGCCTTCATCAGCGTGGGCGCGCATGTCTGAGCCGATCCGCCACGGCGGCAATCTGCGCGAAGCCGCGCGCCGCTACTCGATTCCGCTCGAAGACTGGCTCGACCTCTCGACCGGCATCAATCCGCTTGGCTTCCCGGTGCCGCCGGTGCCGCCCGACGCGTGGCGGCGTCTGCCCGAGGACGACGACGGTCTCGCCGAAACCGCCGCGCGCTATTACGGCGCAAAGGTGGCGCTGCCGGTTGCAGGAAGCCAGGCGGCGATTCGCGCCCTGCCGACGCTCCTCACGCGCGGCACGGCGGCGGTCGCACCCCTGACGTACGGCGAGTACGCGCCCGCCTTCGAGCGCGCGGGACATCGCGTCGTGCCGCTCGATGTGTCCGCGCACGAGTTGCCCTCGCAGGTCGATCACGCGATCGTCGCGAACCCGAACAACCCCACGGCCGAACGCATCCCGCGCGAAACGCTGCTGCGCTGGCATTCGCAACTCGCGAAACGCAACGGCACGCTGATCGTCGACGAAGCGTTCGCCGATGTCTTCGATCCTGCCGGTCCGCACGCGTCGCTGGCGAGCGAGACGGATCGCGAAGGTCTCGTCGTGCTGCGCTCGGTCGGCAAGTTCTTCGGTCTCGCGGGCATTCGCGCGGGCTTCGTGCTCGCCGCCGCGCCGTTGCGCGCCGCGCTCGCCGGGACGCTCGGCGCGTGGACGGTCAGCGGCCCGGCGCGTCACGCGGTCGAAGCCGCGTTCGCCGACCGCGCTTGGCAATGCGCGACGCGCGAGCGGCTTGCCGCCGACAGCGCGCGTCTCGCCGCGCTGATCGCGCAGCACGGTTTCGACGACGTGAAGTCGACGCCGCTCTTCGTCTGGTTTCAGACCGCCGATGCCGCGACGCTGCAACACGCGCTCGCCACGCACGGCATCTGGACGCGCCTTTTCGACCGCGCCGGCATGACGCCCAGCCTGCGCATCGGCTTGGCCGGCTCCGAGGGCGACTGGGCGCGCCTTTCGCGCGCGCTGGCGGAGATCCGCGCATGAGTGTGCGGCGCCTGGCGCTCTTCGTCGCGTTGGCTTGCTGCGGTCACGCTCACGCCGCGCTCACCGTCACCGACGACACCGGCGCCACCGTCACACTCGAAGCGCCCGCAAAGCGCGTTGTGAGCCTCGCGCCGCACGTCACGGAACTGCTCTTCGCGGCGGGCGGCGGCGCGCGCGTCGTCGGCGCGGTGACCTACAGCGATTACCCGCCCGAAGCGCAGTCGATTCCGCGCGTCGGCGACAACAAGGCGCTGGATCTCGAACGCATCGTCGCGATGAAGCCGGATTTGATCGTCGTGTGGCGGCATGGCAATGCGGCGCGTCAGACCGAGCGCCTGCGCGACCTGCACGTGCCGCTCTACTTCAGCGAGCCGAAGCATCTCGCCGACATCCCCGCGACCATCGACAAGCTCGGCGTCCTGCTCGGCACGAAAGAGGCCGCGACCGAAGCATCGAATGCGTTTCGCCGCGACATCGCACGGTTGCGCGCGCGGTATGCGAGCCGCCCGGCGGTCGGCGTGTTCTATCAGGTGTGGGACGATCCGCTGATGACGCTCAACGACGCGAATGTCTTCAGCGAAGTGATCGAAATGTGCGGCGGGCGCAACGTGTTCGCGGACCTCAAGCCGAACGTGCCGACGATCTCGACCGAAGCCGTGCTCGCGGCCAACCCCGAAGCGATCGTCACGGCGACCGTCGGCGCGACGCGCCCGGACCGTGCGTTGCCGGCATTCGATCGCTGGAAGAAGTGGCCTTCGATGACCGCGGTCGCGCGCGACAACCTCTTCGGCATCGACGGCGATCTGATCAACCGCCCGACACCGCGGCTCGCGCTCGGTGCGGCGCAACTCTGCGAAGACCTCGACGCGGCGCGCGGGCGGCGTCCAAAGTAATCACGCGTTCCAGCGCACGAGGAACCACTCGCCGCGCGTTCGCCTCAGCCACACGATGCCGCCGTGGTCGAGCGTCCATTGCAGCACGCTCGCCGGTCTTGCTTCGATAAGCCGCGCCGTCAGCACGCGAATCACGCCCGCATGCGTGACGACATGAACGGGCGCATCGCCGTCGCGACAAGTCTCGTCGAACCATCGGCCGACGCGCGCACTGAACTGCGCAAGACTCTCGCCGCCATGCGCACGCGCATGTTCGAGATCGCCGGCCCATGCATCGAGCAACGCGCGGTCGATGTCGTCCCACGCGCGACCTTCCCATGCGCCGAAATCGATTTCCATGAGACGTGGGTCCGCATGGGATGCGCCGAGCGCGTCAGCAAGCAACGCGCATCGTTGCAGCGGACTCGTATGCCATGCGCCGACGCACGCTGGCACCTTCAGCGCGCGCATCCGTTGATCGAGCACGCGCGCCGACCCGGCAACATCGTACGCGAGCGGCACATCGCTTTGACCGTAGCAAATGCCCGCATCGATGCCGACGGCGGGATGACGTATCAGGACGAGATCCATCCGAGTCCGATCAGGTAGATCGCCAGTTCGAAGAGTTGCTGCGCAAAGCCGAGGCAGTCGCCGGTATAGCCGCCGATGCGCCGCACGAAGTATCGGCCGATGAAAAAGCGCAGCGCGGCGAGCACCGCCAGCGTCAGGCAGCCGAGCCGCCAGTCGGGCCAGAAGAGCCACGGCAAGCCGCAGACCGACGCGAGCGCAAATGCCGTCGCGCTCATGCGTTGCGCTACGGGCTTCGCCTTGCCTTCGGCTCGCACGTAATCGAGCGTCAGCAGATAGCTGATCGCGAACGTGCGGCTCGCGGCATGTGCGGCGAGCATCAGCCACACGGCGCGCATGGGCGGCAACGCGGCAAGCGTCTGCCACTTCAGCGCGAGCGAGACGACCAGCGCGATCGCGCCGAACGCGCCGATACGCGAGTCATGCATGATGCGCAGCACGTCGTCGCGCGTGTAGCCGCCGCCGAACGCATCGACGCAATCGGCCAGGCCGTCTTCGTGGAAGGCGCCGGTCAGGACCAGCGTCGCCGCCATCGACAGCAGCACGGCGACACCCGCCGGAAACACGCGCAACGCCGCGAGATAAACCAGTACGGCAACGCCGCCGACCATCAGCCCGACGAGCGGAAAGTAGCGCGCCGCCGCGTTCAGATAATGCCGCTCGAAGCCGACCCAGCGCGGCACCGGCACGCGCGTGAAATAGCCGAGCGCGGTGAAGAAGTAGCGCAGTTCGTCGAGCGGCCGGAGCATGGCGTCAGGCGTCCCGGTCCGAGACGCCGGCGGACTCGAAGCTCGCCATCTCGTCGACGAATGCCGCCGCCGCGCGCAGGAGCGGCAACGCGAGCGCCGCGCCCGTGCCTTCGCCGAGTCGCAGGTCGAGTTGCAGGAGCGGCGCGGCATCGAAGTATTCGAGCATGCGAGCGTGCCCCGCTTCGTTCGATGCATGCGCGAACACGCAGTAGTCGAGCACGTCGCGCGAGATCGCATGCGCGACGAGGAGCGCGGAGGTTGCGATGAAGCCGTCGACCAGAATGGTCATGCGCGCTTTCGCGGCGGCGAGGTACGCGCCCGCGATCATGGCGATCTCGAAGCCGCCGAAGGTCGCGAGCGTATCGACGGGATCGGCGCCTTTTGCATGACGTTCGAGCGCTGCCGCGAGCACATCGCGCTTGTGGCTCACGCCTTCGTTCGACAAGCCCGTGCCGCGCCCGACGCAAACGTCGATCGGCAAGCCGCACAGACGGCTCATCAGGCACGCCGCCGCCGACGTGTTCGCAATGCCCATCTCGCCGAAGCCGATCACATTGGTCCCGAGCGACGCATGATGGCGCACGCGCGAAGCGCCCGCCTCGATTGCCTGCAAGGCTTCGTCGCGCGTCATCGCCGGCTCGTGCGCGAAGTTGCGCGTGGCGCCGCGCCGGATCGCGATGTCGACGAGGCCATCCGTCGCGGGCAGCGCCGTGGCGACGCCCGCATCGACCACTTCGAGCGTCATGCCGACCGAGCGCGAAATCGCATTGATCGCGGCGCCTCCGCCCAAAAAATTTGCGACCATCTGCACGGTCACTTCCTGCGGATACGAACTCACGCCTTCAGCGGCGATGCCGTGATCGCCTGCGAATACGATCATCGCTGGCCGTTCGATGCGCGGCTTCGTCGTCTGCTGGATCAGGCCGATTTGCAGCGCGAGAGATTCGAGCCGGCCGAGACTGCCGGGCGGCTTCGTCTTCGTATCGATGATGTGCTGCAGTTCGGCCTGCAACGAGCGGTCGAGCGGTTGGGGCAGGTCTTGAATGAGAGACATCGGTTCGTCCTTTGAAGGCGTTCTATGGCGACAGGTCGGGCATGCGCATCGCGGGCACGAGCGCCTCGTGATCGCCCTGGCGGATCAGCGTAAGCGGATAGCCGAACGCGGCGCTCGCGTGCTCCGCGCTCAGCACGTCGCGAGCGGGGCCTGCGTGCGCGCGGCCCGCGCCGTCGAGCAAAAGCGCGTGCGTCGCGTAACGGCGCGCGAGGTTCAGATCGTGGCATGAAAAGATCACCGTGCGCGCATCGCTGCGCTCGCGCACCCATGCGTTCAGCGCGTGCAGGCAGTCGATCTGGTGATGCAGGTCCAGATGCGACAGCGGTTCGTCGAGCAAGAGCAACGGCGCGTCCTGGCACAGCGTCGCGGCCAGCGCGACGCGCTGCCGCTCGCCGCCTGAAAGCGACAGCACGTCGCGCGCAGCGAACGCAGCGAGCCCGAGCAGGTCGAGCGCCGCGTGTGCCGCCTTGCGGTCCGCATCGCTTTCCCAGCCCCAGCCCGTCAGATGAGGAAAGCGGTTGAGCATGACGATGTCGAGCACGGCCGCATCGAACGCATCGTGGGTGCTTTGCGGCATCAGCGCACGACGGCGCGCGAGATCGGCGGCGCGCCAGTCGTCGAGATCGACGCCATCTATCGAGACCGAGCGCGCCGCAGCCTTCGACAAACCAGCCAGCGCGCCGATGAGCGTAGTCTTGCCCGCGCCGTTCGGCCCGGCGATGCACCACATTTCGCCGGGCGCGAAGGTCTGCGTGAGCGATTCGACGAGCGTGCGGCTCGCGGCTCGCAACGTGAGGCTGGTAACGCGAAGGCTCGCGTTCATCGCGGCCTCCGCAGCAGCATCCACAGAAACACAGGCACGCCGATTAGCGCCGTAATCACGCCCACCGGCAACTGCGCCGGCGCGATCGCCGTGCGCGCGATCAGGTCCGCGCTCATCACCGCGGCGCCGCCCCCGAGCGCGGCAGCGGGCATCAGCATGCGCTGGTCATTGCCGAACGCAAGCCGCAATACGTGCGGCACGACCAGTCCCACGAAACCGATCGTGCCCGCGGTCGTCACGGCCGCTGCCGCCGCAAGCGATGCCACGAGATAGATGCAGAGCCGCAGGCGCACGACCGGCACGCCCAGCGCCTCTGCGGCGGCATCGCCGCGCAGCAGCACGTTGAGTTGCGGCGCGACGGGAACGACGAACACGAACGCGACGGCCAGCGCAACAAGCGCGGTCCACGGGGTCGCGACGCCGTTCAGGTCGCCCGTCAGCCAGAAGACCATGCCGCGCAGGCGGCTCTCCGGCGCGACGGCCAGCATCAGCGTGATGAGCGCGCCCCAGCCCGCCGCGATCACCGCACCCGTCAGCAGCAGACGCGGCGATGCGTCCTGCGGTTCTCCGCGCCAAAGCTCGCGGCGCGCAAGGCCGAGCACGAGCAGGATCGACAGCAAGGCGCCTGCGAAAGCGGCCGCATCGACGCTCCACCACGGCATCGAAACGAGCATTGCGCCGAGCGCGAACGTCGCCGCGCCGCCGGACACGCCGAGCACGTATGGCTCCGCAAGCGGATTGCGCAGAAGCACTTGCAGCAGCGCGCCGGCCATCGCGAGCAACGCGCCCGAGGCGAAGCCCGCGAGCGCGCGCGGCAGGCGCAGACTCAGCACGATTTCATCGATCACATCGGACGACGATGTTCGCGCATGCAGCAACGCATCGATCACCCGCAGCGGCGACAGCGCAATGCTGCCGAGCGCAAGAGACGCCACGAACAAGACGAGCGCCGCCACCGCGAGCGCGGTCCAGATGGCGGCGGCGCGGCTCGCATTCATGCCGCGCGCGGGCGGACGCCCGGTGCTTGCGTCAGCGCGCATCGTCCGGTTCAAAGCTGCCGCCAGCCGATCGTGATGTACGCGCCGCGATGCGGCGTGTTGTACGAATAAGCGAGTTCATAGTCCTTGTCGAACAGGTTGTCGATGCGCGCGTCCACGTACCACGACCTCGTGATGTCATAACGCGCCGACAGGTTCACGAGACCGTAGCCCGCGAGCGTCGACTCGTAGTCGCTTCGCGCGCCACTCACGATCCATTCGCCGCCCAGGCGCCAGTTGCCAATCGAGCGATGCGCGGTGAAGCTCGCGAAACGACGCGCGCGGCGCGTGAGTTCTTCGTGATTCGTCTCGTCGACGGGGTTCTGCAGCGTGAAGCTCGCGCGCACGTCGGTGGCGCCGACATGCCCCGCCCACGATCCCTCGATGCCCTGCACCTTCGCGCGCCCCACGTTCTGCGCAATGTAGAAGCCGCTGCCATCGGCGACATAATCGATCAGGTTCGAATAGAGCGTCTGGAACGCCGTGAGACGCAGCACGCCAAGCTGCGACGACGCGTACTGCAACGCCGCCTCGATCGAATGGCTGCGTTCAGGCTCGATCGACGGATTGCCGCTGAGCGGATAGTACAGATCGTCGAAGCTCGGTGCGCGAAACGATGCGGCGTAGCTTGCGGTCGCCTTCCAGTGCGCATCGAAGTTGTAGCCATAGCCGAGATAGTAGCTGTTCGCGCCGCCGAAATCGGAGTACTGGTCGCGCCGCAGGTTCGCCTGGAACTGGCTCGCCCCGATCCGCCCCACATAACCGGCGAACACGGAGTTCACGTGACGGTCGGGCGCGTCGAGCTGGTCGGAATCGAGCGTCTGGTCCATGTGCTCGTAGCCGAAGAGCAGCTTGTGACCGGGCGCGAGCCGGACATCGTTCTGCCACAGGTACTGGCGATTCTCCGAGTTGAAGCGGTTCGTATAGACGCCGTTCTGTTCGATGTTCGCGCGGTCCTGGCCTTGGGCAATCGTGAAGTGCGTGGTCCAGAGGTCGGTCAGTCTGCCGTTCGCGAATACCGATGCCGATCGCACGCGGTCGTGCGATTCGTTGAGGTCGAACGGGCTGCCGTAGGCGTCGTCGAAGCTGTTGATGCCGTTCGACTGCAAGAATCGTACGCCGCCATCCCACTTGTCAGTGAAGGCATGGCGCAACGTCGCCGCGACGCTTTCATTCAAATATCCGTTCGCGTTCGGGTTCGCGCCGGGTGCGACGGCGGGATCGATTGACGAGAAGCTGTCGGTCTTTTCGCGCGAGACGGTGAAGTCGAATGTCGTGCGGCCTTCGCGGTCGAGCGCGCCGTTCACGCCGAATTGCTGCCGCTGCGTGTGATAGCTGCCGTATTCGGCTTCGACGTTCACGCGCGGCGGATGATTGCCGCCCTCTTTCGTGAAGATCTGCACGACGCCGCCGATCGCGCCCGATCCGTACAGCGCGGACACGTTGCCGTTCACCACTTCGATGCGGTCGATTTCGTCGAGCATCAGTTGCGAGAGTTGCGCGGCGCCGAGTCCCGCCGACTCGACGCGCACGCCGTCGATCAAGACGAGCGACTGCGCCGACGACGCGCCGCGCACGTAGAGCCCCGACGTCGCGCCCGGCCCCCCGTTGCGCGTGACCTGCACGCCCGGCGCGAGGGCCAGAAGGCCGAGCGCATCGGAGGCGTTGGTATCGGCGATGTCCTGTGCGTCGAAGAGCGAGGTCTGCCCGATCGAATCGGCGAGCGGCTCGGGCGCGCGCGTCGCGGTCACGACGACGGGCGCGAGCGTCGTCAACGCATTGCGGTCGACCGGATCGATGGACTGCGCGAGCGAAGCGAACGGCATGCCACAGGCGACGAGCAGCACCGGACGCGCCGCGCGGGCGAAGATTGAAAACATGTGTGAAGCGTTTCCTGTCGATGACGAGCGCGGCCCGCTCCCCGCGGGCTTCATGCGCGTATCGGCACGGCGCGCGAGCACAAGGCAAAGCGCGACGGACCCGACCTCTGGCCGGTATCCGGGCTGGCGACAGCATCGTCCCGCCTTCCCGCACATTCGCGCAGTGGCTTTTAACGTTTGCCGCAGCCGCATATTTCAAGTGACGAAAAATGTGGACTAAAACGCGGACAAAACGCATCGGGGACGACTTGCAACTTGCGTTGCGGTCGCTTACCGTTGCGGGGGCAGCACAGGTTGGCTCGTCCTTGCCGGACTTCGCTCCCTGTTTCCCGTTTGACTGCGCCCGCTTCGAACGCGGGCGCGAGCACCAAAAGTGCAGCAAGTTTAGGAGCCACGCCAAAGGGCGTCAAGAAAGCGTCGCAGATGCAAAAGGTTTGCGCGCGCTCCTTTTGACGCGACGCAACTGCCCGCTCTTTCCACACACGTATTGCGCTGAAGAAATGCGTTTTTGCGCATGAAGGCGTGCTGTTACGTCTCGAAACGAGACATTTATCGGAAGCACGGATGAACCGCGCTAAAATGCGAGGTCTTTAGAGGACGCAGCACATGCTCAACGAACTCGAATCACTTTCACAGAACATCGGCCGGCTGATCAAGATCAGCGAGCGCCATCACCAGGCCCGCCGCGCACTCGAAGAACAACTCGACCAGTTGCGTGCCGACTTCGCCGCCGTGCAGATCGAACTCGCGCAGGTGCGCGAAGATCGTGACACGCTGCAGGCGGAACGCGACGGACTCTCGGCGAAGATCGACGACGCGCAGGTGCGCCTGAATGCCATCCTCGAAAAACTGCCGCGCGCAAAAGCCGCGCCCGAGCCCGACAACCAACTGGATCTCCTTGGCCCCGATTCGTCGTCCGATGCGCCGCCCGAACCCGCGCACGCCGGCGAGATGCACGGTGAACACAGCCACGGAGAAAAAGCATGAGCACCAAACAGATCGAAGTCTCCATTCTCGGCCAGCAATACCGTCTCGCCTGCTCGGCCGAAACAGAAGACGCACTGCGCGAGGCCGTGGCCCGCGTCGATGCAGAGATGAACAAGGTGCGCAATGCAAGCAACGTGCGCGGCACGGACCGTATCGCGGTGATGGCGGCGCTCTCGCTGGCGTCGGAATTGCTTAAGCTGCAGAACAGCGTGCGTCATGGGGAAGCCTTCCCCGCCGAAGAAATCCGCCACACGATGCACCAGATGAACGAGCAGCTGGGCGCGGTCATCGCGCAATATGAAGCGCAGTAAGCACACTCTTGCGACGAGCATGCTCATCACATGGCCGCTTGCGTGACAAGCGTCCTTAAATCGCGAAAGGTTAAAGTCGTTGCTGCATCCGACTGGCGATTGGTGTAGAGTTAGTACTCCCTGCCTGGTTCGCCAAGGTCATATATTCCTTGAACCAATGCCATTGTGCACGGTTGCGGAAATTTGTAGCACGGGCGCGCGCGTCACTCTGTCTGATGTACCCGAAGTGCTGCTTACTGCGACCAATCTTGAACCCCGGTTCAGGATGCCGGCCTAGCGGCTGAGGCGGGGACCTTATTTGAAACGGCATCGGTTTTTCCGATGCCGTTTTTCTTTTGGTCGTCGCTTTGGTACGCTGCTCAACACGCTCTTACATTCACATCGATCATGCGTTACTGGCTGATGAAGTCCGAACCGGACGAAGCGAGCATCGATCATCTCGCACACGCACCGAAGAAAACCCTGCCATGGACAGGCGTGCGCAACTATCAGGCACGCAACTTCATGCGCGACGCGATGCAGGTCGGCGATCGCGTGCTCTTCTATCATTCGAGCTGCCCGCAGCCAGGCATCGCGGGCATCGCCGAGGTCGTCTCGACGGCTTACCCCGATCCCACACAGTTCGACGCCAAGAGCCCCTATTACGATCCCAAGTCGACGCAGGAGACGCCACGGTGGCTCCTCGTCGACGTGCGCTTCGTGAAGAAGACGCCGCTCGTCCCGCTCGCGACACTGCGCGAACACAAGGAACTCGCCGACATGCAGGTGCTCGCGAGAGGCAATCGTCTCTCGATCACGCCCGTGACCGAAGCGCAATGGCGCTTCATCACCGAGCATCTCGTCTAGAAGCGCCAAGGAACTTCGCGCGCTCGTGAGCCGCCTAAGTGACGTCGCAAATCAGGCGATTCAACGCTCCCGGAGTTCCACGATGATAAAAAGCAAAACCGCGTTCGCGCTCGCAGCCGCCGCCATTTCGAGCGCGGCGCTCACGATGTCGGCGACGGTCGCCGCGCAAACCGTGCTCACGCAGCCGCAGCCTTCGGGCGTGCTGTCGCTGTCGGCGCAGGCGAGCACCGAAGTCCCGCAGGACACCGTCAACATCACGCTCTTCTACGAGCAGGAAGCGCAGGACGCTTCGTCGCTCACGACCACGCTCAACCAGCGCGCCGACGCTGCCTTGCGCACGGCAAAGGGCGTCGATGGCGTCACGGCGCGCAGCGGTTCGTTCACCGTGTTTCCGTCGACCGATCGCGACGGCCGCATTTCCGCCTGGCGCGGCCGCACCGAGGTCGTGCTGGAGTCTCATGATTTCGCGGCGGCGTCGAAGCTCGCGGGCAAGATGAGTTCGTCGATGCAGGTCGGCAACGTCGCGTTCTCGCTGTCGCCGCAGGCGCAGCGCACGGCCGCGCAGAAGCTCTCGACGCAGGCAATCGAATCGTTTCGCCAGCAGGCGCAGGCGTCGGCGCAGGCGTTCGGCTATAGCGGCTATTCGATCCGCGAAGTCAGCGTGAATCACGACGGTACGGCGCCGCGTCCCGTGATGATGATGCAGGCACGCGCGATGGGCGCCGATGCAAAGATGGCCGCGCCCATGGCCTTCGAGGCGGGCACGTCGACAGTGACGGTCAACGTGTCGGGGTCGGTGCAGATGGCGCGCTGAACGCACGCATCGTCTTGCACGAAGAACAACGCCTCGCATTTTGCGAGGCGTTGTTCATGGATCAGGCCGCGTTCGCGGGCTTCGAAGGCAATCGCCCGTCGCGCCGGTACGCCCAGATCATCATGCCGATCCCTGCGATGATCATCGGCAGCGAAAGCCACTGCCCCATCGAGAAGCCAAGCGCGAGGAGGCCGAGATAATCGTCCGGTTCGCGCGCGAATTCCACCGTGAAGCGCGCAAGTCCATAGCCGATCAGAAAGAGCGCCGAGCCCGCGCCCACCGGCCGCGGCTTGCGCGAGAACGTCCACAGCACAATGAAAAGCACGAGGCCTTCCAGCGCGATCTCGTACAACTGCGACGGATGGCGCGGCAGCATGTGATAGCGCTCGAAGATCTCTGTCAGATGCCAGCGCATGTCGGCTTGCGGATGCTTTGTGAGCCAGATCGCGTCATCGTTCGATGCGCCCGGAAAGAGCATCGCCCACGGCGCATTCGGATCGGTCACGCGGCCCCACAGCTCGCCGTTGATAAAGTTGCCGAGGCGCCCCGCCGCGAGCCCGAGCGGCACCATCGGCGCGACGAAGTCGGTGACCTGCATCCAGGTGCGCTTGCGCTGGTACGCGAAGAGGATCATCGCGAGCGTCACGCCGAGAAAGCCGCCGTGAAACGACATGCCGCCTTCCCACACCTTGAAGATATCGAGCGGATGCGCCGCGTACCAGCTCGCCTTGTAGAAGACCACATAGCCGAGCCGGCCGCCCAGAATCGTGCCGAGCACGCCGTAGAACAGCATGTCGTCGATGTCGCGCGCGGTCCAGCCTTGAGCCGCGACGTGCGGCAGCCGCAGTCGCAGCCGGCCGACGACGACCGCCGTCACGAACGCGACCAGATACATGAGACCGTACCACCGCACGGCGAGCGGGCCGAGATGAATCGCGACGGGATCGAAATTGGGGTGTATGAGCATCGTAAGTTGTAGTAGCGGTTCGAGATGCGCGAACTATAAAGCGCGAACTATGAAGCAGGCACCGACGCGCCGTGGGCTCGCACGATGTCGATGAAACCGGCAAGCACGGGACTCACCTCCGCCGCGCGCCACACGAGGCCGGTCTCGACAAGAGCGCCGTTGCCCGCGCCGGTTTCAGCAAGCGGACGATACACCACGCCCGTGCGCCGCAGATTACGAAGCGACTGCGGCACGAGCGCGACGCCCATGCCGGCGGACACGAGGCTCACGATGGTCTGCATCTGGATTGCCTCCTGCCCGATGCGCGGCGTGAGTCCACACGCGCCGTAGCAACCCATAATGATGTCATAGAAACCGGGCGCAAGCCGTCTCGGGAAGACGACGAGCGGCGTGGACGCCAGTTCTTCCAGGCTCACCGGCGTGTCGGCCCATTCGCCCGCGCCTTGTCCGAGTTGCGCGGCCAGTTCCGCCGGCAGTGCGACGACGAGCGGCTCGCGCGCGATCGGCAGATACGACAGCGCCGCGACATGGCGCGTCGGCAGCGGCGGAATCACGAGGCCCGCGTCGATGCGGCCCGCGACCAGTTCCTCGATCTGCACGTCGCTGGTGGCTTCGGTGAGCTGCAGGCGCACGCCGGGATAGCGCGCGCCGAAATCGCGCAGGAGCGACGGCAGGAGACCGTAGTCCGCCGTCGAGACGAACGCGAGCGACAGCACCCCCGCCTCGCCGCGCGCGAGCGATTGCGCGAGCGGCCTGAGCGCCTCGGCGGCGGAAAGCAGGCGCCGGACTTCCGGCAGCAGGTCGTGGCCGACCGGCGTAAGCTCGACGGATCGCTTCGTGCGGACGAACAGCGCCACGCCAAGCGCCTCCTCCAGTGCGCGGATCGCCTGCGACAGCGGCGGCTGCGTCATCGCGAGGCGCGCCGCCGCGCGGCCGAAATGCATTTCTTCCGCGACGGTCACGAAGTAGCGCAGCAGCCGCAATTCGATGGGTGGATTGCGCAGGTCCATTGATATCTCGTGCGACCTAATAAACCCTGAATAATATATTGGACAGACACTTGCCGACGCTGCATCCTTCCGGCACTAGACGAAAAAATCCTCAAGGAGCCCCCAAATGGCCTTCAATCGCCGCTCGAAAAACATCACCCAGGGCGTGGCGCGCTCGCCCAATCGCTCGATGTACTACGCCCTTGGCTACAAGGAAGAAGACTTCGACAAGCCGATGATCGGCATCGCCAACGGCCACTCGACGATCACGCCGTGCAACGCCGGCCTGCAGCGTCTTGCCGACGCCGCCGTCGAATCGATCAGGAAATCGGACGCGAACCCGCAGATCTTCGGCACGCCCACCATTTCCGACGGCATGTCGATGGGCACCGAAGGCATGAAGTACTCGCTCGTCTCGCGCGAAGTGATCGCCGACTGTATCGAGACGGCCGTCCAGGGCCAGTGGATGGACGGCGTCGTCGTGATCGGCGGCTGCGACAAGAACATGCCGGGCGGCATGATCGGCCTCGCGCGCATGAACGTGCCGGGCATCTACGTGTATGGCGGCACGATCCGTCCGGGCAACTGGAAGGGCAAGGATCTGACCATCGTGTCGTCGTTCGAGGCGGTCGGCGAATTCACGGCCGGGCGCATGTCGGAAGAGGACTTCAAGGGCATCGAGAAGAACTCGTGCCCGTCCACCGGTTCGTGCGGCGGCATGTACACCGCCAACACGATGAGCTCGTCGTTCGAGGCGCTCGGCATGTCGCTGATGTATTCGTCGACAATGGCGAACCCGGATCAGGAAAAGGTCGACTCGTCGGCCGAATCGGCGCGCGTGCTGGTCGAAGCGGTCAAGAAGGACCTGAAGCCGCGCGACATCATCACGAAGAAGTCGATCGAGAACGCGGTCGCGCTGATCATGGCGACGGGCGGCTCGACCAATGCCGTGCTGCACTATCTGGCGATCGCGCACGCCGCGGAAGTGGAATGGACCATCGACGACTTCGAGCGCATGCGCAAGAAAGTGCCGGTCATTTGCGACCTGAAGCCGTCGGGTCAGTTCGTCGCGACCGACCTGCACAAGGCGGGCGGCATTCCGCAAGTGCTGCGCATCCTGCTCGACGCGGGTATGTTGCACGGCGACTGCATCACGATCACGGGCCGCACGATCGCTGAAGAACTGAAGGACGTGCCGGGCAAGCCGCGTGCCGATCAGAAGGTGATCTATCCGATCGACCAGGCGCTCTACAAAGAAGGCCACCTCGCGATCCTGAAGGGCAATCTCGCGCCGGACGGCGCCGTTGCCAAGATCACGGGCCTGAAGAACCCGGTCATCACGGGCCCGGCGCGCGTGTTCGAAGACGAGCAGAGCGCGATGGATGCGATCCTCGCCGACAAGATCAAGGCCGGCGACGTCGTCGTGCTGCGCTATCTCGGACCGCAAGGCGGCCCGGGCATGCCGGAGATGCTCGCACCGACTTCGGCGATCATTGGCAAGGGGCTGGGCGAATCGGTCGGCCTCATCACGGACGGCCGGTTCTCCGGCGGCACATGGGGCATGGTGGTCGGCCACGTCGCGCCGGAAGCGTTCGCGGGCGGCACGATCGGCCTCGTGCACGAAGGCGATTCGATCACCATCGACGCGCACAAGCTGCTGCTGGAACTGAACGTCGATGCCGCGGAAATCGAGCGCCGTCGCGCCGCATGGAAAAAGCCGTCGCCGCGTTACACACGCGGCGTGCTCTCGAAGTACGCAGCGCTCGCGCTGCCCGCCAACAAGGGCGCGGTGACGGGCTGACGATTCGTCGCTGATTGCTGAACGCTGACGAACGAAGGGGCGCACGATGCAAATCGTGCGCCCCTTGTCATTGGGCGGCGTCTTTTATAATGCCGCGAAAGCAGGTCGGGCAGGCATCGACGGAGACCATCATGATTTCGATCGGACGATATGCCGCTACGCTCGCAGCGCTTGCGATGCTGTCGGTGTGCGGTGCAGCACGGGCGCAGGGAGAAGACTCGATGCTGTCGCTCGCGCAGAGCCGCAACTGCATGAGCTGCCACTCGGTGACGCGCATGTCGATGGGCCCCGCGTTTCGCAGTGTCGCGGAGAAATACGCCGGCGTTGAAGGCGCGCACGCAGTGCTCGCGCGCAAGATCGTGGAAGGCGGCGTGGGCGTCTGGGGCCCGGTGCCGATGCCCGCGAATACGCAACTGACCGCCGCTCAGGCGAGCGCCCTCGCCGACTGGATCCTTTCGCTGCGCTGACGCGCGCCGCTCAGGCGCTCCGGCGCCGCTGCAGTTCTTCTTCCACCGCCTCGCGCACCCAGTCCGTCATCTCCGCTTCCAGCGCGAGCGCGACCTCGCGCGTGATCTGATGCACGAGCCAGGTCGAATGTTCGCTCAGCGCGTCGCGGCAACGCGACTCGATCAGCTCGCGGCCGTCGCCCGTCAGGAAGTTCGTGAAGCGCCCGTGCAGGCGCTCGGCGATGAATTCGGCATCGTAATCCGTGGCGTGCGCGGGCGTCGGCGCGCCCTGTCCCGGCGTGCGCGCGTATTGCGACTTGCCCGGCACGACGACTTCAGTGAGAACGGGGATCGAGGTATCGAAATCTTCTGGCGTGTTGGGCACGGTTCACTCCGTCTCTCTGTAGATGTGCGGCCGATCATATCGCGACGCGTCGCGCGACTTATGTACGGTCAACCGCCTTGCTTGTGCATGTTGAGCGCATAGCCGCGGTCGCGGTAGAAGCGAAAGCGCTGTCGGCCGGCCGCAAGCTCTTCCTCGTCGTCGCCGACCACTTCGATCAGCCGCTCGAAGCGCGCGAACTGTACAGGCACGCTCTGACCCAGATTGATCAGGATGCGATGGTGCGGCGCGTCATCGAGATTGGCCGCGAGCACGACCGGCGTGTCCTTCGCGAGCGGGCTGCCCGCCATGCAGTGCGGCACGAAGTCGAGCGGCGAGAAGGTCCAGAGCTGTTCGTCGAAGGCCGCGAGCCGCGCGGGCTCGGCGAGCACGATGATCGGCTCGCCGCTCAGATACGCCTTCCTGACGAGGCGGCACGCATAGGCAATCGAATCGCCGACGTTCGTGTGAAAGTCGATGCGCGTCATGCCTGCGCCTCGCTCGCCCGCATGGCGCGACAAAAGCCGGACGTCATTGACCCGCGCGGTCGATCAGGAACTGTGCAAGGAGCGGCACCGGACGGCCCGTCGCGCCCTTCGCCGCGCCGCTCTTCCACGCGGTGCCCGCGATGTCGAGGTGGGCCCACGGATAGTTCTGCGCGAACCGCGACAGGAAGCACGCCGCCGTCACGCTGCCCGCCGGACGTCCCCCGATATTCGCGAGATCGGCGAAATTCGACTTCAGCTGGTCCTGATATTCGTCGTCGAGCGGCAGGCGCCAGGCCGGGTCGACCGCTTCGCGCGAGGCGTCGAGCAGTTCGCCCGCGAGCGCGTCGTCCTTCGAGAAGAGCCCCGAATTGTGATGGCCGAGCGCGATGATACAGGCGCCCGTGAGCGTCGCGATGTCGACGACCGCCGCCGGCTTGAAGCGCTCTGCATACGTGAGCGCGTCGCACAGGATGAGGCGGCCTTCGGCATCGGTGTTGAGCACTTCGATGGTCGTGCCGTTCATCGCCGTGATGATGTCGCCGGGTTTGAGCGCGTTGCCGGCCGGCATGTTCTCGCAGGTCGGCACGATGCCGACCACGTTGAGCTTCAGCCCCATCTCCGCGACCGCGCGCAGCGTGCCGAACACCGAGGCCGCGCCGCACATGTCGTACTTCATCTCGTCCATGGCCTCGCCGGGCTTGATGGAGATGCCGCCCGAGTCGAACGTGATGCCCTTGCCGACCAGCACGACCGGCGCGCCCGCGTTCTTGCCCGAGCCAGCTCCCTGATAGTGCATGACGATGAACGCCGGCGGCTCGACCGAGCCCTTCGCGACCGCGAGGAACGAACCCATGCCGAGCGCTTCGATCTGCTTCTGGCCGAGCACTTCGACCTTCAGCTTCCAGTCGCGGCCGAGCTTCTTCGCGGTTTGGCCGAGATAGGTCGGTGTGCAGACGTTCGGCGGCAGGTTGCCGAGATCGCGCGTGAGGTCCATGCCGTTCGCCAGCGCGGCGCCCTGCTTCGCGGCGAGTTTGGCCGCCTTTTCTTCGGTCGGGTCGATGCTGAACACGATCTTCTTTAGCGCACGCGCGCCGTTTTCCGGCTTGCTCTTCATCTGCGTGAACTTGTAGGTCAGCTCGCGCAGCGCGAGGATCGCGGCGCGCACGGCCCAGTCGCCGGTGCGTTCGAGCACGGGCAGTTGCGCGAGGGTGAACGTCACCTGCGCGATCTTAGTGCCGAGAATGGCGCGCCATGCCGCGCGTGCGGCTTCGCCATAAGCCTTCTGACTGAAGACATCCTGCTTGCCGAGTCCGACGAGCAGGATCCGCGAAGCGCCGATGCCCGTGATCTCGTGCAAAAAGAGCGTCGTGCCCGCCTTGCCGTTCATGTCGCCGGCCTTCACGACACGCGTGATGAGCCCCTTGGTGGCCAGGTCGAGCTCGAGCGCGGCGCCTGTCAGCGTCTGCGCTTCGAACACGCCAACCACCATGACGTCGGCCTTCCCGTTGAGGAAACCATTTGCCGCGCCTTTGCTCCAATCACAGGCTTTTATGCTAAAGTCCATCGCGCTTATCCTCGGATAAAATCTGGGCTGAAGGATGAAAGCCGCAATTATCCGCTATTTTTTCCGCGGCGGTCACAGGCGGGAGTCTCCGGGAACGTTCGCATCGCCCGGGCGTCTGTCAAAGCATGCGCTTGCAAAGCATCGCCGCCGGCCATCAGTTACCAATCAATGATCTTCGAACGCTCCCTACAGCGCGAACTCGCGTATACGGCCGGTGCCGTATTCATGGTGCTGCTCACGATCATGCTGACGACGATGATGATCCGCATCGTCGGCTTCGCTGCGTCGGGAGAAATCGATCCGCGCGATGTCGTCGTGCTGATCGGCCTCACCGTGATCGGCTATCTCGCCGTCATGCTGATCGTCACGCTGTTCGTCTCGATTCTCTTCGTGCTCACGCGCTGGTATCGCGATTCCGAAATGGTGGTGTGGCTCGCCTCGGGCGTGAGCCAGACGCAGCTCATCAAGCCGGTCGCCGTCTTCTCCACGCCGATCCTCATCCTGATCGTGTTCTTCGCGTTTGTCGGCTGGCCGTGGTCGAATCAGCAGAGCAAGCTCATCAAGCAGCGCTTCCAGCAGCGCGATGAAGTGTCGCTGCTCGCGCCGGGCCAGTTCCGCGAGTCGCCCGCGAGCCATCGCGTGTTCTTCATCGAGAAGATGTCGCCTGACCAGGGGCATGTCGAGAATGTGTTCGTCACGAGCACCGAAGGCGGCAAGGTCAACGTGATCGTGTCGAAGACGGGCCACACCGAAACGCGCGAGGATGGCGACCGCTTCATCGTGCTCGAAAACGGCCGTCGCTACGACGGCGAACCGGGCCAGCCGAACTTCCGCATCATGGAGTTCGAGCGCTATGGTGTGAAGATACAGAGCCGTCAGGTCGTCAACACGCCGACCACCACCGGCATTTCCACGCCCGACCTGCTCGCCAATCCGACCAAGAACAATCTCGCCGAATTCGCGTGGCGCGCGGGCCTTCCGCTCATCGCGGTCAACCTGATGCTGCTCGCTATTCCGCTCTCTTACCAGAACCCGCGCCGCAGCCGCACGATCAACCTCGTGATGGCCGTGCTCATCTACCTCACGTACTCGAATCTTCTGAACGTGGTGCAGTCGTGGATCGAGCAGGGGAAGATGTCGTTCGGCGTCGGCATTATCGGCTTGCATATTCTCGTGGCGCTGCTGGTCGGCTTCATCTTCTGGCTGCGCATCCGCAACCGGCCGCTCTTCAGGCTGTCGTCCTTCCGCCGTTCGAAGGAGGCCTGACGCAATGCGCATCTACGAACGGTATTTCGCGCGTCAGATTTACTACGCGTTCGTCTTCATCCTGTTTGCGTTCTCGGGTCTGTTCTTTTTCTTCGACCTGATCAATGAACTCAACACTGTCGGACACGGCAACTACAAGTTCGGGCTCGCCGTGCTGCGCGTCGGGCTGCAGACGCCGTCGCGCTTCTACGAGATCATTCCGGTCGCGGCGCTCATCAGCGCGATCTACGTTTTCGCGCAGATGGCCGCGGCCTCCGAATTCACGATCTTCCGCGTCTCCGGTCTCTCTACGGGACGGGCGCTGCGGTCGCTCCTGAAGATCGGCGTGCCGCTCGTGTTCGTGACTTACATCATCGGCGAAGTGGTCGGGCCTTACTCGGACCAGCTGAGCGAGCGCGTGCGGCTGGAGGCGCTCGGCTCGTCGGTGTCGACGAACTTCCAGTCGGGCGTCTGGGTGAAGGACACGCTCACCGCCCGCGACAACGGCGAGCAGGTCACGCGCTTCGTCAACGTCGGGCAACTGAATCCGGATACGACGATCGCCAACGTGCGCATCTACGAGTTCGATTCGAAGTTCCGCCTGCAGAACGTGCGCATCGCGAAGACGGGCGTGTACGAGCCGCCGGGACACTGGAAGCTCACGGGCGTGACCGACACGCAGCTGATCGACGCCGCGCCGCAGGCCGCGAGCCCGGGCGATGCGCTGAACCCGGTGTATCGCGCGAAGCAGACAACGCTACCCGAATACTCGCTGCGCTCCGAACTCACGCCGCAGATCCTGTCGGTGCTGCTGGTGTCGCCGGATCGCATGTCGATGTTCAACCTGTTCCGCTACATCCAGCACTTGACCGAGAATCATCAGGACACTCAGCGCTATCAGATCGCGTTCTGGCGCAAGATCCTGTATCCGTTCGCGGTATTCGTGATGCTGGTGCTCTCGCTGCCGTTCGCGTACCTGCACACGCGAGCGGGTGTCGTCGGCGTGAAGGTGTTCGGCGGAATCATGATCGGCATGAGCTTCCAGTTGTTCAACACGCTCTTTTCGCACATCGGCAACCTGAACACGTGGCCCGCGCCGGTCACCGCGGCCGTTCCGGCGCTCGCCTATCTCGTGATCGGGCTGGTCGGCCTCAAGTGGGTCGACCGGCACTAGGCCCCGCGCCGGAGGAAGCATGAGCAAGCATGGCATCATTCTGTTCGGCCACGGCGCGCGCGATGCACGCTGGGCAGAACCGTTCGAACGCCTCGCCGTCAGGCTGCGCAAAGCGCGCAGCGAACCGGTCTCGCTCGCCTTCCTCGAATTGATGACGCCCGATTTGCCAACCGCCGTCGCAGAGCAGGCCGCGAGCGGTTGCGACGCGGTGACCGTTGTGCCGGTGTTCTTCGGACAGGGCGGACACGTTCGCCGCGACCTGCCCCAGATCATCGACGCGTGCCGCGCGGCGCACCCGGGCCTGACGATACATTGCGCGACGGCAGTCGGCGAAGACGATGCCGTGCTGGACGCGATCGCGGGGTACTGTATGCGGCAGTTAGATGCCTGAAAAAAAACGCACCGTCGAGACGGTGCGTTTTTCATTAAAGCTCTGGCGTTTCAAGCCGCGAACTGCAGCGCCTTCAGCTTGATCTTCGCCTTTGCCGATGCGCGCTCGGCAAACGCCTCGCCGATCATCAACAAGCTCGGCTGCGACGCATCGAGCCATTCCTGCGCTTCCCCGCGCGCCATGCGTTCAAGCGTGAGCGTCAGCATGCGTTCGCGCGGCGTGCTGCATGCCTCGACGATCGCAACCGGCGTCGATCCCGCACGGCCCGCGTCGATCAACTGCTGCGCGATGTCGGGCGCGCTGTCGCGGCCCATGTAGAACACGAGCGAATCCGCGCTCGCCTGCTGACGGATCTCGTCACTGTCCGGCGCACGGCTGTGCGTGGCGAGCGCGACGCTGCGCGACACCCCGCGCAGCGTGAGCGAGCGCTTGAGCGTTGCCGCACTCGCGAGCGCCGCCGTGATGCCCGGCACCACTTCGTATTCGATGCCCGCCGCTTCGAGCGCGCGCATTTCCTCGTCGGCGCGGCCGAAGAGCATCGGATCGCCGCCCTTCAGACGCACGACGACGTCATGCTCGCGCGCCGCATCGACGATCTGCTTGTTGATGAAATGCTGGGCGGTCGAGCGCTGGCCGCAACGCTTGCCGACCGCGATCCTGCGCGCGTTCGGCGCATAGTCGAGCATCGCGGGTTCGATGAGCGCGTCGTGCAGCACGACGTTCGCCCCGCTCAGGATGCGCGCGCCGCGAACCGTGATGAGGTCCGCCGCGCCCGGCCCTGCTCCGATCAGATAGACCTTGCCCATCGCGTTCACCCTTCGTGTGTCAAGCCGAGAACGAACGGATCATGCCGGCCGCGACCGTATGATGCGTCGCTTCGTCGATCAGCACGAACGCGCCGGTGCCCTGATGCGTATCGTACGCATCGGCGACGAGCGGCTTTTGCAGCGTCAGCGCGACACGGCCGATGTCGTTCATCGCGAGATCGCGGCGATCCACCGCGTGCGACAGCGTATGCACGTCGAGCACTTCCTTGATCGCGCCGATCCGCGCGAACACCGTGTTCGTGGTCTGCTTCAGCAGGTACTTGCGTTGCGGCGAGAGCGGCTCTTCGTCGAACCAGCACAGGTCCGCTTCGAGCTTCTTCGCCGGCTCGACCTTCGATCCGCTCGGCACGAACGTATCGCCGCGCGACACGTCGACGTCTTCCGCGAGGCGGATCGTCACCGTCTGGCCGGCGAACGCGCGATCCACCTGCGCGACGCCGCCCGGCACCGGCGCGATGATTTCCGAGACCGTCGCTTCGCGGCTCGCGGGCAGCACGGTGATCGTATCGCCCACCCGCACTTCGCCCGCTTCAACGCGGCCCATGTAGCCGCGGAAATCGTCGGCCTGGCTGCCGTCCTGACGCGCGACCCACTGCACCGGGAAGCGCAACGCCTGGTCGGTCGGCTGCGTGACGGGCAGCGCTTCGAGCAGGTCGAGCAGCGGCTCGCCCGCGTACCACGGCATGCGCTCGCTCGCGGTCACGATGTTGTCGCCCTTCAGCGCCGACACCGGCACGAAGCGCACGTTCGAAATCCCGAGCTGGCGCGCGAGTTCGACATAGGCATCGCGGATTTCGTTGAAACGCGTCTCGCTGTATTCGACGAGGTCCATCTTGTTGATCGCGACGATCACGTGCTGAAGCCCAAGCAACTTCACGATCGCGCTGTGGCGCTTGGTTTGCGGCAGCAGTTGCGCGACGCCGTCGACAAACGTGACGCGCGTGGCATCGACGAGAATGATCGCGGCATGCGCCGTCGATGCGCCCGTCACCATGTTGCGCGTGTACTGCTCGTGGCCCGGCGTATCGGCGATGATGAACTTGCGCTTCGCTGTCGCGAAGTAGCGGTACGCGACGTCGATCGTGATGCCCTGCTCGCGCTCGGCTTCGAGGCCGTCGGTCAGCAGCGACAGGTCAATTTCATCGCCGACGGTGCGCTTGTTCTTCGCACGCGAGATCGCGGAGAGTTGATCCGACAACACCGCCTTGCTGTCATAAAGCAGGCGGCCGATCAGCGTGCTCTTGCCGTCGTCGACGCTGCCCGCGGTGATGAATCGCAACACGCCGAGGTCTTCAGCTTGATAAATGCTCATGATCCGTTTTCCTTTGGCGTGATGCTCAGAAATAACCTTGCTTCTTGCGCTGTTCCATCGCGGCTTCGGATGCCTGGTCGTCCATCCGCGTTGCGCCGCGCTCCGTGATTTCCGTCACGGCCGTTTCCGCGATGATCTTCTCGACATCGTCGGCATCGCTTGCGACCGGGCACGTGCAGCTGATGTCGCCGACCGTACGGAAGCGGACCTGCGCAACTTCGGCCGTTTCGCCTTCGCGCAACGGCGTGAGCGGCGTGAGCGGCACGAGCAGGCCATTGCGGCGAATGATCTCGCGGTCGTGTGCGTAGTAGATCGACGGCAGTTCGAGCTTTTCGCGGGCGATGTATTGCCACACGTCGAGTTCGGTCCAGTTCGAGATCGGGAACACGCGCAGGTGTTCGCCTGCATGCAGGCGCGCGTTGTAGATGCTCCACAGTTCCGGGCGCTGCGCCTTCGGGTCCCACTGGCCGAATTCGTCGCGGAACGAGAAGATCCGCTCCTTCGCACGCGCCTTCTCTTCGTCGCGGCGCGCGCCGCCGATCAACGCCGTGTAACCGTATTGCTCGATGGTTTCGAGCAGCGTGACCGCTTGCGCGGCATTGCGCGAATCGGTCTCGCGGCGCAGACGCACGGTACCCTTCTTGATCGAATCCTCGACATGACCCACGACCAGTTCCGCGCCGATTTCAGCGGCACGGCGATCGCGGAAGTCAATCACTTCGTCGAAGTTGTGGCCGGTGTCGATATGCACGAGCGGGAACGGCAGCTGCGTCTTGCGACCGCCGCCGAGACCGAACGCCTTCAGCGCGAGATGCAGCACGACGACCGAGTCCTTGCCGCCCGAGAACAGGAGCGCCGGCTTGCTGCACTCGGCGACGAGTTCGCGGAGGATGTGAATCGACTCGGCTTCGAGCCAGTCGAGGTGGTCCATCCGGGTCGCCGTATTGGCGATCGGGGCGGTGACGGTTGAGTCGAGCGTGGTGCTCATGTTCGTCGATCCTTTTCTTTGCATCGCCTTCAGCTTGTGACGAAAGCGCTGCGTTTCAATGACAGAGGTTTGATGCGAGGCGCGTCCGGGACGCGCCTTAGATCGCGGAGCTTGGCGCTTCTTCGACGATCTTGATGTTCGTAATGTGCAGGCCGCATTCCTTCGTATCGCGCGATTCCCACCACCAGCGTCCGGCGCGGCTGTCCTCGCCGGGACGAATTGCGCGCGTACAGGGCTCGCAGCCGATGCTCGGATAGCCGCGCGCATGCAGCGGATTCACCGGCACATCGAAGGCCTTCAGGTAGTCCCACACTTCGGCTTCGGTCCAGTCCGCGAGCGGATTGAACTTCGCGATATTGCGCGGCGCGTCGTGCTCCTCCTCATGCAACTCGACGCGCGTCACCGACTGCTCGCGGCGCTGTCCGGTCACCCAGGCGCTCACGTCCTTCAAAGCGCGATTGAGCGGCTCGACCTTCCGGATGCCGCAGCACGCCTTGCGCAGATCGACGCTCTCGTAGAACGCGTTGAGTCCGTGATCGCGTACATAAGCCTCTATCGCTTCCGGCTGCGGATGAAACTGTTCGATGTCGTAGCCGTAGCGTTCCTTCACGCGGTCGATCATGCCGAGCGTTTCCTGATGCAGACGCCCCGTGTTCAGCGAGAAGATGCCGACCTTCACACCGCGCGAAAGGATGGCATGCGTAAGCAGCATGTCTTCTGCGGCGAGGCTGCTGGCTAGCTTGACGCTCTCGTGACGCTGCGCGATCGAATCGAGCAGCGCGTCGAGCCGTTCAACCTTGGCTTGCAGTTCGGGGGTCATCACGCGGCTCCGGATGCGGCAAGCACGGCGGCACGTCGACGGAAGAGCGGTTCGGGATTGTCAGTCGCGCCCTGATACTGCTCGCTGAATTCGTTGAACGCGTTCAGCGCGTCGTTGATGTCCTTGTCCTCGCGCACCGCGAATGCGTCAAAGCCGCAGCGCGAATGGAACAGCAACTGGTCGCGCAGCACGTCGCCGATCGCGCGCAGTTCGCCCGTCCACTGATAGCGTTCGCGCAGCAGGCGGCCGATAGAGAAGCCGCGTCCGTCGCGGAACACCGGAAAATCGACGGCGATCAGCGCGATCCTGTCGAAGTCGGCGACGAGATCGGCGGGTTCGTCATCGGGCGCGAGCCACACGCCGAGTTCGTCCTTCGAGCGCGAAGAAGCGAGCGCGTCCTTCTGCTCTTTCCAGAGCGAAAACGGCACGAGCACCTTGCCCGCGGGAAGCGCATCGACTGCGGGCACTGCGCCGTCTTCGGCTGCGCGCACCACGGTCCAGTCGTCGTTCACCACGGCGCGGTTCTTGATAATCAAAGCCATCTGCAATTTCCTCGAATGGGGCCGTGGCTTACGCGTGCGCCTGGCGCGACGCGTACACGCGATCCTTGAACGGCGCGATGCCGATGCGGTTGAACGTCTCGATGAAGCGCTCGCCTTCCATGCGGTTGTCGACGAACGTATCGATCACCTGCGACACCACATCGGGCATTTCTTCCGCCGAGAACGACGGGCCGATCACCTTGCCGAGATGCGCGCCGGTCGCGCCCGAGCTCTGCTCGCCGCCGAGCGTCACCTGATACCACTCCGAGCCGTCCTTATCGACACCCAGCACGCCGATATTGCCGATGTGGTGATGACCGCACGCGTTGATGCAGCCCGAGATGTTGAGCGTCAGGTCGCCGAGGTCGTACACGTAGTCGAGATTGTTGAAGCGCTCCTGGATCGCCAGCGCGATAGGGATCGACTTCGCGTTCGCGAGCGAGCAGAAGTCGCCGCCCGGGCACGCGATGATGTCCGTCAGCAAGCCGATGTTCGCGGTCGCGAAACCCACCGCCTTCGCGCGTTCCCATACGGCGTACAGATCGCGCTTCTTCACGTTCGCGAGAATCAGGTTCTGCTCGTGCGACACGCGGATTTCGCCGAAGGAGAATTCGTCGGCCAGGTCGGCGACGTCGTCCATCTGCTTGTCGGTGGCGTCACCGGGGGCGATGCCCGTCGGTTTGAGCGAGAGCGTGACCGACGAGTAGCCCGCCACCTTGTGCGGACGCACGTTGCGCTCGACCCAGCGCGCGAACGGCTTGCTGTCGATCAGATGCTTTTCATACGAGGCGTCCGTGTCCGGCAGCTTTTCGTAGACGGGCGCCGCGAAGAACTTCGACACGCGATCGAACTCGTCCTGCGTGATCGTCGACGGGCCGTCCTTCAGATGCTGCCACTCTTCCTCGACCTGCTTCGCGAATTTCTCCGGCGAGAGCGCCTTCACGAGGATCTTGATGCGCGCCTTGTACATGTTGTCGCGGCGGCCGTAGCGGTTGTACACGCGCAGCACGGCTTCGCAGTACGTCAGCAGATGCTGCCACGGCAGGTCTTCCTTGATCACCGCGCCGACGATCGGCGTACGGCCGAGACCGCCGCCCGCGAGAATGCTCGCGACGACTTCACCGTCTGCGTTCTTCTTCAGGTACACGCCGAGGTCGTGCACCTGCACGGCTGCGCGGTCTTCGACCGAGCCGTTCACCGCGATCTTGAACTTGCGCGGCAGCCACGCGAATTCGGGGTGGAACGTCGACCACTGGCGCAGGATTTCGGCCCACGGACGCGGATCGACGATTTCGTCCGGCGCAACGCCCGCGAACTGGTCGGCGGTGATATTGCGGATGCAGTTGCCCGAGGTCTGAATGGCATGCATCTGGACGGAAGCCAGCTTGCGCAGGATTTCCGGCGTTTCTTCGAGCTCGACCCAGTTGAACTGGATGTTGGTGCGCGTCGAAAAGTGGCCGTAGCCGCGGTCGTGCTCGCGCGCGATGGTCGCAAGCACGCGCATCTGGTCGCTGCGCAGGTTGCCGTACGGAATCGCGATGCGATGCATGTAGGCGTGACGCTGCATGTAGAGACCGTTCTGCAGACGCAGCGGACGGAATTCCTCTTCGCTCAACTCGCCCGACAGCCGGCGGCGGACCTGGTCGCTGTATTGGGCGACTCGTTCGTCGACGATGGTCTGGTCGATCTGATCGTATTGGTACATTCGGGGACCCCAAGTTTTTTGTCACACGCGAGCGTCGTGCACAACGCCGCACATCGATACCCATTGAGTCGTCGCGCGGAGCGTCGTTCAGACGGAACGCTCATTTGCTAATGACAAATACAGATATGGAAATTGGAAAAATTGGACAAATCGTAATAAACTTTCTTTATATAGCAAACGACTGAAAAATTACTTTGATATGCGGATGGGTTATAAATGAACCTGCATCAGTTCCGCTTCGTCCGCGAGGCCGTTCGCCAGAACTTCAACCTCACGGAGGCGGCGAAGGCGCTGTTCACGTCGCAGCCGGGCGTGTCGAAGGCGATCATCGAGCTGGAAGACGAACTGGGCGTCGAAATCTTCACGCGCCACGGCAAGCGCGTGCGCTCGCTCACGGAGCCGGGAAGGATCATCCTGGCGTCGGTGGAAAAAATACTGCAGGAAGTGGAAACGCTCAAACGCGTCGGTAAGGATTACGCGGCGCAGGATCAGGGACGGCTCGTGATTGCCGCCACGCACACGCAGGCGCGCTATTCGCTGCCGGCCGCGATCGCCGAGTTCAAAAAGCGCTTTCCGAAGGTGCATCTGTCGATTCTTCAGGGCAGCCCGACGCAGGTCGCGGAAATGGTGATCCACGATCAGGCGGACATCGCCATCGCGACCGAGGCGATCGCCAACTATAAAGAGCTCGTCTCGCTGCCGTGCTTCCAGTGGCAGCATCTCGCCGTGATGCTGCCGGACCATCCGCTGCTCGAGCGCAAGCTGCTCACGCTCGACGATCTCGTCCAGTACCCGCTCATCACCTACGATGCCGCGTTCGCCGGCCGCTCGAAGATCAATCAGGCGTTCGCCCTGCGCAACCTGGCCCCGGATATCGTCCTCGAAGCGATCGATGCGGACGTCATCAAAACCTACGTCGAACTCGGGCTCGGCGTCGGCATCATGGCCGACATCGCGTTCAATCCGGAGCGCGACAAGCACCTGCGCGCGATGCCCGTCGGCCATCTGTTCGGGACCAACGTCACGCGCCTCGCGCTCAAGCAGGGCGCGTATCTGCGCAGTTATGTATACACGCTCGTCGAACTGCTCTCGCCTTCGATGAACCGCAAGCTCATCGAGCAGGCGCTTTCCGGGGAACACGAAAGCTACGAGCTATGAGCGGTTCCGATCCGGCGTGCCGGTTCTGGCCGGTCAAAATATCGATTCATCTGCTAATTAACTCACCATCCGCCCCGGAGACCAGCCAATGAAGTTGTCGAAGTCCCTTCGTCGCATCGCGCTCGCGAGCGCGTTTTCAGCGTTGAGCGCCGCTGCACAGGCGCAACTGAAGGTCGGCATCGACCTGTCGAGCACCGGGCCCGCCGCGGCGATCGGCATCACGAGCAAGAACGCGATGCTGATGTGGCCGAAGACGATCGCCGGCCAGGAAGCCCAATACCTGATTCTCGACGATGGATCTGACCCCGGCGCCGCTGTGCGCAACATCAGAAAACTGATCACCGAGGACAAGGTCGACGTGATCGTCGGCCCGAACATCACGCCGGCGGCGCTCGCGGCGCTCGATCCGGTCTCCGAGTACGAAACGCCGATGATCACGCTGATCGGCTCGGCGTCGGTCGTCGAGCCGCAGGAAGGCAAGAAGGTGTGGGCGTTCAAGATGGCGCAGACTGACCGCGCGATGGCCGACGTGATGACGCGCTACATGGCGAACCACGGCGTGAAGACGGCCGGTTTCATCGGTTTCGCCGATAGCTACGGCGACAGCTGGTTCAACGAGTTCTCGAAGTTCGCGGATCTGCGGCATATCAGGATCGTCGCGAGCGAGCGCTTCAACCGGACGGACGCCAGCGTCACCGGGCAGATTCTCAAGCTGATGGCCGCGAAGCCCGATGCGGTGCTGATCGCCGGCGCCGGGACGCCGACCGTGTTGCCGCAACGCACGCTCGTCGAGCGCGGTTTCAAGGGCGCGATCTACCAGACGCACGGCATCGCGACGCCGGAATTCATCAAGCTCGGCGGCAAGGACGTAGAAGGCACGCTATTCCCGACGCAGCCGGTGGTCGTCGCGCGCACGCTGCCGGCCGATCATCCGTCGAAGAAGGCGGCACTGGCGTTCGTCAACGCCTACGAGGCGCAGTACGGCCCGGGCACGGTCACGCAGTTCGCCGGGGATGCGGCGGGCGTCTATCCGCGCCTCCAGGATGCCGTCGCGCGAGCGCTCAAGGCCGGCCAGCCGGGGACGAAGGCGTTTCGCGTGGCGCTGCGCTCGGAACTGGAGCACGCGCATGAACTAGTGGTGCCGAACGGCGTCGTGAATACAAGCGCGACCGATCACGTCGGCCTCGATCAGCGCGCGAGCGTGATGGGTGTCATCAAGAACGGCTCGTTCACGTATCTGAGCCAGTAAGCGACGCTGCAAGCGCGGCCGGGGCACCCTTGCCGCGGTCCGCGTTTTCCGACATAATCGCTGACTTGCCAATCGGCGTGCCTCTTCCCGGTGCGTCGGCCCGGCAAATCAGAATGCAAGTGCCCAGGTGGTGAAATTGGTAGACGCAGGGGACTCAAAATCCCCCGCCGCAAGGCGTGCCGGTTCGATTCCGGCCCTGGGCACCAAGCACTTCGCAGTTCCTCCTCCCTCGCGTTTCGAACGCGCCTCGCAGTCGCTCCCCAGAAGTCGTCCTCAGCGCTCCCGCATCGCTTTTAATCGCCAATCATCGGATAAGTGTGCGCAGCCGCGTAGTCGCGATCAATTTTCGCTGACATAATTATTTCGCCGTACGAATTCGACCAGCGCTTGCTGCGGTGCGGCGAAACGTCGACAAAAGGCTCGAATGATCAAAAATCTCATCTTTATTGAGAAATTTGCCAGCGAACACGCCGATTGTTCGCCTTCCTGAGTTATTCTGCGGCCAAGAACGTTACGCCCGGGCATTGGTTGTCCAGGCGAAAACTCATCGGGTGCGGCATGAGTCGCTCTAAATATTCACTGCAGCTCGATTCCGTGATCTGCGCGCGCTGCGGCGCTGCGTCGAGAGCGGAAGACGATACCTGCCCGCATTGCGGCGCCGATCGCGAAGGCGCGATCTTCAGCGCCGATGCGTTGCGCCTGGCCGAAGAAGTGCCGCGCGCCGGCTGGCTCGTCACGAAAGTGCGTCGCAGCGCGCTCGTGACCTATCCGAGCATCCGCGAACACGGCGATATCACCCCGGAACTCGAAGCGCCGAAGAAGCGCACGCTGCTCGGGGGCGTGCTCGCGACAGGCGGCGTCGTCGTGATCGGCTTTGCGGCCGGCGCGTTCATCCTCGCCAACATCGACACCACAATCAAGGCGCCGCGCGTCACGGAAGCGCAAAGCTCGGGCGGATCGATCGCGCCGGATCCGCGTGATCCGGCGGTCGCTGCCGCCCGACGCGCGCCGCCGCTCACTTCCAGAGGCGCGGTCGTTGCCACGGTACCCGCAGCGCCGGAAGTCCCTGCAGCTGCCAGTGCCACCAGATCGGCGACCCCGACTACGCTCGCCAATTCGACCAGGCCTTCCGGCGCATCGTCCGCGCGCGCACCGTCGACTCAGGTCGCGAACGCGTCACCCGCAGCCCCGGCGTCGCCGAAGACCGCGCTCGCCAGCCCGCCTCTGACGATCGCGCCGCCCGCCGTGCAGCGCACCGCGCCGCCCCCGCCCGTTGTCGCCGAGACTGCGCCGCGTGACGCCCAGCCCGCCCGCAACGCGTCGGCGGCTCGCAAGGCAATGGCCAATCGCGATCTCGCGACCGCGCGCCGGTATATCGATGAGGTCCCCGAGACTCAGCAGGACAGCCCGGAGTTGCAGCGTGTCGCGACGCGCCTCACGCGACTGGAACGCCAGCGCGACGCCGCATTGCAGCGCGCGAAGGCTTGCGCGAGCACGAAGTCGTCGACATGCGTCGCGCGCAACGCGAATCAGGCGCTCGCGCTCGACGCGCGCAACCCGCAAGCGCTCGCGCTGGCGCGCCGCGTGTCGACGCGGACCAAACCGGCGTCGGCGCGGCCGGCAATCGCCGCTGCGTCGCCTGCTCCGGCGCCGGAAGCGCATCCGAATCCGCCGAAGCGTACCCCCGAAGCCGCTCCGCAACCCGATCGTTCGTTCACCTGGTTCGGCTGGGGCGTGCCGACAGTAGCGAAAGGCCGCGGCGACGCGCACTGAAGCGAGCGCGTCAGTGACGCGCCGCTTCGCAAACCCCGCCTGCCTCGCATCCGGTTTGCGCCGCACCGCACCGAGCGAATATCCCGCCGCACCGGAATAAGCCCCGCCCGGCGTCCGTTTAGAGATGACGACACACAACTACGGGCGCGCCTCGCGCCAGGGAGTCGTCATCATGAAACCAGCAGCGATGCGCGCGCGTGCGATGATCCTCATCGCATCGATGGCCGCGGTGGCGGCCCTGTCGGGTCTCGCCTCGTGCGGCGGTTCCGACAACGGCCCGACGGCAACGCGCTTCAAATCGACGATGCTCGTCTCCGACGGCGCGGTCGCCGCGGCGCACACGGACCCGAATCTGAAGAACGCCTGGGGCGTCGCGTTCAACCCGAAGGGCTTCGTGTGGGTCGCGAACAACGGCACCCAGACGGCCACGCTCTACGACGGTAACGGCGTCGTGCAATCGCTCGTCGTGGCGATTCCCGCGACCGCATCCGGCCCCGCCAGCCCGACGGGCATCGTGTTCAACGGCAGCACCACGGATTTCATGGTGTCGCAGGCGGGCAAAACGGGCGCGGCGGCGTTCATTTTCGTCGGCGAAGGCGGGTCGGTCACCGCGTGGTCGCCGGCCGTCGATCTGACGCACGCCATCACCGTGTCGGATTCCAGCGCGGCGGGCGCCGTCTACAAGGGCCTCGCGATCGCGACTGCGTCGACCGGCCAGCGGCTCTACGCGACCGATTTCCATAACAACCGCATCGACGTGTTCGACAACGCGTTCCAGAAAGTCACGCTCGCGGGCGCGTTCCAGGATTCGCAGATACCCGGCAATTTCGCGCCCTTCGGCATTCAGGCGATCGCCCAGAAGCTCTACGTGACCTACGCGCAACAGGACGCGGACGCGCACGACGACGTAGCGGGCGCGGGGCTCGGTTTCGTCGACGTGTTCGATACGGACGGGCATCTGCTGCAGCGGCTCGACCACGTTTCGCAACTCAACGCGCCGTGGGGCGTCACGCAGGCGCCGGGCAACTTCGGGACCCTCTCCAACGACATACTCATCGGCAATTTCGGCGACGGCACCATCCAGGCGTTCGACCCGACGAGCGGAAAGCTTGTCGGCACGGTGACGAATCCGGACGGTTCGACATTCGCGCAGTCCGGCCTCTGGGGCATCGCGTTCGGCAACGGACTCAACGCCCAACCCACCAACACGCTCTTCTTCGCGGCCGGCCCGAACGACGAAGCCGACGGCGTGTATGGCCGGCTCGACATGCAGTAACGAGGCGGACGGCGGTTTCGATGGTTTCCCCCGGGGCACTGCAGCGGATTCGCCGTCAGAATCCGCTGCACAATGCCCCTGACGCGCCGCCTGCTTACCGGGCGGCGCGTTCTTTTTCGTCCTGGTTCATCCGGCCGCCCGGGGCCGACGCATTGTTAAAATGCGCGACTCACTCCCGACGCTTCCGATGGATCTCGAACGCATTCTCTTTTCCCAGGGTTTCGGCACGCGCCGCCAGTGCCGGGGCATCGTCGCGGACGGTCGCGTGCGGGTCGCGGGCGCCCTCTGCACGGACCCCGACGCGGATTTTCCGCTGACGCCGACGCTCGATTTCGAAGTCGACGGCAAATCGTGGCGGTATCGCGAAAAGGCCTATCTGGCGCTGAACAAGCCCGAGGGCTACGAGTGCTCGCGCGATCCGCAGCATCATCTGAGCGTGTTCCATCTGCTGCCGCCCCAGTTGACGACGCGCGGCGTGCAATGCGTTGGCCGGCTCGATCAGGACACGACCGGCCTTCTGCTCCTCTCCGACGACGGCGCGTTCGTCCACGCCTTCACGTCGCCCAAGCGCAAGGTGCCGAAGGTCTATCTCGCGACGACGCGCCATCCGCTCGACGAAGCGCAACTCGCCGCGCTCTCCGAGGGCGTGCTGCTGCACGGCGAATCGGATCCGAGCGCGGCGCTCGCGGCAGTTCGGCGCGACGACCATCTGCTGGAACTGAGCGTTCTGGAAGGCAAGTATCACCAGGTGAAGCGGATGGTCGCGGCCGCCGGCAACCGGGTGGAAAAGCTGCATCGCGAACGGATTGGCGGCTTCGCGCTGCCCGCGACGCTGGCCGAAGGTACTTGGTGCTGGCTCGACGAACCCGAACTCGCGGCGCTGCGACGCGAATAGCCGCGACAAGACGGTGCGTCGGCGTCCCCGCGCCCGCTCGAAACGAACGAACGGTCATGCAAGTCCGTAAAAGCACCTAGCAGCATACGCTGCGGCGCAGCATGCCTTCTCGCCGGCGGACTCTTATACTTGTCTAACGGGTAGCTGAATAACGACTATCAAAAAAGGCAGGAGGGCATCATGGGCTCCCACATGACCGTCGCGCTCGTGGCGTTCGTCGCGCTGAGCGCAGTCCTGATCGGCGCTTTGCTTGTCGCCATGCATATGCGACACAAGTACGAGCCGAACCTCATCGGCGCGCTGATCGGTGCCTTGCTTTGCTTCGTGCTGCTGGAGACGATCCCTGCGCTCATCTAGCGCGAAGGAAGTCGTCGACGGTCGGATAGCGCAACACGTAACCGAGTTCGCGCTTGAGCCGCGTGTTGGTCAGGCGGCGCGACTCGCGCATGAACGAAAGCGTCAACGGCTCGAGTTGCGCCTCGGCGGCTTCCCGCGTGATGCGCGGCACGCGCGGCATGCCCTTCGCGTCCGCGACGCGATCGAAATAATCTCCCATCGGCAGGTCGGTTTCGTCCGTCGCGTGGATCGCGCGCTGCGGCTTCGCGCGCCGGATCGCGCGCACGAGAATGGCGGCGAGGTCGTCGGCGTGAATGTGATTCGTGAAGACGTCCTCGCTCGCGATGAGCGCCGGCATACCCCTTTCGATGCGCGCGAGCGGCAGGCGGTTCGCCGCATAGATGCCCGGAATCCGCACGATGGAAACGCGCCAATCGCCCCGCACGGCGGCGCGCCGCACTTGCGACTCGGCCGACACCCGGCGCTTCGCGCGCGCGTTCTCCGGGCGTACCGGCCGCGTTTCGTCGATCAGCGCTCCTCCGCAATCGCCATAGACGCCCGTCGTACTCGCATAGACGAGCCGGATCGGCGGGCGGCGGCGCACGGTCGCGAAAGGTCCGTCAGGTACAATGGGCGCTGTTCTGGCGGGGTTTTGCGCGCGCGCCGATCTGTTTTCAGTCCTCGCGCGAAGCCGTGCGCGCCACGCGCGATGCGGCGCCACGGCGCCCACCGCGCCACGCGAGACGCTGCGTCGTTTCGCGGAAAGCGTGGCAATGAGCGCCCGTGTGCGGCGATCGCCGTCGCCTTCCTTCTGCGGCGGCGCGAGATGCAGCACGGTCGACGAGAGGCCCGCGAGCCGTGCAAGGCTCGCACGGTCATCGAGATCGCCGACGATCGGCGTCGTGCCCGCCGCGCGCAGTTCGGCGACGCGTTCCGGATGGCTCGTGAGCGCGATCACGCGAGGCGCTGCCGCCCGCTTCGTGAAGAGCGGCACGGCGCGCATCCCGACATCGCCGCAGCCGACGATCAGGACACGCGCACGGCGCAGGTTTCGAGTGGCAATCATGCTGTGATTGTAGCCGCGGCATGCGAAGCTCATGCGGCACGCAGCGCAGGCACGTCGCGCTCCATGCCGATGAAACACGTATTCGACACACCCAACACATAACGATCTATGGCTTTCAACGTAACGCTCCGGCAAAGCGGCCGACAGTTTCAAGTAGAACCCGACGAAGCGGTGCTGATCGCCGCCCTGCGTCAGGGCATCGGCCTGCCGTACGGCTGCAAGAACGGCGCGTGCGGGTCGTGCAAGGGCACGGTGGTGAGCGGCGAGGTCGAGCAGGCGCCGCATTCGTCGTCGGCGCTGTCCAACGACGAGAAGACCCGCGGCATGGCGCTCTTTTGCTGCGCGACCGCGCAGACCGACCTCGAGATCGACGTGCGCGAAGTGGCCGGCGTCGGCGACGTGCAGGTGAAGAAGCTGCCGTGCCGGGTCAACGCGCTCGCCCGCCGCGCCGACGATGTGGTCGAGCTGAAGCTGCAATTGCCCGCCAACGAGCGCCTGCAGTATCTCGCCGGCCAGTACATCGAATTCATCCTGAAGGACGGCAAGCGCCGCAGCTATTCGATGGCGAGCCCGCCGCATCACGAGGGCCCGCTCGAACTGCACATCCGCCACATGCCCGGCGGCACGTTCACGGACCACGTGTTCGGCGCGATGAAGGAGCGCGACATCCTGCGTTTCGAAGGCCCGCTCGGCACGTTCTTCCTGCGCGAGGATTCGGACAAGCCGATCGTGCTGCTCGCATCGGGCACGGGCTTCGCGCCGATCAAGGCGATCATCGAGCATGCGACGTTCAAGAATCTCGGTCGCCCGATGACGCTCTACTGGGGCGGTCGCCGCAAGAAGGACCTGTACATGATGGACCTCGCCGAGCAATGGGCGAAGGAAGTGCCGAACTTCAGCTTCGTGCCGGTGCTTTCCGAACCCGACGCCGACGATGCCTGGACCGGCCGTACGGGCTTCGTTCATCGCGCTGTCATCGAGGATCTGCCAGACTTGAGCGCGTATCAGGTGTACGCGTGCGGTGCGCCGGTGATGGTGGAATCGGCCCAGCGCGATTTCACGAATCATCACCGGCTGCCGGAAGACGAGTTCTACGCGGACTCGTTCACGAGCGCCGCCGATCTCGCACATCCGGTCTGACAGCAATGGTTCGCCGTGAGCGGCGCGGCCAAAAAATCCGCGCTGCACGGTTTACACGCACAAACCTCGTATCGTATCCTTCGCGAATGATCGAAATCCAGACCAGCCTCCGACGTCGCCGCTCGCCGCTTCCCTAGGGATGCCGCTGGCTCGTCACGGACTCGCGCTCATGTCTTGATCGATGCGCACGAAATGAAGCCACGGGATACCGTGGCTTTTTGTTTTTTCCGACACCCTTTTTTTAACCCTCGCTGTCGCTCTCGTGGAGCCCGCTGTCATGAATTTCAATGAGTACCCCGTCGAATCGCTGATGTTCATCACGAACCGCCCTGAAATCGTGTTCACGCACGGCAAGGGCTCGTGGATCTACGACAACACCGGGAAGCGCTATCTGGACTTCATCCAGGGCTGGGCCGTGAATTCGCTCGGACATTGCAACGACGGCATGATCGAGGCGCTGGAAAAGCAGGCGCGTACGCTGATCAACCCGTCGCCGGCGTTCTACAACGCGCCGATGGCGCAACTCGCGGGCCTCCTCACCGAGCACAGCTGCTTCGACAAGGTCTTCTTCGCCAACAGCGGCGCCGAAGCGAACGAAGGCGCGATCAAGCTCGCGCGCAAGTGGGGCCGCAAGTTCAAGGAAGGCGCCTACGAGATCATCACCTTGGATCACAGCTTCCACGGCCGCACGCTCGCGACGATGTCGGCGAGCGGCAAGGCCGGCTGGGACACCATCTACGCGCCGCAAGTGCCCGGCTTCCCGAAGGCCGAGCTGAACGACATCGCGTCAGTCGAGCGGCTCATCACGGAGAAAACGGTCGGCGTGATGCTCGAACCGATCCAGGGCGAAGGCGGCGTGATCCCCGCGACGCGCGAATTCATGCAGCAACTGCGCGCGCTGACCAGGAAGCACAACCTGCTTTTGATCGTAGATGAAGTGCAGAGCGGCTGCGGCCGCGCGGGAACGCTCTTCGCCTACGAACTGTCGGGCGTCGAGCCGGACATCATGACGCTCGGCAAGGGCATCGGCGGCGGCGTGCCGCTCGCGGCGCTGCTCTCGAAGGCCGAAGTCGCGTGCTTCGAACCCGGCGACCAGGGCGGCACCTACAACGGCAATCCGCTGATGACGGCCGTCGGCCATTCGGTGATCTCGCAACTGACCGCGCCCGGCTTCCTCGAAGGCGTGCGCGAACGCGGCGAGTATCTGAAGTCGCAACTGCTCGAACTGTCGGAAGAGCGTGGCTTCAAGGGCGAACGTGGCGAAGGCCTGTTGCGCGCGCTGCTGCTCGACGCCGACAACGGTCCGCAGATCGTCGAGAAAGCGCGCCTGATGCAGCCCGACGGCCTGCTCCTGAACGCCGCGCGTCCGAACCTGCTGCGCTTCATGCCTGCGCTCAACATAACGAAGGACGAGATCGACCAGATGATGTCGATGCTGCGTTCCGTGCTGGATTCGCTGTGAAGATTCGCGTGTTCGAAGCGCGCGACGCCGATCCGGTGATCGCGCTCTGGCGTGAAGCATTCCCCGAGTACGCGGATGCGTCGAGGCCGCAACGCGATCCGCGTCTGTCGATTGCGAACAAGCTCGCGACGCAGCCGGATCTGTTCTTCGTGGGCGAGGTGGATGCGCGCGTGATCGGCACGATCATGGCGGGTTACGACGGGCATCGCGGATGGCTGTATTCGCTCGCCGTCGCGCAGGACATGCGTCGGCACGGGTACGGGCGCGCGCTGGTCCAGCATGCGGAACGCGAGCTGGCGAAACGCGGATGTCCGAAAGTGAACCTGCAGATACTGACCAGCAAATCCGACGTGCAGGCGTTTTACGCAAAACTCGGCTATCGCGCCGATGAAGTCGTGAGCCTCGGCAAGCGGCTTCAAAGCGCATAAAAAAACCGCATGCGTTTGAGGCGCATGCGGTTTTTTACCTGAAGCGGCGTGGCGCGTGATTACTCGCCCAGATAAGCCGCCCGCACCTTCGGATCGTTCAGCATCGTCTTGGCGTCGCCGGACATCGTCACCAGTCCGGAGTCCATCACGTAGCCGCGGTTGGCCGCCTGCAACGCGAGCCGCGCGTTCTGCTCGACCAGCAGCACCGTCATGCCTTCGGCCGAGATCGCCCGCACCACCTCGAAGATCTTCTCGACCATGATCGGCGACAGACCCATCGACGGTTCATCGAGCAGCAACAGCTTCGGACGCGAGATGATCGCGCGCGCCATCGCCAGCATCTGCTGTTCGCCGCCCGAGAGCGTCCCCGCATACTGCGACGCGCGTTCCTTCAGCCTCGGAAAGAAGCCGAACATGCGATCGGTATCCTTCTGGATCTCGGCGGTGTCGTTGCGCAGGTACGCGCCCATCTGCATGTTTTCCAGAATCGACATCCGCGCGAAGATGCCGCGCCCTTCCGGCACCATCGCGAGACCGCGCTTGAGCAGTTCATGCGTCGGCACGCCCTTGATCGACTGGCCCATGTATTCGATGTCGCCCGCCGAATACGGCTTCAGACCCGTGATCGCCTTCATCGTGGTCGTCTTGCCCGCGCCGTTCGCGCCGATCAGCGTGACGAGTTCGCCCTGCCCGACTTCCAGATCGACGCCCTTGACTGCCTGAATGCCGCCGTAATTGACCTGCAGGCCCTTGATTTTCAACATCGCGTTAGTTGTGGACATCAGTGGACCCCCGCACCCAGATATGCCTCGATCACCTTCGGGTCCTTCTGCACGTCCTGCGGCAGACCCTCGGCGATCACCTTGCCGTAATCGAGCACCGTCATGCGGTTGCACAATCCCATCACCAGCTTCACGTCGTGTTCGATCAAGAGGATCGTCTTGCCGTCCGAGCGGATCTTGTCGAGCAGGCGCGTGAGTTCCACTTTCTCCGTCGCGTTCATGCCGGCGGCGGGTTCGTCGAGCGCGAGCAGCTTCGGATCGGTCGCCAGCGCGCGCGCGATTTCCAGACGCCGCTGGTGTCCATACGACAGATTGCGCGACGTGTAGTCGGCGTATTGCAGCACGCCCACGTATTCGAGCAGTTCCAGCGCGCGCTCCTTGATCTCGCGCTCTTCGCGACGCTCGGACGGCGTCTGGAACACCGCGCCGATCAGCCCGTGCTTCGTGCGCACGTGGCGCCCGACCATCACGTTCTCCAGCGCGGTCATGCCGCCGAAGAGACGAATGTTCTGGAACGTGCGCGCAATGCCCGCCTTCGCCACCTGATAGACGGCGGTCGGCGTATAGGCTTCGCCATCGAGCTTGAAGACGCCCGAATCCGGCGTGTAGAGGCCCGTGATCACGTTGAAGAACGTCGTCTTGCCGGCGCCGTTCGGGCCGATCAGGCCGTAGATCTCGCCTTCCTTGATTTCGAGGCGCACATCGGAGAGCGCCTGCAAGCCGCCGAAGCGCTTGTTCACGCCCGTCACGGACAATCGATTCTGTTTATCGCTCATTTGAATTCCCCCGCCTTAGGCGCGCGCCGGCTTCTTGCCGTTGCGCTTTGCGATCTTCGCGATCTTGTCTTCGTGTTTCGCGGCGGGCCACAGGCCTTCCGAGCGATACAGCATGATCAGCACCATCGCCAGGCCGTACAGCAACTGGCGGATGACTTCGGTATCGACGATCTGATGGCCGAAGATGGCGTTCTGCAGCGGACCCATCGTCGAGCGCAGGAATTCGGGGAACACGGCGAGCAGCACCGCGCCGAGAATCACGCCCGGAATATGGCCCATGCCGCCGAGCACCACGCACGCCAGCACGACGATCGATTCCCAGAACGTGAACGATTCCGGCGACACGAAGCCCTGGAACGCGGAGAACATCGCGCCCGACAAGCCGCCGAACGACGCGCCCATCGCGAACGCGAGCAGCTTCACGTTGCGGGTGTTGATGCCCATCGCCTTCGCGGCGATTTCGTCTTCGCGGATCGCGGCCCAGGCGCGGCCGATGCGCGAGTGCTGCAGGCGCGTACACACCCAGATCACGAACAGCGCGCACAGCACGAAGAGGTAGTAGTACATGTACACGGACGGAAACTTGAGTCCGAACAACGTGTGCGTCTGCGACAGGTTGAAGCCGGCGACCGTCACCGGATCGATGCCGGTAATACCCTTCGGACCGTTCGTGATGTTGATCGGACGATCGAGGTTGTTCATGAAGATCCGGACGATTTCCCCGAAGCCCAGGGTCACGATCGCGAGGTAGTCGCCGCGCAGACGCAGCGTCGGTGCGCCGAGCAGCACGCCGAAGGTTGCCGCGAGCCCCATCGCGCACGGCACGATCAGGAGGAACGGCACGTGCAGCCCGCCGGGCGCGATTTGTGCGATCCATTCGAACTGGCTCGTCAACTGCGGCGAGGACAGCAAGGCCGCCACGTACGCGCCAACCGCGTAGAACGCGATGTAGCCCAAATCCAGCAGGCCGGCGAAGCCGACCACCACGTTAAGACCCAGCGCGAGCATCACGTAGAGCATCGCGAAGTCGAGCACGCGCACCCAGTAGTTGCCGCCGGCCGCGCCGATCACCATCGGCGCGAGGATCACGAACGCGGCGACCAGAATGGTGATCGCGTAGCTTTTCGCGCCTTTTTTCTCGGGGATGAGCGTCGTCGACGGCTCAATCGGTTGAATCGATGTCATTTTTATACGCTCCCTTTATGCGCGGTCTGCAACGCGTTCGCCCAACAGGCCGGACGGACGGAACACAAGCACGATGATCAGCACGATGAAGGCGAACACGTCCTGGTAGTTACTGCCGAAGACGCCGCCCGTCAGGTTGCCGATGTAACCCGCGCCCAACTGTTCGATCAGGCCGAGCAGCACGCCGCCGACCATCGCGCCGCCGAGGTTGCCGATCCCGCCCAGCACCGCCGCCGTGAATGCCTTCAGGCCCGGAATGAAGCCCATGTAGAAGTGCGCGTTGCCGTATTCGGAGGCGATCATCACGCCCGCGAGCGCGGCCAGCGCCGAGCCGATCATGAAGGTCGCGGAAATCACGAAGTTCGGGTTCACGCCCATCAGCGAGGCGACGCCGGGGTTCTCGGCGATCGCGCGCATCGCGCGGCCGAGCTTGGTCTTGTGCACGAGGAGCAGGAGGCCGCCCATCACGAGGAAAGCCACCACGATGATCACGATTTCAGTCATCGAGATGACGGCGCCCGGACGCGTTTCGGTCGCGGTGATCACGTTGATCGGATCGGTCGGGAGAAGCTGCGGGAACGGCAGCGGGTTGCGGCCCCAGATCATCATCGCGAGGGTCTGGAGAAGAATCGACACGCCGATCGCGGTGATGAGCGGTGCGAGACGCGGAGCCTTGCGCAGCGGGCGGTAGGCGACCCGTTCGATCGTATAGCCGACCAGCGCGCAGACAACTGCCGCAACGATGAGCGCGATCACCAGCATGATCGGTCCGGGCAAGCCGGGAAAGTGATTCGTCATCACGCCGATCGCGGAAAGCGCCACCATCGCGCCGACCATCAGCACGTCGCCGTGAGCGAAGTTGATGATGCCCAGAATGCCGTACACCATCGTATAGCCCAGTGCGATGATGGCGTAGACGCTGCCTAGCACCAGACCGTTCAAGATCTGCTGGATGAAAATATCCATTAAAAGCTCCTTAGCCCGTGCGACTGGATACCGCTTTATCACCGGCCGATAAACCGGTGTGAAGCGAAATCGAGAACGGCACCGCGCGTACGTGTAAAAAAACCGGTAAGGGTCAATCGCCTCGACCCGCGCCCGCTGCCGGATGTGGCGGCGGACACCTGTCGGACGGATACGGAAACGGCGCCACCGGGTAGCCGGCGCCGTCAGTTTGCAAACGCCGCGCCATCACTGCTTCACGACATCGAGGACGTTCTTCTTCTTGTCCTTGAAGTCGTAAAGCGTGATCGTGCCTGCCTTCAAATCGCCCTTGTCGTCGAATGCGATGTGTCCCGTCAGACCGTTGTAGTCGGTCGACGCGATCGCAGCGAGCACCTTGGGCGCCTCGATGGAATTGGCGCGTTTCATTGCGTCGACGATCACGTACATCGCGTCATACGTGAACGGCGCGTAAATCTGCACCGGCGTGTGAAAGCGGGCCTCGAACTTCTGGGAGAAATCCGCTCCCTTGTCCATTTTCGAAAGCGCGAGTCCCGCTTCCGAACAGACCAGGTTCTGTACAGCGTCGCCCGCAAGCTCCGCAATCTTGTCAGTGCACACCCCGTCACCGGCAAGGATTCTGGCCTTGATGCCGGCCGCCGCCGCTTCCTTGATGAAAGGGCCGCCGGTCACGTCCATTCCGCCGTACATCACGACGTCGGGCTGGGATCGTTTGATTTTTGTGAGGATCGCCTTGTAGTCGCGAACCTTTTCGCTGGTCGCCTCGCGGGACAGCACCTTCAGGCCGCCCGCCTGGGCAGTCTTCGAAAATTCGTCCGCGAGACCGCGGCCGTAGGCCGACGTATCGTCGACGATCACCACTTTCTTCGCGTGCAGCGTCTTCATCGCGTAATCGGCGAGCACCGGGCCTTGCAGCGCGTCGGTGGCGACCACGCGGAACGTCGTCTTGAACCCCTGCTTCGTGTAGTCAGGATTGGTCGTCGACGGCGAGATCTGCGCCACGTTCGCGTCGCGATAGATCTTCGACGCCGGGATCGACACGCCCGAATTCATATGCCCGATGACGGCGACGACGTGGTCGTCGACGAGTTTCTGTGCTGCTTCCGTGCCTGTGCGCGGATCGGCGGCGTCGTCCTGGGCGTCGAGTTCGAGCTTGATCGGATGGCCGTCGATCGTGAGGCCCTGCGCGCTGATTTCTTCCAGCGCGAGCCGGGCGCCGTTCTCGTTGTCTTTACCGAGATGCGCCTGCAAACCAGTCAGGGGCGCGACGTGGCCGATCTTGACGACCGTCACCGCCTCGCTCGCCGGCGTCGATGCCGATGCCGATGCCGCCGCCACCGGTGCGGCCACCGAACTGGCGGCCGATGCTCCGGTGCCCGCCTCGCCATCGCTCTTCTTGCCGCATGCGGTTGCCATTGCAACCGCAGCCGCGAAGGTCACGGCGTAAGCAAACTTGACTCGCATTAAGTAGGTCTCCTGCGCCTCTAAAAGCCGATATTTCAAGCCCTTCCGGGCTGGAACGCGCGCATTGTAACTCTAATTATGGGACGGGCAATATTGTTCTGTGACAGGGGTTTTCCTGCATTGCAACCGCTCTTTTTGACCGATTTTCGCGCCGAGGCGCAACCAGGTTGCGATCCGTGTTTGTGCAGCAGTTGCACCAAAAATGTAAGTGTCCGGCAGGCGGCGGATTGTAAGGTTCGGCGATGCTGCACGGCGTAAGGGAATGCCCTTACTTCGAGCAAAGGCTCGGTTTCCGTGGAATGCACCGGGAAAGTGCGACAGGTTCAGCCGCGCTATCGAGTCTTTCGCGCGATCTAGATTTATTTATCTTTATTTGGATATATTCACTGCAAAAAAACGCCCCGAAGGGCGCTTCTATTTTGGCTTCGCGTTACTGCGGCAGTGCCAGGCCGCGGGGCAGCGGGAAGGAAATGGTTTCCTCGATGCCCTCCAGCGGCCGCACGCTGCGCACGCCGAGTTCGCGCAACCGCGCGATCACCGCCTGCGCGAGCACTTCCGGCGCGGATGCGCCCGCCGTCACACCGATCCGCTTCTTGCCCTCGACCCATTTCGGATCGATCTGCGTCGGCGAATCCACCATATAGGCCGGGATGCCGCGCTTTTCGGCCACTTCGCGCAGGCGGCTCGAGTTCGAGCTGTTCGGGCTGCCGACCACGATCACCACGTCGCACTGCGGCGCGAGAAACTTCACCGCGTCCTGGCGATTCTGCGTCGCGTAGCAAATGTCCTGCTTCTTCGGTTCCTTCACCGCCGGATAACGCTTCTTGAGCGCATCGATGATGGCCGAAGCGTCGTCGACGGAGAGCGTCGTCTGCGTCACGTAGGCGATGCGCTCCGGATTGGGCAGCGCGAGCGCCATGACGTCGTCAATATCCTCGACGAGATGCATGCCCTCGCCCGACTGCCCCATCGTGCCTTCCACTTCCGGATGGCCCTTGTGGCCGATCATCACGATGTCGAAGCCTTCCTGGCGCATCTTCGCGACTTCCATGTGGACCTTGGTCACGAGCGGGCAGGTGGCATCGAATACGCGCAGGTCGCGCGTTTCGGCTTCCGAACGCACCGCCTTCGACACGCCGTGCGCACTGAAGATCAGCGTGCTGCCGGGCGGCACGTCCGCAAGGTCCTCGATGAAGATCGCGCCCTTCTTGCGCAGATCCTCGACGACATAGGCGTTGTGCACGATTTCGTGACGCACGTAGATGGGCGCGCCGAACAGCTTGATCGCGCGCTCGACGATTTCGATTGCGCGATCGACGCCCGCGCAAAACCCGCGCGGCTGCGCGAGGAGGATTTCGATATCGGTCAGGGTGTCAGCGAGGCTCATGGCTACAGAATTCCGATGATTTTCACTTCAAACGCCAGCGCCTGGCCGGCAAGCGGGTGGTTGAAATCGAACAGCGCCGACGTTTCGCCCACTTCCTTCAGCACGCCCGCATAGCGGCCGCCGCCCGGCGCATTGAATTCGACGAGATCGCCCGGAGAAAAATCCTCGCCGATCATGCTGTTTTCGCGCAGCGTCGCAAGCGACACGCGCTGGATCAGCTCGGGATTTCGGGGACCGAACGCCTGCTCCGGCGTTAGCTGAAAGGTCGAATGGTGGCCGACCTTCAGCCCGAGCAGAATTTCTTCGAGCGGCGGTGCAAGCTGGCCCGCGCCGAGCAGGAGCGTCGCGGGCTTGTCGGTGAAGGTATTGACGATGTCGGCACCATCGGCCAGCGCCAGCCGGTAGTGAAGCGTGACGTGCGAACCGGGTTTCACCTCGGAGATATCGATGATGCTCATGTGTATTGGATGTAACCGAACAGTCAGAGACGGCGCGCGCGCAACATGCGCCGCGATTGCCGGGCGCCGCGGCGCGCCAAACCGCCATTGTAAGCCACACTCGACAACCGACGTGCCGCCCGGTTTCATCGCGCGTGACCGGCCGTACTATATGGAAGCGCAGCCGCGGCTCTCCGTGCGGAGGACAACATGAACGCTGCGCTGAGACTGGTGCGTGGTGCCGGCGACATCGCGGAGCCGGCGAAACCTGCGCCGGGCGTGTCCCCCATCCGCGACTGGGCCGCGGGCGAACGGCCTCGCGAGCGGCTGCTCGACGTCGGCGCCGGGTCGCTCTCGGATGCCGAGTTGTTCGCGCTCCTCCTTCATTCCGGCATCCCGGGCCGGACAGCGGTCGATCTCGCGCGCGAACTGCTCGCGCACTTCGGAACCTTGCGCAGCGTCCTCGATGCCTCCGCGACGCAACTGTGCGCGCTGCGCGGCATCGGGCCCGCGCGGGCGGCGCAGTTGCTAGCGGTCTCGGAATTGTGCCGGCGGGCGCTCGCGGAGCGTGCCCGCGAACGCGCGCTACTCGATTCACCGGGCGCAGTCGAAGACTATCTGAAGATGCTCATCGGCACGCGTCCGTATGAAGTCTTCGTGTGCCTCTATCTCGACGCGCGCCATCAGTTGCTGCTGGCGGAAGAATCGGCGCGCGGCTCGATCACGCGCGTGGCGGTGTATCCGCGCGAAATCGTGCGGCGCGCGCTGACGCTGAACGCGGCGGGACTGATCGTCGCGCACAATCACCCGTCGGGCGGCGTCGCGCCGAGCGCAAACGACCGCCGGCTCACGCGCACGCTGCAGGACGCGCTGACGCTCATCGACGTCAGACTGCTCGATCATCTGGTCGTCGCCTCGAATGAGATATTCTCTTTCGCGCGACAGGGCTGGATTTGAGGCAAATGTGTGCGGGCCGGGCGCCCATCTCAATCGGAACGAAACCAAAAAGGCTTGATATTGCTGAGTTTTTGCTGCTAGAATCTCGGTTTGCTTCTTTCAACCAACCTGTTCCGAGCGCGGAATGTTAGTGGGGTTGCTCTCTGGTAATGCCGTCAAGGCATGCGCACCGGGAGTTACACCAGGCGTTCGAACTCAGAATTTCAGCGTATTAGGAGTGCTCTCATGGCACGCGTATGCCAAGTAACTGGGAAAGCGCCGATGAGCGGCAACAACGTTTCCCACGCGAACAACCGTACCAAGCGTCGTTTTCTGCCGAACCTGCAGAACCGTCGTTTCTTCGTTGAAAGCGAAAACCGTTGGGTCCGTCTGCGCGTGTCGAACGCCGGCCTGCGCCTGATCGACAAGAACGGTATCGACGCTGTGCTCGCAGACCTGCGCGCACGCGGTGAAGTCTAAGGAGCACTGAAATGGCCAAGGGCGCACGCGACAAGATCAAGCTCGAATCGACCGCAGGTACGGGTCACTTCTATACCACGACGAAGAACAAGCGCAACATGCCGGAAAAGATGTTGATCAAGAAGTTCGATCCCGTCGTCCGCAAGCACGTCGACTATAAAGAGACCAAGATCAAGTAAATCTGGTTTCAACGAGCCCGACGAAGACAGCAAAAAGCCCCGCGAATGCGGGGCTTTTTGCATTTCCGCGGGATATTGAGCGTTCGGCCGACTGTCCGTCCCGGAATTTGCCCGGTATCCTTGCTGGTTCACGTTCTCCGCGCAATGCGAGACGAGCGACTACAAGGCATAACGACGGAGAAGCGGCAGCATGAATTTCGACGTAGCAATCGTAGGCAGCGGCCTGGCGGGACTCAGCGTCGCATTGAATCTCGCGCAGACACGGCGCGTCGCTATCATCGCCAAGCGCACCGTCAGCGACGGCGCGAGCGACTGGGCGCAAGGCGGCATCGCCGCCGTGCTCGACTCCGCCGACAGCACGGACAACCACGTCGAAGATACGCTCGTCGCCGGCGGCGGCCTGTGCGACGAGGCCGCGACGCGCTTCATCGTCGAGAACGGGCGCGCGGCCATCGAATGGCTGATCGCGGAAGGGGTGCCGTTCACGAAGGACGTTTCCGCGGAACTCGGCTTTCACCTGACACGCGAAGGCGGCCACAGCCACCGGCGCATCATCCACGCCGCCGACGCGACCGGCCACGCAGTCGTCTCTACGCTCAACGAGCGCGTGCGCAATCATCCGAACATCACCGTTCTCGAAGATCACTACGCGATCGACCTGATCACGTCCGATCGCCTTGGCCTGCCGGGGCATCGCTGTCATGGTCTGTACGCGCTCGATCTCGCGAGCGGCCGCACGGTGACGATCGAGGCGCCGCATACGGTCCTCGCGACCGGCGGCGCGGGCAAGGTCTACCTGTACACGACGAACCCGGACACCGCGACCGGCGATGGCATCGCGATGGCGTGGCGCGCGGGCTGCCGCGTGTCGAACATGGAGTTCATCCAGTTCCACCCCACGTGTCTTTTCCACCCGTATGCGAAATCCTTCCTGATTTCGGAAGCGGTGCGCGGCGAAGGCGGCATCCTGCGCCTGCCCGACGGCACGCGCTTCATGCCCGCGCACGACGAGCGGGCGGAACTCGCGCCGCGCGACATCGTCGCGCGAGCGATCGACTTCGAGATCAAGAAGCGCGGTATCGACTGCGTGTATCTCGACATCAGCCACCAGCCGCGAGCGTTCCTCGAAGAGCATTTCCCGACGATCCTCGCGCGCTGCCGCGAATTCGGCATCGACATTGCGAAGCAGCCGATCCCCGTCGTGCCAGCGGCGCATTACACGTGCGGCGGTGTGGTGACCGATCTCGCGGGGCGTACGGATCGCGCGGGCCTCTACGCGGTCGGCGAGACGTCGTATACGGGGCTGCACGGCGCGAACCGGCTTGCGAGCAATTCGCTGCTCGAATGCCTCGTGGTGGGCCGGGCGGCGGCTCAGGCGATCGAAGCGGCAGGCTTCTCGGCGGGCTGTCACGCGCCGCTGCCCGACTGGGACGAAAGCCGCGTCTCCGATCCGGACGAGGAAGTGGTCGTCGCGCACAACTGGGACGAGCTGCGGCGCCTGATGTGGAATTACGTGGGCATCGTGCGGACCGACAAGCGGCTCGCCCGCGCACAGCACAGGCTTGCGCTCCTGCGCGAGGAGATCCATGAGTACTACGCGAATTTCAAGGTGAGCCGCGATTTGCTGGAACTGCGCAATCTCGTCGACGTGGCGTCGCTGATCGTGGAAAGCGCGTGTTCGCGGCGCGAAAGTCGTGGGCTGCACTTCAGCCGCGACTGGCCGGACACGCTGCCGAAGGCGCTGCCGACCGTTCTTACGCCGCCGGTGGCCCGGCGGCGTCAGGTCTGAGCGTCGCGGTCGAAGTCAGATAAGCCGCATCGAGTAATCGGTTGCGCGCACGTCTTTCGTGAGCGCGCCGATCGAGATCCGGTCGACGCCGGTCTCGGCAATCTGGCGAACCGTCTCGAAATTGACGCCGCCGGACACTTCGAGCACCGCCCGGCCGGCGGTTATGCGCACGGCGTCGCGCATGGCGTCGAAGCTGAAGTTGTCGAGCAGGATCGACTCTGCGCGATGCGCGAGCGCCGACTCCAGTTGTTCGAGCGTCTCCACTTCGATCTGGATGGGCACGCCCGCGTCCAGGGCGAGCGCCGCGTCCATCGCGGCACCGACGCCGCCCGCCGCGGCGACGTGGTTTTCCTTGATCAGGATTCCGTCGTAGAGCGCGAGCCGCTGATTCGCTCCGCCGCCGACGCGCACCGCATACTTCTGCGCGAGCCGCAAACCCGGCAGCGTCTTGCGCGTATCGAGGATGCGCGCACGCGAGCCCTCGATCGCATCGACGAAACGGCGCGTCGCGCTCGCCACGCCCGAGAGCAGTTGAAGGAAATTGAGGCCGTTGCGCTCGGCGGTCAAGAGCGCGCGTGCGGGGCCGTGCAGCAGCACGACCGGCGTGTTCGCGGCCATGCGGTCGCCCTCGCGATACTGCCACTCGACGTCGATCGACGGATCGACGCGCCGCATTACTTCGTTGAACCACGGCACACCGCATAGCACCGCTTCCTCGCGCACTGTGATGCGTGCCGTGCGGCGCGTATCGGCGGGAACGAGGCGGCCGGTCTGGTCGCCGCTGCCGATATCCTCGGCGAGCGCATCGGTGACATTGCGAGCCAGCGCCGCTTCAAACGCCTCGCCGTACTGCGCCCGAATCTCCGCGTAGAGCGGCGACACGAAATCGTTCGAATCCGTCGCCATCAAGCCGCTCCTACATTCGAGAAGAGCGCGCCATCCTTCGCGAGATCGCCGCTCGCCTGCACGCGCTTCTTGTGGCGCGCCGCGAAGTCGAGCATCCGGTCGATCGGCAGACGCGCGCGCGCGCCGATCTCAGGATCGACGAAGATCTCGTTGTGGCCGCGCTCCAGCACTTCGGCCAGATTCGCGAGTCCGTTCATCGCCATCCACGGGCAATGCGCGCAACTCTTGCAGGTCGCGCTGTTGCCGGCGGTCGGCGCCTCGATGAAGGTCTTGCCCGGCGCCGCGAGCCGCATCTTGTGCAGAATCCCCAGGTCCGTCGCGACGATGAAACGCTTCGCATCAAGACGCACGGCGGCGTCGATCAGTTGCGTCGTCGAGCCGACCACGTCGGCGAGCGCCACGACCGCTTCCGGCGACTCCGGATGAACCAGGATTTTGGCGTCGGGATATTGGGCGCGCAGCAGGTCGAGTTCGATGCCCTTGAACTCGTCGTGGACGAGACACGAACCCTGCCACAGCAGCATGTCGGCGCCCGTCTTCTTCTGGATGTAGCCGCCGAGATGGCGATCCGGCGCCCACAGGATTTTCTCGCCGCGCGCGTGCAGGTCGGCGACGATCTCGAGTCCGATCGACGACGTCACCATCCAGTCCGCCCGCGCCTTCACGGCCGCGCTGGTATTCGCATACACGACGACCGTCCGGTCCGGATGCGCGTCGCAAAACGCGGAGAATTCGTCCGCGGGACAGCCCAGGTCGAGCGAGCAGGTCGCGTCGAGATCCGGCATCAGCACGCGCTTTTCCGGGCTCAGGATCTTCGCGGTCTCGCCCATGAAACGCACGCCGGCGACAACCAGCGTATCAGCCGCGTGATCGCGCCCGAAGCGCGCCATCTCCAGCGAATCCGCGACACAGCCGCCGGTTTCGTCGGCAAGTTCCTGCAATTCCGCATCGACATAATAGTGCGCGACCAGCACGGCCTTCTCGCGCTTGAGCAACGCCCGGATCTGCTCTTTCAGTTCCCGCTTGCGCTCGACCGATGGCGCGTCCGGTACCTTCGCCCACGCTTCGCCCACTCCGCACGTCAAGCCGTGCGGTCGATCGTATTCGACGCTCCTGATGCTCGCTTCCATGCTGTCCTCTGTCTCCTGTCGACCTGAGTTGACGCATAAGCGCCCTACTCTGGTCCATGCAACGGTTGCTGCCTCGCTTCTCGCGAATTTCGGCCGTCCAAAAACAAAGACCCCGCCAGAGCGGGGTCTTGTGACGTCATCAAATTTTAACGGATAACGCGTGCCTGAGCGTGCAACTGCTGCAGCGATCGATCAGGCGTAGCGACGCAGGCGAACCGCGAAGTCCTGCAGCGCCTTGATGCCGCTTTGTTCAGCGCGATGGCACCAGTCCTGCAATTGCACGAGCAGCTGTTCGCGCGATGCATTCGACCGGTCCCACATCGCCGACAGATCCTTGCGCAGTTCGATGAAAGTGCGCAGCTTCTGGTTGTCCGAGAAAATTTCCGGCAACTGCTGGCGCTGCGGCTCGTTCAGGCCGTCTTCTTCCTTGTGGAACCACTTGCGCGCGCCGTGCATCAGTTGGTACTTCTCGCGCGCGCCGGCTTCCTTCAGCTTCGCGAGTTCCTGGCGATACGCGTGCTTCAGCGTCTTGCCGTAACGCGCCATCACTTCGTAGCGATTCGCGAGCACGGCCTGCAGCGTGTCATTGTCGAGCACGGGCTTGGTGGCGGACAGACGTGGCGTCGGCGCGAGCTTCTTCACCTTCGCGAGCTTGAACGCCGACATGATGCGGATATACATCCAGCCGATATCGAACTCGTACCACTTGTTCGACAGCTTCGCCGACGTTGCGTACGTGTGGTGGTTGTTGTGCAGCTCTTCACCGCCGATGATGATGCCGAGCGGGAAGATGTTGGTGCTGGCGTCGGCGGAATTGAAGTTGCGATAACCCCACCAGTGCGCGAGACCGTTCACGACACCCGCGGCCCAGAACGGGATCCAGATCATCTGCACGGCCCACACGCTCAGGCCCACGATGCCGAACAGCGCGACGTCGATGACCATCATGACGCTGATGCCGAGGATCGGGTAACGCGTGTAGATGTTGCGCTCGATCCAGTCGTTCGGCGTGCCGTGGCTGAACTTGCGCAGCGTCTCTTCGTTCTTCGCTTCCGTGCGATAGAGTTCGGCGCCTTCGAGCAGCACTTTCCAGATGCCGCGCGTCTGCGGGCTGTGCGGATCTTCTTCGGTTTCGCACTTCGCGTGGTGCTTGCGGTGAATCGCGGCCCACTGGCCGGTCAGCATGCCGGTGGTCATCCACAGCCAGAAACGGAAGAAGTGGCTCGCGATCGGATGCAGCTCCAGCGCGCGGTGCGCCTGGCAGCGGTGCAGATAGACCGTAACGCCGATGATCGTGATGTGGGTCATCACGAGGGTGTAGAGCAGGATCTGCCACCAGGAAAAGTCGAGCAATCCGTTGGCGAGAAAATCAAGCGAGGAATTCAGCAAGGCAATTTACCTGTTGAGGCGGAAAAAATGGCCGGTCGAAAAACGTCTTCGACGTGTGTTGGGCGCGTGAAAGGAATATGCAGGAGTTCGATCGCATTCTACTTCAAGCGTTCCAAGTCGTTGTGCCAAAGGAGAAATTTTTTGATTGATGGCAAAACGAGGAAGATTCGAACTCCTCCCGAACTAGCCGTTTTCCGTGAGATCGGAGAGATTTTGATGGTCAGACCGGCTATTGCCGATCGTTTGTATCGGTGACAGATGAGGATCGAGTCACAATTTCCGAATCCGGCGGCATTGCGCTCACGCCATCGATGATCCCGATCTCGCGCTGCGCGTACGGAATTTCAATGCCGTGCTCGGAAAAAAGGCGCCAGATGTTGCGATTCACCTGCGATCTCACGCCGCCCGTCCCTTTCGCCGCGTCCTCGATCCAGAAGCTCAGTTCCAGGTTGATGCCGTCCGCGCCGAAGCTCGCGAGGAGCGCGACGGGCGCCGGGTCCTGCAGCACGCGCTCGACGCCCTGCGTGGCGTCGGCGAGCAGCTTCATCGCGAACTCGACGTCGCAGCGGTAGCTGACCTGCACGGCCAGCTTCGCGTTGCCGCGCGTCAGAAATGACGAATGGTTCTGCACGACGTCGGTGATCAGCTTTTCGTTCGGAATCAGCGTTTCGATGCCGTCGAGGCCGCGCACGATCGTGTAACGCGTGCGGATCTGCGTGACGGTGCCCTGGAAGTTCGCGACGTTGATCATGTCACCGAGCCGCAGCGACCGGTCGAGCAGGATGATGAAGCCGGACACGTAATTGCTGGCGATCTTCTGCAGGCCGAAGCCGAGCCCCACGCCGAGCGCACCGCCGAACACGCCGAGCACGGTGACGTCGATGCCGACGATCGACAGGCTGATCAGGATCGCCGCCAGAATCATCAGCGCCCGGCCGATCCGCGCGAGCACGACCTTGACGTTGGCGTCGAGCGAGCGCGCGCGCATCAGGCGGTCTTCGAGCGCGGCGCCCGCCCACATCGCGACGATCAGCGTCACGCAGACCCACAGCACGCCCGACGCGAGCGAAAGCAGCGTCATGTGCGCGTTCGCGAGGTTGAAGCGCACGCTCGCCATCCAGCGCACGACGTCTTCCTGGATGCCCATCACGGTCAGCAGCATCGCGACCCAGACGAGCGCGGTGACGACTTTCTCGAACAGAAAGAGCAGCGCGCTCGCCTCGCCACCCCGGCTGAAGACGCGCCGCGCGACGTAGAACATCGTGTAGATGACGGTGATGCCGAGCAGCGGCACGAGCGCGAGCCGCAGAAGCGCCGTGTGCATGAACTGCGACATCACGACCTGCGCGATCGAGACGAGCACCGTCCCGAGCAGCGGAAAGAGCGCCTTGTTGAGGCTTTCGGCGCCAAAGCGCAGCGCCTCGAAGCGCGACTGGCGCCGCTCTTCGAGCTGCCGCCGCAGGATGCGCGCGAGCCACCAGGCCACGGCGAGCGAGCCGAACAGCACGATCACCTGCCAGATCGCCGCGGCCTCGCCAAAATCGCGGACGATCCCGCCGAGCATGTGAGGAAAATAGGCGTTCTGCATCCTCGCGGGCACGTCGCTTACTCCGAAGGCGCGTCTTCCGGCGCTTCCGCCGCTTCCGGTGTTTCCGCCGCTTGCGCCTTGGCCGGCGCGGGCACGCGTTCGAGCACGGCGGCGAAGAAACCGTCGGTGCCGTGCTTGTGCGGCCAGAGCGACAGATAGTCGCCGGTATCGAGGTCGATGCGCTGCTCCGCGAGCACGTCGCGCGCCGGAATCAGCTTGAACTGCGGATTCGCCGCGAGGAATTGCGTGACGACGCCTTCGTTTTCCGCCTCGAGCATGCTGCAGGTCGCGTAGACCAGCCGCCCGCCGACCTTCACGAGCCGCGCCGCGCTCGACAGTATCGAGAGCTGCTTGGGCGTGAGTTCGGCGACCGAGTCCGGCGATTGCCGCCATTTCAGGTCGGGATTGCGGCGCAGCGTGCCGAGGCCGGAGCACGGCGCATCGACGAGCACGCGGTCGATCTTGCCGGCCAGGCGCTTGATCTTGGCGTCGTGCTCGCTGTCGATCAGGACCGGATTCACATTCGACAGCCCGCTCCTCGCCAGACGCGGCTTGAGCTTCGCGAGACGCCGGTCGGAGACGTCGAACGCGTAGAGGCGGCCGGTCGAGCGCATCATCGCGCCGAGTGCGAGCGTCTTGCCGCCTGCGCCCGCGCAAAAGTCGACGATCATCTCGCCGCGCTTGGGCGCCACGAGCGAACAGAGCAACTGGCTCCCCTCGTCCTGCACCTCGATCCAGCCTTCCTGGAACGCGGGCAGGCGCGTGAGCGCGGGCTTCCCGTCGACGCGCACGCCGAACGGCGCGAACGGCATTTCGCCCGCGTCGATGCCGGCTTCGGTCAGCGCCTTGACGACCGCGTCGCGGGTCGCCTTGATCGGGTTCGCGCGCAAGTCGAGCGGCGCCGGGTAATTCAGCGCGGCGGCAAGCTGCGCGAGTTCCTCGGCATCGAAACGCTTCGCGAGCGCATCGTGGATCCACTGCGGCAGGTTCGTGCGCACGCGCACCGGCAGGCTCGCCGGATCGATCTTCGAGACTTGCGTGAGCCACTGGTGCTCGTCGGCGGAGATGAACGGCTTGAGCGCCGAAAGTCCGGCCGTCTGCATGAGGCCGAGCAGCGCGAGACGCCGCGCCTGATTGCCGCTGCCGCTCTCGGCGAGGTGCGAAAACTCCATTTTCCGGCGCAGCACCGCGAACACCGCTTCCGCGATCACGCCGCGCTCGTTGTGTCCGAGCTTCGGATGCGCGCGGAAAAAGCGGCTGGTGGCGGCATCGGCCGGGCCGGAAAACCGCAGTACGTCTGCGATCAGTGTTTCGGTTTGTCCAATCAGAAATCCGTGCAGCCTCATACGCCCTCCCCGGCAATGTCGGCAAAGAGCCACTGCGGCTCCGGTGGCGTGAGCACGACGCGCTCGCCGTCGATGGCGAGACGCCCTTCGACGAACCAGCGCACCGCACGCGGGTAAATGACGTGTTCGGCGGCGAGCACGCGCTTGGCCAGTGCGGCCGCGTCGTCGCCGGCCATCACCGGCACGGCGGCTTGCGCCACGACCGGCCCGTGATCGAGCGTCGGCGTCACGAAATGGACGCTCGCGCCGTGCACGCGCACGCCGGCGTCGAGCGCCTGCTGGTGCGTCCGCAAGCCCGGAAAGCACGGCAAAAGCGACGGATGGATGTTCAGCATGCGCCCGGCGTAGTGGTTGACGAAACCGTCCGTCAGGACGCGCATGAAGCCTGCAAGGACGACCAGATCGGGCGCAAACTGGTCGATGGCGGCGGCGAGCGCGCGATCGAAAGCCGCGCGGTCAGCATACTGGCGATGATCGACGACCGCGGTCTCGATGTCGTTGGCGGCGGCGAAACCGAGGCCGGCGGCGTCCGGCCGGTTCGATACGACGGCGCGAACCTCGGCCGGCCAGCCTTCGCGCGCAGCGGCGCGCACGACGGCTTCCATGTTGGTTCCTCGCCCGGAAATCAGAATGACGATTTTTTTCATCCGCGGATTTTATCATTCGGCGCTGCGAAAACCGTGCCAAAACGGGGCGCCGGCGCCGTGCATCCGTGTGAGCGTTTATAATCGAACGCTTTGCTGCATTCGCCCGAGCCTCGGTCCCGGCGCGGCGGCGAAGATCAGCCCAAAGAGCCCAACCACCGACCATCCGCCATCGTGAGAGTCTTTCGCGGCCTACCCAATGCCGAGAGCCGGGCGCCCTGCGCACTTACCATCGGCAACTTCGACGGTGTCCACCGCGGCCACCAGGCGCTGCTCGCGCGCGTGCGGGCCGCCGCCGACGCGCGGGGCCTGCCGGTCTGCGTGATGACCTTCGAGCCGCATCCCCGCGAGTTCTTCAACCCGGCGGGCGCGCCGCCGCGCATCGCGATGCTGCGCGACAAGCTGGAAGCGCTGCGCACGAACGGCGTCGACCGCGTGGTGGTCGAGCATTTCAACCGCACGTTTGCCGGGCAGTCGCCGGACACGTTTGTCGAGAACATCATCGTGAACGGCCTGCACGCGCGCTGGGTCATGATCGGCGACGACTTCCGCTACGGCGCCAAGCGCGCCGGCGACTTCGCGTCGCTCAAGGCGGCGGGCGAGCAGCACGGCTTCGAAGTCGAGCAGATGGCGACCGTCGCGCATCCGAACGGCGCGCGGATCTCGTCGTCGTCGGTGCGGGCGTCGCTCGTCGCGGGCGATCTCGACGCCGCGCATGTCGCGCTCGGCCGTCCATACGTGATCAGCGGGCACGTCGTGCATGGCGCGAAGCTCGGCCGCGATCTCGGCTTTCCAACGCTGAACCTGCCGATCGCCCACAAACGGCCGGCGGCGGCGGGCATCTTCATCGTGCGCGTGCATGGGCTTGCGCCCGAGCCGCTGCCGGCGGTCGCGAGCCTCGGCCTGCGTCCGACCGTCGACGATTCGGGCCGCGTGCTGCTCGAAGTCCACCTGCTCGACTGGCACGGCGACGCCTACGGCAAGCTCGTGCGCGTCGAATTCCTGAAGAAACTGCGCGACGAGGAGAAGTACATCGACCTCGAAACGCTGACGGCCGCGATCGCGCGCGACGTCGCCAATGCGCGCGAATATTTCGCGACGAGCGGCGGCCGGCCCGGCGATCCGGACGGCCAACTGAGCGCGCCCACGGGTTCCGGCACGACGGGCAGCGCAAGCGGCTTCGCCACATCGGCGACCGACCGAATTAGGTGAGCGCGCGGCGCGAGGTTTTGGCGCGCCGCCCGCTGCCTCGCCTAGCCGATCCACGGCGCGCCCAACCAGATCATTGAAGCGACCCGGCGCCGCCCCACAGCATTCACACTGAGTCATCCATGAGCGACAAGAAAGCCTCTTCGAAGTCCGACGCCAAGCCGCAGTCGAAATACCCGGTCAACCTTCTCGACACCCCGTTCCCGATGCGCGGCGACCTGCCCAAGCGCGAACCGGCATGGGTGAAGGAATGGCAGGAGAACAAGATCTACGAGAAGATCCGCGCGGCGAGCAAGGGCCGCGACAAGTTCATCCTGCACGACGGCCCGCCGTATGCGAACGGTGACATCCACCTCGGCCACGCGGTCAACAAGATCCTGAAGGACATGATCGTCAAGGCGCGCAATCTCGCGGGCTTCGACGCGGTCTACGTGCCGGGCTGGGACTGCCACGGCATGCCGATCGAGATCCAGATCGAAAAGCAGTTCGGCAAGTCGCTGCCGGCCGCCGAAGTCATGCAGAAGGCGCGCGCCTACGCGAGCGAGCAGATCGAGAAGCAGAAGGCGGGCTTCCGGCGTCTCGGCGTGCTCGGCGACTGGGACAACCCGTACAAGACAATGAACTTCGCGAACGAGGCCGGTGAGATCCGCGCGCTCGCGAAGATTCTCGAAAAGGGCTATGTGTTCCGCGGCCTGAAGCCGGTCAACTGGTGCTTCGACTGCGGCTCGGCGCTCGCGGAAGCGGAAGTCGAGTACAAGGACAAGACCGATCCGACCATCGACGTGATGTTCGCCTTCGCCGAACCGGAAAAGACCGCGCAGGCGTTCGGGCTCGCGTCGCTGCCGAAGGCGGAAGGCGGCATCGTGATCTGGACGACGACGCCCTGGACCATCCCCGCGAACCAGGCGCTGAACGTGCATCCGGAGATTGTGTACAGCCTCGTCGATACGTCGAAGGGCTTGCTGATCCTCGCCGAAGAGCGCGTCGAGGAGTGCCTGAAGAACTACGACCTGTCCGGAACGACGCTCGCGACCGCGAAGGGCGAGAAGCTCGCGAACCTGCGCTTCCATCATCCGCTCGCGTCCGCGCATCCGGGCTACAAGCGCACGGCGCCCGTCTATCTCGGCGACTACGTGACGACCGAAAGCGGCACCGGCATCGTGCACTCGTCGCCGGCGTATGGCGTGGAAGACTTCGTGTCGTGCAAGGCGCACGGCATGGCCGACTCCGACATCATCAACCCGGTGATGGGCGACGGCCGCTACATCGAATCGCTGCCGCTCTTCGGCGGGCTCTCGATCTGGAAGGCGAATCCGCAGATCGTCGAGGCGCTCGCGGGCGCGAAGTCGCTGCTCAAGTCGGAAAAGTACACGCACAGCTACATGCACTGCTGGCGCCACAAGACGCCGATCATCTATCGCGCGACGTCGCAATGGTTCGCTGGCATGGACGTGAAGCCGCACGACAGCGCGAAGACGCTGCGCGAAACGGCGCTCGAAGGCATCGAGGCGACGGCGTTCTATCCGTCGTGGGGCAAGCAGCGTCTCTACAGCATGATCGCGAACCGGCCGGACTGGACGCTCTCGCGCCAGCGCCAGTGGGGCGTGCCGATGGCGTTCTTCGTGCACAAGGAAACGGGCGAACTGCATCCGCGCACGCTGGAGCTGTTGGAGGAAGTGGCGAAGCGTGTGGAAACGAGCGGCATCGAGGCGTGGCAGACGCTCGATCCGCGTGAGCTGATCGGCGACGACGCCAACATGTACGAGAAGAACCGCGACACGCTCGACGTCTGGTTCGACTCCGGCACGACGCACTGGCACGTGCTGCGCGGCTCGCACAAGGACTCGTTGCAATTCCCCGCCGATCTGTATCTGGAAGGCTCGGACCAGCATCGCGGATGGTTCCATTCGTCCTTGCTGACGGCATCGATGCTCGATGGCCGCCCGCCCTACAACGCGCTCCTGACGCACGGCTTCACCGTCGACGGCGAAGGCCGCAAGATGTCGAAGTCGCTCGGCAACGGTGTCGATCCGCATGAGGTGTCGAACCGGCTTGGCGCGGAAATCATCCGCCTGTGGATCGCCTCGACCGATTATTCCGGCGAACTCGCGATCTCCGAGGAAATCCTGAAGCGCGTGACGGAGACGTATCGGCGGATCCGCAATACGCTGCGCTTTCTGCTCGCGAACCTGTCGGATTTCGATGTCGAGAAGGACGCGCTGCCGGTCGAAGAGTGGCTTGAAATCGACCGCTATGCGATCGCGCTCGCGCAAAACCTGCAAGACGATGCGCTCGCGCACTACGAGAAGTACGAGTTCCATCCGGTCGTCTCCAAGCTCGCGACGTTCTGCTCGGAAGACCTGGGCGGCTTCTATCTCGACGTGCTGAAGGATCGTCTCTACACGACGAAGCCCGATTCGCGCGAGCGCCGTGCCGCGCAGACCGCGCTCTTTCACATCGCGCACGGGCTGCTGCGCCTGATCGCGCCGTATCTGTCGTTCACGGCGGAAGAGGCGTACAAGGTGCTGAAGCCCGGCCAGGACACGATCTTTACCGAGGTGTACCACGCGTATCCGCAAGTGCCGAACGCGGGCGAGCTGCTCGACAAGTGGACGCTTGTGCGCTCGGCTCGCGGCGACGTGACGAAGGCGCTCGAAGAGTCGCGCACGGCGAACGAGATCGGTTCGTCGCTGCAGGCGGAAGTCGAAGTACGTGCGAGCGGTGCGCGCTACGACGCGCTCGCGGGCCTCGGCGCTGACCTGAAGTTCGTGCTGATCACGTCGGCTGCGTCGCTCGTGAAGGTGGCGAGCGAAGCGGAGGAAGGCGTCGAGGTGATTGCATCGAAGTATCTGAAGTGCGAGCGCTGCTGGCACTACTGCGCCGACGTCGGCGCGAACGCCGAGCACGCGGGCTTGTGCGGGCGCTGCATCTCGAACCTCTTCGGCTCCGGCGAATCGCGGAGCGCAGCATAATGGCAAGAACGATGTCGAAACAAAGCAGTGGTTCTCTTGCGCCGTGGCTCGGCGTCGCGGCGATCGTGATTCTCTTCGACCAGTTGACGAAGATCGCGGTCGCACGTGTGTTTGCCTATGGCGAGCCGCATTCGCTCACGCCCTTCTTCAATTTGCTGCTCGTCTATAACCGCGGCGCCGCGTTCAGCTTTCTTGCGGCGGCGGGTGGCTGGCAGCGCTGGGCGTTCACGGGACTCGGCATCGTGGCGACAATCGTGATCTGCTATCTGCTCAAGAAGCATGCGGCGCAACGTTTGTTCTGCACCGCGCTCGCGCTCATCATGGGCGGGGCGATCGGTAACGTGATCGATCGCCTTGCTTATGGGCATGTGATCGATTTTCTCGATTTTCACGTGAACACGTGGCATTGGCCGGCGTTCAATCTCGCGGATAGTGCGATTACCGTCGGGGCGGTGTTGCTCGTCTTCGATGAACTGCGGCGGGTCAGGACGGCGAAGTAGGGTCGCCGGGTGTGGTTTGGTTTTGATCTGCTTCTTCGATGGAACTTGTTTCGCGTCGGTCTGTTAGCACTGCCCCTGTGCGGGGCGGCAGTCACTTTCTTTGCTGCTGCAAAGAAAGTAACCAAAGAAAGCAGCTTTTTCAGGCAACAGTCTTAGAGCGGCAATGCCCTTGAAGTACTGAGTGGACATACCGCCTAAGTGTCGCCCTCAAAGGACTATAGGGGCTTGGTGCGCGGCACGCACTGTGTCATCGCACAGTGAACGGATTGGCACAGCAGTCATTCATCCGTTTTCGCTTCGCTGGACGAAAGGTACATTCGTCGTGCGGTTTAGGTTCGCGGTCGATGCAATCCGCTGGTTTTCGGTTGTGCCCCTCGTCCGAGCGAAGCGCGGACGAAACGGCACGTAGCGCATACCGCTTTGTTGGACTGCTAGTGGCGTCAGTGCGTGCGCGCACCAAGCCGGGCGGATGTTTGAGGGCGACACTTAGGCGCTGCACCTCTCGGTAATGCTCGTGCGTTGACGTGTTGTGACTGATGCCTGAAAAAGCTGCTTTCTTTGCTTACTTTCTTTGCAGCAGCAAAGAAAGTAAGTCCCGCCCCGGACAGGGGCAGGGCTAACAGACCACAAAGAAAGCAAGTTCCATCGAAGAAGCGGATCGAAATCAAATGCTATCCACGCCCGCCCCGGACCGCAGATTCCAAACCAAGACCAGCCCGGAGGGCAAAGTGGACCAAACAGCAGAACTGGCAGGCAAGCACCTGCTACTAGGCCTGACCGGCGGTATCGCCTGCTACAAGATCGCCGAACTGACGCGTCTCTTGACCAAGGCCGGCGCCACCGTCCAGATCGCGATGACCGAGGCAGCCACACAGTTCATCACGCCCGTCACGATGCAGGCACTCTCCGGCCGCCCGGTCTACACGTCCCAGTGGGACGCCCGCGTGCCGAACAACATGCCGCATATCGACCTGTCGCGTGAAGCCGATGCCATCGTCATCGCGCCCGCCTCCACCGACTTCATCGCCAAACTCGCGCACGGCCTGTGCGACGACCTGCTCTCGACGCTCTGCATCGCGCGCGATTGTCCGCTGCTCGTCGTGCCCGCGATGAACCGCCAGATGTGGCAGAACGCCGCGACGCAACGCAACGTCGCAACCCTGCGCGGCGACGGCGTCGAAGTGCTCGGGCCGGATTCCGGTCCGCAGGCGTGCGGCGAAATCGGCGACGGCCGCATGCTGGAGCCAACGGCCACGTTCGAAGCCATCTGCGCGTTCTTCCAGCCGAAGATCCTGCGCGGCCGGCGCGTGCTGATCACCGCCGGCCCGACCTTCGAGCCGCTCGATCCGGTGCGCGGCATCACCAACCGCTCGTCGGGAAAGATGGGCTTCTCGCTCGCTCGCGCCGCCGCGCAGGCCGGCGCCGACGTCCATCTGGTCGCGGGACCGGTCGCGCTGGAAACGCCGTGGGGCGTCTACCGCGAGGACGTGCAGACCGCACAGCAGATGTACGACGCGGTCATGCACGCCAGTCCCGACACCGACATTTTCATCGCGGTGGCGGCCGTTGCCGACTGGCGCGTCGATCACGTGAGCGAGCACAAGATCAAGAAATCGGCCGACGAGAAGTTGCCGACCTTCAGCTTCGTCGAAAATCCCGACATCCTCGCAGCCGTCGCGAAGCTTCCGAATCCGCCGTACTGCGTCGGCTTTGCGGCAGAAAGCGGCGATCTCGACCTGCATGGCGAGGAAAAGCGCGTGCGCAAGAACGTGCCGCTTCTGATCGGCAACCTCGGCCCGCTGACGTTCGGACTCGACGACAACGAGGTCGTGCTTTTCGAAGCATCGGGAAAGACGTGCCTGCCACGTGCCGACAAGAAGCTGCTCGCGCGCACGCTGATCGGCGAAATTGCAAAGCGCGCGCCGCGTGGCGGCTCGATCCTGTCCTGAGCGCACGGCACAAACGGCACACTCTGCATACTCCGCACGATGATGAAACTCTCCGTTCTCGACCAGACGCCGGTCATCCACGGCCACAGCACAGCCGACGCCATCGCGGCCACGCTCGACCTCGCCCAGCTCGCCGACGATCTCGGCTACACGCGCTACTGGTGCGCCGAGCATCACGGCCTCTCCGGCGTGTCGAATCCATGCCCGGAAGTGATGCTCGCGCGGATCGGTAGTCTGACGAAGCGCATCCGCATTGGCTCGGGCGGCATCATGCTGCCGTACTACAGTCCGTTCAAGATCGCCGAGCAATTCCTGATGCTCGAAGCGCTGTTTCCGAATCGCATCGACCTCGGCGTCGGCCGTGCGCCCGGTGGCGACATGCGCACCGCGCAAGCCGTCGCGGCCGGCGACTACAACCGCGGCGACATCTTCCCGCAGCAAGTCGCCGATCTCATCGGGCTGTTCAACGGCACGCTGCCCGACGATCACCTCGCGAACGGGGTGCTCCTGCAGCCGCAAATCGATACACGCCCGCAACTGTGGATGCTCGGCTCCAGCGACTTCGGCGGCCTGCTCGCGGCGCAGCTCGGCATCCGTTACGCGTTTGCGCATTTCATCAACGCGCAATATGGACATCGCGTGGCCGAGGCGTATCGCGAGCGCTTCACGCCGGGTAACGAGGCGAAGCCGTATCTCGCCGCCGCCGTGTTCGTCATCTGCGCCGACACCGACGAAGAAGCGGCCGCACTCGAAAAAGCCGTGGACTTACGCCGCGTGCAGATGGCCTACGGCCTGAACATGCCGATTCCGTCGATCGAGCAAGGCGCCGCGCAGCATTACGGCGAGCGCGAACTGAACGTGATCGCGCGCGAGAAGAACCGCAGCATCATCGGCACGCCGGAGCGCGTCACCGACTCGCTCCACGCGCTGCAGCAACGTTTCGACGCCGACGAACTCATCGTGCTGACTGTCGCGGGAAGCTACCGCGCGCGCAGCCGCTCCTATCAACTCCTGGCCGAAGCGTTCGAACTCGGCCGCTCGAACTGAACTCATGAAACTCGACGTCAAGATTCTCGATGCGCGCATGCGCGACTTCCTGCCCGCCTACGCCACGACCGGCAGTGCGGGCCTCGACCTGCGCGCTTGTATCGACGCGCCGCTTATCCTCGCGCCCGGCCAGACGGCGCTGGTGCCGACGGGCCTCGCGATCCATCTCGGCGATCCCGGCTATGCCGCGATGATCCTGCCGCGCTCGGGTCTCGGCCACAAGTATGGCGTCGTGCTCGGCAACCTCGTCGGCCTGATCGACTCGGATTACCAGGGCCAGCTGATGATCTCGACGTGGAATCGCGGCGACACGGCCTTCACGCTCAATCCGATGGAGCGTCTCGCGCAGATGGTGATCGTGCCGGTCGTGCAGGCCGAGCTCAACATCGTCGGTGACTTCGAGGCGAGCGATCGCGGCGCGGGCGGTTTTGGAAGCACCGGCAAGCACTGAGTCAACGCAAAAAAAAACGGCGCGGATAAAAATCCGCGCCGTTTTGTCATTTCGACGCGCCGTCAAGGCGCGCCGCGATACTTCGTCACTCGACCTCGACCGCTTCCGGATTCGGATTGCGCGGGACCGGGTTTTCATCGAACGTCAGCAACACCTTGTCGTTCTCGTCCACGTCGACCGTCACGCGTCCGCCCGAAAGCAGCTTGCCGAACAGCAATTCGTCGGCGAGCGCCCGGCGGATCGTGTCCTGGATCAGGCGCTGCATCGGCCGCGCGCCCATCAGCGGGTCGAAACCGTGCTTGGCCAGGTGCTTGCGCAGCGCGTCGGTGAAGAGCGCGTCGACTTTCTTCTCGTGCAGTTGATCTTCCAGCTGCATCAGGAACTTGTCGACCACGCGCATGATGATTTCTTCATCCAGCGAGCGGAAGCTGATGATCGCGTCGAGGCGGTTGCGGAACTCCGGCGTGAACATGCGCTTGATATCGGCCATTTCGTCGCCGGTTTCGCGGCGATTCGTGAAACCGATCACGGACTTGTTCATCGCTTCGGCGCCCGCGTTCGTCGTCATGATGATGATGACGTTGCGGAAATCCGCTTTGCGGCCGTTGTTGTCCGTCAGCGTGCCGTGATCCATCACCTGCAGGAGCACGTTGTAGATGTCCGGATGCGCTTTCTCGATTTCGTCGAGCAACAGCACGCAATGCGGCTTCTTCGTGACGGCTTCGGTCAGCAAACCGCCCTGATCGAATCCGACGTAGCCCGGCGGCGCGCCGATCAGCCGGCTCACCGCGTGACGCTCCATATACTCGGACATGTCGAAGCGCAGCAGTTCGATACCGAGCGTGAACGCCAGTTGCTTCGCGACTTCCGTCTTGCCGACGCCCGTCGGACCCGAGAAGAGGAACGCGCCGATAGGCTTGTCCGTCTTGCCGAGACCGGCACGCGCCATCTTGATCGAAGCCGAAAGCGCGTCGATGGCCGGATCCTGCCCGAACACGACGCTCTTCAGGTCGCGATCGAGCGTTTGCAGCTTGCTGCGGTCGTCCTGCGAGACGCTTTGCGGCGGCACGCGCGCGATCTTCGAGATGATCTCTTCGATCTCGTTCTTGCCGATCGTCTTCTTCTGCTTCGACTTCGGCAGAATGCGCTGCGCCGCGCCCGCTTCGTCGATCACGTCAATCGCCTTGTCGGGCAGATGACGGTCAGTGATGAAGCGCGCCGACAGTTCAGCCGCAGCCGAAAGCGCGCCCGACGAATACTTTACGCCGTGGTGCTCTTCGAAACGCGTCTTAAGGCCGCGCAGGATCGCAACGGTCTGCTCGACGGTCGGCTCGGTCACGTCGACCTTCTGGAAGCGCCGCGACAAGGCCGCGTCCTTCTCGAAGATGCCGCGATATTCCGTGAACGTGGTCGCGCCGATGCACTTCAGCTGCCCCGACGACAACGCCGGCTTCAGCAGGTTCGACGCGTCGAGCGTACCGCCCGATGCCGCGCCCGCGCCGATCAGCGTGTGGATTTCGTCGATGAACAGAATGGCGTGCGGACGCTCCTTCAGTTCCTTCAGCACCGTCTTCAGACGCTGCTCGAAGTCGCCGCGATATTTCGTGCCCGCGAGCAATGCGCCCATATCGAGCGAGTAGACCTGCGCATCGGCAAGAATGTCCGGTACTTCGCCGCGCGTGATGCGCCAGGCGAGGCCTTCCGCGATCGCCGTCTTGCCGACGCCGGCTTCGCCGACGAGCAGCGGATTGTTCTTGCGACGACGGCAAAGCACCTGCACCACGCGCTCGACTTCCGACTCGCGGCCGATCAGCGGATCGATCTTGCCGTCCTTCGCGAGTTGGTTCAGGTTCTGCGTGAACTGCGCAAGCGGCGTTTCCTTTTGCGCGGCGGCGTCGTCCGTTTCCGGATTTGCCTCGCTGCTCGCCTTCGCGGCGTCCCCACTGTTCGTCTTCGCGATGCCGTGCGAAATGAAATTCACGACGTCGAGCCGCGTCACGCCCTGCTGCTGCAGGTAGTAGACGGCGTGCGAGTCTTTCTCCCCGAAGATCGCGACCAGCACGTTCGCACCGGTCACTTCCTTCTTGCCATTCGACGTCGACTGCACGTGCATGATCGCGCGCTGAATCACGCGCTGGAAACCAAGCGTCGGCTGGGTATCGACGTCGTCCGTGCCGGGCACGGTCGGCGTGTTGTCATGAATGAAATTGCGCAGGTTCTGACGCAAATCTTCTATGTTTGCTGCGCACGCGCGCAACACTTCAGCCGCGGTCGGGTTGTCCAACAAGGCCAGTAAAAGATGCTCGACCGTAATGAACTCGTGCCGCGCCTGACGTGCTTCCATAAACGCCATGTGCAGACTGACTTCCAGTTCCTGGGCAATCATGCTTCCTCCATCACACACTGCAGCGGATGCCCCGCTTGCCGTGCATGGCTAACGACTTGCTCAACTTTGGTCGACGCAATGTCCCGCGTGTAGACCCCACAAACTCCCCTGCCCTCGCGATGAACCTTCAGCATGATTTGCGTCGCAGTCTCACGATCCTTGTTGAAATATTCCTGCACGACCATCACGACGAATTCCATCGGCGTGAAGTCGTCATTCAGCAGCACCACCTTGTACATCGCAGGCTGCTTGAGCTTTTGCTCCTGCCGCTCCAGTACCGTGCCGTCCTGCTTGTTGGGATTGATCGCCATACACCCATTCTAAACAACTCGGACAGGCCCGCAATGCCGCCGATAACGCCAACCGTCCGGTCGGAAAACTGGCACCACGGATGCCCGCATCGAGCCCATCCTGCCTGAATTCAGCCGGCGCCGTCTGCGCGCCAGCCCGCTTGAACCTTCTATGAATCCAGTATCGCACAGCTTCAAAAAAAACTGACTGCAGGGCGCGCCTCGCGAGTACCACTCAAGTGAGACGATTATGCGACTTTTCAAGATGCCTTGCTTGCGCGGCCGCACACACGGAAAGCAGGAATAACCCTACGAATGTGCTCTTTACAACGGGCTTATCGACCATCTCAAAATTTTCTTGACACCTGATTTAAGAGATTCAACAATCAAACTGGCACTTTTTTCCGAAGGCCATACAGGCGAAAAAATGCCGAGGTGAGCTAGTGAGGAGGGCACGGTTCACATAGTGGCCGCTGAGCTTTTCGAGCGTGCTCGTGGTAGCGACGAGAGTTAGAGGGGAAGTAGGTATGTCAACTGGTACGGTCAAATGGTTCAATGACGCGAAAGGCTACGGATTCATCACGCCCGACGAAGGCGGCGAGGATCTGTTCGCACATTTCTCGGCTATACAGATGAACGGTTTCAAGACGCTCAAGGAAGGCCAGAAGGTCAGCTTCGAGATCGTCCAGGGACCGAAGGGCAAACAGGCTTCGAATATTCAGGACGCGGCCTGACCGTTCGATCGCACTTTATTGCCTGCTGAACCCGGCCTCGTGCCGGGTTTTTTGGTTTCAGGGTGCTGTGACGTGCAGGCGCGACGGCGGCGGCAGATGAGGACCGCTACGCCGGTGCGGTCTGCATCGCCGCGTCGGACGCGAGCAGGTCGACGCGCGGCGGAGCATGAAATGCATCCACCGCGGAAGGTCGATTTCGCCTGCGGCAAACAGGGCTTTTTCCCGACCGCTGCCGGCGGGAACGCGAAGTTCGAAACGCCCACCCACGGCATGCGGGATGCCCGAAAACTCGATCGCAATACGGTCGCCGAGCATGGCTGTTGCGGCGTTAGCGGCAGCCTTGGCGAGCATCAGCGCGACGAGCGGCGGAATCCAGCGGCGCTCGAGCCTCGCGCGTGTCACGTCAACCCGGCAAAAATGACCGATTCACGATTGCCTCAACTCGACAAGCCCCTTTAAACGAGCCGCGGATCTTCGAAAAAATCCCCGCCGTTATTTCCCTTTACCATTTGAAATCGTGCGAATAATTCTCGCTGATCCCGCTCATCACAGCGATCACGAGCCCCGAGACATTGCCCGTACCGCTGTAGAAAGTCGCCTCGCCGGCAATCGCCACGAACGCCGCCAAAACGAGCAGCCCAATAGCGTGAGCCCTCTTCTCCACATGCCTGTCGCAAAGAAATAGATCGGACCCCGGAAGAACGCGGGAAAGTTCTTCGGGACGAGCATGCGCTCGCCGGACGGCAGCGCCTTCAGCGCAGGCTTGAACGGCGGGTCTCGCGGCCCGCCATGCGCTTCGAAGAACGCAAAGCGTTCGCGCCATTTCGCCTACAGCGGGATCGAATCGGAGGAGCGGCAACGGCCCGTACTTGATTTTCCACGACACTTCCTCTTCAAAGGCCGTGGACTATTGTTGAAACGATGAGCGATGACAATAATCAATCGTTCGTCGCACAATTCTATCCACGACGTAGAAAACAGGATTTGTTCTTAATGGTTCTCGAAACCGCACCGCATTAAAACCCATAGGTCATAAAAAACCCCGGCGACAATTCCATGCCAGCCGGGGTCATCGATTCCTTTAGAGGAATTCGCGTTTACATATTTTCGATCATCACCTGCCCGAACCCGGAGCACGAGACCTGCGTCGCGCCTTCCATCAGCCGTGCGAAGTCATACGTCACGCGCTTCGACAGGATCGACTTCTCCATCGAACTGATGATCACATCCGCCGCTTCGGTCCAGCCCATGTGACGCAGCATCATCTCCGCCGACAGAATCTCCGAGCCCGGATTCACGTAGTCCTTGCCCGCGTACTTCGGGGCGGTGCCGTGCGTCGCTTCGAACATCGCGACCGAATCCGACAGATTCGCGCCCGGCGCAATGCCGATGCCGCCAACCTGTGCCGCCAGCGCGTCGGAAACGTAGTCGCCGTTCAGGTTGAGCGTGGCGATCACGTCGTACTCCGCCGGACGCAGCAGGATCTGCTGCAGGAACGCATCGGCGATCACGTCCTTTACGACGATGTCATTGCCCGTTTTCGGGTTCTTGAACTTCATCCACGGACCGCCATCGATGAGTTCCGCGCCGAACTCCTGCTGCGCGAGTTCATAGCCGTAGTCGCGGAACGCACCTTCCGTAAACTTCATGATGTTGCCCTTGTGCACGAGCGTGACCGTGCGACGGTCGTTGTCGATCGCGTACTGGATCGCCTTGCGCACGAGCCGCTGCGTGCCTTCCTTCGAAACGGGCTTGATGCCGATGCCCGATGTCTCCGGAAAGCGGATCTTCTTCACGCCCATTTCCTCGCGCAGGAACTTAATGACCTTCTTCGCTTCCTCCGACTGCGCCGCCCACTCGATACCGGCATAGATGTCTTCGGAATTCTCGCGGAAGATGATCATGTTGATCTTCTCGGGCGCGCGCACCGGCGAGGGCACACCCTTGAAGTACTGCACCGGCCGCAGGCAGACGTACAGGTCCAGTTGCTGGCGCAGCGCCACGTTGAGCGAGCGGATGCCGCCACCGACGGGCGTCGTGAGCGGACCCTTGATCGAGACGATGTATTCCTTCACTACGTCGAGCGTTTCGTCCGGCAGCCAGACGTCCGGACCGTATACCTTGGTCGCCTTTTCGCCCGCGTAGATCTCCATCCAGTGGATCTTCTTCTTGCCGCCGTACGCCTTCTCGACCGCTGCATCGACGACCTTGATCATCACCGGGGTGATGTCGACGCCTGTGCCGTCGCCTTCGATGTACGGAATGATCGGCTGGTCGGACACGTTGAGGGAGTAATCCGCGTTGACGGTGATCTTGTCACCGCCCGTCGGAACCTTGATGTGCTGATACGGCATGGTCGACTCCAAAGAAGGCTGGGCTGGTTGAAAGCTAGCTGAAGCAGATTGCGACGATGCATGGGTCTGCGTGGCCCGGCGAGCGTCGCCGCGCGCCCGTGGCCGGCCGGGCAGCCAGAATAATATTCTAGCCCACTGGGGCAGGCGGCCGCGTAGCGCCGGGAGCGGCCAAAGCGCGCGCACCGTCACGCCGACGGAACCGCGCTCGACTCATATGTCTTATATAAGACCTACAAGTTGCAGATTCGGATTATGCATTAATATGCCGCCAACCGCCAGCGCGCGGACTAGCCCCAGGCAAGCCCGAAGCCGCGCGGATCAAGGCCCGGCGCCCTCTTCCCGATTTTTCTCAATCCAGCCATGTCGCTCATCGCCCTCAACAAGCCGTTCGGCACGATCTGTCAGTTTTCCGCGCACGAGACGCGCCCGTCGCTTGGAGACTGGGTGAAAACGCCGGGCGTCTATCCCGCGGGCCGACTCGACGCCGACAGCGAAGGCCTCCTGCTCCTCACCGACGACGGCGCCTTGCAGACGCGCATCGCCGAGCCGCGTCACAAGCTCGTCAAGCACTATTGGGCGCAAGTGGAAGGCGCGCCTGATGAAGCGGCGCTCGCGCGGCTCGCAAAGGGCGTCGATCTGGGGGACTACGTCACGCGCCCATGTCAGGTGGCGTTCGTCGATTCAGCGAGCACCGGCGAGCAACTCTGGCCACGCACGCCGCCGATCCGCTATCGCGCGGCGATCCCGACGACGTGGATCGAACTCTCGATCACCGAGGGCAAGAATCGCCAAGTCCGGCGCATGACGGCGGCGGTCGGCTATCCGACGCTGCGGCTCGTGCGCGTCGGCATCGGCGCGCTCGATGTGTTCGCGCTCGGACTCGCACCAGGGGAATCGACGGAGTTGCCGCCGCGCGCACCGTGGAACGGCATCGCGTGAATCTCGCCCTGCTTAAACATGCTGTCACGAAAAAGCGTTAATGCACGGCACACCAAGCGATTTCAATCGACCCGCAATATCAAAAAAGATTTTCGTCAACCGACTTCAGCCACCCTGCGTTAGTGGTCGCAGATGCCTTGCAAAGCTATCCGGCATTAGCGAATGACCGCATCAAACACCTGCTTTTCACAGGCTTTTTGTAAGGTTTTAGCGCTCGCAGAAATATCGGTTTATTTATCGATATCACTGTCAACCGAAAGGTGGATGGCTCGTTTACCGACATGACTCCAATAACCGGGTCGTTTGGTTAATTTACTAAAGCTGAGGATTCACAGATGAACAAACTGATCGCTGCTCTCGTCGCTGGCCTGTTCGCAACGGCTGCATTCGCACAAGCTTCGGACGCAACGGCTCCGGCAGCACCGGCAGCGGCTTCGACGGCCCACAAGTCGACCCACCACAAGAAGACGTCGCACAAGTCGTCGCACAAGAAGGCAGCTTCGTCGGCTCAAGCAGCACCGGCCGCTGCTACGGGCGCATCGCAGTAAGTTTGTTGTAACTCGCTTTATAGCGAAGCCAGGAAAACAGCAGTACAGACATAGCAGTACAGCCGTTGTCATGGCGTTTAAAAGGCAGATTGCCCCCAGGGCACTCTGCCTTTTTCTTTTGCAGATGCATCGAGTAACATGCGCGGGTCATTTCGGCTTTTGCGGCTTTTCCCCGTTCTTTTCTGCTACTCAGGCTTCCAAGGAGTTTCGTCGTGCGTCTTTCGCTGCGCTCATTCAATCCGCTCCCTTCGTTCAATCCGCTCGCTTCGCTTCGCCAATCCGGTTTCGGCCGTCGCCTGCGCGCGCTCGCCGTGGCGCTCCTTCTGCCAATCGCGGCGATCTCCACGGTTCATGCGCAGCAACTGCCTCCGGGCGCGAAGCAGCCGGCCGAATTCCCGCGCGCGCGACTCACGGCCGGCATGTTCGTGATCGACGCAGCGGTCGCGGCAAACGACGCCGACCGCGAGCAGGGCCTCATGTATCGCACCAAGCTCGCGCCCAACGAGGGCATGCTCTTCGTCTTCAACGAAACCGCCGTGCATTGCTTCTGGATGAAGAACACGCTGATCCCGCTGTCGATCGCGTTCATTCGCGGCGACGGCACGATCACCGACATCGACGAAATGCAGGCCGAGACGACCGACAACCACTGTCCGCGCAACAACGGCGTCTATGCGCTCGAGATGAGCAAGGGCTGGTTCACGTCGAAAGGCATCAAGCCGGGCATGAAGATTCAGGGGCTTCCAGCCGCGCAATAGCCCTGTCGCAGCAGCCCTGCGCGAGCGCAATCCGCCGAGCCGGCACGTCCATGTGACGCGCCGGTTTTTTTTCGCCCGCGGCATCGCGCGCCCCGGCTTCCGGCGCCTGCCCGCGCCTGGCAGGAATCCTGCAAGAAGCGTGTCGAAGCGCTATCCTAATAGACCAGCGAGACGCTGTCCGGCGCTTTCCCGGCCGCGCGCGATGGCGGCATCAGCCTGCCTTTCGCCGCTTCAGGGTTAGTTCGCCATCCGCTCGACCCATCCACAGGAGGTTCAAGTGCCCCGCAAGACTCCCATCGAGCGCTATCGGAACATTGGCATCAGCGCTCACATCGATGCCGGCAAGACCACCACCACCGAACGCATTCTTTTCTACACCGGTGTGAACCACAAGATCGGCGAGGTTCACAACGGCGCGGCCACGATGGACTGGATGGAGCAGGAGCAGGAGCGCGGCATCACGATCACGTCGGCTGCTACGACGGCCTTCTGGAAAGGCATGGCCGGCAACTATCCGGAGCACCGGATCAACATCATCGACACCCCCGGGCACGTCGACTTCACCATCGAGGTCGAGCGCTCGATGCGCGTGCTCGATGGCGCGTGCATGGTCTACGACTCGGTCGGCGGCGTACAGCCGCAATCGGAAACCGTCTGGCGCCAGGCCAACAAGTACAAGGTGCCGCGCATCGCGTTCGTCAACAAGATGGACCGCGTCGGCGCCGACTTTTTCCGCGTGCAGCGCCAGATCGGCGACCGTCTGAAGGGGGTCGCCGTGCCGCTGCAGATTCCCGTCGGCGCGGAAGACAACTTCCGGGGCGTGATCGACCTCGTGAAGATGAAGGCAATCATCTGGGACGAAGCGAGCCAGGGCGTGCTGTTCGAGTATCAGGAGATTCCGGCGAACCTGCTCGCCACCGCGCAGGAATGGCGCGACAAGATGATCGAGGCCGCCGCCGAAGCGAACGAAGCCTATCTTGAGAAGTACCTGGGCGGCGAAGAACTGACCGAGGAAGAGATCAAGAGCGGCATCCGCCAGCGCACGATCGCGAACGAGATCGTGCCGATGCTCTGCGGCAGCGCGTTCAAGAACAAGGGCGTGCAGGCAATGCTCGATGCAGTAATTGACTACCTGCCTTCACCGGTCGACGTGCCCGCCATCCTCGGCCACGATGAGTACGACAAGGAAGCGGAACGCCATCCGACCGACGACGAGCCGTTCTCCGCGCTCGCGTTCAAGATCATGACGGACCCGTTCGTCGGGCAACTGATCTTTTTCCGCGTGTATTCGGGCGTCGTGAATTCGGGTGATACCGTCTACAACGCCGTGAAGGAGAAGAAGGAGCGGCTCGGGCGGATTCTTCAGATGCACGCCAACGAGCGCAAGGAAATCAAGGAGGTGTACGCAGGCGACATCGCCGCCGCCGTCGGCCTGAAGGAAGCGACCACCGGCGACACGCTCTGCGATCCGAATCACGTGATCATCCTCGAAAAGATGATCTTTCCGGAGCCGGTGATCTCGCAGGCCGTCGAGCCGAAGACGAAGGCCGACCAGGAAAAGATGGGCATCGCGCTCAACCGGCTCGCGCAGGAAGATCCGTCGTTTCGCGTGCAGACCGACGAGGAATCCGGCCAGACCATCATCTCGGGCATGGGAGAGTTGCACCTCGAAATTCTCGTCGACCGGATGAAGCGCGAATTCAACGTCGAGGCGACCGTCGGCAAGCCGCAGGTCGCGTATCGCGAGACCATCCGCGTGCCGATCGAAGATGTCGAAGGCAAGTTCGTCAAGCAGTCGGGCGGACGCGGGCAATACGGTCATGTCGTCATCAAGATGGAGCCGCAGAAGCCGGGCGGCGGCTATGAATTCGTCGATGCAATCAAGGGTGGCGTCGTGCCGCGCGAATTCATCCCGGCTGTCGACAAAGGTATTCAGGAAACGCTGAAGGCGGGCGTGCTCGCGGGCTATCCGGTCGTCGACGTGAAGGTCACGCTGACCTTCGGTTCCTACCACGACGTCGATTCGAACGAAAACGCGTTCCGCATGGCCGGATCGATTGCGTTCAAGGACGGCATGCGCAAGGCGAAACCCGTGCTGCTCGAACCGATGATGGCGGTCGAAGTCGAAACGCCCGAGGAGTTCATGGGCAACGTGATGGGCGACCTGTCGGGGCGGCGCGGCATCGTGCAGGGCATGGAGGACATCGCGGGCGGCGGCGGCAAGCTCGTGCGCGCTGAGGTGCCGCTCGCGGAAATGTTCGGCTATTCGACTACGCTGCGCTCGCTGTCGCAGGGCCGCGCGACCTATACGATGGAGTTCAAGCACTATGCGGAAACGCCGTCGAACGTCGCCGAAGGCATTGTGAATTCGAAGTCGAAGTAAGCCGCATCGCTGTTACGAGTCCGTTGTATGCCCGTGCTTCACGTGTGGCCGCAACGGACTTTTTTTATCCGCGCGCCTCACCTTGACAATGACCGGAGACGACGATGAGCGACGAACCGAAGATCGACTGGCGCGAACACGGCGTGAAGGTGATCCGCGCCGGCCAGCTCGATACCAATACGCCGCAGACGCCCGGCATGAACCGGGCGGCCGCGATCAACGCGGCGCGTGTCGGGGCACAGAAGATCTGGGCCGGCACCGTGACGATCCATCCGAATGCCAAGACCGGCGCGCACCATCACGGCGCGCTGGAAAGCGTGATCTACGTCGTGCGCGGCCACGCGCGCATGCGCTGGGGCGAGCATCTGGAATTCACGGCCGAGGCCGGCCCCGGCGATTTCATCTTCGTGCCGCCGTACGTGCCGCATCAGGAGATCAACGCGCGCACCGACGAGCCGCTCGAATGCGTGCTCGTGCGCAGCGACAATGAGGCTGTGGTGGTGAACCTGAATATCGATGCGGTGGAAAAACCGGAAGAGGTTTTCTGGGTCGATCCGATCCACAAGCACCCGCACGAACACTGAAGCAGCAAATGCGGCGCAGGACTTGCTAAACGTCGCTGCTTGAGCCGGCGCGAAGCGAATACGCCAGGTCGCGTCGAAAACGAATTCTGCCCGGCTAAACTGACGAGGCCTTATCAGGCTCGGCAAGCCGGGCCATCATCGGACTGCAGGTGGACCGGCAGCGCGTCGTATCGCGCCGCCCGCAACAATTACAACATACGGAACGGAACGCCCACTGATGAAGACATCGACCGACCACGATCAGGCCTTCGACCGCGCCCTCGACGTTTCGAGAGCATCCGCGGGCGAACTCGGCAACCACGCCATCGACGAATTCAAGGCCGGCCGGCTCACGCGGCGCGAACTGCTGCGGCACGCGAGCATGCTCGGACTCGCGCTCGCGCTGGGCGGCGTAATCGACCTGGACGGTGTAATCGGCACGCCGCGCGCCCGCGCGCAGGGCGCGGGCAAGCCGGGCGGCACGATCCGCGTCGCGCACCTGACGCCCGCGGGCGCGGTCGATCCGCTCACCGTTACCGACGCCGCCGGCCTCGCGCTCATCAACCAGACCGGCGAATTCCTGATCGACGACGACGGCGAGAAGCTCACGCTCCGGCCCGCGCTCGCGCTGTCGTGGAAGTCGAACGACAAGGGCGACGTGTGGACCTTCAAGCTGCGCGACAACGTCAGGTTTCACGACGGCCAGAAGATGACCGCGAAGGACGTGGCCGCGACCTTCAACCGCCTGGCCGACCCCGGCAGCGGCTCGGCGGCACTCTCGGTGCTGAAGGGCGTTTTGTCGAAGGATTCGGTCAAGGCCATCGACGCGCTCACCGTCGAATTCCATCTCGATGCGCCGAACGGCAACTTCCCGTTCTACGTTTCCTCCGACAATTTCAACGCCGTGATCCTGCCCGCGAACTTTTCGGGCAGCTACGAGAAATCGTTCATCGGCACGGGGCCGCTCAAGTTCGAGAGGTACACGCCGAAGGTCGGCGCGTCGTTCGTGCGCAATCCGGACTACTGGGGCGAGAAGGCGCTGCCCGATCGCGTGACCTTCGCGTTCTACGCCGACCAGCAGGCGCAACTGCTCGCGTTGCAAGGCCGCCAGGCCGACGTGATGGGCGACTTCACCGTCCAGGGCGGCCTGTCCGTGCTGAACAACCGCGAGTTCAAGGTGCTCGGCGTGAAGTCGAGCGCGCATCGGCAGATGCACATGCGCAACGACATGGGCCCGTTCAAGGACAAGCGCGTGCGTCAGGCGCTTGCGCTCGCCATCGACCGCGAGATCATGGTCAAGGGCCTGTTCCGGGGGCGCGCCGCGCTTGGAAACGACAGCCCGTTCGCACCGGTGTTCACGTCGAGCGACCTGTCGGTGCCGCAGCGCAAGATCGATGTCGCGAAGGCGAAGCAGCTACTCGCGCAGGCCGGCGTGCCGAATGGCTTCGAGATCACGCTGACGACCGAAAAATACATGGAGATTCCCGACCTCGCCGTCGTAATCCAGAATGCGGCGAAGGCGATCGGCGTGAAAATCTCGCTGAAGGTGGAAAGCCAGGAGCTGTATTACGGCGCGGGCACGTTCGGCAAGTCGGACTGGCTCGACTCGCCGCTCGGCATCACCGACTACGGCCATCGCGGCGTGCCGAACGTGTTTCTCAATGCGCCGCTCGAAAGCGGCGGCACGTGGAATGCCGCGCACTTCAAGAATCCGCAATACGACAAGCTGGTCGCCGAGTTCGTGGCGGCGCTCGACGTCGCCTCGCAGAAAAAGCTGTCCGCGCAGATCCAGAACCTGCTGCTCGATGAGACGCCAGTCGTGATTCCGTATTTCTACGACTATCTGGTCGTGACGAGGGCGAACGTCGCGGGCGTGCGGTTCAATGCGAACTCGCAGCTCTATCTCGATCGCGCGACCCTGGGCGGCTGATCCGAGTGGCCGATCCGTCTGAGGGTTGCACCGCCCGCGCGGCGCGCAAAAGGAGGACCCCGCGACCATGAACACCGCGACAGAAGCGCTCGCGCCCGCGCGCAACGATGGCAGCGCGTGGCGCATCGCGCGTTTCGTCGGCACGCGACTCGTGCTGGCGCTGATTACGCTGTGGCTCCTTTCGGTGATCGTGTTCGCTGGCGGCCAGATGCTGCCGGGCGACGTCGGCCGCGCGATCCTCGGCCCGCTCGCCGACGCGCGCGCCGTCGCGGCGCTCAATCACCAGCTGGGCGTCGACCGGCCGCTTCTCACGCAATACATCGCGTGGATCAGCCACTTCCTCGCCGGCGACATGGGCCAGTCCTACGCGTTCCGCGCGGCCGTAGCGCCGTTCGTACTCGAAGCGCTCGCCAATTCCGCGAAACTCGGCGCACTCGCGTTCATCGTCGTCGTGCCGCTCGGCATCGCGGGCGGCGTGTACGCGGCGCTGCACGCGGGCCGCTGGATTGATCGCGCGATCAGCATCACCGGTCTCTCGGCGACGGTCGTGCCGGAATTCGTCTCGTCGATCGTGCTGATCCTCGTGTTCGGCGTGTGGTTACAGTGGCTGCCGATCGAAGCCACCTTCCCGCCCGATGCCAACGTCCTCGTGCAGTTGAAGCACCTGATCCTGCCGGTGCTGCCGCTCGTGCTGGTGTTCTTCGGCTATATCGCGCGGATGGCGCGCGCGGGCACCGTCGAGGCGCTCGACGCCGACTACACGCGCACCGCGATCCTGAAGGGCCTGCCACGCCGCACGGTGATCTGGCGGCACGTACTGCGCAACGCGCTCCTGCCGACGGTGACGGTCGCCGCGACACAACTCGGCTACATGATCGGCGGGCTCGTGGTGGTGGAGACGCTCTTTCACTATCAGGGCATCGGCTCGCTGATCTACAACGCCGCGAAGGCGAAGGACTTCCCGATGCTCGAAGCCGGCGTGCTGACCGTCGGGGTGATCTACACGGCGGCGAACCTGATCGCCGATGCGCTCTATGTCGTGCTCAATCCGCGACTGCGCGTGAAGGAATCCCAATGAGCACCCTGCCTTCGCCCACGGTCAAAGCACCGCGTTTCGAACGCTCGACGGCGCTGCTGCGCTCGCCGACCTTCCTGATCGGCGCGCTGATCCTGCTGTTCTGGGTGGCGTGCGCGCTCGTCGGGCACGCTGTCGTGCCACAGGACCCGTACGCCTCCGATCCGCTCAACTCGCTCACGCCGCCCGACGCCACGCACTGGTTCGGCACCGACCAGCTCGGCCGCGACGTGTTCGCGCGGGTGATCGTCGGAGCGCGCGACATCCTCACGATCGCGCCGCTCGCGACGCTGCTCGGCACGCTCGCGGGCACGGCCATCGGTCTCGTCGTCGGCTATTTCGACGGCTGGGTCGACAACGTGATCGGACGCGTGATCGACGCGTTGCTCGCGCTGCCGCTCGTGATCGTCGCGCTGCTCGCGCTCGCGGCGGTCGGCGCGAGCAACGCGACGGTGATCGTCGTGATCGGCCTAACCTTCGCGCCGATCACCGCGCGCACGGTACGCTCGGCAGTGTTCGCCGAGCGCAATCTCGACTACGTGCTCGCGGCGCAATTGCGCGGCGAGCACGCGTTCTACATCATGTTCGCCGAGATCCTGCCGAACGTGCTGCAGCCGATCATCGTCGAGGCGACGGTGCGGCTCGGCTACGCGATCTTCGCGGTCGCGACGCTCTCGTTTCTCGGCTTCGGCATCCAGCCGCCGTCCGCGGACTGGGGCCTCGCGCTCTCCGAAAGCTACACGCTGATGGCGGGCGGCGCCTGGTGGACCGTCGTCTTCGACGCCGCCGCGATCGCGTCACTCGTGGTTGGCGTGAATCTCGTCGCGGACGCCGTCGAAGGAGTGCTCGACCGATGAACGGACCTCCGCCCGCCGCGTTCCCCACCTTCGACGTCGGCAAGCGTGACCGCGCCGATGCGCTGACCATCGTCGGCTTGACGGTCGCCTATCGCATGCGCGGACGCGAGCGCGGCGTGCTGCAGGACGTGACTTTGCGCGTGAGGCGCGGCGAAGCGTATGGCCTCGTCGGCGAATCGGGCTGCGGCAAGTCGACGGCCGCGCTCGCGGTGCTGCGCTATCTGCCGCGCAACGGCCGCGTGAAGGCGGGCAGGATTTCGATCGGCGGGCACGACGTCGCGTCGCTCTCCGCCGACGCGCTGCGCGAATTGCGGGCCAACGCGGTGTCGATGGTCTATCAGGACCCGGGCCGCGCGCTCAATCCGTCGCTGACCATCGCGCGGCAGGTGTCGGAGGCGTTCGAGGCGTCGGGCGCCTCAGCCGCCGACGCGCTCACGCGAACCGTTGATATTCTCCGGCGCGTGCGCATCGCGTCGCCCGAGCGCGTGATGGAGAGCTATCCGCATCAGTTGTCGGGCGGCATGCAGCAGCGCGTCGTGATCGCGATGGCGCTCGCTTGCAATCCGGAACTGCTGATCCTCGACGAGCCGACAACCGGACTCGACGCCACCGTCGAAGCCGAAGTGCTCGACCTGATCGCGCAACTGCGCGAGGAACTCGGCACGGCGGTCCTCTTCATCAGCCACAACCTCGCGGTGATCGGGCGCATGTGCGATCGCGTCGGCGTGTTGTACGCGGGCAAGCTCGTCGAGGAAGGCGCAACCCGCGACGTGTTCGCGCGGCCGCGCCATCCGTACACGGTCGGCCTGTTGCGATGCCTGCCGACCGCCGGACGCAGCAAGGACGCAGGCCGGCTCGACACGATTCCGGGCTCGCTGCCGCTGCCGGGCACGGTGACGCAGGGCTGCATCTATGCGGACCGCTGCAAGCTCGCCGACGAACGATGCCTGCGCGACGCGCCGCCGCCTTATCGCGTCGCAGCGGCGAACGGCGACCAGATGGCGCGCTGCCACTATCACGAGCGCGCGATCGACCTGCCGCGCGCGACGCCCGAAGCCGCGAGCGAATCGGCCGGTCCGGAGCGCACGGGCGTCGCGCTGCGCGCGCGCAACGTGTCGAAGACGTTTCGCGTCGGCAACGAGCATGTGCGCGCGGTGCACGACGTATCGCTCGATCTCGCGGAAGGCGAGACGCTCGGGCTCGTCGGCGAATCGGGCAGCGGCAAGACGACGCTCGCGAAACTGCTGCTCGGCCTGCTCTCCCCCGACGAAGGCGCGACGCTCGAACTCGACGGTGCCGCGTTGCCCGCGCGCGTGACACGCCGCAACGACGCGCAGGTGAAGTCGCTGCAGATCGTGTTCCAGAATCCGGACTCGGCGTTGAATCGCGCGCATTCGGTGCGTCGGCTGATCTCGCGCTCGCTCGCGAAGCTCGCTTCGCTTCGCGGCGCGGCGAAGGAAGCGCGGCTGCAGTCGCTTGCCGAATCCGTGCGGCTGCCCGAGCGCTATCTCGGTTCGCGCACGCGGCAGTTGTCGGGCGGACTGAAGCAGCGCGTCGCGATCGCACGCGCGTTCGCGGGTGATCCGCGCGTGGTCGTCTGCGACGAGCCGACGTCCGCGCTCGACGTATCCGTGCAGGCCGCGATCCTGAATCTGCTTGCCGACCTGCAGCGCGAGCGTGGCGTGAGCTACGTATTCATCTCGCACGACCTGCATGTGGTGCGCTATCTGTCTGACCGGATCGCCGTGCTGTATCTCGGCAGGATCATGGAGATCGGACGCGCCGCCGACGTCTTCGGCGGGCCGCAGCATCCGTACACCGAAGCGCTGCTGTCGTCGGTGCCCGCGATGGCCGGTGGCGGCGATGGGCACGGCAAGCGCATCCGCCTGTCGGGCGAATTGCCGAGCGCGGCGAATCCGCCCTCGGGTTGCGTGTTCAACACGCGCTGCCCGCGCAAGCTCGGCGCGATCTGCGAGGAACAGGCGCCGCCCGATGCCGATGCCGGCGACGGTCACCGGATCCGCTGCCATATTCCGGTCGAGGAATTGCGCGTGCTACAGACGGTCGCGAAAGCCGGGGCAACCTAGCGAGCCCAACTTCACGGAACCTATCGAAACGCGACGCCTCTCATTCGAACACCGTTCGATATGAGGATAACCAATGAAGCGACACGTCTTTACTGCTCTCGCCATCGGCACCTTGTCCGCCGCGCTCGGCATCGCAACGTCTGCGAACGCGCAGCAGAACGCGCCCGCCTCCGTCGATCCGAGCTTCACCGCCTATTCGCTCGCCCAACAGTGCGCGCAGAAAAGCGACAACACGGCGCAAGGCCAGTGCGTCGGTGCCGTGCGCGGGATCGTGCGGGGCTATCAGTACGGCGTGCTGTTCCTCGGCCAGCGCGCGTCGCTGCCCGCCAACGAAACCCAGCGCGTCTCGCTGTGCCTGAACGACGTGAAGGTATCGGCGATCGTCGACGACTTCCTCGCCGACGCGAAGCAGGTCAAGGACGACGACCTCAAGCGCACGCCCGCGGAAGTCGCGGTGCTCGGGTCCGTCCATTCGCATCACGCCTGCATGTGACGGAGCGCGCCCGCGCGGTCACTGCACTTCGGGCGCCACGGTATTGCCCGCTGCCGCGCCGGGCACGCTGACCGAAGCCGCCGTTGGCTCCTCCGCGTGGCGGCGCGCGAGTCGTGCGCAATCGACCATCGGCAGCCGCTTCACGACAATCCACGCGACGACCATCGCCATCAGCCCGAAGATCGCGCTGCCGACCGCCTGCCCGACGAGCACGCCGATCGGCCCGTGTTTGACGCCGGCCGCGACGAACGGGATCGTGCCGAGCGTCGTCCTTCCCCAGTTGAAGATCGTCGAGAAGAGCGGGCGGTCGAGATTGTTGAACGTCGCGTTGGCGACGAAGAGACACCCGACGAACGCATAGCTTGCGACGAGCCACGAGCAGAACGTCGAGATGATCGCGGCCGTCACGCCCTGCGCCGAGAACGCGCGGATCAGCCCGTTCTGTGCAAACGCGAGCACGAGCCAGGCGAGCGCCACCGTGGCCAGCACGAAGCCGAGACTGTTGAGAATGGTCTCGCGGATACGGTCCGCGCGTCCCGCGCCCAGGTTCTGCGCGACGATCGGCCCGACCGCGCCGGTCAGCGCATAGATCAGCGCGAAGGCGACGGGCGTAATGCGGTCGATGGTCGCCTGCCCCGCGATCGCGGCTGGCCCGAAACGCGCCATCGCATGCGTGACGTAGGCGCTCGCGACGGGCGTCGCGAGATTGGTCAGCACGGCGGGCAGCGCGATCTTCAGCACGGGCCTGACGTCGTCCCACGCGCGCCGCGCCTGAAAGCGGCCGATCAGCCGGTTCGCCCGCCCGACGCCATACAGCCCGACCCACGCAAGCGCGATGCGCGCAATCACGTTCGAAATGGCGGCCCCGGTCAGCCCGAGATGCAGGCCGAAGATCAGGATCGGATCGAGGATCGCGGTGACGATCGCGGCAGTGAGCGTGACCGTCATCGCGCGGCGCGCATCGCCGGTTGAGCGCATCAGCGCGGACGTGCACATGCCGATCCCAAGCAACGGCAAAGTCGGCGCGGTGATGTAGAGGAACAGGCGCGTGAGGTCGCGCGTCTCGCCGGTGGCGCCGAGCACGTCGAGGATCGGTTCGAGCAGCAGCAGCGTCGCCGCGGTCAGCACGACGGTCACGATCACCATGAACGCGAGGCTGGCCGTCGCGACCTGCCGCGCCTTGGCGCTCTGGCCCGCGCCGAGCAGGCGCGCGACTGTCGCGCTCACGCCGATCGTCATCCCGATCGAGATCGCAACGTGAAAGAAGTTGATCGTGCCGGCAAAGCCGACCGCCGCCGCGACCGAGGTATCGCCGAGCATCGAGACGTAGAACAGGTTCGCGAGATCGACGGCGAAGACGGCCATCAGGCCGATCGCGCCCGTGCCGGCCATGACGATCACATGACGCATCGTCGAGCCGGTGACGAAGCGGGCGGCGTTTGCCGCTGTCGTCGAAGTCATTGCGCTACCCTCATGACGCTGCCCCGAAATTCGATGTGCGCATCATGGCACGAACGAGCGTGTGGCGTGCCGCGCGAGACGCATGCGGGCGGCGCGTGCGCCGGCAAATACCCGCGACATTGCGGTTCGATTGCGGTTCCATTGCGGTTAAGGCCCGCCGCACGACCCGTTTGTCTTAGAATCGCCGCTTGGCCTCCCTTGCGTCCGCTTTATGAACTCGACATCGGAAGACCGCTGGCGCGACTTGCGCCCGGACCCGGACAGCGACACCCCGCTTTATCTGCAGCTCGCGCGCAAGCTCGCCAACGCGATCCACGAGAACCGCTGGAACGCAGGCGAAGCGCTGCCTTCGGAACGCGTGTTGTCGGAGGCGCTCGGCGTGTCGCGGATCACATCGAGAAAGGCCATCGCGCTGCTCGTCGAGCAGGGCCTCATCCGCCGCACGCAGGGCGCGGGCAGCTTCATCACGCCGCGCTACGAAGACCCGCTCTCGCGCCTCTCCAGCTTCAGCGAGATGCTGCGCCGGCGCGGCTTCACGCCGAGTTCGAAATGGCTTTCGCGCGTGATCGAACCCGCCAATCGCGACGAAGTGATCCAGCTCGGCCTCTCGCCCGCCGCGGCGGTGGCGCGCCTGCGAAGACTGCGTCTCGCGGACGGCATCGTGATGGCCGTCGAGAACTCGACTTTCCCCGCCTCGCTGATTCCCGATCCGCTCGCGGTCGGCGATTCGCTCTACAGCTTCCTCGACCAGCGCGGCCTGTCGATCGTGCGCGCGCTGCAGCATTTTCGCGCGGTCAATGCGAGCGACGAGATCGCGCAGCAGATGGGCATCGCGCCGCACGACGCGCTCCTGCTCATCACGCGCGTCGGCTATACGGCCGACCAGCGCGCGATCGAACTCACCGATACCTACTGCCGCAACGACTACTACGACTTCGTCGCGGAACTGCGCAAATAGGCCGGGCGTTCACCAGCGCGCTTCGTCGGTGCCGATCGGCACGGGCGGCCGCGTCCAGCGCGGCGGCGTGAGTGGCATGCGTTCCGCCGGCTGCGTGCAGGTGAGCTTGCCGAAAGGCGAATCCATCGTCATCAACGCGTCCTGGACGTCGTCGAAAGTCGGGTCCTGAGTGCGCTGGCCGCCGTCGAGCGTATCCATCGACTGCAGCCAGCGGCCGGTCTGCGCGAGCGACACGCGCACCAGCCAGCTTCCGCCTTCCGTCGCACGGCGCAGCAGCGCGACCATCGCCCCGAACGCCGCGAGATAGCCCGTCGCGTGATCGAGCGCCTGGCACGGCAGATGACGCGGCTTCTCCTGGCCGGCCGCGCGCGCTTCGGTCCACGCGATGCCGCTCGCCGACTGCACGAGGCTGTCGAAGCCGCGACGGGCTGACCACGGGCCTTCGTGTCCGTACGCCGAGACTGTCACGTAGACGATGCCGGGTTTGATCCGCGCCGCATCCTCGGGTCCGAATCCGCGCGACGCGAGCGCCTGCGGCCGGTACGACTGCAGAAAGACATCGGATTGCCCGAGAAGCGTGCGCAGCGAATCGCGGCCTCTCGGCTCGCGCAGATCGAGCGTCGCCGAGCGCTTGCCGCGTCCATTGTCGATCACGAGCGGCGCGATGTTCGGCAGATGCGGGCCGTTGATCAGCAGCACGTCGGCGCAGTGTTGCGCGAGCGTGCGCCCTCCGACCGGCCCCGCGATGATCCTCGACAGGTCGAGCGCGCGCACGCCCGACAGCGGCGCAGCGCCCGCCGGATCGCCGATCGGCATGGCGGGCGCGTCGCCGATGCGCTCGATTTCCATGAGCGGCAGTTTCGCCACCGCCTGCGCCTGCGGCAGCGCGGCCCATTCCTCGGGCGAGCGGATCAGCGCGGCGCACAGTCCCGCTTCACCCAGCGCCTGATCGAGCGCGGCGCCGTCGCGGTTGCGGATCGCGGCCGCGACCGAATCGGGATCGTCGGCGCATCCGAGCAGCTTCACGATCCCCGCGCGATGGTGCGCGAAGTTCGCGTGAAGCTGGATCCAGCGGCCGTCGCGCGTCTCGAAGAAACCCGTCAGCGGATCGCGCATTTCGGGGGCGGGGCCGTTGTCGATGCGCAGATAGCGCTCGCTGCGAAAGGCGACGCACGCTCGCCGCGCATCGACTTCCACCTGCTGCTCGCGGCCCGTGCGCACGCGAAAGCACTCGGCGGCGGCGAGCGCCTCTGCGGCGATCACGGCCGTCGCGAGCCCCGCCACGCGATACACCGAAGGTAATTGCGGATCGCCGCCTGTCACCGCGACGCGCGACAGCGCGGCCGGATCGCACCGCGCCACGTGCCAAACCTGTTCGAGCGGAGTCATCGAAACGCCTCTGACGGGTTGCCGGAACCGTCAGTCTACGAGCGGCACGAAGCGCGGATCAACCGTAAAATCATGGGCCTTCGCCCCCGAAAGGCCCTCGCCGCGCCCGTCCTAATGCCCGATACCCTCCCGCCGACCGCCACCGCCGCGCCCTCCGACCGTTCGCTCACGATCATGCTGTGGCTCGTCGCGACGGGCTTCTTCATGCAGACGCTGGACTCGACGATCGTCAACACCGCGCTGCCTGCGATGGCAAAAAGCCTCGGCGAAGCGCCGCTGCGCATGCAAGGCGTCGTGATCGCATACTCGCTCACGATGGCGATGATGATTCCGGTCTCCGGCTGGCTCGCCGACAAGCTCGGCACGCGGCGCGTGTTCTTCAGCGCGATCCTCGTGTTCGCGATCGGGTCGCTGCTCTGCGCGAACGCGCAGTCGCTCACGCAACTGGTCATCTACCGCGTCGTGCAGGGCGTGGGCGGCGCGATGCTCTTGCCCGTCGGACGGCTCGCGGTGCTGCGCGTCTTTCCGGCCGAGCGTTATCTTTCCGCGCTCGCGTTCGTCGCGATTCCGGGGCTGATCGGCCCGCTGATCGGGCCGACGCTTGGCGGCTGGCTCGTGCAGATCGCCTCCTGGCACTGGATCTTTCTCATCAATGTGCCGGTGGGCATCGTCGGCTGCATTGCGACGCATCTCTACATGCCCGACAGCCGCAACCCGGCCACGCCGCCCTTCGATCTCGCGGGCTATCTGCTGCTCGCCGTCGGCATGGTCGCGCTGACGATCTCCCTCGACGGCCTCGCCGACCTCGGCCTCGCGCACGCCATCGTGCTCGTCTTGCTGATCCTGAGCTTCGGCTGCTTCGTCGCCTACGGGCTGCACGCGACGCGCGCCGCCCAGCCGATCTTCTCGCTCGATCTGTTCAAGATCCACACGTTCAGCGTCGGCCTGCTCGGCAACCTGTTCGCGCGCATCGGCAGCGGGGCGATGCCGTATCTGATTCCGCTGCTCCTGCAGGTGAGCCTCGGCTATACCGCGTTCCAGGCCGGCATGATGATGCTGCCCGTGGCCGCCGCCGGCATGCTGTGCAAGCGGCTCGTCACGCGCCTCATCGAGCGTCACGGCTACCGGCGCGTGCTCGTCGTGAACACGGTGCTCGTCGGGCTGATGATGGCGAGCTTTTCACTCGTGGGCGTCGATCAGCCGCTCTGGCTACGGCTCGTGCAACTGGCGATCTTCGGCGGCGTCAATTCGATGCAGTTCACCGCGATGAACACGCTCACGCTGAAAGACCTCGGCACGGGCGGCGCGTCGAGCGGCAACAGCCTGTTCTCGCTCGTGCAGATGCTGTCGATGAGCCTCGGCGTGACCGTCGCCGGCGCGATCCTCGCGACGTTCACCGGCATCCTGCCGCGCGTCACCGAGAGCAATTCGCTGCCCGCCTTCCATGCGACCTTCCTTTGCGTCGGCGTCATCACGGCGGCGACCGCGTGGATCTTCGGGCAGCTTGCGCCGGAGATCCGCGCGGCGTCGAAGCGCAAACCCGATCCGTCCGAATCGAACTAGACTTTCCTGCGAATTCCGCCGTCCGGTCGTGCGCGACGCACACGAACAGTGCGCGCGGCACCGCCTCGCGCCACGGCCGCGCACGGCGAGCGACGGCGCGGCGGGCGTCCGCCACCCGAAGAGCCCATTGAACACACAAATCGGCTCTCATATCGCAAATAAACGCCAAACGCGCATGGTTCTTGCTCGGACGGACAGGCGGCTATCCTGTAAACTTGCTGGATACGTCAATTCGCCAGCGCACCCGACCGCCCCGACACCATGAGCATGGTTGATCTCGACCCTCCCCGCTTCCAGCCGCCGCGCCCCGTTGCCGGCGACGACGGTTCGCGGCGCACCGTCCTGTACGGCGAATACACCGTGTTCAGCGTGTTCCAGCCGGTGTTTTCGGTGTCGCACCGGCGCGCGATCGGCTATCACGCGTCGTTGCGTGCCCGCGACGATTCCGAGCGCCACGTGCCGTCGCACGAAGTGTTCACGCAGGCCGCCCGGCGCGGCGACCTGCTGGAACTCGGGCGGCTCGCCGAGTCGCTGCATCTCGGCAACTTCTTCGCGTTCGACAGCCACGACGAATGGCTCTTTCTGAGCCTGCACCCCGCCGCTCTGATGGACATGAGCTACGGCGACGCGCTGCTCGCCGCGCTGAAGGAACTCGGCCTGCCGCCGCAGCGCGTGGTGCTCGAAGTGCCCGAGCAGGCGGGCGGCGAGACGACGCGCTTCACGGAGATCATCGATTCGCTGCGCAAGTCGGGTTTCCTGATCTCGCTCGACGGCTTCGGCGTCAAGCACTCGAACATCGACCGCGTGTGGCAGTTGCGGCCGGATATCGTGTCGCTCGACCGCTGCATCCTTCAGCAGGCGAGCGAGCACAAGCACATCGAACGCGTGCTGCCGGGACTCGTGTCGCTGCTGCACGAATCGGGGCAACTGGTGCTCATGGGCGGCCTCGCCACCGAACGCGACGCGCTGATCGCGCTGGAATCGAACGTCGACTTCGTGCAGGGCGCGTATTTCGCCGGACCGAACGTCGATGCCGTCAAGCCGCAGGCCGCCGCCCATCTGATGGATACGCTCTCGGCGGCGTCGCGCTCGCGCGCCGCGGCGCGCGAGCGGGCGCAGGCGGCGCGGCTTGAACCGTATGTCAGCGGGCTGGAGAACGCGGCGGCGCGGCTCGTCGACGGCGAGTCGCTCGCGTCGGCCACACGCGACCTGCTGCAATTGCTCGACACCGCGCGCTGCTTTCTGCTGGATCACGCAGGCCGCCAGATCGGCGACAACGTCGTGCCGGTCGTGCGCACGTCGCAGCGGGCGAAGCGCTTCAGTCCGCTCCTGCATTCCGAGGGCGCAAGCTGGGAGCGCCGCCCGTATTTCATCGAGGCGCTGCGCGCGCCCGGCCGCGTGCATCTGACGGCGCCGTATCTGTCGATCAACGAGGCGCACCTCTGCGTTACCGCGTCGATCGCGGCGCAGACGCCGCATGGCCTGCAGGTGCTGTGCGTCGACATCAACTGGGACGCGGCCATCCGCCGTCGTTAAAGCGCGGCGTTTCCTTCTGTTGACAGCGGCGGCCCGATGCGCCGCCGCTGACATTCTCACCTCCCCTCCGACCTCCCCCGCGCGACCCTCCTCCGCAAGATCGTCCTATCGATTCGTCAGATCGTCATAACGCTGCGAACGGGAAGCGCACTACGCTTGGGCTTGGCTTTCGGCAACCTTTCGCGTCGGCTGCCGGGCTTGAACCACATTTGATCCCCTTTTGATCCGCTCGCGTTCCGCTCACGCGGACCGCGAGCGACGCGCCCGAGACAGGTGCTGCCCCGACGCTCAGCCGGACCGGCCGGGCCTGTCCCAACCCGTTTCATCCGGAGCCGCAAAACATGCCTTCACTCGATACCCTCCTCGATACCCCCGTGCGCTGGACGCAAGCCGCCGTCGATGCCGATACGCGCGCCTTTCTCGACGACCTGCAGGCGAACATCCTCAAGGGCCACGGGCGCCATCACAGCGCGCATGTGTTCATGAACTTCCAGGGCCTCGACCCGGACCAGACCGCGGGCATCGTCCGTGCGCTGGGACAGGCCTGCACGAGCGCCTACGAGCAACTGCGTGCCAACAAGCGCCTGCCGCCCTTTCTCGACGGCGGCACGTTGCGAACCCTCTTTCTCAGTGCAAGCGGCTATCAGGCGCTCGGGCCGAACGTCGAGATTCCGCCGGGCGAGGCGTTTCGCGCAGGCATGGCCGATCGCGGCACGGACCTGGGCGACCCGGATCGCTGCAAATGGGATCCGCAAGGCTGGGCAGACACGAAGGCCGACGCAATGTTCCTGATCGCCGACGCCGACCCGCAAGCCGTCGAGGCCGACGCCGACGCAGTCAAGGCATGGCTCACGCTGACGGGCGTGACCGTCCTCGCGATCGAGCGCGGCCTGCAGCAGACGCGCAATTTCCGTCCGGGCGTCGCGGAAGGCGTCGAGCATTTCGGCTATGTCGACGGTCGCAGCCAGCCCCTCTTCCTGCAGGAAGACATCGACGAGGAAGCGCTCTCGACGGGCGGCTGGGACTTCCGCTTCAAGCCGTCACAGTTCCTGGTCACCGATCCGAACGGCAGCGGGCCGATGTCGGCGGGCAGCTATTTCGTGTTCCGCAAGCTGGAGCAGAACGTGCGCGGCTTCAACGCGGCCGAGGAAGCGCTCGGGCGGAAGCTCTTCGGCATCACCGCGGAAGAAGGCGATCTCACTGACGCGCAAAAAGTGCAGCTCGACCGCGCGGGCGCAATGGTCGTCGGGCGCTTCGAGGATGGCACGCCGCTCGTTCTCTCGGATCACGAAGCCGGTCTCGCGCCGCCGAACAACTTCGACTATTCCGGCGATCCGGATGCCGCGAAGTGCCCGTTTCACGCGCATATCCGCAAGGTGAATCCGCGCGGGGACATCGAGCGCATCACCGGTGCGACCGATCTGGAACCGGGGCGTCGCCCGATCATGGCGCGGCGCGGCATCACCTACGGCGCGCTGCGTCCGCACAGCGCCGACCTGAGCGAATTCGCCGATGCCGGGCACGAGCCGGAAAAGGACGTCGGGCTGCTTTTCATGGCGTACATGGCGAACATCGAGAACCAGTTCGAGTTCACGCAGAAGTCATGGGCGAACAACAAGGCGTTCGTGGCGAACATCGTGGCGTCGCAGATGCGGCCGTCGACGGGGATCGATCCGATCATCGGGCAGACCGCGGACGCAGCCAGTCACGAACACACGTGGCTCGACGGTCACACGCCGGGGACACAGCCGCAGAAGATCGGCTTCGATCCGTTCGTCACGATGAAGGGCGGCGAGTACTTCTTCGCGCCGTCGCTTACGTTCCTGCGTGGCGTGGGGCTGCAGGCGGTGTAGACCGCGCTTGCGATGACGATGGTTTGGCGCTTCGGGCGGGCAACCGCCCGAAGCGCTTTTTGTTGCGTTGCGGGTCGTCTACTTGACCCGCGCCGGCTTGGTCCTGCGCACGGACCGTGTCGACGCTCAATAGCAGATGAGCGGCAAGAGGGAATGCATCGCTTAGATTCCCCAGCAATTCGCACACTACACTCGTGAAACTGAAACAAACACGTTTCGCGTGACAGCGGTGTCGTATCAGCATCTGAAATTATTCATCGACGTGTATCGATATTCTCTTGAGTCAACGTCGCTCATCTCTTCACACATCTAAACCAGCGCAATGCGGTTGACCGGACGAGTACCTCTGAAGATTCCGCTTCGCGTTATGCAGGCGTGCTTTCGGGCAAACCCCGGGATCGAGCGGCTTGAAATCCACATGCAATAACGTATTCTGCGTTGATAGCGACCCATCCTCTTTGCCTTCCCGATTCGATGTAGTGAGACCGCCGACAGGCGCGACGCGGCCCGCAAACTCAAACAAGCGCCGGTGCGGGTCACCCATCGCAAACCCTCGTGGGTGAAGCGCCATGGACAGGAGATGTCGATATGGGCCAGCTTCCCACTTCGGGCGCTTCACAGCAGACTACCCTCAGCTCCGACGAGCTTCGACTGATCGATGCGTGGTGGCGTGCGTGCAACTACCTCTCGGTCGGCATGATCTATCTGATCGACAACCCCTTGCTGAAGGAGCCGCTCAAGGTCGATCACGTCAAGCAGCGTCTGCTCGGTCACTGGGGCGCGAGTCCGGCGCTGTCGTTCACATGGGCGCATCTGAACCGGGTCATCAAGCGCGACGACCTCGACGTGATCTTCATGGCCGGCCCCGGTCATGGGGCGCCCGGCGTGCTCGGTCCCGCCTATCTGGAAGGCACCTACTCGGAGGTGTATCCGGACAAGAGCGAAGACGCAGAGGGCATGCAGAAATTTTTCAAGCAGTTCTCGTTTCCCGGCCACATCGGTTCGCATGTCACGCCGGAGACGCCCGGCTCGATCCACGAAGGCGGCGAACTGGGCTACAGCCTGTCTCATGCGTATGGTGCCGCGCTCGACAATCCGGACCTCATCGTCGCCTGTGTGGTCGGCGACGGCGAAGCGGAAACCGGGCCGCTCGCCACGGCGTGGCATTCGAACAAGTTTCTCAATCCCGTGCGCGACGGCACCGTGCTGCCGATTCTCAACCTGAACGGCTACAAGATCGCGAACCCGACCATCCTCGCGCGCATCAGCCACCAGGAACTCGAGGCGCTGTTCGTGGGCTATGGATACAAGCCATATTTCGTCGAAGGATCGGATCATGCAGAGATGCATGAAAAGATGGCCACCACGCTCGACGCCGTCATTGCGGAAATCCGCGCCATTCATGAGAAAGCGCGCGCGGGCGACGAGCCCGAGCGGCCGCGATGGCCGATGATCGTGCTCAGAACGCCCAAGGGCTGGTCCGGGCCGAAGGAGGTCAAGGGCCACAAGGCCGAGGGCTCGTGGCGTTCACATCAGGTGCCGTTCTCCGATGTCCGGAACACTCCGGCCAATCTCGAGCTTCTGGAAAGCTGGTTGCGCAGCTACAAGGCCGAAGAGCTATTCGATGCCGATGGACGGCTGATGCCGGAACTGCGCGCCCTCGCACCGGCAGGGCCGCGACGCATGAGCGCGAACCCGCATGCCAATGGCGGCGTATTGCGCCGGGCGATGAAGCTGCCGGATTTCCGCGACTATGCAGTCGATGTCTCTCGCGCGGGCAAGGTGCTTTACGAGAATACGCGGCCACTCGGCGAATTCCTGCGCGACGCCATGCGCGACAACATGAGCACCTTCCGCGTGTTCGGCCCGGACGAAACGGCTTCCAATCGACTCCAGTCGATTTACGAAGTCAGCAAGAAGGTCTGGATGGGCGATCTGCTGCCCGAAGACGAAGACGGCGGAGAACTGTCGCGCGACGGCCGGGTGATGGAAATGCTCTCGGAGCACACGCTCGTGGGATGGCTCGAGGGCTACCTGCTTTCAGGGCGGCATGGCTTCTTCCACACCTACGAGGCATTCGCGCATGTCGTGGATTCGATGTTCAACCAGCATGCGAAATGGCTGGACATCTGCAAGAACCATGTGCCGTGGCGTGCGTCGGTGTCGTCGCAGAACATCCTGTTGTCCTCGACCGTCTGGCGGCAGGATCACAACGGCTTCTCGCATCAGGATCCCGGCTTCATCGACCTCGTCAGCAACAAGAGCCCCTCTGTCACGCGCGTCTACCTTCCGCCGGATGCGAATACGCTGCTCGTCGTCGCTGACGAATGTCTGCGTTCGACCGACTGCATCAACGTGATTGTCGCGGACAAGCAGAAGCACCTTCAGTTCACCACCATGGACGAAGCGATCGTGCACTGCGCGAAGGGTCTGGGCGTGTGGCGACGCGCGAGCAACGACGAGGGCGAGGAGCCGGACGTCGTCATGGCATCGTGCGGCGATGTCGCCACTCAGGAAGCGCTGGCAGCGACGGCAATCTTGCGCGAGCGGCTGCCCGAACTGAAGCTGCGCTTCGTGAACGTGGTGGACCTCTTCAGGATGCAGCCCGCGAGCGAGCACCCGCACGGCTCGACCGAGCGCGAGTTCGACAGTCTCTTCACGGTGGACAAGCCGGTGATCTTCAACTTCCACGGCTATCCGTGGCTGATCCACAAGCTCGCCTATCGCTTCCGCAACCACGAGCATCTGCACGTGCGCGGCTACAAGGAGAAGGGCAACATCAACACACCGCTCGAACTCGCGATTCTCAATCAGGTCGACCGCTTCAATCTCGTGATCGATGTGCTCGACCGCGTGCCGCGATTGCAGGGCAGAACGGCGCATCTCAGGGAAGACATGATGAACGCCATCATCAGCAACCTGAACTATGCGCACACGCATGGCATCGACCGCGCCGAGATCACCGACTGGGTGTGGCCGGACTGAGTCCGCCCGAGGGAAAAGACCATGGCCGACGGCCCGAGCGCCACCACATCCAGCAGCGCCGAACCCGCACGAAGCGGGCTGGATGCCGACGCGCTGCAGCGCGACGTCATCGACAACCTCATCTGCCTGCAGGCCCGCTATCCGGCAATCGCCACCCCGCACGACTGGTACATGGCACTCGCCTACAGCGTGCGCGACCGCATGCTGGCCCGTTGGGTGGCGACGGTGCAGACCTATGCCGCGCGCGAGGTCAGGGTCGCCTGCTATCTCTCCGCCGAGTTTCTGATCGGGCCGCAACTCGGCAACAACATCGTCAACCTGGGCATCGAGGCCAATGCGCGCGAAGCCATGCAGGCGCTCGGCCAGGACCTCGACACGCTGCTCGCGCTGGAAGAAGAGCCAGGTCTCGGCAACGGCGGGCTCGGCCGGCTCGCGGCCTGTTACCTGGATTCGCTCGCCACGCTCGAAACGCCTGCGATCGGCTATGGCATCCGCTATGAGTTCGGCATCTTCGATCAGGAGATCCGCGACGGCTGGCAGGTGGAAATCACCGACAAGTGGCTGCAGAAGGGCAATCCCTGGGAGATCGTGCGTCCGGACGTCACGTTCTATGTGCCCTTCGGCGGACGCATCCAGAACGAGACCGATGCAGACGGCCGCCTTCGCGTGCGCTGGATACCGGCGAACCAGGTCAAGGGCGTTGCCTGCGACATCCCGATGCTCGGCTTTCGCGTCAACACCTGCAACACGCTGAGGCTATGGAAGAGCGAGGCGGTAGAGTCGTTCGACCTGCAGGACTTCAACGCCGGTGACTACTACCAGGCCGTCCAGGAAAAGGTGATCTCCGAAACGCTATCGAAGGTGCTTTATCCCAACGACGAGCCCGAAGCGGGCAAGCGCCTGCGCCTCGCCCAGCAATACTTCTTCGTTTCATGCTCGCTGCAGGACATGCTGCGCCTGCTCGACCTCAAGGGCGAACCGACGCAACGGTTCGCGGACATGTTCGCGGCGCAGCTGAACGATACCCATCCGGCGATCGCGGTCGCCGAGTTGATGCGGCTCCTGATCGACGAGAGGCAAATGCCGTGGGACGAGGCTTGGGACATCACCGGGCGCGCACTGGCCTATACGAACCACACGCTCCTGCCTGAAGCGCTCGAGACCTGGGGTTTGCCGCTCTTCCGGAGCCTGCTGCCACGCCCGCTCGAAATCATCTATGAGATCAACCGCCGGTTTCTCGACGATCTCCGTCAGCGCTACGCCAATGACGAGGCGCGTGTGGCGCGGATGTCGCTGATCGACGAGCGCGGCGACAAGCTGCTGCGCATGGCGCACCTCGCGACCGTCGGCTGCCATGCCGTCAATGGCGTAGCCGCCCTGCATTCCACCCTGCTCAGGCAGACCGTGTTGCGGGATTTTGCCGAACTGTGGCCCGAGCGGTTCCACAACGTCACGAACGGCGTCACGCCGCGCCGCTTCATGTTGCTCTGCAACCCCGAGCTCGCGCGGTTGCTCGACGAGACAGTCGGAGAAGGCTGGATCACCGACCTCAAACGGCTTCAGGGACTCGTGGCACACGCCAACGACGACGCTTTCCAGGAGCGGTGGCGTCGCGTCAAATTATTGAAGAAGGAAGCGCTGGCGGGGCGGATCCGGAGCGTGACAGGCATCGTCGCCGACCCCGGCGCTTTGTTCGACGTTCAGGTCAAGCGCATTCACGAGTACAAGCGCCAGCATCTGAACGCCCTCTTCATCATCAGCCTCTACCAGCGCCTGCGGAGCAATCCACAACTGGCGGTCGCGCCGCGCTGCTTCGTGTTCGGCGGCAAGGCGGCACCGGGCTATGCGATGGCCAAGCTGATCATCCGCCTGATCAATGGCGTGGCCGAAGTGGTGAACAACGACCCCGCGGTGAACGACCGACTGAAGGTCGTGTTCCTTCCCGACTTCAATGTCAAGAACGCTCATCTCGTCTACCCGGCGGCGGACCTCTCGGAGCAAATATCGACGGCCGGCAAGGAGGCTTCGGGCACCGGCAACATGAAGTTCATGATGAACGGCGCGCTGACCATCGGAACACTGGATGGAGCCAACGTCGAGATTCGCGAGGAAGTCGGCGAGGATAATTTCTTCCTGTTCGGCCTGACCGCAGATCAGGTCGAGCGAGTAAGGCGCGAGGGCTACCGCCCGGCGGACTACGCGAACTCAAACCCGCAGTTGCGTGACGTTCTTGCACTGATCACAGACGGGCATTTCTCACGCGGCGACCGCGACGTGTTCCGCCCGTTGGTCGAAAACCTGCTCCAGTCCGATCCGTTCCTGGTGCTGGCCGACTACGCCGACTACGTGGCGTGCCAGGAGCGCGTGAGCGCCGCCTGGCAGGACTCGCGGCGCTGGACTCGCATGTCCATCCTCAATACCGCCTGCTCGGGCAAGTTTTCGTCCGACCGCGCCATCGGCGAGTACTGCGACCAGATCTGGAAGATCCGCCCTGTGAGCATTGCCCTTGACCGACTCTGACACCGGGCCGGCCCCGCGATATCCGGTCGGCCACGGGTCGCGATTTCCGCCGGGCGCGACGGTGGTGCCTGAAGGCGTCAACTTTTGCGTCTTCGGCCGCCGTGCCACGCAGGTCGAACTTCTCCTGTATGCCGCCCCCGACAGCCCTGAGCCGTTTCAGGTCATACCGCTCCTGCCCGAACGCAACCGGACGTTCTTCTACTGGCATGTCCTGGTCGTCGGCCTGCCGTTGGGCACCTGCTATACATGGCGTCTGGACGGACCCGAGGACATCGAACGCACAGGCCGCGCATTCTATCCACGCAACGAGTTGCTCGATCCATATGCCCGTGCCGTGAGCGACGTCCTGTGGAAGCGACCCGCTCCCGCCGCACCATTCGAAGCCGGGCACGCTTCGCACCGCGCGATCGTGACGGAGCCCGTACCCGCGAGCGGCGCGCGGGTTTCCCGCGGGCTGGACGACGCCGTCATCTATGAACTGCACGTCGGCGGGTTCACCCGGGATCGGTCGAGCGGTGTGAGGCATCCCGGAACCTTTGCCGGTCTGATCGAGAAGATTCCCTATCTGAAACAGCTCGGCGTTACCCACGTCGAGCTTCTTCCCGTGATGGCCTTCGACGAGCAGGATGTGCCTCCACGAGTGGCGGCCCGCGGGCTGACCAACTACTGGGGCTACAGCACGCACAGCTACTACAGTCCGCATCCCCGCTATTGCGTCGATCCCGCGCGCGCGCCGCAGGAATTCCGCGCGCTCACCGACGCCTTGCACATGGCGGGCATCGGCGTGCTGATCGACGTGGTCTTCAACCACACATCGGAAGGCGGCGCATCGGGGCCTGTGATCAATTTCAAGGGCCTGGCGAACGACATCTTCTATCATCTGGACAACGCCCGCCGCCACTACCGCGACTACACCGGCTGCGGAAACACCGTCAATTGCAATCATCCTCTCGTGACGGCGTACATTGTCCGATGCCTCGAATACTGGGTGGAAGAACTGGGCGTCGACGGCTTCCGGTTCGATCTGGCGAGCGTCTTTGCGCGCGATCAGCATGGCGATCTCATGAACGATCCACCGCTGCCCTGGGCAATCGAATCCTCTCGCATACTTTCTCGCGTGCCGCTGATCGCCGAAGCATGGGATGCAGGCGGCCTCTATCACGTCGGCGCCTTCCCCGGCATGGCGTGGTCGGAATGGAACGGGCGCTATCGGGATGTGATCCGCCGTTTCGTGCGCGGCGACCCCGGCATCGTCGGCGAGGTCGCCACCTGCATCGCAGGGAGCGCGGACCTCTATGAGGACGATGGAAGACTGCCGGTCAACAGCATCAATTTCGTCACTTGCCACGACGGCTTCACGCTGAACGATCTCGTGAGCTACAACGCGAAGCACAACGAGGCCAATGGCGAAGAGAACGGTGACGGCAGCAACGATAATCTGTCATGGAACTGCGGTGCGGAAGGCGAGACCGACGACGCCGGAATCCTGAGCCTGCGCGGCCGGCAGGTCCGAAACCTGTTGGTGATCCTCTTTCTGAGCCAGGGCGTGCCCATGATCCTTGCAGGCGACGAGGTGCTGCGCAGTCAGAGCGGCAACAACAACTGTTATTGCCAGGACAACGCCCTTTCGTGGTTCGACTGGCGCTCACCCGAAGCCGAATCGGGCGCCCTACGTTTCCTGAGTGAACTGATCGCGCTACGAAAGCGCCACGCCAGCCTGCGCCGTCGACGATTTCTCACGGGCCGCCCCTCGTCCGGCCAGATGCAGCCCGATGTAGTCTGGCACGGCGAACGCCTGAACGAGCCATATTGGGGTAATCCTGGCGCTCGCCTGCTGGTCTTCAGCGTGGGTGGCGAAGCGCCCGAGGAACCTCCGCTGCACATCATTCTCAACATGCACGACGATGCGCGCCAAGTCGAGTTGCCCGCGCTCGACGGGCGATCCTGGCATCGCGTTGTCGACACCGCGCTGACCAGCCCATACGACATCGTCCCCATTGCGCTGCACGCTACGCTGGAATCCGGGCAGTGCCGCGTCGAAGCGCGCAGCGTCGTAGTTCTCGAAGCCGCTTGAACGGCGGTGCGGTGGCGTCGCCGGACAAGCCGAAATGCGCTTGCCGTATCTGGAGTTCGTGGAGACCGGCCGGACGATCGAGCGCTGCGATGAGCGCCCTAGTTCGCCGCGAGCCCCGTCGGAGGCTCGGTGTGCATCACGACTTCCTTGAGGCCCGGCACGGTCTCGGCTGCAACGCGAATCGCTCTTTGTTCTTCGTCGCTTCTGGCTGCTGCAAAGAGATGCGCGGTTGCGTCCTTGACGATCACGTTCTCGCGCGGGAGCGCCCAGCGGTGACCCGTCATCGCAAGAAGAATTGCGTCTCGCAGACCGGCGTCGTCGCCGTCGGTCACGGCCGGCTGCTTCGGCACCACCGTCACGAGCGCGCGGATCAGGTTTGCGCGGCTCACGACACCCACCAACTTGCCGTCCCGGACGACAGGCACGCGCTTGATCCGCCGCGCGTCCAGCAACTCGGCGATCTCGGCGACAGTGCACGCTTCGGTAATGGTGAGGACGTCGGTGCTCATCACATCCTTGACCTTGGTCGCATTCTCCTTGACATACATGTTCGCAAGATCAGTGGTAGATGCCAGCGATTCCAGCCACCAGGATTGACGTTTGCCCGTTCCGATTTCTTCGCGGCGCATCAGGTCGCCTTCCGTGACCATGCCGACGAGTTTGCCGTCCGGATCGATCACCGGCATTCCGCTGATGCCGGCGAAAACCATCGTTCCCGCCGCGATGCGCACCGTCATTTCTGGATCGGCGGTGATGACCGACGTCGTCATGATGTCGACAGCTCGCATGTGCGTTTCCTCCAAGTATGGACGGACCGTCTCGCCTGACGGCTATTGAGCTATTGTGCTATCGGAATCGTGCAACGATCAAGCCTCGAATCGCGCGGGTGGATGCGGCGCCAACGCCAGCTTTTCCGCCGGACCTGAGAGAGTAGAACACGAGTCTGCCCAATACGAGGAGTTTCAACGTGGCCGCATGGGAATTCTCCCGGCGGCGCGCATTCGTGCCATCATGGACTTCAAGCATGAATGCTCTTGTAGGAGGCTTCTTGAGTCTGGCTCTCTACGAGCATGCGAAGGCGGACTGGCACGCGAGCTGACCGCCGTTTCAACCAAGCACGGAGGAGCGTGAAAATGGTCGAATCGAGAAACGGACTCTGGAGGCGAACGGGCGCAATGCTGGCCGCGGCCGGACTCCTGGCGCTATCGGGCGCTGCGCTGGCCACCACCCAGTCGCAACAACGCCAGCAAGGCAGGAACGTAAACCAGGCCGCCAAACACGAAGCGCGCACGGCCAAGGTCGACTGCCGCGCCGCAAACCAGAAGAGCAACTCCCAGTGCCGGCAGGACAAGCGCGACACGAAGCAGGAAGGCCGCCAGCAAAAGCGGGACATCAAGTACTAACGGAGAGAGCCGGTCGAATGGCGTGACCGCCAATAGCGGAGCACGCATCGGCCGCCCTGCGACGCCTGTGGTCAGCGTGTCGGTTTCGTCCGCTGCAACGCGGCAATCCGTTGTCTCGCATTCAGGCAGACCGGGTTGTGAATTCAAGCCGCCTGCCGCCGGCGTCTTTCGATCCGAACGGCCGCCAAAGCGCGATCAGAACTTGAAGGTCACATTTATGCTCGGGCCGCTAAAGCGCAGCGTTTGTACGAGTTGATCGCCCGAGCCGTAAAACGCGAGGTAGCGATAAAGCAGGCCGAAGTCGACGCGCCTTGTCGCGTAGGCCACCCCTGTCAGCGCCTGCCATGTGAACTTTGAGGTGCCGGTCCCGACGTCGAGATAGAAAGGGATGTACCAGGCGCCGTCCCGGGTGATGGTCGCACGTCCGCGCACGCCCGCAAAACCGTTGAAGAGGTTCTGCATCTGCGCAACATGAAAGTTCGTACTGGCCCCGGGTCCTGAGCCAACTGTCGCGCCGATTCCGACGTCGAGTGTTCCCTTTACACCGAGATAGCGCATTCCCGCGACTGCATCGAGGTATCCCCATTCCCGCCACACGAGAGTGCGGCTGCCGCCGAGCTGGATCAGCGTCCCCGCAAAACTCGTCTGTACGTCGTGCTGCGTTTCGCGCGTGCCGAGGACACCGTTCGTCGCATTGACAGCAGCCTCGTGTCGGCCGAAGTTGAGGTAGATGGCGTCGGCCAAGATACTCCACTCGCCCTTGCGCGCCTCCCCCTGCAGCATCAACGCGAACCTGAGGTTCTGCAGATAGTTGTACGGGCCGCTGGACGCGTCGGCGCCGCCGCCGGGCACCGTGAAGCGCAGTGTCCCGCTCACGGTGGGCAACCAGAGGTAAGGTCCCACTGCGAACTGCCACTGCGTGCCGGCGTCGACCGGTGGGGGGTCGGTCGCGAACGCCCAGCTGCTTATCGCAGCCGTCGTCAACGCAGCAATGCATTTCGACCGTCGAGTCATGATGCTCTCCTGCCTCTCTCCACACGGATTCGTATCCGCGAGGCGCCGGCGCATTTTTGCGAGACCGCCAGCCTGCCAGTCTCGTTCTTCCGGCAGCGCCCCCAGACTAATCCTGAAGGCTCGCCCGGCGCGCAGCTTCCTGCACGCCCCTGACAGCTGCAGCAACGATCAGCCCCGTGAACACCATGCCGAGCAGGCCAAGCAATATCGCATCGATTCGGCCGAAAGTTGACGTTGGGACCACATCGCCGTACCCGATGGTCAGCGCCGTGATCGCGCAGAAATACACGGTTTCCCCCCACGGCGAAGCCGTTCGCTTCACCGTCTCGACCGGGTCTCCCATGTAATACATGGCGACCGTCAGCAGCGCGAACAGCACCAGAAGGCCAGCCAGGATCGCTCGCAGGTACCAGAGGGTCCTGCCGGATTCCCGCAAGATCTCGCGTGCCCGCAGGTGCACAACCGCGTCGCGTGTCATATTTCCCATCGCAGGCACCTCCTTCATCGTGCGCGCCCGCTTGGGCGTGCGTGTCATCGTGCGCGTCATCAGCAGGAACGCCGATGTGTGCGTCGGCCCGAGGCGCGGGTGCGCGCAGTGTCATCGCGCGCGGCTTCGTTGCTCGAAAATCAGCAACATCAGACACGCGTAGACCGTGACCGCCACAAAGAGCCCCATACGCACCGCGAACGCCGTGTAGACGTCCTTTCCCGCGGCGCTGTCCTGCACCGACTGGCCGAGCAGAATGATCATGGTGACCAGGCTATTCAGCCAGAAGCCCGGCGAGTAACGCGTCGGGCCGATGCCGTACAGCTTGCGTCCCACCAACAGGCCGAACAGCAGCATCCACAGAAAGAACATCCACAGGTGCACAAAGAGCCTGAGTGCGAACCAGAACATGATCGCCAGCAGGCCACCGAGCAGCGTCGAACCGATCAGATCGCGCGCCGCGCTGCGAGCCGTCGTGGTGCAGCTTTGTCTGCCCAGACTGACGGACTTCATGATGATCGGCATGTAGCTCGCCGGATCGGCCATGGCGAGCAGATACGCCGGCATGACGACCAGCGCGGCGCGCAGCGCGATGCGCACAGCCTGGTCGTCGGGCATCACCCGGGCGGCTGGCTGCGCCCGCATGCTCGCGGGCTCCGGAAAGAGTACATGAGTCAATGCCGACACCAGCACGGCAAGCAAAAGTCCCTGCACCAGCGCGCCGACAACCGTCACGGCCAGCTGGAAGTCAGCGGTTCCCGCAGCGGAAATCATCGTCAGTCCGGCCACCAGAAAGGTCGAGACCAGATTGTTCCCGCCGCGCAGACCATAGCGAAACGCGAGGAAGAGCAGGAGGCCGACCAGCATCACTCCAGCGAACGCGTAATGCCGAAGCAACGGGACAAGGAGCAGGCCGCTGCCCGTCGTCAACCCGACGACCAACGCAAGCGCGAGGCCAGTCTTGAACGACAGCGGCCGCGTCTGCGTGGCGAGCAGAAAGACGACGAACACCGGCGCGACCACGGGAATCGGCAGGTCGAGTGCAAAACTGATCGAAAGACACAGTGCGGTACCGACGGCAACGCGCAACGTGCGATAACCAGGGCGCTGAAGCTCGCGTTGCATGGGCGTCTCAGTAGAGGTATGAAAACCAGCTCATCACACGCAGGAACACTCTGCCGAGCGGGTTGAGCGGATTGCCCGAACCGGGAAACGCCATCACCTCGGCCTGCCCGCCGACACGAACGTTGTTAAGGCGCGCCCGCTCACCCTGGTCGAACTCGACGATTACGGGAAAGCGTTGCGCAGGGCGCAGCCAGTCGCGGCTGTTCTGCACGGTCGGCAGGCTGCCGGGCGGCGCGGGCTGGCCCACGCTCACGCCGTATCCGATACTGCGAACCCGCCCCCGGAAAACTTCGCCCGGCAGCGCGTCCAGCGCAATCTCCACGGCCGTGCCGGGCTCAAGATGCGCCAGATTGTTTTCGGTCATATCCGCGCTGATCCACACATCGCGGATGGCAATCAGCGTCATGACGGGGTTGCCCGCCGCTGCGAACTGACCGACCTCCGCGCGCAGATCCGTGATCACACCACCCGAGCGCGCCGTGATCCGCGTGTTGGCAAGATCGAGTTCGGCCTTTTCAAGACCAGCGGCAGCGGCACGCAGTTGGGCGTTCTCCGACTCATTGCCGCCCTGCTGCTCGCGTGCCCGTTCCACTTCCGCACGTGCCGCGACAACCTGACTCTGGGCCTGCTCGTGCGTCGCTCGCGCCACTTCGAGGCGTCGCAGCGAGACGGTGCCTTCATCATCGCGGTACAGCCTTTCGAGGCGGTCGCTGTCCTGGCGTGCCTTGATCTCATTGGCGATTGCCGCGCGCAACGATGCGCGCGCCGAATCGATCCCGGCCGTGCCGGCGCCGACCTGCCGGCGCGTCGACTCGAGGTCGGCCCGCGCGCGGTCGACGGCGATCCGATACGGCTCGCCATCGATCTCGAAGAGTAAATCCCCGGCCCTGACTTCCTGGTTGTTATGCACGAGGACGCGAGTCACTCGACCCGACGCTTCCGCAGCGACGGATACGACGTACGCCTGAACGCGTGCCTGTTGCGTATAAGGAGTAAAACGATCGGCGAGCAGATACCAGATCAGGCTGACGACGATCACGCAGACGACCACCTTCACCGCTTTGCCCGACGGGTCGGCGGGAGGCGCCGGCAGGTTCGGCGGCGTGGCAGCGGTAGGCTCGGGCTTGTCGCTCATGGGGACGATTCTTCAGACGGGCTGCTGGTGGCGGACGGAGCATTCGGCTCGTCCAGCAAGTCGCCCCAGTCGGTGCGTTGCTGCATCTGCCGGCGCGTCGCGGAATCGACGAGCGGCTGTTCCGAATACCAGCCTCCGCCGAGAGCCTTGTAGAGCGCAATCAGACCGCCCACCGCGTTGCTGCGGTTGACGACGTAGTTGTCCTGTTGCGCGAAGAGTGCACGCTGCGCGTCCAGGACCCGCTGGAAGTCCGAGTACCCTTCCCTGTAGATCGTGTTGGCGAGCGTGAGCGAGCGCCGCGCGGCCCCTTGCGCGTCGTTCAGGATAGTGTCTCGCTGCAATGCGGCGATCAGCGCCGTGGCGGCGTCGTCGGCCTCGCGGGCCGCTGAGCGCACGGTGTTCTGGTAGACGACGGTCAGCTGCTGCAGTCGGGCGTCCTGCACGCGCACGTTGTTGGTGATTCGCCCGTGATCGAAAATGTTCCATGTGACGCTCGGGCCAGCAACCAGGGCCAGCGTGTTCGGTGAGCCGGTCAGCGAACTCGCGCTCCATACGAGCGAGCCCAGCAACGAGACGGACGGATAGAGATCGGCTTTCGCCACGCCGATGAGTGCCGACTGCGCGGCCATCTGATACTCGGCGGCGCGAACGTCGGGGCGACGCAACAGCAGATCCGCCGGCACATCCTGCAACACCACATGGTCCACCAGCGGGACGACGCCTTCCTTCCCGGACTGCACGTCGAGTTCCGGCAGCGGGCCGGGCGGTCGCCCGATCAGCACGGACAGCGCATGATGCGCGAGCACGATCTGGCTTTCGAACTCGGGGATGCTGCTCAGTGTGCCCAGGTACTGCGTCTTTGCCTGCTGGAGATCCAGTTCATCGGTCTCGCCGCTCTTGAAGAGCTTCTGCGCAATCTCGAAGCTGCGCTTTTGCAACTGAGCGTTCTCGCGCGCAATGCGCAGGCGCGCCTCGGCCGTGCGCAGCGTGAAATACGTATCGGCGACCTGCGCGTGCAACAGCACCAACGCCGCATCGCGGTTGGCTTGCGCGGCGAAGAACCCGGCGTCGGCCGACTCGATCGCGCGGCTGAAACGCCCCCAGAAGTCGAGCTCCCATCCGATGCTCAAGCCCGCACCGTACTGCCAGTAACCGCCCGAGCGGGTATTGAATCCATCCGAACGCTTGCGCGCCCCGTAAAACACGTCAGCGTTGGCCTGCTGCACCTGAGGGTAGCGTCCCGCGAGCGCGATGCCCAGTTGCGCACGGGCTTCGATGACACGCAGGCCGGCGATCTTCACATCGCCATTGTTGGCATCGGCTTGCGCGATCAGGCGCTCGAGGTTTCCGTCGCTGAAAATCTGCCACCACTGCCGCACGTCGGGCTGCGCTGCCTGTTGCGTGACCCGCGCGATGGATTCGCTGCTCCAGTGCTCGCTCAAGCTCTCATGCGGAGGCTGAAAGTCCGGACCCACCCGCATGCATCCGCTCAGGCAGCCTGCGCCAAGCAGTATCGCCATCCCGTACGAGCGCATGAAAGGCGACACGGAACCGTCCCCGCAGCTTCAAGACTGCTTTTGTTCCTGGAGCTCGTCGGGGGGCGGCTGGTACTGGTCTCTCACCCATCGCCAGAACAGCTGATACCCGACTGCCAGCATCACGGGTCCGATGAAGAGACCGATCACGCCGCCCGTCACCATGCCCCCGATCGCGCCGATCAGCACCACGGGCATGGGTACCGCAACGCCGCGGCCCAGCATCAAGGGCTTGAGCACGTTATCGGCAAGCCCCGCGACGAACACATAGATCGAGAAGATGATCGTGATTACGCTCACGCCTTCCGTGACGATCACGAAGGCAATCACGGGCACGGTGATCAGCGTGGCGGGCAACTGCATGATGCCGATCAGCAGCACCGCGAGCGCCAGCAGACCCGCGCCCGGAATGCCCATGACGATGAACGCGACACCTATGAGCAGCATCTGGATGAACGCGATCCCGACCACGCCCTGAGCGACCGCGCGAATGGTGGCCGTGCAAAGATCGGCGATCTGCGAGCCGTTTTCCGGTCCGAAGATGCGCGAGGCGATCTCCACTGCGCTTTTGTGGCCCAAGTCGCCAAACGCCATGAGTATGCCGGCGACAATCAGGGCCGCGAAGAACAGCAGCAGCCCCGCGCCGAGACCGGTAATCGTTCCGAGCAGAGCGAGACCGGCATCCTTGAGTTGTGGAGTGAACTTCTGCGCAAGACCGGTGATATCCGTCGATGCCTGCTGCCAGAAACCGTACACCTTCGGGCCGACCAGCGGCCAGCTGGCCACGGACTCGGCAGGCGGTGGAACGCGGAAGCTGCCGCTTTGGAAGATGTCCTTCGCATGGTCTATCGATTCGGCCACCGCGACGCCCAGCAGATAGGTCGGCACGAGAATCACGACAAACGCGATGAGCACGATGAGCGTAGCGGTCAGACCGTCCTTGTTGGCGAACACAGGCCGGAGTCTGACTTGAAGCGGATACAGCGTGATCGCGAGGATCAACGCCCAGACCATGAGGTTCAGGAACGGGGCGAAGATCCTGAAACAGAACATGGCGAGAACAACAACGAGCCCCGCACGGATCAGAACATCGAGCAGTTCCCTGGACAACACCCGTCGGCTAGTCGGTGTGAGCAGCATGATTTTTCTCCCGGCAGGTCACCTCGAGGATCTGCACGCGGCAATCCAGCGCACGTGCATAACCATCGCCTCCGTGTACGCGCCCTCGACCCGGCCCCCTTGCGAACGTGCTTCGTCCGCTCGGGGCCTTGCACCGATGTCTATGGCCGGGCCAGTGCCGGGCGCGCCCACATGACGATGGCGTCCATCCCAGGGAAATTGCTGAACCTCACGCCAGTTCCCGGGAAGGGCTATCGACCTGCGTGCGCACGCGCCCGAACTACGCCTCGATGGTCATGCGCCGTGGCCCGATATCAGATATCGAGCTTGCTGACCTTGGTGCCTTCGAAGCTGAGGTTGGCCATCAGGCCGGAGTTGGTCACCACAAAGCCCACGATCGGTGAATTCGTCGTTGCGGTGTCGAGCGCACCGTTGGCACCGGTCTTAGCCACCGCTACCGAGCCATCCACGCCGGCGGTCCAGCCCTTGTCGCTCGTCCGGAATTTGGTCAGCGCGTCGTCGGTCATGAACATGAGGATCACGGCCTTGGACTGCGCGCCGATCTGCAAGCCGAACGATGCGGTACTCGTCTTGTAATAGCCGATCGACGAGCCTCCGACGCGCAACGCGCCTTCGCCATATTCGCCGCCGACCACCAGACCTGCAGCGATCACCGACGGAAAGACGAGAATGCCCTTGGCCTTGGCGCCCTGCGCCTGCGCGCCTGGCGTCGAGCTGTACAGTTTGCTGAGGGCGGCATCGACGCCGGTATCGATTTCACGGCGCTTGTTGGTCGCTTCCGTCGGAGTCGAAGCCGTGTTGCAAGCGGCCAGCGAACTGGCCAGGGCGATGGCGGTCAGCGAAAAGAAGGTACGACGCTTCATGAGAGTCTCCTCGATTGAAATGCGGCCGATTCGGTCCTTGCGCACCGGAGATTGCCGCCCACGTCTCGTGCAAATCAGCCGAACGGACAACAGCCGCCAAGCGGCCGTGGACGTTGTCATGTGAATCTCTACAAAACACGTCAGGTCAAGAATAGGCCTGGCGCACGTCGACAGGTATTGGACCTTGGTCCAAGGTCACGGGAGCGAGATGCCTACGGAGTACGTGTTTCTCCGGAGCAGCATCTTCGCGCAACCTGTCTTTGCATTTGAGCCGACTTCGGTCTTGTTGTTGCGATAACCGAGGGTCGCAGGCCGATTGTTGCAGCGTCGCTCTTCGAACCGCTTCGACCAGTTCGAAAACGGCCCGCAAAACGACGCGTCTGCACTATTTTTGGCAGCGAATCGCAAAGTCGTTGCCTATGATTCAGCTACGTCGGTTCACCTCCATTGAAACGCGGCGTCCGGCTCGCACAGGGTTTAACTTCAGACCAGTCAATCCTGAACATAACCCTGGGCTCGCCGCTCAGATCAAATCCATCAGCCGAGCGACAAACAAAAGGAGTCGTCGAGATGAAAGCTCCTCAGCGTCCAGCACGCATCGATTTGACGGCGCCACTCTCGGGTGTCATGGTGCCGCTGGATACCGTACCGGACCCAGTGTTCGCGCAGAAAATGGTCGGCGACGGTGTTTCGATCGACCCGACCTCGGACGAACTGCTCGCCCCTCTTCCCGGCAAAGTCACGCAACTGCATCGCGCGGGCCACGCCGTGACCATCACGGGCGATAACGGGCTCGAAGTGTTGCTGCACATCGGGCTCGATACGGTGATGTTGCGCGGCGAAGGATTCACTCCGCTGGTCAAGGAAGGCGATATCGTCGCTACGGGCCAGCCGCTGATCCGCTTCGATCCGCTCGTCGTCGGCGCCAGGGCGGCGAGCCTGCTGACGCAGATGGTGATTGCAAACGGCGATCTCGTGACGCGCTATGTGCCGGCGAAGGGGCTCGTCACCGCAGGCACCGATGCTGCGCTGTCCGTCGAGCTCGTCGGCGGTGCGGTCGAGGAAGAGACGACAGGGGCGACCGGCGCAATCCTCTCCGACGAAGTCACCCTGCCGAATCCCGCAGGCCTGCATGCGCGGCCCGCCGCGGTGCTCGCGGTCGAAGCGAAGAAGTACAAGTCCGACATCCGCCTGCTGCGCGGCAGCGACAGCGCGAACGCCAAGTCGGTCGTGTCGCTTATGGGGCTCGCGACGAACTTCGGCGACAAGGTGCGTGTCCAGGCTGCCGGTCCCGATGCGGCCGAAGCCGCTGGCGCGCTCGCGCGCTTGCTCGCGGCAGGTTCGGGCGAAAAACCCGGCGACGCACCCGCTCCCGCACCGGGCGCGGCAGCGGCTTCACCCGCCGCCGACACGCGCACGGCTCCTGCCGATGCCAACGAACTGACCGGCGTATCGGCCTCGCCCGGGCTCGCCGTCGGCAAGGTCGTGCAGTTCCGGCAGGAAGTCATCGACGTCAGGGAAGCGGGCGAATCGCCGCAGCGAGAACGTGCGCTCTTCGACTCGGCCCGCCACGATGCGCGTCAGCAAATCGAAGCGCTCAAGGCCAGGCTCACCGATCCCTCCAAGGCGCAGATCCTCGACGCGCACCTCGAACTGCTCGAAGACCCTGACCTGAACGACATGGCGATCCGCAGCATCAGCGAAGGCAAGAGCGCGGGCTTCGCGTGGCGCGACGCATTCCAGCAGCAGGCGGCCATGCTCGAGAAGCTCGACAACCCGCTGCTGCGCGAACGCGCCGGCGATATCCGCGACGTCGGCCGCCGCGTGCTGGGGCTGCTTGCCGGCGTGAAAGAGGCGCGGATCGACGTGCCGGACGAGTCGATTCTGATCGCCGAGGAACTCTCGCCGTCCGACACCGCCTCGCTGGATCGCAGCAAGGTGCTCGGCTTCTGTACGACGACCGGCGGCGCCACGAGCCACGTCGCGATCCTCGCGCGCTCGCTCGGCATCCCGGCCATCTGCGGCATCGACGAGGATGCGCTGCAACTCGCGAACGGCACACCCGTCGTGCTCGACGGCTCGCGTGGCAGCTTGCGGCGCAACCCGAGCGCCGGGGAACTCGAGAAAGCGCACGAACGCATCAGGCGCCAGACGGCCAAGCGCGAAGACGAGAAGCTCGCCGCGAGCAAGGTCGCCATGACGGCCGACGGTCACCGTGTCGAAGTCGTCGCGAACATCCGCAACGCGCAGGAAGCGCGCGATGCGGTTGCGGCCGGCGCGGAAGGCGTGGGCCTCCTGCGTTCGGAGTTCCTGTTCGACGACCGCGACACCGCGCCGTCCGAAGACGAACAGGCCGCTGAATATTGCGCGGTGGCCGAAGCGCTCGGCCGCGAACGTACGCTCGTGGTCCGCACGCTCGACGTCGGCGGAGACAAGCCGCTCTCCTACCTGCCGCTGCCCCGGGAGGACAACCCCTTCCTCGGCCTGCGCGGCGTGCGCGTGAGCCTCGACCGTCCCGATATCTTCCGCACGCAACTGCGCGCGATCTTGCGGGCGGCACCCATCGGCAACCTGCACGTGATGTTCCCGATGATTACCACGATCGAAGAAGTGCGGGCGGCCAGGAAGATCCTTTCCGAAGAAGCCGGCGATCGCGCGGACAGCGTCAAGGTCGGCGTGATGATCGAAGTGCCGGCGGCCGCGCTGATCGCCGAGCCGCTCGCACGCGAAGTCGATTTCTTCTCGATCGGGACCAATGACCTGACGCAATACACGCTCGCGATGGACCGCGGGCATCCGAAGCTCGCCAAGCAAGCCGATGCGCTCCACCCCGCGGTGCTGCGGCTCATCGGCATGACGGTCGATGGCGCGCACAAGCACGGCAAATGGGTGGGCGTCTGTGGCGGCATCGCCTCGGATGCGATGGCCGTGCCCGTGCTCGTGGGCCTCGGCATCGACGAGCTTTCGGTGAGCGTTCCCGCGGTCGGCTCGATCAAGGCCCAGCTTGCGCGGCTGACGATGGACGAAGCGCGCAAGCTGGCCGGCGAGGTGCTGCAGCTCGGCACCGCCGCCGAAGTCCGCGCCCTTCTCGCTCCCTTCGCAGAATAAGCGCTTCACCAGGAGACGTTCCATGTTCACGCATGCGTTCGGAGTCTTGCAGAAAGTCGGCAAATCACTGATGCTGCCGGTCGCCGTGCTCCCTGTGGCCGGCCTGTTGCTCGGTCTCGGCGCCACCGATTTCCACGGCTACGTTCCACTCACCGTGCTCGCGCTGATGAAAAACGCGGGCGACGTGATCTTTGGCAATCTGCCGCTCATCTTCGCGATCGGCGTCGCGCTCGGCTTCACCGAGAACGACGGCGTCTCGGGCATCGCCGCAACGATCGGTTATCTCGTCATGACGGCAACATTGGGGGTGATCGCCAAGGCACAGGGCCTCGAGCCCGACATGATCATGGGCATTCCTTCCATCCAGACCGGCGTGTTCGGCGGCATCCTGGCGGGCGGTCTGGCGGCGTGGCTCTTCAACCGGTACTACAGGATCTCGCTGCCTGCCTATCTCGGCTTCTTCGCGGGAAAGCGCTTCGTGCCTATCGTGACGGCGATCGGTGCAATCGTGCTTGGCGGGATCCTGTCCGTCGTATGGCCGCCGATCGGCGGCGCGATCAAGGCGTTCTCGCACTGGGCGGCGGTCTCGGACCCGCGCACCGCCGCGACGGTCTATGGCTTCGTCGAGCGTCTCCTGATTCCGTTCGGCCTGCACCACATCTGGAATGTGCCGTTCTTCTTCGAGGCGGGCAGCTTCCTCGACCCGACAACCGGCAAGACGGTACACGGCGACATCACCCGCTTCTTCGCGGGCGATCCGACCGCAGGCATCCTGTCGGGCGCGTTCCTGTTCAAGATGTTCGGCCTGCCGGCCGCGGCGATTGCAATCTGGCACTGTGCCAAGCCGGAGAAGAAGGTCGCCGTCGGCGGGATGATGGTCTCGGCTGCGTTGACTTCATTCCTGACCGGCATCACCGAGCCGATCGAGTTCGCCTTTCTCTTCGTCGCCCCAGTCCTTTACTTCATCCACGCGTGCCTCGCGGCGTCGGCGCAGTTCGTTGCCAACACCCTGAACATGCACATGGGCTTCACCTTCTCGCAAGGCGCCATCGACCTGGTGATGTTCAACCTGATCGGCAACAAGGCGACTCATGCCTGGTACGTGTTCATCCTCGGTCCGATTTACGCCGCGATCTATTACTGCGTGTTCCGCTTCGTGATCAGCCGCTTCAATCTCAAGACGCCCGGCCGCGAAGACGACACAGACGAAGCAGCGGCGGTCAGCACGGGCGGCGTTGGCGGACGTTCGCGCGACCTCGTGCTCGCCTTCGGCGGCCGTTCGAACATCACCAGCCTGGACGCCTGCATCACGCGTCTGCGCATCTCCGTGAAGGACCCGAAGCTCGTCAACGAAGGCAGGCTCAAGGCGCTCGGCGCCGCGGGCGTCGTGCGGGTCGGCAATGGCGTGCAGGCGATCTTCGGGCCGCTTTCGGAGAACATGAAGACGGACATGCAGGAATACCTGAAGTCGGCAGGCAGCGACGCCGACCTCCCAACGGGTGCAACGCCTGTCGCCGAAGCCACGGCTCCCGCGACAGACGTCGCGGCCCCCGCGCACATCGCGACGCATCAGAAGGAGCGTGCGGAGAAGATCCGCGCGGCGCTGGGTGGCGCCGCCAACATCACGAACCTCGAAGCGCTTGCGGCCACGCGCCTGCGCGTCTCGCTGTCCGACGCCTCGCGGCTCGACACCGCCGCATTGAAGGCGGCCGGCGTCCCCGCGACGCAATCCTTCACCAACGGCCAGTTCGACCTGATCGTCGGCCTCGGGGCGGAAAACCTGGCAGTCGCGATGCGATGAACCCGAACGAAACCGCAGACAGGATCTAGAAGCGGCCGCGCCGGTCGCGTTCGTACATTGGGTCGGGCATCTTCTGCGTCTCCCGCAGGACGCCCTGATTGTCGAACGAGAAGTTGTAGATCATGTGGTCGATGTTGTTCTCCATGTACCGATACGACCACACCTGTCTGTCCGTGCGCTTGAAGTAGGCTGTCTCGAAGGGTTTGCCGAAGTTGATGAGCACGTCATTGCGCGTCCATTTTCCAACTTCGGCGCGATAGAACTCGGTTTCCTGCAGCACCTGGCGTACGCTCACCACCTTGCCCGACGCATCGACGTCTGCCGCCGTGGTCGTCGAACCCATGGGCTGGGTCGGCCACATCAGGCGCTTGCCGCCATTCTGCAAATCGTAGGTTTCGCGCGGCGGTCCGAGACGCGCGATCAGCGTCGACTGGTCCTCGCCAGGAGCCACCTTTTCATGCGGCTGCGCACAAGCGAAAAGCGCGAGCGCGCCGAACGAGACCAGCATGCTTGCGACATGAGTTCCCTCCCGCAATGGCGCCGTGGGCGCTGTCGCCTCACCGCTTTCTCAATCCTACTCTAGGTATTTACGAGAGCAAGACACCGCAGTTTCGACATTTGCCCGTTGCGTTGTCGAACAAAGTTTCTGCATCTCGAAAGATTGGCAAATAAAACGACTCTTTGAAAAAGGCTCTTTGCTAACGCGGTGAGCCTTTATACACTGTCCGTTAGTGTCAACTTCCTACCCTGAGGAGGTTTGTCCCTCGTTGGACTTCACGCCATGGACAGTCAGAGTCCGTTGCCGGCTGAGGATTTCCGGCTTCTTTTCGAAGCGACACCCAGCCCGCTGCTGATTTTGCGGCCCGACTGCGCCTTCACGATTGCCGCGGCAAGCGACGCGTATCTCAAAGAAACGCTTACGGTTCGGGAAGAAATCATCGGAAAAGGCGTCTTCGACGTTTTTCCCGACAACCCGGCGGTTCCCGAGGCGGGCGCCACGACGAACCTGCGCGCTTCGCTCGCGACCGTCGTTGCCACGAAAAAGCCACATGTCATGGCTATCCAGCGGTATGACGTCCCCAATCGAACGGAAGGTGGCTTCGAATTTCGGTACTGGAGCCCCGTAAACGCTCCGGTGCTGGCCGCTGACGGCCGTTTGCTCTATATCGTCCATCGCGTCGAGAACGTGACGGCGTATGTGCACAGTCTGGAGGCGAACGAAGCCCTCAGAGAACGCTCGCGGTTGCTTCAGGAAGAGTTGAGCAAGAGCGAGGCGCAGGTTTTTCGCCACGGCGAGGCCCTGAGTGCAACCACACTGGCGCTGCAAAAAGCCACCGAAGAAGCAGACGCATGGCGGCTGGGCGAAGAAAAATTCCGGCTCATCACCGACGCGTTGCCGCACATCGTCTGGACGGCGCGACCCGACGGATATGTCGATTACTACAATCAGCATTTCTGTGATTTTGCCGGAGCAAGCCCTCCATCGGCGGACGGCGCCGAGTGGGAACACTTTGTTCATCCGGAAGACCTCGACAGCGTGAAAACGGCCTGGAACCACAGTGTGGCGACCGGCGATCCCTATGAAACGGTGTTTCGCGTGCGTCATCATTCCGGGACGTACCGGTGGACACTGGCTCGCGCTGTGGCGGTCAGGGACAACGATGCCGCGATCGTCAAATGGATCGGGTCGAATACGGATATCCACGAAAAGGTTCTGGCCGAGCACGAGCTACGCGAGGCTCATCGACGCAAGGACGACTTTCTCGCAATGCTCGCTCACGAGCTGCGCAATCCGTTGGCGCCCATAGTCGCAGGGGCGGAGATGCTGTCGATGCTGCTCTCCGAGGATGCACGCGTGCTGCAGGTCAGCGACGTGATTCGGCGGCAAATCGGCCATATGAAGAGTCTGATCGACGGCCTGCTCGATGTCTCGCGCGTCACACGAGGCCTGATTTCTCTGGACAAGCGCATCCTCGATATTCATCAGATCGTGCATGAGTCGGTGGAACAAGTCCGCCCGTTGATCGAGGCGCACAAGCATCGGCTTACCTTGCAGCTGGCTGCGGATGTCCTTTGTGTTTGCGGCGACCACAAGCGGCTGGTGCAGCTTCTGAGCAATCTTCTTAACAATGCCGCAAAGTACACCGCGGACGGCGGTCGCCTCAACTTGACGACAAAAGCTTCTCCTACCGAGGTTATCGTTAGCGTCGAGGACAACGGCATCGGCATGACGCCTGAGCTGTTGCGAACGGCATTTGACCTTTTCCAGCAAGGCGGACGAACTGCCGTGCGCGCCGAGGACGGGTTGGGAATCGGGCTGGCACTCGTGAAAAGTCTGGTCGAGCAACATGAGGGAACGGTCAGCGCATCCAGCAAAGGGACGGGTCAGGGCAGCGAGTTCATCGTCCGGTTTCCACGCGTGGACGGTGAACCTGCCGATGTGATCGTGGACGAACGGAAACCTGCTCGCGGGGAAGCAAGGAGCCGTCGCGTTCTAGTGGTTGACGATAACGTCGACGTGGCCGACTCCCTGGGCATGGTTCTGGAGGTCCTCGGCAACGCTGTCGTGGTGGAGCATGAGGCTCAAAGCGCCATCAAGCGGGCTCAGCGTGAGCCATTCGACGTGTTCATCCTGGATATCGGCCTGCCCGGCATGAACGGCTACGAACTGGCTCGCGAGCTTCGCGCTTTGTCAGGAGCCGAAGACGCCATTTTTGTTGCGTACACCGGATACGGCCAGGAGGAGGACAGGAGGCTGTCGGACGAGGCGGGGTTCGCCCACCACCTCGTCAAACCGGTCGGAATTATTGAATTGCAACAGGTGCTCGCCGATCATGGCGACTAGCTATTCTGCGACCCTCAGGTCGCGCAGGACTTTTCTCTCGATGATGCTGGCGTCGGCGGGCAGCGGCGTGCTTGCAGCGTGCGGCGGGGGCGGCGGCGCGGCACAGACCACGGACAACGTCGGCAAGGCGCCGTCGGCAGTTGCATCGGCGCAAGGTCTTTTTTACGGCGTCAACGGCCACATGGGGTTTGGCACCGGCATCTACAAGACGATGTCGGCCGCCGATCAACTGGCCATCCTCAAGAGTCTCGGCGTGACCAACTATCGCTGCGACACTGCGGGCAGCGTCATGTCGCAAGTGCTCGCCGATGCCTTGAAGGGCGCATTCGCGGGCAGCGGCGTGTCGATCCTGCCCATGCTCAATCCGTACTCGGCTGGCTGGGACTGGACCAGCACGGAATCTGCGGCGTACACGCTCGGCCACGACCTGGGAGCGAATTGCACGCGGCCGCTCAAAGGGCTCGTGACGCACATCGAATGCGGCAACGAACTCGACGTGCCGCTCAAGATCGGCGGCGACGGCAGTCTCTCGTCCGACTGGAATCCGGCGTACTGGCCTTCGTTTCGCGGCGCGCTGCGCGGGATGATCGACGGCGTGAGGTCGATCGATCCGACCATCAAGTGCGGCGTCAACGTCGGCATTCCGATGGCCTATCGCGCGTTGCAGATGCTTTGGAACGGCATCTCTCCCGATGGCAGCGCGGCGGGCGTGTCCGGCGCGGCGGCGTTGCGCTGGGATTTCACGACCTATCACTGGTACAAGACCTCGGGCGACATCCAGTGCGGCGGGCGCTTCAACGCGTGCGTGGACGTGCTGCAGGTACTGAAGGACTCGTTCGGTATGCCGATCTGGCTGACCGAGTGGGGCTGGGCCGGCAGCGCAGATACGCAGCAATCGGCCGCCGACTATGTGACGAAGGCGCTCAGGCAATATCGGTCGATCAAGGACAAATACAACATCGAATCTGTGATGATGTACAGCGTGATCGATCCGGACTACGGGCTAATCCAGGCGGACGGTACGACGAAGAACGCCGCATATTTTGCGTTCAGGGACTTTGTCGCGGCGAATCCGGCTTGAGTTCGAAATGAATGACTCGGCGTGATCCGGCTACTGCCTCGGGTGCCTCGCTTCGTCGTGAAACGGACCTTTGAAGTAAGTACATTGATGTTCCTCAGGAGACATTCATGTGTCGTTGGCTCGCCTACAAGGGCAACCCCATTCAACTCGACGCGGTGCTGTTCCGCGCACAGCATTCACTGATCGATCAAAGCCTGAATTCACGTCTAGGTCACACGACCACTAACGGGGATGGCTTTGGGGTGGGCTGGTACGCACCTTCGGCGGACACCCCGTTTCGCTATCGATGCGTGCAACCGGCCTGGAGCGACCGCAACCTGCGCGAAGCGGCGCGCGCCGTACACGCACCGCTTTTCGTCGCGCACATACGCGCAGCCACCGACACCCCCGCTCAGGAAACCAACTGCCATCCTTTTCGCTACGGACGCTGGCTCTTCATGCACAACGGCCTGATACGCGAATACCCCAAGGTCAGACGCGACCTGATGCTGGCGATCGATCCGGAATTGTTCGCGTCGGTAGAGGGTTCCACCGATTCCGAGGTCATGTTCTTCCTCGCGCTCACATTCGGCCTGCAAGTCGCACCTGTTCAGGCGCTGGAGCGCATGGTCGCGGTCATCGAGGAAGCGGGACGAAGACATGGCATCGAGCATCCGCTCAACATGACCGTCTGCGCAACCGATGGTGAGCAGATCGTCGCCGTTCGCTACTCGAGTGAGGCAGAGTCACGGTCGCTATTTCACAGCACATCGTTTCGGCATTTGGGCGAGCTGTATCCCGACGATCCACGCATCAAGGCTGCGGGAGACGACGCCTTTCTGGTTTTGTCGGAGCCGCTCGTCGACCTTCCCGGCGCATGGCAGGAGATCCCCGAGAGCACAGCGATCGTCGCCCGAGGCTCTAGCATCGAACAACGCGCATTCACGCCCGCGCTTCCGTGATTCTTCAACAGATGGGCCGGGGGTCGCCACTGGAAAGTCAGAGCTTCTGCGGTTTGCGTCCCGTACTCGCCTTGTGCACCTCCGGTGGCGATGCCAGGCCCGCTACGGCTGCCCCCGACTGGATCAGGAACTCCCGAAACGCGTTAGCGACCTGAGGCAGGCGCCGTTCCGACATATGCACGACGTGCCACGCCCGCTCGATCGGTGTGGCAGGTACGGGAAGCCTCGCGAGGAGTCCGGCCTGCATCTCGAGCGCACACGCGTGCAGCGAAAGGAAAGCGACGCCGAGTCCCGCTTCGACGAGCTGCTTGATCGCTTCATTGCTCGATAGCTCCGACGCGGCATGCAGCTTCAATCCGGCCTCCTTGAATAGACCTTCGATCGCGACCCGGGTACCCGAGCCGCGCTCCCTGACCAGCAAGTTCGCCGACTCGAGATCGGTCAGGTGCAGACGCTTTGCGCGCATGAGCGGATGCGACGGAGCGGCGATGAACGCCATCGGGTGCTTCGCGAATGCCGCAGCGCTCGTGCACAACTCGCGTGGCTGGCGCCCCATGATGGCAAGGTCGATCTCGTTCGTCGCGAGCATGCGCACGATGTCGTCGCGATTACCGATGCGGAATTGCAGCTTCACACCGGGTCTTTCCTTCGTAAATCTGACGAGAAGCGGCGGAACGAGATACTCCGCCGTCGTGATGGCGCCAATGCGCAACGTTCCGCCGAGCTCGCCGCGCAGCGCCGCCACTTCCTCACCGGCCTCGTTCCAGAGGCTCAGGATCTCGTTCGCGTAGCGCGCCATCACCTCCCCCGCGGCGGTGAGCTGCACCTCGCGCCCCACCCTGCGCAGAAGCGGCGTTCCCGCCGCCTCGCCGAGAAGCGAAATCTGCAGTGACACCGCCGGCTGCGTGAGATGCAGCTCCAGGGCGGCTCCCGAGATGCTGCCCACGCGCGCAACGGTCTGCAGCGTCCTCAATTGCCGGAAGGTTGTCGTCTTTAACATTAGTAAAAACTTATGGGTCGGTGATAAATACTAAATAGCGCAAATATTTTCGCGAACTTATATTTTTCCCACGACGTCGTCAAGCGAGCCCCCGGCCGCGGCGACACACACGCTTTCAACGACTCCGAGAGGCAAGCAAATGGCAATCGACGCGATCGTGGCGAACATGGACCCCGTCTGGACCAGCACTGGCGAAGACACGAAGCCCGCGGCGAAATACGAGCAGAGCGCCGCGCTCAGGCGCTTCCTGGAAGGCGTCCGGGACGACGGCTACCCGCTTCTGCTCATGAGCGAACTCAACGCCGCGAGCCTGAACAACGCCATCAGCGAGACCCTGGGCGACGATGGCATCACGTACTTCTCGGCGATCCTGTCATCGAGCGCATGCGGGACGCGCTATGCGGTGGCGCTTCATACGCTTGCGACGCCCGCGCATCGCGTCGCCGCGGTGGGCGTGGACGAACGCGGACTGGAAGAGGCGCGCAGCTCGGGCATCACGCGGTGCGTGCCCTTGAGCGATGCATTGCGCCGCGGCTCCGCGCCGTTCAGTCACGCATTTTCGTCCGATCGATGAAGCCCTTCCGGGAGAGCCATGATGTTGAATCCTTACGCGCAACAACAGGTTGATTCGCCCCACCGCATCGTCATCGTGGGCGGTGGCGCCGCAGGACTGGAGCTCGCGACGCGGCTCGGCAATGGCGTCGGCAAGCGGCGACAGGCCGAAGTGACCCTCATCGACCGTTGCCCGACGCACTTCTGGAAGCCGCTCCTTCACGAAGTCGCGTCAGGCCAGATCGACGCGTCGAGCCATCAGATCGACTACGCGTCTCACGCGAAATGGAACCACTTCCGTTTCGAGCAAGGCGCGCTTTCGAGCATCGATCGCGGCCGCCGCGAGATCGTCATAGACGAGACGACCGACGCCGACGGCCGCCCGGTTCGGCCGCGCAGGACGCTCGCATTCGATACGCTCGTGCTCGCGCTTGGCAGCGTCACGAACTTCTTCTCGATTCCGGGCGCCGAGCAGCATGCGCTGACGCTGGAGACGGTGGAGCAGGCGGAGACATTCAGGCGGCGTCTGCTGTCGAGCCTGCTGCGCTCGGGCGAGGAACGGCAGGCGACGCCCGGCACCGTCAGGACGCCCGTCTCGGTGACGGTGATCGGCGGCGGCGCGACCGGCGTCGAGCTGGCCGCCGCGCTGCGCGGCTCCGCCGAGATGGTGCGCGACTATCACCTCACCTCGCTCGACCCGGCGAGCGATATCCGCGTTCGTCTCCTCGAAGGTGCGCCGCGGGTGCTGCCCGCGCTGCCCGAGCGGATCTCGACGCGCGCGCAGGAAGTCCTCGCCGGGCTCGGCGTCGAGGTCCGCCTCGGCTGCCGCGTGCGGTCGGTCGAGTCCGATGCGGTCTCGACCGCGGATGGCGAAACGCTCGCAAGCGACATCACCATCTGGGCCGCCGGCGTGGAAGGACCGCCTATCCTGCGCGCGCTCGAAGGGCTGCCGTTGAACCGGCTCGGACAGGTCATCGTCGACGGGACGCTGCAGGCCGAGTGCGGCTCGGGCATCTACGCGATGGGCGACTGCGCCGCGTGCGCCGCATCGAAGGGCGACGCGCTCGTGCCGCCGCGCGCGCAGGCCGCCTATCAGCAGGCCGTCTACCTCGCCGACGCGCTCGCGCGGCGTCTCGACGATCGCGCCGTGCCGCTCTTCTCCTACCGCGATCAGGGGACGCTCATCTCCTTCGGTCGTGCGGGCGCGGCGGGAGCCTTGATGAGCGAGCTGTTGCGTCAGCCGCTTTTCATCGACGGATGGTTCGCGGCGTCGTGCTACCGGCACCTCTACCGCAGACACATCGTGGGCCTTACGGGCATCAAGCGAGCGGTGATGTATGCCGCGAGCCAATGGCTCCGCGAACGTGTGCGGCCCACGGTGAAACTGAACTGACGCTGACGGCGCGCCGATCGAGTTCGAGGTTGAGATCGAGCATCGGCGCGAGCGACCTGGTGACGCTTGTTCGAACCCTCCCAGGCGTCCTTGTCCATCACAAGCCGGAAGCCGAGATGCGACATGTTGTTGTACGGATCGGTGCCGCGCCGTGCGCCTGGCCGGTAGCTGACGCAATAGTCGTCGTTGCAGAGGAACGAGCCGCCGCGCGTCACGCGCTTGGGCGCCGCGACCGGAACGCCCGGGTCGGCCGGGTCCCTTGAATCAGGGATTCCGAATATGAGCGATGCGGGTAAACAGCGACACTATTATTTCTTATGATGTGCATTACGCATCCTTGTATCGCACATTAAACGTAGTACCGCCGAAGAATTGCCGCTATTGGACCAAAGTCCCATTTATAAACTCGACCACCGGGGCAACAATTTCTCTAGCGTTTGCCACATGCGTCCTGAGCCGAGTGTTGAAGGATTTACCGGTGCCGTTCCGTCGGCCCGCGATGTCGCAAAGCCCGGTTGTCGTTGCTCGCGACCCTCTCCCTTCATGGAATGACACGGCTCAAAAGAAGACCATCGGGCCTGCGCTACACGAACCTCAACGCGAAACTTTTCTTTTCGCCCAGTCCCGTGCTGCCGGCCGGTGACAATCGAAGCCTCTTCTTTCTACGACAACATCGGGACCGCTGGTCCATTTTCCGGTTCACATATCAAGTTCCAGGGCCGGCTGGAATGCGTATTGGGCGGCTTTGAACATGCGTCTTGGGAGGGTTCGATCGTGAAGTTTTCCGAAGCATCCACTCGAACTGTGCTCGTGCTTTGCGCTGCGCTCGTCGCGCCGCTCGCGACGGGCATCGCGTTCCCGAGCTTCACCCATGCGCAACCCGCGGCGAAGGTCTCGAATCAACAACTCGATTCGCTGACCGCGCCCGTCGCCCTTTATCCTGATCCATTGCTCGCGCAAGTGCTGATGGCCACGACGTTCCCCAAGGAGGTGGAATCGGCCGCGGCGTGGTCGAAGTCTCACGCATCGATGACCGGTGACGAAGCCGTGAAGGCGGTCGCGTCGCAGCCGTGGGACCCGAGCGTGCAGTCGCTCGTTGCGTTTCCGCAGGTGCTGGCCACCATGGCGTCGAAGCCCGATTGGGTCAAGCAGATCGGCGATGCGTTTCTCGCGCAGCCCAACGATGTGATGGATTCCGTTCAGCGGCTGCGCAAGCAGGCGCACGAAGCGGGCAACCTGAAATCGGGCGATCAGCAAAAAGTAGTGGTCGCGCAGAACACCATTCAGATTCAGCCTGCGAATCC
>NZ_FCOG02000103.1 GCF_001544975.2 Caballeronia arationis | reverse complement strand
TCACGCTCGCCGGCGAATCGCTGCGCAAGACGCGTAGTCGATTGACTGCGAAGCCGCAGTCCGAGTAAAAAGGCAAGATCCCGCGTCGCTGCGCTCCGCTTGTTCGCGATGGCGTGGAATCCTTGTTCGCTTTGCCGTGGAATCACGATTCACTTTGCCGTGGAATGGCTGTTCTCTTTGCGTGGAATACGCAGATGTCACAAAGCGCCATCGCGCCGAACAAGCACTTCTCGAAAGCCAGTCGTACCTGAAGCTTCTACTTGACTCCACCGTGCAAGGATTCTACGCAGTCGACCGCGAAGGCATCACGACAATGTGCAACGCCTCCTTCGTACGCATGTTGGGAATCGCTTCAGAACCCAAGGTAATCGGCCGGAAGCTCCACGACGTCATCCATCATTCCCATACTGACGGGACGCATTACGACGTCGTCGACTGTCCTATCAACATCGGCGCCAAGTTTGGAACACCTGCGCACATCGAAAACGAATACTTCTTCTCGGTTAAGGGCCGCGTATCCCGGTTGAATATACAGTGGTTCGGATTGTCCGAACGGCGCGCTGCGGGGCGCGATTTGTACATTCTTGGACATCAGCGCACGCAGCGAGTCGAGGAAGAACTGTGTTTACTCATCGAGACATTGGAATTGCAAATCGCGGCGCGAACGCAGGAGCGCGACCGGATTTGGTCTCAGTCCGGTGACTTGCTTGCGGTGAGGAACCTGAGTACAGGCAAGTGGCTAAGCGCCAATCCCGCATGGTTCAAAGTACTAGGATGAGATCCGCAGGAAGTGGCGGGTGCTGAAATAACGCGTTTCGAGGCCACCCGATGAGGTGGGAAGCTGGGGTCAACTTCCCTCGTACTCTGCGCAGTTATCATGGACCATTTTTGCGAGTATCATGAAGTCGCGGTTGGCCGGGCTACTCGTGCTTTGCTTTGGGCGATAGACTAGGTCACCGACCTTGATTGGCGCACCGGTCAAGACGCAAGACGAGTGTGTACGCGCACGCTCAAGCTCCAAAGCTGGTCGGCGTATCGTTCTTTTCGGGCGTCACTCCAGTAAATCGAAAGTGTTTCGCGAGATAAACGTTCAACGATTTCAAATCGCGCGGGTGCCCTAACTTCTTCGACCGCCTCTGTTCTGAAGGCTTCAGGAGCAGGTTCGCACCAGTGAAACTTGCCGAGCCTCGGGGTCGGGATAGATGCGGCGCGGCATGTCGGTATGCGCAGGCCCATCAATACCTCCATGATACGGGTCATGGCATCGCGTTTAGCTTCTCGATCCGTCGAACCTCTCGACGGGGCGCCTTCCATAGGCGATGAAATATCTCGACGCATCTGCTCCCCCAGTAGCCAACCCTTGATTTGTACCACTGCGCTTCAACCGGATAGCTGCTCTGGTTTGGCGAAACGGAGCCGCACGCAAAGTACTGGTTGCTACCCCCGGCCTCGGCATCAAGGAGCCGCTGTTGTCACAGCATAGACTCGATTTCGTGCGTGGCTCAGTGTAAGGCAATTAGCACTCGGTGGCGTCGCCGCGCCGAGGGACTGGGTGCTTCTCGCAACCCTTGATGCAGCAGCGACGCCACGATCCATTCAGCCAAGCAGCTTGACCGCCTCCTCCGTCGGTATCACAGAATGAGCGAGGAATTGATAATTCACCATCGCTGCCTTGTAGCCGTCACCCCATTCCGGATGTCGAGGGCCGGCCGTCGCATCGGATATGACTGTTACTTCGAACCCTTGCTCGATCAAATCGCGAAGATGAGATTCAACACAAAGGTTCGCTATCATCCCGCAGAGCAGCACTCGCTGCAGGCGCCGCTTTCTGAGCTGCAGCACTAGGTCGTTGGTTTGCGGACCAAAAACTTTGTGTGGGCTGACAACGATAGTCTTTCCGTCGTCGATGTACGCTTTCAACGGCTCAACCCAGTCCGCGCCCGAACCCTCGAAGTCTTGAAGAGTGAGCTGTCCGCGTCTCGAGAACGTGCCTGCGTCAAGCTCGCCAGCTTCGACGGGGCCATTCATTTTCCAGCCCAAATCAGTCGGATAGAAATAGTGCGGCGACACAAACACATCGATACCTTTGTCCTTCGCCGCTTTTAACACGCGCTCCAGATTGGCAACTGTCTTGTTCTCCGTGACACTTGCACCGACCGCTGCCCAGACGGTACCTTTGGAGCTCAGCACATCGTTTTGCGGGTCGATGATTACGACGGCCACATTGCCAGGATTGAAACTCATTTTTCAGACTCCTTAGTAACAGCGTCGGAGAGCCATGCAATTCCGCTGGGTGACGCCGAGAGCGGAGAGAGCGAGTGAAATCTTTGGTTACCAGCCAACGCGGACGTTGAGTTGACACATCTGCATGGTGCGGATAGACCTTGGCAGACAGGTCACAGACGGGTGGGTCCTGAGGTTCGTCAACTGAGCGATAACGTTTTCGCGAACCATTGACTCGAGCGCCACCGTAGGTGATGCATGCTGATGCGAATCGTTGATGGCGGCGGCCGCGTCCGCGTGACGTAACCACCCTGCGACAGCCGGGAGACGCGTGAGGTCCTTGTGGGTCGCAATCGCCGTCATGGCGCCGCAGTCTGAATGCCCGCACACGACGATATCCGCGACTTCCAGAACTGCTACGGCATATTCCACGGTCGCGGAGACGCCTCCAGGCTCGCCACCATAAGCCGGAACGATGTTGCCGGCATTGCGTATAACAAATATGTCACCAGGCTCCCGTTGTGTAACCATCTCTGGAACGAAGCGGCTGTCTGAGCATGTGACGAAAAGAGCAGTGGGGGCCTGGGCGAGCGAAAGCTTTTTGAAGAGCTCGGCCCGTTCCGGAAAAACCTCCTTCTGGAACTTTAGAAATCCATCAATAATTTCCTTCATGACGTCCCCGCATCGTCCTAACGTTGCCTCGAGATTAGTCATCGAGAGGTGAGAAAGTATTTCGGATTTGCACGCAAAAGGTTCACGTTCGCACGGGGATTATTCTCGGTGGTGAAGGGGCTCCAGGTACACTCACCACCCCCTCCAAAAGCGTCCGGCACACATCGACGGGCACCGAGCGTGCGACCAACCTCGATGCTTGAATTGGAAGGGGCAAGCAAGACGTACGAGAACGTGTAAAAGAGATAGCCGTCGGTCGCCTAAGAGTCGACACGCATTGAACGGGCGCGAAGCTACAAACGCGTGATTCTGAAAGAATCCGAGCAGTCGTCGTGCATATAGATAAGAACCTACTGATAGCGCAACCTATACTCGCCATCGAAGGCCGGGGCGGAAGCTCGGTACAGGCGGCTTCGGACAAGCGTTTGGGGGGCGAACCAATGGATGCGGCCATGAATCGGACTTTGCTTAGCGTAGCCGGAGCAGCGGCCTTCCTCTGTGCAAGCGGAGCGTTCGCACAGAGTGCAAGAGACATACGCGGCGCGGACCCTGTGGTCCCGCTTGAAAACGAGCCTCCTGCGCGAATCGTCGTCGACCCCCCGCTCCCCGAGCCCCTCGCAAAAGGATTCGTCTTCATCCAGTACCGCGCGGAGAACCTTCACATCGTACCGGTGTTCGGTCCGAAAGCACTTGATGACTCGCCGCGTATCGGACACATCCACGTAACGGTTGACGATGCGCCGTGGCATTGGGCTGACGCAAGCGGCGAGCCTCTAATCATCGTTGGGCTGCCGGTCGGCCAGCACAAGGTTCTGGTCGAACTCGTGGACGCTAACCACGAAACGCTCGACAGCGCGGTCTTGAAATTCGTCGTTCCAAAGCAGTTCTCACGACCGAATAAAAAGTAGTGACGGCGATGGGCTCGTCGGCCGCGCGCTTGAATTAGCGGTCCAGGCGAAACAGCAGCGAGTCGCGGTCCGGGTAGTCATATTTGATCGGCGTGTCTGATTTGTCTATCTGGCGGAAGCCTTTCTTGCGGTAAAACGCGTGTGAGCGACTAGCGAGTGCTGGCGTGTCCAAAATGATTGTCTTGACGCGATTCAGGTCGGAGAATGCGAGCAACCTGTCGAACAATTTAGCCGCAACGCCAGCCCCGCGATACCCATCTTTAACGAAGAATTTCTTGAGAACCGAGACGGACTCGGTCTCGCGCTGAAGTCCGATGGAGCCAATCACCTCTCTCAGCTCGCTTACTGCAACCCAAAACCCGCCACCCTCCTGTATGTAATTTGATTCGATATTGAGAAGGTCGGGCTGCTGGTCAAGCGATATATCGAGGCCCGCTTCGACGTTTTGTATAGTCAAAATCAAAGCGATGACTCCGTCCTTGAATTCCGAGCGGTAGTCGACGATTGTCCATTCATTGTCTTGCTTGCAAACGTGCATAGTGAAAGTCCATAATTGTCTTGCGAATAATGTATACAAAATGAGGCCACATCTATAGAACGTTCTTGCAAACGCTCGGGCCTGCAATCGACGAAGAACTAATCGGGGTTTTCGACACGCAGGGCCTGAATCATGGAGAAGGCATGGTGCGGCGTCCATACGTCTGCCCCTCCAAGTCGTTCTGTCCAGAGACGCCCATCCGAAGACGGAGTTAAAAGCATTTCGTTCGTCGCCGTTTCGATTGCGTCCTCCAGGTACCCGTCCATCAATGCCCATATGTTTTCCGTTCCGGTGCGCGCCGCCACGTCTTCGATTCGCACAGTGGTCAATGCTTTTAGCGAAGCTGCGCGGAGTTGTTGAACATATTCCTTCTGTGCCACGACGTCGGCCCGAGTGCCATAACGCGTCAGGTGGCCACACACAATTACATCGAAGTCGTAGGCGAGTAGCAGGTCATGGGCACGTAGATATTCGTGAACGTCGTTGGCGACAGCCAGATTTCTGAATGGTACCCACCCGGGAAAGATGACATCCACGAGCATGAGAACCTTTTGCCTCGGCTCGTATATGAAGATGTTGCCGGGTTGATGGATGTTCCCGTGATAACGAAGTTCGACCCTGTTGTTTCCCAATTCGAGGACGTACGCGTCATCGAACGCAATCGTAGGTGAGGGTCGGCGAGGGTCGCTGTAGTCGCGCAACTTATCCGCCGTGCTCTGGTGCGCGATTCGAATTGCATTCTGAGGAAAGAGGTCAGCGGCGCCGATGTGGTCGAAGTGCGAGTGGCTGTAGATTACATGCGTGATTGGTTCCGTAGTGACGGACGCTATGGCAGTTAGCAACACGTCGCGCATCGACGGAGGCGCGTCGACCACGATAACGCCTTGTCCAGTGACAAGAAACATCGTGTCGTAGCCACCCGCACTAATCCAGAAAACGCCGGGCCTGAGGTTTTCGAGTTGGTAACCGTCCGGCCCAGGTAGGCGTCCGAGCGACGACTTAGGTACGGCGGCGAACGGCCCGGTACAACGAATGCATTGGTATCGGGACGTTGGTGTGACGGCTGTGACTCGGCCGGCCGCGCCGGCTGCTTCGGTAGCCATTAGACCTCCTGCCATGAAACGACGACATGGTTGCGTGCTGGACACCTGTCAGCCGGCCAATGTTAAAGCTGGGTCGAAATCCCATGGCGCAGGCTTTCGCGCCACGAGCACGAACCACACCGCAGTGCGGCCTCCAGTCGCTGATGTTCTTCCGTTTTGCAATTGGGATGTTGCGACGTTGTCTTTTTTGTATCGGTTTCGCACTGTGTCGGCGGCGTTGCCAGTACGCGTAGCGGATTACATCAACGCAATCGTGCGAATGCAATACGCATGCTCGATTGACCGTTCGCGAACGTAACCACTCAGAAATGCCGACTGTCAGACTTTGCCCACAAGCTCTCTTCGCCGAGGGGCAGTTGTCTGACGCACAGTGGACGTCTGCCCACAGGGGGCTACTGATGTGGCTTTTTCTGAGTAGGAGGTGAATGATGCTGGATTAGGTGCGTCCCCCGTGTCCGCCATTCTCAAGTGAAACGGCGCCCTTGAAGGTGCGGCTTGCCGAGGATGGATGGAACACCCGCGACCCAGAACGTGTTTCGCTTGCTTACTCCATCGATTCGCGCTGGCGAAATCGAGCCGAATTTGCGAACGGGCGAACTGAGATTGTCGCTCTTTTGACCCGCAAGTGGCAACGCGAACTGGACTACCGGCTGATTAAAGAGTTGTGGGCGTATTCAGGAAATCGAATAGCGGTGCGCTTCGCGTACGAGTGCCACGACGACTCAAGGAATTGGTTCCGTTCATTTGGCAATGAAAACTGGGAATTCGACGAGAACGGTTTGATGATTCGTCGCTTCGCGTGCATCAACGACCTTCCTATCCGCGAAGAGGAGCGGCTGTTTCACTGGCCACTTGGTCGCCGCCCTGACGGTCATGCTGGGTTGAGTGACCTCGGCCTCTGACGATCTTCGCAGCGCTTCCGCGACCCATTTCAATTTAAGGGGAAAACCATGAAGCTCTATTACCATCCGCTGTCGGGCCATTCGCACCGCGCACGCCTGTTTTTGTCCCTCGTTGGTTTGCAGCCTGAGCTTGTAGAGGTGGACCTTATGAAAGGGGCGCACAAGGCGCCGGAATTTCTAAAGCTAAACCGCTTTGGGCAGGTACCCGTGCTAGTCGACGACGGGACGGCTATCTCCGATTCAAACGCCATTCTCGTTTATGTGGCGAAAAAGTATGGCAAGGATGACTGGTTGCCGGAATCTCCAGAGGCTGCCGCGTCCATTCAGCGCTGGCTATCCGTGGCCGCCGGTGAAATTGCGAACGGTCCGGCCGCGGCTCGTTTGATTACGGTCTTTGGCGCAAAGTACGACCCGGAGCAAGTAATTGGCCGTGCTCACAGCGTGCTGAAGCTCATCGAGACGGAACTGGAAGGGCACGATTTCATTTCACTCGACCATCAGACCGTCGCTGACGTCGCGCTATACAGCTACATCGCGCGAGCGCCCGAAGGTAACGTGGACCTGAAAGACTACCCAAATGTGAATGCCTGGTTGCGGCGAATCGAGGCATTGCCGGGCTTTGTAGAATTTCAGAAGACTCCCGCCGGGTTGAATGCCTGAGGACTGTCGCAGGTTAGCCTGGTTTGTGGGTGTGGCACGGGAAGCAACCTTCTGTAGAGGGAATGGACGCTTTACGCTGGCGCATTCATTTGAGCGATTTCGTTGGTGACTGCGCCTCGGATCATTTGTGAAAAGCAAGGAAATTCATCCCTGAGGCGGACACGCCATTGTTGGCAGGTTGGATAGACGGTCTGGTCAAGCCGACATGCGTCATCAAGGTGAATCCAGGAGTTCGACGCTAGAGACGTTGAGACGTAGGGAGCAACTTCATGAGCAGTTCAACCGTTCCGGCTTCACCAGGTTGGGACCTTGAGCGTTCGCCGTTCCATGAAGGCGAGTTGGCGGTGCAAGAGCGTGTCGGCGTCCGCGAAAAGATAGACGCCCAGGGGCGGCGTGCTGTTCGGCGCTACCTGACACCTCAACAGAGGGAATTCTTCCCGATGCTGCCTTACGTTTTTATGGCTTCCATCGACTCTCAAGGTCGACCTTGGGCCTCGTTGCTAGTCGGCGAGCCTGGCTTCGTCAATCCCACGAGCGATGTGACGGTTACGGTCCGGGCCCGCCCGCTTTACGGTGACCCGTTCAACGGCACGCTCACGCCGGGGGCAGAGATAGCATTGCTCGGCGTCCAGTTGCACACTCGCCGCCGCAATCGCATGATAGGCACCGTCGGGTCTTTGTTACCCGATGGCTTCACAATCAACCTCCGTCAGACCTTAGGTATATGCCCGCAATATATCCAGGGGCGAGAGGTTTCGTTTCATAGCGACCCGCTTGCACCGGAGCCGCGCCCGGTTCACCACAAGAACCACTTAGACGCATCGGCCACCGCCATTATTGCCAAATCTGATACCTATTTTGTTGCCAGCGTCCTTCTACAAGAAGGGGACGCTGTTGCCACCGGTGCTGATGTTTCGCATCGCGGGGGACGGCCTGGCTTCGTGCGTATCGATGACGACCATACGTTGACCGCACCGGATTTTGTTGGCAACTTCATCTTCAATACGATTGGCAACTGGCAAATCGACAATCATGCAGGGTTGATGTTCGTCGATTTTGATAGCGGCGACATGCTCTACATCGCCGCACACGCCGAGGTTTTATGGGATGGTCCTGAGGTCCGGGCCTTCACTGGCGCACAGCGCCTGTTCCGCTATCACATCGACGAAGTGTGCCGCGTCGAGGCCAGCCTACCGTGCAACTTCACTGCTCCGGAATATTCGCCACTCCTTGAGCGCACTGGTCATTGGGACGACGTCGCAAAGACGCTGGAAGCGGAGCGGCTTCGTACGGTCTGGCGACCATTCACGGTTCTGGAGACCGTCCACGAGAGTACGACTATCCGCTCTTTCATCCTGGCGCCAGGGGATGGCAGTGGCCTCGTGACTTATCAGGCAGGGCAGTATCTGCCTATTCGGGTGCGACCGGCTGGCTGGGCCGAGCCAGCGACCAGAACCTACACTCTGTCCGACGCGTCGAACGGTCGCACCTATCGGATTAGCGTCAAGCGCGAGGGCAATGGCGGCTGCTCCGACTACCTGCACGACCACATTGGCGTCGGCGACACAATTGAGACGCTCGCACCGCGCGGTGCATTCGTGTTCAATGAAGCTGCAGGGAGACCCCTGGCGCTTATTTCGGCTGGCGTCGGTATTACGCCTGTTATCGCGATGCTCAATAGTCAACTGGTCAACGATGGCCGCACGCTCCTCCACAAACCAATTTATTTCATACATTCCGCCATTAACAGTAAGCACCGGGCGTTTGCGGGACATCTTGCAAAGAAAGCAGAACTTCACGCGAACCTCTTTCTCCATATGGTGTTCAGCCGTCCATCTGAAGATGATGTGCTCGGTAAAACGCACCACAGCGAAGGGTATATCGACCGAACGCTTCTACGACGCGTACTTCCCCTTGACGATTACGAGGTTTATCTTTGCGGACCACCGGGCTTTATGCAGAGCTTGTACGACGCGTTGCTATCCCTCGGCGTGCGGGATTCCAGAATTCATCTTGAGAGCTTCGGTCCTGCCTCGGTCTCGCGTCGAATCGAGAAGACAGCGGAAGCGGACAACAGCGAGGGTGTCGTGGTCGCGTTCGCCAAAAGTGGCAAGACCGCAATCTGGAGACCGAAGGCTGGCAGTCTGCTCGAGTTGGCGGAAGCCAACGGTCTCCAGCCACTCTACGCCTGCCGTTCGGGGAGTTGCGGCACCTGCGTGACGCGGGTTGTTAAAGGTGAGGTCGACTACACTGAACCTCCAGCACACGACGTGGAACCGGGCGAAGCACTGATTTGTATTGCACACCCGCATCCAGGGCCGCACCTCGAGGACGGAACGCTCAATCGTGAGGGCATCATTCTTGATATTTAGCAGATATATCCGTAGCTCGCGTGAGGATGCTGCTTCTGCCACCGTAGAGGAGCTTGCAGAATCCTTTGGACTCGCATCGCTAATGCTTGATTGGCACGAACAACACCTCCATGCCGTGACACAGCATTGACATGATCTTCCCGAATTCGCCTTGCGGAGCCGCACGTGCCGAAAGGCGGTGCTCGGGTTGCCAAAGCTTTTCAAACGAACATCCCGCCGCATAGCACTACGAGCATCAGATTACCTGACTCGGTTCATATGATTTGAGATGCAGGATGTCAGCGATTCGGCGCAAGCAATTTTCAAGGTCGCTACGCGTTCTCGGCGCGCCTAAGCAGAGTCGTACGCCATCGGGTGCCTCGGAAATCGAAAAGGCATCGGTACCAGCGACAGATATGCCTGAGAGCTTCAACTGGGTTACGAATGCGTTGCGCGTCCAGGGCATGGGCAACGGTAGCCACAAATGAAACCCGTGACTATGTCGGTTTTCAAGGTCTGCACCAAGATGCCGACGCGCGATTGCTTGGCGCGCGTCACTCTCTGTGCGTATTGCAGAAAGCATTTCTTCCGCCAAGCCGGACTCAATCCAGTAAGTAGCGACCGCTGCACTCAATGGAGCGGCCATCGAAGCCGTCGCACGTATCACGACCGAAGCCCTTTCTGCAGAGCTCTGGTCCGGGACCGCGAGATAGGCGATGCGCAGTGCAGGCGATACGCATTTCGCAAGTCCTGAAATGTAGTAGACAAGCTCGGGTGCCAACGACGCAAGGCTGGGAAGGAGCTCCAAGGTGTCGGTCGAATCGTCGGGCAAGCTGACCAACGGCCAATAATTATCGTCTTCGATGATTGAGAGCTTGTGACGACGCGCTACTTCAACCAACGCGATGCGCCGATCCAGAGGCATCGTAATCGTGGTTGGGTTGTGGAGAATGGGTGTGCAATAGAACGCTTTCGGCCTCTCGGACCGGCAAATTGTGTCCAGTGATTCGGGTAACGCTCCATGTTCGTCCATCTCGACGGCCGAAAGGCGGATTCCCAGCTCCTTTGCAAGCAGGATACAGCCAGGATAGGTCAGTGCCTCAACGCAAATTGTGTCACCGGCGCTTGCCAACATCATTGAGACGGCGAGGAGTGCGCCCTGCGCACCGGGACAAACGAGGACGCGCTCAGGCCCAAGCCCTGGAATTCGTTGAGCGAGCCAGTTTGAGCCCACCAAGCGGTCTCTCATGGCCCCGCTAGGCACCTGATAACGCATGAGCATTTCCATGCCGCGTTCGGTCAGCATCGCAGGCACGCCCTCCCAGATTCGCTTTTCCAGTGTGGGATTGTCGAATGGCGGCGGCTGATTTATCAGCATGTCGATGCCAGACATGTTCGTTGAGTTGGCAGGCGGACGGTGTATTGCCTTCACATAGGTGCCTCGGCCCACACGAGCCTCAAGCAGCCCTCGTCGCTGCGCTTCAGCGTAGCCTCTGCTAACAGTCGTGAAGTCAATGCCGAGAGACGCCGCAAGTGCACGCTGTGGGGGCAGTCTGTCGCCAACGCGGAGTTCGCCCTTATTGATGCTTTCGGCGACGGCATTTGCGATTGCCAGATACGTGGGACCGTTCCCATCTTCGAGAAGCGGAGTCCAGCCAGATGTTCGCAACATTTCGCACCTCGCCCGGAGCAACCTGCCTTTATTGTATGCAACATTTTTGCCGTTTGCTCCACTTTTGTGCCTGAGTGTCTGCATCACCTCCACTCGGCGGTCGAAACACTGCGCTCGAAGCTCTGGTAATAACGTTGTCAGCGGTACATTCATGAGTTCGGTATCGACAGCATTTTTTTATCATATGAAATCCCAAAGCGCCTATGAATAAGCCAAACCGGCAAACGCAATCGAAACTGAGGTCGAAAAAGTACGCGCTTAATTTATTGATTGAATGCAGACAATCAGGTTTTCAAAAGAAAATTGTTTGCATTTCGCAGAGCTTGTTTCTATTGTATGGATATGCGCAATGCAGCAAAGCCTCTGGTTCTACACCGCGCCGTTGAACTGAGAAGTAACGTTCTTCGGGAGCACATCATGAACTGGCGCATGCCCACGCCGAAGCACTTCTTTGCCGGAGCGCTTTTCGCTTTTGGGGGCCTATGGTGCCAGGGCGCCCCGGCACAGGAAGGTGTGCAAATCGGATTTGCTGCCCCGTTGACCGGACCGTCCGCAGCCGACGGCAAAGAAATGGAAAACGCGGCGCTACTCGCCATCGAGGATGCGAATGACCGCCATCCCAAGATTGCCGGCCGGTCCGTCTCATTCGAACTGGTGCCGCTCGATGACCAGGCAGACACGAGAGTCGCCAGTCAGGTTGCTCAGCGCTTCGCGGACATGTCTGTTGCGGGTGTAGTAGGACATTTTAATTCCGGCTGCAGCATCGTCGCCTCGAACGTCTACGACGTAGCTCAGATAGCGGAGGTAAGCCCGAGCTCCACGAGCGCCGCATATACGCTTCGACGCAAAAAGTCGTCGTTCAGAGTGGTGGGACAAGACGCGGTCGCTGGTGCCGAGTTGGGACGCTATATCGTCGAAAACCTACAGGCCAAGCGTGTTGCAATCATTGACGACCGAACCGACTTCGGTGCGGGCCTTGCCGACCGAGTGAGTGATTTCATCACCCAGCGCCATGTGGCAATCGTGTCCCGCGAGTACGTAACTGACAAGACGGTTGATTTCAGTGCAGTTTTGACCCGGATACGTTCGCGGAACGCTGAAGTCGTTGTGTTCGGTGGATTTGAAGCGCAAGCCGGGCAGGTAGTCAGACGGATGCGAAGTCTGGGTATGAGTGCGACGCTCGCTGGCGAAGGATTCAACAACAACACCTTCCTGAATCTGGCGCGCGGCGACGGTGAAGGCACGATCACTGTACAGCCCGGGTTGCCGCCCGGCAAGATGCCAGCAAAGGATTTTTCGTCCCGTTACGAGGCGCGATTCAAGGCAAAGCTTGAAGGATTCCAAGCTCCCTATGCATACGATGCGACCTCGGTCATCGTGCAGGCGGTATTGGCCGCTCAATCTGCCAAAGCCGCCAACGTACTGCAGGCAGTGATGAAGACACGTATGGACGGCTTGACGGGGCCAATTGCCTTTGACGCCAACGGTGACCTCGCCGTGTCTCGGTATACGGTGTATCGATTGACCGGTGACCGTTGGGTCGACGCAAAGGTGTTCGTGGCCCACGGCAGGTAGAAAGGGGTAGGTGACAGGCAGTGCATCCGACACTTTTTCCCGTCTCGCCGCGCCGTCTTGTCTGCTCCAACGCCGCTTGTTCTTCGCTCTAGGGTGATGCTTGATTGGCTGTTGGCAAATGGGTAAGTACTTGAGCAGAGCGGATATCGCTCAGTTCTGCGAGGAACATGAAATGTTAGTGCGAGACGTCGATTCGACCATTGGAACATTGCGACACGTTTGCGGTGAAGGATGGGATAGTAAGCGATTGGTCGTTGCAACAGACAGCGTTGGTTTCTCCCTCCACGATACCACCGTCGAAGAGGGCACCCAGATGGAACTGCAGTATCGGCACCATGTGGAGGCTAATTATTGCTTCGCTGGCGAAGGCGAGGTCGTTGACGTCGCAAGTGGCGAAAGATTTCAGCTTAAGCCGGGTAGCGTGTATGTCCTTGACAAGCATGACCGACATGTCTTGCGTGCAATCAAGGGTGACCTTCGACTTGTTTGTGTGTTCAGACCCGCTCTCGCGGGCGACGAAACACATACAGCGGAGGGAGGATACGAGCTCATACGAGTCGCTCCTGATTCTACTGCTACCGATTGAATCGGCGGGAACTTGTGCGGCAGCTTAGGACTTGTAGGAGTTCATGTTGTGAGCCCGAAAACGCAAATCGACCATGTGGTCGTCGCGGTACGGAATCTCTCCGACGCGAGCCGCTATTATCGGGCGCTGGGTTTTAACGTCATCGCGGGGGGAGCACACGGACATGCGCCGACCCGAAATGCGTTGATTGTATTTGGTGATGGGTCATTTATCGAGTTAATTCAGTGGTCAGCACACTCGCCAAACGACCGTTGGCAGCACATTCTTGAAGCCGACGGTGAGGGCTTGGTAGATTTTGCCGTGACTACGCAGGACCTTGCCGGTCTACTCGCCCGTGCGCAAAGCCACGGCATCCATATGGCCGGACCCATGGACGGGTCCAGAAAGACGTTAGACGGTGTTGACCTGCGGTGGAGCGTGGGCTGGCCGGCATCAAGAGAACTGCCGTTCGCTTGTTGCGACGTAACGCCTCGAACGTTTCGAGTTCCAGAGGGTGATATGCGGTTGCATCCAAACGGCGTGACCGGCATAGATTCGGTTGTGGTTGCAGTCGTCGATGCTCTCGCATCGCTTGACCAATATCAAAGACTCTTCGAAATCGCGGGTGAACGCTGCCCCGAAGTGGCCGGACCGGGTGCGTGCATTGGAGTCGCCGACTTTGGAACTACGCAGGTCGTTTTGATAGGTGAAGAGCAGCCCGCAATGACGGCGGTGGCTACGCGTGTGCGAAGCTACATTGCACGTAGGGGACAAGGCCCATGCGCTCTTGTTCTCCGCTCGCCCAATTACCCCAATCCAATAGATATAAAGTTGGCTGACACATGCGGAGTAGCGCTCCGCATGTGCGCGGCTAGAGAGCCACCGAGCAACCACATGAGTTCGACGCCACAAGTGTAACCGCGTGCCTATGACCGGTACGGAGTTGTTTTATTAGATAAGTAATACTTATTTATTTAGAGTAAAGGACAATGCCATGTATCCCGATACGTTTGCATGTGAGCCCAGGCTTCGGAGAGCCGCAAGCCCCAGCAGCTCGCTTGAAGAAGAAGCGGACTGGCGAAAATCCGTGCACGTCCAACTCACAGCGTCGCGCATTTCTATCTCATTCTGGCGTGACACTGCGGAACATGAGCGGCAGTTGCACGCTCCGATACTGGAAGGTCACTACATTATCGAGGTGCTGCTGCGGAATACTATCGTGGACTGCTTTAGGAATGGTCGACGCATAACAAAGGGGACAGGAGGCTTTGGCGGAACTCAAATCGCAGCGCCGGGTGAAGAAATCCGTTGCAGCTTCAGAAGACCGGTCGAAGCAGTCCACGTATTCGTTCCGCGCTCGATTCTCGTCGCGACATATGAGGAACTGCAGCAATGCAGCTGCCCACCGGATTACCACTTGTCGGACCCCGGGTTCGCCCCAGACACAGTGATGGGCAAGCTGGGGTGCACCTTGCTTGAGGCCACGAGCTTGCGAAGTCCATTTTCAGGTCTCTATTGCGAGAGCCTTGGGATGGCGATTCTTGCTCGGGCGATGGAATTTCAAAACGAGCTTTCAGCCGCGGGACTGCGTCAAGGACTAGCGCCTTGGAGGCTGAAGCGTGCGATTGAGTACATCGAGGACAACGTTGGTGAGCAGATTAGCTTGACAGACCTCGCAGAACGCGCGGGCTTGAGCCGCATGCACTTTGCTGCTCAATTCAAGCTTGCCACCGGATTGAGTCCACATGCATACCTGACAGAGAAACGACTTGGTGCCGCTAAATCACTACTTGCGGAAGGTCGTCTGCCAATTGCTCAAATTGCTTTTGCTGTGGGATTCCATACGCAGGCACATTTCACGACAGTCTTCCATAAGGCAACGGGCTTGACCCCGAAGCGTTGGAGGGAACAGGCATCGCAGGCAAAGCGTTAGCCGGCAACAAACAGTCTCTTTGAGGCTAAAAAGAGCAGGGCCGTAAAAAGGGAAGTCTCACAAAATGAAAAGCGACGCAAAAACGTTCTATACACATGCGAGAGCTGTTGTAAAAATTCACTGGCGTTGTCGGGACAGAATGACAAGGTCGATGCACGCCGATTAGGCGCTATGGGATAGGTAGCGATTTCTGATTTTGGGTACGGAGGGCTGGCCTGCTGCGTGTGGATCGCCGGAACTAGAGAGTGACTGCGTTGCGCCCGCTGCCTCCGGATGTGTTCCAATACGGCTGCGTTGCAGATTGCCGGTCCGTGCGTGAGCAAGCACGCTTTTTTGGATTTGGTGGATTCCAAGTTTCTTACGACCGGCCGAAGCCGTATAGTGTCGCTCCTTCGGCAACGCGTCTGCATTTCAGGCCCCGATTTTTCAAACATCTCTCGACTATGGCAGGAAAAAAAAGGCGGAATACGACCGAATTCGCGCGATTTGGACATGTCGATAGTATCGGGATGATTGAAGCGCTGCACGCTAGGTTTGAAGACCATCGGTTTGCCGCTCATGCGCACGATACCTGGTCGATAGGTGCCGTGGTTGCGGGGGCGAAAGACATCTCGGCGAAAAAGGGGAGCCAACAGGTCTTTGGGGCAAACCAGGTCTACTGCATCCCTCCAGAGAGTCCGCATGCCGGTAAGACGATCGGCGGAATGTGCGAATACGTGATGCTCTATGTTCCCGACGAAGCGTGGCGGCAACAGTGTGAAGCCTTCGACGTGGATGTGCGTCAATTCACGCGGGAATTGCCTGCCGACACGCAACAGGTGCGGCTCACACAGGCGTTCGTGAATCAGATTATCGGGTCACCGGAGACGGTCGATGTTTGGTCAGGTGAATGGTCGCTCTCCTGCGAGTCACTGTTGGGGGAGTATCGCGGGTCACCTCTGTCGAAAACCACGTCATCGTCGCGCGTGCGTACGGACCCAGGTCTTCATCATGCGTACGAATGCTTGCATGAGTTCTGGAATCGGAACGTATCGCTACAAGACCTGTCACGTGAATTCTCGATGACGGCATCCGACGTATGTCGCCGCTTTTCATTGGCCTATGGTCTAACGCCGCACAGATATGAGTTAGTGCTTCGTTTAACTAAAGCAAAGTCGCGGTTGCTCGAAGGTGTCGAAATATCGGATGTTGCCTCTGAGACCGGATTTGCCGACCAGAGCCATTTTGGTCGTCACTTCAAGTCAATATTTGGCGTTACCCCGGGAGCGGTCGCAAAGGCAGGTCATCTGACATTCGTATAATTTCTTGGGCGCGGAGACGAGCTGTGGCTGTCGCAGGGACGCACCGACCACGGGCGCGAGATAGCGCCACTCGGGCGTCGGTCGGGTTCGGAAACATTATGCTTTTGGCTTCTTCCCAATGTGCGTGTCCTCAACGACCTTCGCCACCTCGGCGGAATGCGAAGTCATCACAACGTGTGAGGTGCCTTCAACTTCAACGCTTTCTGCTCCTTCGCTCGTTTGCCATGAACTAGATCGCTGCTGCCAGAGTGTCCTTGTCTGCAGAGCCGTGAGTGAAGGACGAAGGGACATGCTTCCGCACCGCTAGCCCGGCGCCTTCACCCAACGGCGCCTCGGAGATTGGACGCTGGCTTACAGCCGTAGCCTGCGCAGCAGCAGCGGGTAGGGGAGAAAGAGAGGAGTCTGGTAACGCTTCCGATGCGTCGCAAGAAACGTAACTAGAATTCGTGAATGACGGCAGAACCACGGAAAATCCGTCGCTAGAAGGGGACGAATCTCGCGGGGTGGATAATTAACTGTGGTGACCTTCGCGAGATGACTGGCGAGCAGCATCCCAAAGATGAGATTGGACAGAACTCAGGGACAGCTCACCGCACCCCCTCCACAAAAAGTCCGATGTTGGGGTAACTGTAGGAGGCAAGATGGAATCTGACGAGGCATACGGTGACGGAATCGCGAACCGGTTCCACCTGAAGAGTGCTGCCTCAATCGCGACCCACCTTCGCCCCGGCGCCTTCTTCGCTGCAACTCATATGCTGTGCGGGGATGAAGGCCTAGGGAAGACGCTCCCCATTCCTGCCCGGTCTGCGTACATCGTTTGCATCCTCTTCCAGCCCCTGGTGCACGAACTCTGGTTGGCAGGGAAGCCGGTCCCCGTTGGCCCTCTGCCTTCCGGAACCATTTCGGTGGTGAATCTGGAGCAGGAGCCGACGGGATTTTACGGAGGACGACTGGATTCGCTGCAGATTTACTTTCCGAAAGAAAGCCTTACAGCTATGGCAGACGACGGTGATACACGGGTCGTCCACGACGTGGCCATTCCCAACGGAACGATTGACCCGGTTGCCTACCAACTCAGCCTTCTGATGCGTCCAGCACTCAAGCATCCAGAGCAAGCAAACTTGCTGTTCCTGTCCGGATTGATGGAGGCTTTTTACGCCCACCTATCGTGGCGGTACGGAAATCTGTGTGATAAAACTGTCCGCTTCAAAGGCGGACTCTCGCCCAGAGACCTTGCGCGAGCGAAAGAGCTTATCGACCAGAACCTATCGGGAGATGTCAGCCTGGCCTTCCTTGGCAAAGAATGTGGCATGTCGCCAAACCATTTTGCCCGCGCCTTCAGGCAATCCACCGGCATTCCGCCACATCGGTGGCTGTTGTTACGCAGGGTCGAATTCGCCAAAATCATGTTAGAGCGGGGAGAGATGACTGCCTCTGAGATTGCCTCCGCGACCGGATTTGCGGACCAGAGCCATCTCATCCGGGTCTTCTCGCAGATAGTCGGCGCCACCCCAAAGGTCTGGAAGGCTGGGCAAAAGCGCTAGCGATTGACGTCAGGCGTTACGATAAGAACATCCAACCTCGATATGATTCTCCTATAGCGTAGCGGCTTCGGAAGGCAAAATGCTACTAAAATGAAGGGAATGCGTAGAAAGACAGGATATCGCCGCGCACTCGGTCATAGCGATTCGAATGGCAAGGCATGGAGATGTGGGAATTTCCGCTTAATCGGTTTTGATATGTTGGGTACGTAGCGCGGTTCATCGAGGGCCTCGTTTCCAAAGTCCCTAGTTCCGGTGAAAGTGACACAGGAGGCGAAGATGAGGCGGCTATTCAAGACGAGCGGGGAAACAATAGACCTGAAGGGTCCTTTTTCCGCACGCGAAGTTCAAAAGATACTCGAAAGTAATTCACTGACGTTCGTAATGCTGCTCGATGACGAACATATGATGGTCCTTCGGGGTGACGAAAATGAAGGTGAATGCCCAATAAATGAACTGGCGACCATTATTTGTGACCTCCCTCATATGCCAAAGATGCAACATCCCATCCGTGGCGACGCGCTGATTGTTCCCGCTCGAGACGTCGCACCCCACATCGACGTGATTTGACCTAGGCGCGGTCTAGCTCCAGTGCTTCTCTTCTGCATCCACACTTCAAGATTTCGCAAAGGCGAGCAAATCCGTATTGACCTTGTCGGCCTGTGTTGTTTGACGGGATGCATCGGCGATGCAAGCGATGGCGTGGCGCAGGTAGGACTCGGGCAGGGGATCGCGGCGGACTCCGCGGGCAATGTGTATGTGGCGGATTCGGGCAACAATACCATCCGGAAGATCAAGCCGGCGGGCGTCGTCACCACGCTGGTCGGGACCGCCGGCGTAGCCGGGAGGGCCGACGGAAGCGGGGCTGCCGCGCAATTCGATGGTCCCGTTAGGCATCGCGGCGGATGATGCGGGCAACGTGTATGTGGCGGATACGAACAACTACACCGTCCGCAAGACTTTCCGCGTGATAATTCGGGAACGGAATAAGCCGGAGGCTCAGATGAGCAAGACCAGCGAGATTTACGAACAGGACTTGGTTCTCTGGACTGAGGAGCAGGGCAAGCTGCTGCGCGAGGGCAAGCTCGACGAGGCTGATATCGAGAACCTCGCCGAGGAAATCGAGAGCATGGGCCGCACGGAGCGGGCGAGGCTGTGCTCGCACACGCAGCGGCTGCTCGAATACCTGCTGAAGTGGTTCTATCTGCCCGAGCGCCGCTTTCCGAGCGGCTATGCCGCCATCGTCGAGGAACGCACCATGATCGAGGTCGTGCTCGGATGCAGCCCGAGCCTAGGCGACCGCTTGCCCCAGATCATGAGCTTGGCCTATCCCGACGCGCGCCGGCTGGCTGCTATCGAAGTTTCTCCGCTGCCGGACGAATGCCCGTGGACCTTCGAAGAGGCGATGACGCTACCCATCGAAGGGGTTTAAAGGCATGAGCCAGCCGCTTCTGCGAGTCGGCTGGCTCGAGTTATCCACAGAAATGGTGCATAAACCTGTGATTAACATAACGTCAGACTCGCAACCAGTTGGTTGTGGGAGCAAAGTAGTAGTGTCGTACTTGAGCAAAGTACAGATGTCGTACCAAGGGATCTGTAGCGCATGCTGGTGCGGTTTTCCCGCCTGTGGAGACCGCCATGACGCGCACTGGGACGATCACAATGAGCATGCGGGAGCTTGACCGGCTGAAGGTCATCGAGGCGGTCGCCGAGTCGCGTCTGATGACCTGGCGCGCCGCTGAGCGGCTGGGTCTAAGCCGGCGCCAGGTCGAGCGGCTCGTGATCCGCTACCGCGCCGAAGGCGCCGCTGGTCTTGTTTCGCAGCGGCGCGGCGTGCGCAGCAATCATCAGTTGCCGCAAACCGTGCTTGACCGGGCGTTGGAACTGATCCACGAGCGCTACGCCGATTTTGGTCCGACGCTGGCGTGCGAGAAGCTGCGTGAATGCCATGGCCTCGTGCTGTCGAAGGAAACCGTGCGTCACCTGATGACGGATGCCGGCCTGTGGGTGCCGCGCAAGCAGCGCCCGCCGAAGGTCTACCAGCCGCGTGCCCGACGAGCCTGTTTCGGTGAGCTCGTACAAATTGACGGCTGCGATCATTACTGGTTTGAAGACCGCGGGCCCGCGTGCGCGCTGCTGGTGTTTGTCGACGACGCGACGAGCCAGCTGATGCACTTGCACTTCGCGCCGACCGAATCGACTTTCAGCTATTTCGAGGCGACGCGCGCGTATCTCGAACGGCACGGCAAGCCGGTCGCATTCTATAGCGACCGCGCGAGCGTGTTCTACGTCCACAAGCGCGACGAAACGGCCGGTAAAGGCGTCACCCAGTTTGGTCGCGCAATGTACGAGCTAAACATCGACACATTTTGCGCCAACAGCAGTCCCGCCAAGGGACGCGTTGAACGGGCTCATTTAACGCTGCAGGATCGTCTGGTGAAGGAGCTGCGCCTGCGTGATATCAGCACCATTGCAGCTTCTAACGCGTTTGCCTGCGTTTTCATGGCGGCCTATAACGCGCGCTTCGCAAAGCCGCCAAGAAGCGCGTACGACGCGCACCGGCCGCTGCGCGATGACGAGAACCTCGACGCGGTCTTGACTTGGCGAGTGCAGCGCAAGGTATCGGATGCGCTGACGTTGCTGAACGATCGCGTACTCTGGCTGCTCGACGACACGCCGGCGACCCGCAGGCTGATCGGCCGCTACATCGACGTGTGGGAAT
>NZ_FCOG02000181.1 GCF_001544975.2 Caballeronia arationis | reverse complement strand
TACCGAGAACTGGATCGGCGCTCACGAACGCCAAGATGAGACCGTGAGAAAGGCGCAAGAACTCGGCACTCTCGAGGAAAGGAGAGTCAGCATGGCAACACCTTTTACCCAGATTACTGATTTCAGCAAGATGCTGGAGAGCTTCAAATTTCCCGGCGTCGATATGACGTCGTTGCTGGAAGCGCGACACAAGGACGTCGAAGCGCTCACGAAGGCTAACACGCTCGCGTATGAAGGAATGAAGGCGCTGGTTCGAAAGCAAACGGAAATGCTCAATGCGAGCGCGCATGAGATCCAGGCGGCAGCGGGCCGGATGAGCGGCGATAATCCGACGGAGTCGATGGCAAAGCAGGGAGAGTTCATCCAGCAGTCGCTGCAGACCGCGTTCGAAAACATGCGCGAGCTTGCCGAGATGGCACAGGAGTCGCAGACGAAAGCGTTGGCAGCGATCAGCAAGCGCGCTGAACAGACGATGCGCGAGCTCAAGGCGGTGTCGAACCGCACGTAAGCAACAGGGTCTTTACCGGCGGCGGCGGAGAGGTGCCGCCCAGAGAGCCGATTTATATGGCCTTTAGATCGGGCAGCAGCCGGTCGAACTCCCGCTTCACGACGCGATAACACTCACAGACGCGCTTTTCGAGCCCCGGTCGGTCGAGCACCTGGATGTGTCCATGACCATATCGAATCAGCCCGGCGTCCTGAAGCTTTAGTGCTGCCTCCGTCACACCGGAACGTCGCACGCCGAGCATGTTCGCAATGAGTTCCTGCGTCATCTTCAGTTCGTTGGATGGCAGGCGGTCCATGCTAAGCAGAAGCCACCGGCACAGTTGCTGGTCGATCGAATGGTGCCGGTTGCATACGGCGGTCTGTGCCATTTGCGTGATCAGAGCCTGTGTATAGCGCAACAGCAACCTTTGCACGGGGCCGCCGCGGATGAATTCCTGTTTCAGAATCTGTGCTTCCAGTTGGAAGGCCGTTCCGGCGCTTTGCACGATTGCGCGGCTTGGCGTCGTTTCGCCGCCCATGAACAGCGCGATTCCGATGAGCCCCTCATTGCCGACGATTGCTATCTCCGCGGACGCGCCATCCTCCATCACGTAGAGCAAAGATACGATGGATGTCGTAGGGAAGTAGATGAAGCGCTGGCGGTCGCCCGATTCGTAGACGACGTCCCCCAATGTCATTTCGATCGGAACCAGATGCGGGGCCAGGCGGGCCCGTTCCGTTTCTGGCAAAACTGAAAGCAGATGGTTTTGGTTGAGAAGTGGAGTGTCAGGCACAGCGGGTCCTCCGGTTCGCCGGAATCGCGCCAGATATGGGCAGCGGCAAAACTGCGCTCATTTAATGCGCCAGCGGGCTCGCGACTGTTTCAGTTTATCGAACAATCGCACTGCGCGCGATGATTCCTTGCAAAGTATAGTTTCCGCGCGCCACGGTGCAAAAATGCGACCGGGGCGGACGAGGCCGCGTTCAAGCGGCCATGCGACGAGTTGCTTACGTTAATCGTCGCTACGACACGGACGCGCGCCTCGCGCGAGTTGCAGTGTGTTCTCGACGGCGGGCAGCAAGCGTCCAGTCCGACAGTATCTATCGATCGAGGGTGGGACACAGACTACCTATCAAGGCCGACGCGCGCCGGACGAAGCAGAAAACGAACGGCTCGTGTGCCATCGTAACCGGTCACTGGATGCTTGCGGAGACGACGGGCGGTTGTGGGTCGGGTCCGGAAGTTCGGGCCGAGGACGGCGCGGATGCACGACGCTCGAACTGCGATCGTCGGCAACCGGCCAGTTAGGGTCGTTCGACCGAGAGCTCAGGCGGACTTTCCAAGGTCCGCCACACCCGTCAACGGTCAACCGCCGGGCTTCATCGTGCCAATCGCCTTGTCGCGCGCTTGCTGCGCGTCGACAATCAAGCGGTATGCGGCGTAATACTTAAATATGTTGCGTACGTACGTACGTCGTGGTTTCGATACCGATCTTCTCCGCGACTACGATTTCGACATTGTTGAACCACTTGTCCGGATCCAGCCCGCGGGCCGCGGCCTCCTTGCGCATCTTTGCGATATTGGCCGCTCCCGCGTTATAGCTCGCGAAGGCAAACAACGTGCGATTGTCATCGTCGAACTGCGCGTCCGGAAAGTAACGTGTCATCAGCCGATCCATGTATTTCGTGCCCGCATGGATGTTGGGCTCGGTTATACCAATGTTGCCGACTGCCATTTTCTTGCCTGTTCCCGGCATCAACTGCATGACGCCGACCGCGCCAACGTGACTGCGCGCCGACTGGTTCAGCTGCGATTCCTGATAGCCTTGGGCGGCCAGCATCAGAGGGTCGAAGCCATACTTCTCGAAGAGCGTAAGTGTTTCTTAGAAACGCTTGCGCTCCACCGCAGCCGAAGCATCAGTGACCTGCCTGATACGCTTCATGAACTGTGCGAACCGATAGTCGATGACGCCCTGCTTTTTGAGAAACTCGTTATAGAATTCGTTCACCACAGCCTGCAGTTGCGGGCTGTTCTTCCTGATCGCCCGACCCACATAGCCCTCGCTGCGTACCACCAGATCCTCCCTGACCTTGATCTGAGGCAGAACTTGCGCCCACAGTTTTGCTTTCCAGTCGTCGACCACTACGATGCCGAGCATTCCCGCATTGAGCATTTCGAGCATGTCCTCATCTTCGAGTACGTCGGGCAGCAGCGTAATCCGCATGAGCGGTTTGCCCGCGTTCCTGAGCCGGCCCGTCTCAAGGCCGGAGCGTCGAGCGGATCGCACCAGCAATGTCGCTGCTGACCGACGCGAGCGCCCGGTTATGCGCATCGACCAGCGCGTCGTAGCCCGGCGCGCTCGTCGGCTCGTGCACGATGGTTCGCCCGTTCACTGCCGTACCCGGCTTCGGCGGTCGCACGGTCCAGAGGACCGCGATTGTGGCCGTGTCATTCAGCGCGGATTCGAAGCTCTGTACATCGACGGATACGTGATAGGTGTGCACTGCGCCCACCCACTGCGAAGAGCTCGATACCAGCGCTCCCGGCACCGACTGCGCCAGATCCGCCACGAGCACACGCGAAATCTGGCTCTTCAACGGCTCGGCCCAGCGCGCGTATTCGTCGATTTTGACCTGCGTCGCGTCGATTCTCACCACGAACTGCGGACGGTCCACCAGATCGGGCACCGTCACCGAGTCGAGCGCGATCCCGACCGGCGTCGCCGTCTCAGCGCGAGCGGACGGCGGCACCGCACTGAGTGTGTAGAACTTCGCCTGCGGCGAGCTCGCGCATCCGCTCATAGTTACGAGCACGGCCGTCAATAGCAAGGAGCGCATCATTTTTGATCCTCCGGCTTGCCGCGAAGGAGCGCTTCGGGATGGCGCTCGAGATAATCGGCGAGCACGCGGAAGGACACTGCCGTTCGCGACAATTCGCGCATCGTATCGGCCGTGCTCTGCGCGATTGCGGAGTCGGGCCTCAGCGTGCTGTTGGCCGACTGGAGTGCCGTTCGCGCGGCTGCCAGCGTGGCTTTCGCCTCGGGCGCCACGCTGTTGTCGAGCGTTTTCAGCAACGTATCCGCAGATTGCAGGGTCTGCCGCAAATCCTTGCCGATGCCCTCGAAGGGTATCTTGTTAAGTTTTTCGACCAGGGCCGTCACCGAGTCCTGAAGCGATTGCAAGCCACCCGGAACGATTGGAATTTCGGGAGGGTTCGCGTCCCAGTTCATCGCCGCCTTTGGCGCGTTGGGGAAGAAATCCAGCGCAATGTACAGCTGCCCCGTAAGCAGGTTGCCGGTTCTCAACTGACCGCGGAAGCCCTTTTCGACTAGCCACTCCGCGACCCTGCGACGGTCCTGAACGATCCTGCCGCCCTTATCGCCGGACTCGAGCCGCGAGGTGAAACGCTCGGGGTAGTAGCGTATCTCGACCGGAATGCTGAACTCCTTTTTGACCGGATCGAAGCGCGTGTAGATCGCTGACACCTCACCCACCACGATGCCGCGAAAGTCCACGGGTGCCCCCACAGTCAGCCCGCGCACCGATTCCCTGAAATTGAATACATACTTGTCGACAATTCGGTCGTGTTGCTTCATCGCCTCGGCGCGGTCGTTGAAGAGCTGGAATTCGGTCTTCGTAGCGGCCTCGGTGACATCGACCGCATCGGGCGGACTCCCGAACGCGAGGCCACCGATGAGGATCGCCACCAACGACTCGGTGTCGACCTTCACGCCGTTGGTATCGAGCGTCATGTCGACGCCGCTCGCCTGCCAGAAGCGCGTGTCGCCCTTCACATACTTGTCGTAGGGTGCGTTGACGAAGACGCGCAAGGTGACGCCTTTTCCGTCTGCGTCGAGTTTGTACCCGGTGATCTGTCCGACCTGCAGACGGCGAAAGAACACCGGCGCGCCGACATCGAGCGAGCCCATGGTCTCGCTCTTGAGCACGAACTCGCGCCCGGGCACGCCGCTCGCGAACACCGGCGGCGTTTCCAGCCCGACGAAGTCTCGCCGCGCCTTGTTTTGCGCGCCAATGTCCATACCGATGAACGAGCCGGAGATCAGCGTGCCGAGTCCCGAGACAGTGCCGCCGGAAATGCGCGGGCGCACGACCCAGAAACGGGTGCCGTCGACGAGCATGTTCGCGGCGTCCTTCGTGAGCTCGGCGGTGGCAATCACATTCTTGTGATCGGGCGCCAGAGTGACGCTCTTGACCACGCCGATGTCGACGTTCTTGAACTTGATCTTTGTCTTACCCGCCTCCAGCCCCTCGCCGGTGGCGAAGGTGATGGTGATGGTCGGTCCCTTTTCGAGGATCGCCTGGACCGCAAGCCAGCCGCCGATCAGCACCGCGACGAGCGGCACGAGCCACACGAGCTGAAGCCGCCAACGTGAGCGGCGCGTGGCGATGCCTTCAGGAAAATCGGGTTCGTCGGGCGTCTTAGCCATGACCAGCCTTGTTGGCATCCCAGATGAAACGCGGGTCGAACGACACCGCGGCGAACATCGTCAGCACCACCACCGCGCCGAACGCGATCGCCGCGGGGCCCGCTTGAATCGTCGCGAGCGTGTTGAACTGCACCAGCGCGACGCGCACGGTAACGACATAGATGTCGAGCATTGACCAGCGTCCAACGAACTCCACCACGCGGTAGATGCGCGTGCGCAGTTCGGGCAGCCATCGCGATCGCCTCTGCGCGGTTGCTACAAGAAATATAAGTGCGACGATCTTGAGCATCGGCACGGCAACGCTCGCAATGAACAGGACCACCGCAAGCGGCCAGGAACCTGAGGTCCAGAGATACACTACGCCGCTCATGATCGTGTCGCGCTGCGCGCCGAAGATCGAGCTCGTATGCATCATAGGAAGGGTGTTGGCCGGGATATAGAGGACCATCGCGGCCATCAGGAACGCCCAAGTGCGGGCGATGCTCTCGGGCTTGCGAAAATGTAGGGGTGCACCGCAGCGCGGACATCCTCCTTCATGGGCGTGTGCCCTCGCTTTCGACAGCAAGCCACACTCGTGACAGGCGAAGAGGCCCGCACGAGCAGCAGTGGACGCCGACGCCGATGTGTGTGTATCGGCAGGCACGCCGGCACCCCTTTGCGAGGGGCGCACCCGCTCCGGGAACTCGCGAGGATCGAACGCGGCCGACATGGCCGCGAGCAGCAGCATCAGCGCGCCGAACGCCCACAATGCGATGCCGGGCACCACGCCCGCGATATGCGCGAGCTTGACGAGCGCCACTAGCACCCCCAGGATCAGGACTTCGGTCATGCCCCAAGACATCGCCCAATGCACCAGGCGAAACACGACGGCAGGTTGAGGCGGCACGCGTCCCAACGGCAATGGCAACAGCAGATACGCTATGCCCGCCATTTGAAGCATCGGCATCAGGATCGTCGTGAAGAACACGAGACCGGCGAGCGGCCACATGCCATCGCGATAGAGGATGCGCACCGCGCCGAAGAGCGTTGTCTGCACAAGGTCGCCGTTAACCGACAAGCCAACGATCGGAAACGCATTGGCGACGGCAAAGAGCACCATCGCCGCGAGCGTGCACGCGAAGGTCCGATTCAGGCTATCGGGCCGATTCCGATACAGTTCCGCGCCACATCGCGTACAACGCGCGATACCGTTGCGACGCAACGCCGTCTCGCGTTGCAGCAGGTCGCATTCATGGCAGGCGATCAGGGGCGTGTGTTTCATGGCACCGTCCCCTTGCCGCCAGCCGGCGTGCCCACCTCCGGCGCCACCGGCGCGCCATTCGCGCCACGCATCCTCGCGGTCACGCGTTCGGCGTCACCGACCGAGCCAACGCCCATCCCCTCGTACAGACTCACCATCGATGAATACACTGTGCCCTGCATCTGCGCATAGCTCAAATGCGTCCTGAAGAGACTGATCTCGGCGTTGAGCATCTCAAGGTAGCTCGTGTGACCGCCTTTGGTATTGAACCGAACATGTGTATAAATTCGTCCCCACTTTTGAACGTATCCGATCCGAGTCCGGCGGAACGTAACAGTCTCTTGATGGCACGACGCCGAGTCGTCGTCCACCACGGCGACGAACGGCTTGGCTGTACTCATAGCGAGTATCCCCGTTTGGGCGCGGCGGCACGAAACGTGATTCGACGCTAGATCCACCGTATGACAGCCGAGCGCCAGCGGCTATGGGACCTTGGTCCCATAGCCGCCGGAGGGAGTTTCGTCAAACCTCTCCACGAAGCCCCTGTGACCGTGCTCGTGAAGAATATCCCCGTACGGGCACCGCAATGCGGAACCTGATTCGATGTTGGATCCAACGTATGACATTAACCGCCCGCGCTTATCTATCTGTTAAATCATGAGGCCGCGACGGACCTTGCCACCTGATGGGCACACCCCTTGTCGATATAGCGTTTGAAGTCGTGCGCAAGTTCAGCGGTCAGACCGCATACCCGGCTTTTATCGCTGCCGTAGATTGCTCGACAGTACGGGATGAGAAAGCAGGTAAAGCGCCGTTCGAGCAGACGGGCGGCGGCTTCGGCAGCCGAAATGGATCAAGAGCGACAAGGGATCGAGCGTCATAGCCCTGAGAAGGAGAGCGCTAATAGCAGGGCGGCATTGAATTAGTTCACTACAAACCGAATGCGCCAAACGTGACAGAGCCGACTGACAGAGCCGACACGCGTGGCCCCGCGCTCTCATATCGTCGATTTCTATCTATGTGCTCCACGGTCTGCCTGCTATTGTTAACTAGGCGGATCATCGTGCTGGGCTTGTTTCCGTGATGCCCGACCCCCCTGCACGCGGGGGGTATGTCGACGAGACATACTGGGTCCCCGCACGATAGCTGACAGCACAAACACCGGGGGCAGGACGGCGCACCAAGGCCGATCGTGGTGCGCGTGCTCGCCAACCATCCCGGCCACCGCGACGATTCGTCATGCAAAAGTGGAATCCGCGACGCAAAACCGGCAGGAGGAGGCGAGTATGGACACCGTGATGAAGGCGCCTGGGAAGGCAAAGGCCGAAGTCAATAAGATCGCGGAGGACGTCCCGGTCGTTCGCTCCCGCGCAGAACGTCTCGCCGCAGGCCAGGCGTTGCGTGAAAGCGTGCCGCGCAGCAGTCATGGCGACTGGACACCGTCGGCCCAGCGCCGCGACCCCATAGAGATCCTGGAAGAATCGAATCAGGATCGATTGCCGGAATTGGTCCCAATCCGCTATGGCCGTATGCTCCGCAGTCCCTTCACGTTCCTGCGCGGCTCAGCAGCGCTCATGGCCTACGATCTCGCTACGACTACAAGCACAGGTCTTAGGGTGCAAGCCTGCGGAGACTGCCACCTGTTGAATTTTGGCTTGTTTGCCACGCCGGAGCGCAATCTAGTTTTCGATCTAAATGACTTTGACGAAACGCTGCCGGCACCTTGGGAATGGGATCTGAAGCGGTTGGCCGTCAGTTTCGCCGTCGCAGGACGCGATAACCAGTTGCCGGACGCAGATTGCCGGAGAGGCGTCCTGGAATGCGTGCGCGTATATCGAGAGCGCCTGCGGGAGTATTCCCGGATGAACCCTTTGGAAGTCTGGTACACCCGCCTGGACATGACAACCCTGATTGCGATGGCACCCGACGAGAAGGTCAAAAAGATGCGCGAACAATTGGCGGAAAAAGCCCGCCAGCGTGTTGTTGAAAACCTCTTTCCCAAGATTGTCGGCGAAGTGGCTGGGCGACGCCGCCTTGTCGACCAACCGCCACTTATCTTCCACGTCAGCGATGCAGGCTTCGAGGCTCGGGTTCGTAAGGCGCTAGCCGACTATCGCCAGTCGCTCTCCAATGAGCGCCGTGTCCTCCTGGATCGCTACCATCTGGAGGACTTCGCCGTGAAGGTCGTGGGTATTGGCAGCGTTGGCACGCGGTGCTTTATCGGGTTGTTTTTTGACGAGGAAGACCATCCCCTGATTCTCCAGTTCAAGGAAGAGCGCCGGTCGGTCCTCGAACCCTATGCGGGAACGAGCCAATATGACAATCAGGGTGAGCGTGTCGTCATGGGACAACGGCTGATGCAGTCTTCCAGCGACATCTTCCTGGGATGGTTGCGAGGACAGCGAGGCTATGATTTTTTTGTGCGCCAGCTGCGGGACATGAAGATGTCTGCGCCGGCCGAGGAAGTCAGCCCTGAGCAGCTCAAACGCTATGCCGGGCTCTGCGGCTGGACCTTAGCCCGCGCCCATGCCAAGTCGGGGGACGCCACGGCCATCAGTGGCTATTTGGGCAAGGGCGACGCCTTTGACGAGGCCATCGGCGCGTTTTCCCTCGCCTACGCCGATCAGACGGAGCGTGACCACGCGGCGCTGGTGAAGGCGGTAGGTGCCGGCAGGCTGGATGCTCTTGTCGAAGAGTAGGGCCCTGCACCACTCACACGCATTGGTTGTCGCTATCTATGTCTGGGATTTCCCGCGTGCTGGATCTCAGCGATGCGGCAAGGCGCGTTAAGGCGAGAGCGTCGGAGGCGATCACTGCTGACGGGCAAGTTGGCTCGTTCCCACCAATGCTGACGTACTAATGCCCGTGGTGCAGCAGGTCACATCGTCGACGACGGCGATTGTCGGTTTCGCTGCATTTCACATCGATTCTGTTAACAACTCAAGAGTGCCGAGTTCGGCACAGTCTTGGGGTTATGTGGCCAGTCGGAACATCTCGAAGGTGTCAGGGTCCTGCCTTTCGGCGATGAATTTCGCGAAGAAATTGGTTTTGGCGCTATTCACGAGAAATTCGGGCAGGCATTGTCGTAGTGCACTGGCGACAACCAACTCCGATGGAGGGATGCCGGGACGGATGGTGCGCAGCCAGGATCCAAAGGAACTCCAGACGAGTGAAGGGAATACCGCTGCCAGGTACTGAAGCAGTCCCTGGCAGACGATGCCAGCCTGAATGAAGACGTGATAGGCGTGGGTCTTGCGCTTGACGGCGTCGCGGTACTCGGGCGACTCGCGATGAAGGTATTGATCGCCGTT
>NZ_FCOG02000224.1 GCF_001544975.2 Caballeronia arationis | reverse complement strand
GTTCGGCGCGGGCGACAAGGGCGCGCAGTCCTGCACCCAGCCGAGAAGCAAACCCTGACGGCGCCTACTCACCCTAGACGGCACAATGTTTTGGACTCTCCCAAATTTTCGGCGGCACTCCGTCGTAGTCGCGTGGATCGGGCCTCAATCCTAGACGCGAGCCGCTCCAACTTACCTGGACTTTTAGCGCCGCCTGCGGTCGTCGTATGTGAAGGAGGCCCGCAGGCCGAGTTTCTTACGGCGCTATCACAAGCGAAGTGCAACACCTATGGGCTTTGTCAGTTTGCCGAGATTGAAACGGAGCCACCGCAGGTGAGACACTCGTTCAGAAGCCGGTCGACGGATTTCGGGTTACTTCGGTGAATTCGCGCCACGCAATGAATTTCGCCGCGAGTTGTTTGCGATAGGTTGAGGCGCTCAGCAGATGCCGCTTGAGCGCGCACGAGCTGTAGTGATCGGTGACGCGTGCGAAAGTGCGAAAGTTCCATCGCCCCATATGTAGCAGAGGAGAATCGAATGTCGCAGAAGTGACGACGACGGCCTATCGCCAATCGTGCCTAAACTAAGCGTGAGCTATGCACTCGAGTTCGATGAGAAACTCGGGGCGTGGAAGTGCCGCAACGATGACCGTTGAGCGAGCAGGTGAATTCGACTGGAAGGTGCTGTGCCAAACCTCGTTCATGCCCGCGAAATCAGCCTGGCGGGTGAGGAAAACCGTACACTTGTCGACGCTCTCCATTGAGGATCCAGCGGCCTCAACGATGGCTTGGACCTTCTTGAGAACCACATCAGTTTGAAGACGAATGTCGGGTCCGGCGTCGCCCGAAACTTGCCCCGATACATAGATAACGTTGCCTACGCGTATGCCCGGCGAATATGGAGTCGCTCCTGGGGCCACCCCGGCAGGCAACACAACCTTTCGCGTCGACTGTGAACTTTCAGGTCCCGCGCAAGCAGCCACGAATCCAGCAAGGCACACGAGTACAGTCAGCCGTGCACGAACTGTTGACATGATCGCGCTCCTCGCTTCGAGATTGTGAGGCAGTAAAGAACGTCGAACGGCCCTTACTTCTTGACTTCGCTTGACTGCAAGGAATGGTAGGTGATTCTGGCGACTAGTCAACCTGACCCGAAGAAGGCAAATGGTGGTCAGCGAATACACCGATCAATTCTGTGCCGGAAAGCCGGGCATCGGCCAATTTGGGCCGCTCCATGAAGCCTGCTTCGCGATGCTGCCCGCGATTGAATCGGCCGCGTGACCGCCCAGCGTTCCACTTAAAATCGAGAAAACTGTCCGAACGAACGGGGCCAGAGCTGTCTAGCTACGGCGCGCGCGACATCGCACGAGCCGTTCGCATGGCCGATGTTCCGTTTGGTCCGTGGATTTAGCCCTTTCTTAAGGGCGTTTACGAATTTGGGGTTTCCCCAGTTTGTACAGGGCAAAATGCGTCAGTACCGCTCCCACCGACGCGCCCACTATCTTGCGACTTCTATTGTCCGAAGAAAATATCGCAATTCGGAGCAGCACTGCATTGGCCCTGAACATGGGCCCTCGGAGCCATGGGTTTTTGCGCGCCTGCGGCCATGCTGGTCCCACCGGGCATCCCGCCGTAGGAGGTGCTATCGACGGTCGACGGCGCGGTGGCATCCGCGTTCTGCTGCATGGTCGGGGTGGCCTGCGGTGCCGCGGCGTCTTGCGACTGTTGCGCCTGAGCGGCGCCCGCCACGGCGAACACGCCAGCGACCATTGTCGCGACTACGATTCCTAGTTTCACTTTAAACTCCTAGTTGATGCGCAAGCAGCCAATCAGAAAGCTCTGCGGGCTGCTCACTGTGGGATTTCCGACTGGCGGCCCGACCCTCGTGAAACGGGCCGTTTGCTCAGAACGGGCGAAGGTCAGTTGGATGCGTCGTCGTGACACCCTCTACTGACGTGGTTAAAAGCCTTCCCGATAAACGCGCGAGTAGAAACCTCGCGATGCAGGCCGAGCGAAACGAACCCGCCCAAAATCTGCCGATGGACCTCGTGAGTCCGAGTGCGCATCAAGGAGCACGCGATATTCAAGGTAGGCCTTTCGTTAAGCGACCGCAATCCAAATCAAGGAGGGATACTATTGTCGGGGTCGCTTTTGTGGTTGCGGCTCCTTGTCGACGACGCTACTACTTGAAAATGCATGCGGTAAGCTCGATGAAAGATGCGCCCGAAGAAATTGCTCCGAGGCAAAAATAACGACTTTGCCAGGGCAGACTTAGCCGCTGCGGGCCCACCGGACTGAACATCACCGTCCGTTCGTCAGGCGTAGCAGAGGTCGACGCGGAAGCCCTTCTCGTAAAGCGTATCTTGATGCACTCGCGCTATCGACCGCCAACCGGTACGGGGCGACCCAGCCCGGTGGATCTCTTTACAGTCTCAACAGTTCCAACCCGTTCATTGCGCGTTTTCTCGAACAGGGTAGCGGAATCGGGCACACGGTCGGCGGCGTCATCACATCGGCGGAAGGGGCGCACTCTACGCTGCGGCAGGGTCATCGGCAGCCTGGGGGTGAGCGGCGACAGTGCGTGCGCCGATCATGCCATCGTCTATCGAATGCGCGAGCATGCCGGCCTCGGCACAGTCCCGAAGGGCCAGGGGCCGAACAACACCGACAACATCATCCACGCGGCAAGCTCGTCGCCGATCGGCTTCGAGCACCCTCATTGCTTTCCAAACGACCTGAGCGCTAGCGCTGTTGAGAACCTCGGCGGCCGATAATGGTCGACGCGTAACTAACCGCTAGTGAAGAGGTCGAGCGGATACGGGGAGCTAATATTGGCCGACCCATCTACTGGATCGGCTGAATCGCCTACGCAAGCAGCGTTGCCCTGTCCGCCGCTCGTTCGACGATGACCGTATGACCGGCACGAGGCTGACCAGCCCCTCTCCGATTGCGCGAACGCCTCGCGCATCGGCGTGCGGCTCACGTTCAACTGCTTCGCGACCTGAACTTTCAACAGACGGCTCTCGGCTCGAGTACGCCTTGGACGATCGCCGCGCGCAAGGCGGGGTACGACGACGCCTTCGCTAGACGAACCGACCGGCGCATCGACCGTGCGTATACGCGTGTGAAAGTGCTTCGCGATGGAGTCGAGCGTCGGGCGCGGAGGCAGGCTTTACCCCTTGCTGACGAGCGATTCTTTCAGCAGGCATCGGCACCTCGCGATGTTCGTGAGACGCCGTGTATGGATTAGACACAAGGAGACGGCAATGGGCGAGATCGATGGCCGCAGCCCGTTTTGCTCGATCGAGCGGAAGGCTTGCGGACCTTGACGCTGACCCAAGCCGCAACCGAGCGCATCGCGCTTCACTTGTGCGCTCAAGCACAGAGAACTGGCACTTTATGCTGGGTTGTTCGTGGTCGGCGTGAAGTAGAAGGTGTTCGGCAGGGCGTGCCGTGGACGCCGCATCACAATCCGAAGCCGGACGGGCAGATGACGTTCGATCGCCTTTCGCCCTTCTCAAAGCTCGTACACGTCCGGCGGACGGAAACGCGCTTCGGGCCCGGTATATACCTGCAGAATGATGTCGACGGGTACCGTCGCATCCTTCAGCGTGAGACGCGCGGGCTGATTTTCTTCATGACTCGTGCTGAGAAACACAGGACGCTGAAACCGGCGTCGAAGTGCAAAGAGATCGTCATCATCAGGATGCGGATCTAGAGCCAGCAAGGCGATGCGGCGCTCGTCATCAACGCGCAGAACGGCGTGCATTGCAGGACGTGCGATATCAAGGACCCGTCGCAGAATATCGTCTGGTGACGCTGGAAGGCGGCGGTCCGGAAATTCGGGCATATGAATGCGCGCGGCCGCGCGAATCACCAAAAGTACGTAGCTTTCACCCCGAACGTGCGGGGCGCTGCGAACGCGTAACGGTACGAGTCATCAAACGTGTACTCCTCGGCGGCGCGTAAATACGCGCTGATTCGTCACGTTGCGGACATACGCCATGAACTCGACGTTCTTGCGGTTCGGCATCCAGGTGGCCGAGAGGTCGGCGGTCAGATACGGCTTTTGATAATCGTCGGCGTAGTTGTAGATCGTGAAGTGCTGACCGCTCTGGAACTTCGCATCCACGCGGCCGACGATGCGCTCTGCCGCCGTCATCCACGCATGTTCGAGCCCGAAGCCGATCGTGAGCGCCGGGCTCTGCGGCGGCGCATTGCCGGCGAGCTGCACGTTCTGGCCGTTGCCATCGTCGACGACGAAATCGGTGAAGCGCGCGTGCAGCCATGCCACGGAGAACGTCAGCAGGCCAACCGGATCGACCAGCGCATGGATATCGGCATCCGCGCCATAGATATGCGTGCGGCCCGCGTTGACGATTTTGGTGCCCACACGCCCGTCGGCGAACGGCACCACCTGCGCGATTTGCTGACCCGAATAATCATAGTCGAAGACGCTCGCGTTGATCTGCACGCGCTGCGCATTCCACAGCGACTTCGTCCCGATCTCGATGCCCTTCAGCGTCTCGGGCGCATACGAACCCGACGACGAGAAGCCGCCCGACTTGTAGCCGGTGTCGTAGCGCAGGGAGTTCATCATCGCCGAGGTGGGTGCATATTCGGCCGCGAGCTGCACGGTCGCCTTCGACCATGAACCGGCGTCGTCCTGCGGCACGTGCGTATAGTCGAACGGCGGCTCGTTTGAATCCGCGAAGAAATATTCGCCTTCGCGGCTCTTTTTGTCGCGGGTCACGCGCATGCCCGCGGTCAGTCTGATCTTGTCGGTCACCCAGTACGACGACTGCCCGTATGCGGCCGTCGATGTCGTGCGGATCCCATAAGCGAACGCGAGTGTGGGCTGATAGACGCCGCCGTCGAACGGCGATTCGTTCGCGCTGTACAGCGACGACGACTCGCGAAAGTACGACACGCCCGCTTGCCATGACCACCGTCCATCGCCGAGTGAGCTCGCGCGCACTTCCTGATTCAGCGTCTTGGGAAACTCGTTCTGCTGGTACGACACCGGTTCGGCGAAACTTGGACTGCTGTCGGCCGCATAACGCCAGGTCAAGTTGTCGTAGCTGCCTGTATAGCTGAGTTCGACGCCCGGCAAGTCAAACGCGACGCTCCAGCGGGCGATCGTATCGTCGATGCTTTGCGATTGCGCCGTTGCATAGGTGAAGGTGCGCTGATCGGCCGGGAAGGGTGGCTTCTCGTGCGAGAGAATGCCGTTCGCATCGTAGATGTAGGGAATGTCGAGCGAGACCGGGCCGACGCCCTTCAACGTCGTCTGTTGCGCGGTGAACAGCATGCGCAGCTGCGAGCTCGGCTCGAGCGCGACGGTCACGCGTCCCGAGCGCGAGTTCTCGTCGTCGCCGTCCGCCTGCGGCGCATTGTTCAGATAGCCGTCGTGCCGGCGCGAGATGGCCGCCACGCGAAACTGCAGAACGTCGTTGACCGGGACGTTGACCATCGCCTCCAGATTTCGCGTGGCGTAATTGCCGAGATCGACCGACGCGCGGCCCTCGAACGCCCGCGAAGGCTTGGCCGTCGCGATCTCGACGATGCCCCCCACCGCGTTGCGCCCATATAGCGCGCCTTGCGGCCCGCGCAGCACGGAGATGTGGTCGAGGTCGTAAAGCGTGCCGCTCAACGCGTAGGGGCGATTGTTCGAGCTTCCGTCCGTCACGACGACCACGGACGGATCGCCGATCTCGGTCGTGTCGCGACTGGAGATGCCGCGAATCGTCAGCACGGGCACGACGGTCTGTAGCTGCGCGTAGTTGAGATCCGGCGCGATCGTGGCGAGCGATTTGACATCGCTGACGCCGGTGCTTTCGAGGAAGGCGTCGCCATAGACGCTCATGGCGATCGGCGTGCGCTGCTCGGACGCGGGCTGCTTTTCCGCCCTGACGATGATTGGCTTCAGCTGCTGGCTGCCTGAATCGCTTTCATCTGCGCGAGCGCCGGGCGCAAGAAAGGCACTTAGGAAAAGCAGGCGCGCCGCCGTCGAAGCACGACGGCGATGAACGACCTCGCTACGCGGGAAGGACATGACAATCGAAGTCTGGATGCAGCACAACACCTGCGGTTGCTACGGAGGCTGTCGGACACTGCTGGCCGTCCTCGCTCTCCAGAAGGATATCGGCCCGGGTGGAAAAATTTACTGCGCGAATGCGCCGGGAAGCGACGAATTATAGCGTTCGCAGCGCGTCATTGTGGGAGGGCGTTCAGCGACGCTCAGCGCTTCTTCGCCTCTTCGAGACACGCCGCCAGCTT
>NZ_FCOG02000187.1 GCF_001544975.2 Caballeronia arationis | reverse complement strand
AACCGTTGAAGACAGCTTTCACAACCAACCAAAAACACGACATCTGTACTTAGCCGGCGGTACGACATTTCAATTTTGCTTTGACATCGAACGAGCGTGCGTTTCATTGAAAGCCATTTGATGACCGGGCTTGAGGTCCTTCGTTGATTACACTGAAACTTCGAACGTCCTGGCTGATCACCGCCCGAGTCAAGTCTCACTGCTCGACGGTACTTGCGCCTGCTCGTCGTGAAGCTCGCGTTCAACCATTTCTCGCGCTTGTTGCCAGTACTCGTCGGCACATCCTTCCATGCTTCCGTCTTGTTGCCAAAGCTCATAGGCCGGCGCGCATGCGGATCCGCTGTTCTAACGTTCGTCCGTTCAATGGACCCCCAGATAGTGACCAAAGCGAAACAAATACGCTTGCCCTCCATGATGCCACTCCTTACAATAAGAGAAACCGTAAGGAGAAGACCATGGCGGAGTCAACGGTAACTTCGAAAGGGCAGACAACCGTGCCCGTGCAAGTAAGAGCAGCGCTTCACGCCGAGCCAGGGACGCGTCTGGAGTGGCACGTCACACCGGACGGCGACGTCATCGTGCGGGCGAAGACGCGCTCGATTTTGGACTTGAAGGGTTCCGTAAAGACTGACTTGCACGTCAAGATCGAAGATATGAATCCGTGGCGTAGCTGATGCCATCGCTTGACACAAATGTGCTTGTTCGCTTCCTGATTCGAGATGACGAGGAGCAACATGGGCTGGCACGTCAGCTGATCGAGCAGCAGGTTCTTGCCGGGAGACTCTTGTACTTACCCATCAGCGTAACGCTCGAACTGGAGTGGGTTCTCAGGGCGCGGTACGGCTTCGACAAGAAGACTGTCACAGACACCTATGCGAGCCTTCTACAGTCGATGGAGTTGAAGTTCGAAAGCGAATCGGCGGTGGAAGTCGCGCTGCTCTATTACAAAACGTATGTCGCCGATTTTGCAGACTGCCTCCATACCGCACTCTCGGACGAGTCCAATCACGCCCCTCTTTTCACATTTGACAAAAAAGCGCTTCGAATTCCTGGAACCGAACGCCCCTGAAGGCACGGCAAGCACCTCGCGTGCGCGTGGGCAACCCGGTCGATGTCGCGGTGCATGCCCGTGGCGCGCGAGGCCGCAATGCAGGCAATGCGCACGTCCTTTCAAGGGCCTCGACGAATCGGATCAACATCGTCAATCAGGCGTTTGACCGGACCTGCATCCCGACAAAACCCACGTTGGGGATTGCCGGCTGGAGGGTCATGGGTTCGAGTTTCTGGGTTACCGGTTCGAGGAGGGTCAACGTTGGGTGCGCAAGAAGAGCCTCATGGGACTGCGGAATAAAATTCGGGCCCTGACCAGGCGTAACCGGGGGGACTCGATCGAGGACATCATCGCCTCGCTCACTCCACTCCTGCGCGGCTGGTTCGGCTATTTCCAGCACGCCCATAGATACACCTTCTCGTCCGTCGACGGCTTTGTTCGTCGCCGTCTGCGAGCGATCCTGCGCCGACAGCTTCATCGTCCGGCTCAAGGTCACTGCCTTCGAGATCACACGCGATGGCCAAATGCCTTCTTCGCTAATCTTGGGCTATTCACGATATCCGAGGCCCTTCGATTGGCGCGCCAATCCCGATGTGGAAACAACTGACTGGAGAGCCCGTCGCGGGAAAACTGCACACCGGGTTCGGAGGGAGGGGACGGCGATCACCGTTTCCTACCCCTATTCTTCGATGTACAACGGCCGTTCGTCAATTCGCATAGGGCTGCGGGTCTTCGGCCCCTGCCGACATTCATGTATCTGCCAAGGGGGCAGCGACAAACTGTGTTGCGGACATTCGCCCCATCAGTGGCCGCGAGCATGCAACCCCAGACTGCATCAGAACAGAACACGGAATTTCCCCGGCTTAATGCGAATGCCGCACCGGTGGGTACACTGTCTGGAAGACAATCTGGCTGAACTTCGTCAACAGGCGGGCGGGGGCAAACGTGACTTTGCAACAACTGGAAACCTTTTTCTGGACCGTAACGCTCGGTAGTTTTTCGGCGGCTGCGGAGAAACTGTATGCAACCCAGTCTGCGGTGTCGATGAGGGTGCGCGAGCTCGAGCGCACACTTGGCGTTGAGCTTTTCGATCGAACTCACAGGGCGGCCCGACTCACCCCGAAGGGACGCGAGCTGATGGAATATGCCAGCCGCATTCTCGATTTGTCGACAGAACTCGAGCATCGCATCGCCGCGCCGGAATCAGTGTTCGGAACGGTGCGGTTTGGCGTTGCCGAAGTCATTACGACAACGTGGCTACCCCATCTAATTCGTACCATCGCGCAGCGTTATCCCAACGTACGCCTCGAGATCGAAGAGGCGCTGACTGCAGAACTCATAGAGAGCCTTATGCAGGCTGAACTTGAGCTTGTGCTGGCACCCGGTCACTCGCGTGCACAGGAACTCTCTACGTTGCCACTTGGCACGGTTGCCTTCGAGTGGATGGCGAGTCCTGCGTTGGGGCTTGAGGATCGCGTATACGGTCCGGCAGACCTCGCAGCCTATCCGATCATTGGTATGAAGCCGAAGTCGTTTCACTATTCGGCGATCGAGGACTGGTTCCAGAATGAACATGTGCGCGCCCGTTATCTCGCTCGCTGCAAAAGCGTGGCGGTGGCAGCCTCGATGACGACCGCGGGGATGGGCGTCGCTTACTTGCCAGCAAAGAATTATGGAAACGAGTTAGAAAGCGGCAGGCTCAAAATCGTCAAAACCTTTCCGCGACTTGAGCCCGTGCCATTCGTCGCCGTTTTCCCTCTGGGTCACTCATTCTCACTTGCACGTACTGTGGCTGAACTCGCTCGGGAGGTGAGCACTTTTGATCAAAAATAGATAAAGTCGTACGCTGCATAGCAGCAAATCAGTTCAAGAAAGTTGATGCATGAACTCGAAAATTACTCGTTTGTAGTTATAGATCCTCGCATCTACTCTTTCTCTAAAGCAAAGGCGCCCTGATCGGCACGATTCGAAGCACCGAAGTTGCCGTTCAGAGCAGCATATGGAGGAAGACATGAATGCAGTCGCACTGCACGAGTCCCCGCTCGTGCGTCAAAACCCCGTTGCGCCCTCGAAACTAAAGGTGCGCGTGCAGTCCGTCTCCTATCTCGCAGAGGACATCAACGCGTTCGAATTCGTCAGTACTGACAGTGACGCGTTGCCGGGGTTTACGCCAGGTTCGCATATCGACGTGCATTTGCCCAACGGTTCGATTCGGCAGTACTCGCTGTGTAATGCATCCACGGAGCGTCATCGTTACGTGATCGCCGTGCTGCGAGATCCACTTGGCCGTGGCGGGTCTGTGGCTATGCATGATGTGCTGCGCGCTGGGCAGATCGTGACCGTGTCTTCTCCGCGAAATCATTTCTCGCTCTCCAACTCGGCCACGAGGCATCTCTTCATCGCCGGCGGAATCGGCATTACTCCGATCATGTCGATGATCGCCGAAGTACAGCGCCGCGGCGAAGCATTTTATCTGCACTATTGCGCCCGCACGCCGGCGCGCACCGCTTTCACGGGGGATCTTTGCGGACTCGTTGCGAGCGGACTTGCGTCGATTCACTACGACAATGGAGATGCTAGCAAGGGTCTTGATCTGAAGGCGACGTTGCAAGACCGTTCCGAAGGCGCGCATCTCTACTACTGTGGACCGGCGGGCCTCATGGATGCGATCGAAGCAGCCAGCGCGCATTGGCCTCGCGAGACCGTCCATTGCGAACGTTTCTCTGCAGGAGGCGAGCCCGTGCGGACCGCCGATGACGATCCCGACTCGACGTTCGAAGTCGAACTGGCTCGCTCGATGAAGTGCTTTACCGTGCATCCGGGCGAGACGATTGTCGACGCATTGAAACTGCAGGGCGTCGAAGTCGACACCTCGTGCTGCGAGGGGTATTGCGGCACGTGTATGACGCGCTATCTTTCGGGCGAGCCGCTTCACCGGGACTCGGTGCTCGACGAAGACGACCGCAAGGAATTCATCATGATTTGCTGTAGCCGCGCAAAGAGCGCGTCGCTCGTTCTCGACCTTTAGTCAAAGCTTCAAGTTTTTAGCAATCAGCCGCCGCTGGGCAGGGCGCCCTGCCCAAAAAAACCATATGGAGACGGTTTCACCATGAGCACATTCGACTATGTGAAGGACTGCTGGTACCCGATCGGTTTTTCAGGAGAGTTTCCAGAGGGGCAATTGCAAGGCCACAAGATAGTGAATCGGCCGATTGTCATGTGGCGCTCGGACAAGGCCGAAGTCGTCGCCTTCGACGACCGATGCTGTCACAAGCGGTTCCCCCTCTCGCAAAGCAAGCTGCTCGATGGTGGCCATCTCGAGTGTGCGTATCACGGTCTTTGTTACGACGCGACGGGGCAATGCGTGGCAATTCCTTCGCAGCCCGACAAGGCGATTCCGCCTCAGGCACGTCTTACTTCCATCCCCGTGAAGGAGCAGGACGGCGTCGTATGGGTGTGGCCGGGCAATCCTATCCTGGCGCAGCGCTCGCTGCCACCGCGAACACCAGAAATAACCGATTCGGAGAATCTTTCGATTGGTTCGCCCGGTCCGCTTCACGTGCCGGCCAACTATCTGCTGTTGATCGAGAACCTGCTCGACATCACGCACTTCTATCCGCTGCACGACGGTAACATTGGCGACAAGGAAAACAGCAAGATCCCCGTGAGCCTCGATGAAGGCGTGAGCGAAGGATACGAGTTCGTCAAGACCACACGCCATGTTCACGGCTATCAGCAGCCCCCGTATCTCAAGGAATGGTTCCTGTACGACACCGTCGAGCGTATTCATACCCATTGCATGGTGACGCCGGGCCTCACTCGGGTCGTGATGCGCGTTGCACCTGAGGGCGAAATCGGCACGGACAAGGAGCGCGGCTATACGTTGCTGCACCTTCACATGCCGGTCGACGAGCGCAACCTCGTTTGGCGCTGGTCGGTGTCATGCAAGAAGTGGCACACGACACTGAGCGATTCGACGATGCCGACCGCGCACAAGGTCGCGGAAATGTTCCCTGAGGTTGTCGCCCAAGACCAGTGGGCGCTGGAACGGCAGCAGCAAATGATGGAGTACCCCGACGACGGTTACTCGGAACTTTTCCTCAAGACCGACAAGGCATTACGCCGCGCGCGGCAGATCCTCATGGGCCTTCAGCGCAAGGAGCGTGAGCTGCAGATAAGGGAGATCGGCCAACCGGGGCCGCTCAAGGAGTCCGCCGCCGCATGACGGTGCATCCGGTGCCGCTACCGGCTCGATAAAACATGTGGCTCAACGCCCAGGAGACAGATTGTGAAAACCCATGAGACCTCCTCGCCAATTGTTGCTCCGCCGCAACCGCTGTCCGCGAAGGCGGACGGTACCACGCTCATGCAGCGCGCCGTCGCTTCATGCGTTTACCTATTCGAACGATTGATGCCGGACCCGTTTGTCATCGTCATCCTGTTGACGGTGTTGACGGCACTCGCGGCATTTGGATTCGCTCCGAAGGCGACGCCTGAAATCATACTCGGTGGCTGGTACAAGGGTATCTTCGGCATCTTCACCTTCGCCTTTCAGATGGTGCTCGTTCTCGTCACCGGCTATGCGCTGGCGGATGCGCCGGTCATCAAAGCGGGATTGTCGCGCGTGAGCCGGTTGGCGGTGGGCCCGTGCTCGGCGGTCGTTCTGGTCTTCACGGTCGGCGCCATCGCGACGTTCCTGAACTGGGGGTTCGGACTTGTCGTCGGCGCGATGCTGTCGAAGCAGGTCGCAAGGCAAGTGCATGTCGACTTCGCCTGGCTGGTCGCGGCTGCGTACAGTTCATGGGTGTTGTGGGCGTTCACGGGCATGTCGAGTTCTATAGCCTTGTCGATCGCATCGCCTGGCAATCCGTTGAACATCGTCGAACAGCACACGCACCTGACAGTGCCACTTGCGCATACCGTGTTTTCAAGTTGGAACTTGTTGACCGGACTGGCGGCGATGATTCTGATTCCGGCTATTTTCATCCTGATGAGGCCGGCGGCGAAGGACATCATTGCCGCAAAGGCCGACGCGCTCGCGGCAGAAGAAGCAGTTGAATCGGCCGAACCGGCCCGGCAACGCGATTCGCTGGCCGACAGGCTTGACCGCTCGCGTCTTTGCGCATTGGTCTTCGTGGTTGCCGGTGCGGCATACCTGGTCATGCAATGGGTTCGCCATGGCATCAGCCTCGACATCAACACAGTGATCTTCATTTTCCTGCTTGCAGGGTTGTGCCTGCACGGAAGCCCGAAGCGCTATGTGACGGCAGTCGCGCAAGCGGCGAAAGTCACGGGTCCCATGCTACTTCAGTACCCGTTCTATGGCGGCATCATGGGGATTATGGCCGCTACGGGGCTCGCGGAGGTTGTCGCCGACGCGTACATTCATATTGCTTCGCGCACGACACTTCCATTTCTCAGTTATCTGGCGTCCGGTCTGATCACGCTTTTCATACCAAGCGGCGGGGGACATTGGGCAGTCCAGGGACCATTCACGATTCCCGCGGCCATGAATCTTGGCGCGTCGATGTCGGGCACCTCCATGGCAATTGCTGCCGGAGAAATGGCCGGCAGCCTGCTCCAACCCTTCTGGGCGATTCCGGTCGTCGCCATTGCGGGTGTAGGTGTCCAGCGGGTGCTTGGATTCACATTGGTCATTTTTCTGACCGCCGGGAGCTTCCTCGGATTCGTTTACCTGCTGATTGTCCCTGCGTTCGCAGGCCTATAAGGGACTCACGCTCACAATGGATATGCAAATGAAAAATGAACTGGCGCTCGACGGTGTGCGCATCGTCGAAATCTGCAACGTCGCCGCTGGACCTTTCTGCGGGATGCTGCTTGCGGACATGGGCGCGGACGTGGTGAAGATCGAGCATCCCGAAGGGGGTGACACGCTGCGCTCATGGCCGCCCATCAGCGAGGGGTTTAGCGAAAACTTTGCTTCGCTGAATCGCAACAAGCGCTCGGTTGCGCTCAATCTCAAGAACGCGACTGATCTCGAAGTCGCAAAGTCATTAATGGGCGAGGCCGATGTAGTCATCGAGAACAACCGGCCGGGCGTCATGGACCGTCTCGGGCTCGGCTATGACACGATCTCCGCGATCAACCCGCGCTTGCTGTATTGCTCTATCTCTGCCTACGGACAAACAGGGCCGAGGGCGCAGGAAGGTGGGTTCGACCTGACGATGCAGGCAATGAGCGGGATCATGAGCGTCACTGGCGAGGCGGGCGGGGCGCCAGTCAAGTGCGGTGTACCGCTCGCCGATTTTTCGGCTGGCCTATACGCCGCGTTCGCAATCGCGGCTGAGCTGCGCCATGTGCAGCGAACCGGCAACGGCACTCACATTGACATCTCAATGCTCGGAGCGACACTCGGCATTGCTGCGCTGCAGACGTCGGAGTATTTCGGCAGCGGCCGCGATCCTGTCAAGCTAGGCTCGGCCCATCCGCGCAATGCACCGTATCAGGTGTTTCGCTGCCGCGATGGACACTTTGGCATGGCCGCCGGAAACAATTCGCTGTGGGCGAGCGTGTGTCGGGTGATGGGGCATGTGGAATGGCTGGATGACCCACGCTTCGACACGCCCAGCGAGCGAGCGCGGTATCAGGACGCATTGCGCGAGATGCTCGAACAAGACTTCCAGTCGAAAGACGCATCACACTGGCTTGAGCGATTTAGGGCGGCCGGCGTGCCCTGTGCTCCGATCAACAGCTATTCGGACGTTCTCGCCGATCCGCAGGTCGAGCATATGGAGTGGGTACAACCGGTAACGCTGCCAAACGGTGTGAAGACGCGGACCTTCGGTTCTCCGATTCGCCTGTCTGGCCGCAACTTGCCGGTTCGACGACCGCCTCCTGCTCTCGGTGAACACACGCAAGAAGTTATCGCTGATCTCAACACTTCTGTCCCGGAGGAGGCGCGATGACCGGCATACTCGAAACCGGTGTTGAGGAGCGGTCCTGGACGTTCACGCTCAATCGTCCGGATAAGCTTAATGCGCTCAATGCCGAACTCGTCGAGGCGCTCATCGAGGGGGTCAGCAAGGCGCATGAGGCGGGGGCAAGGCTCCTGGTTTTTGCCGGAAACGGAAAAAGCTTTAGCGCCGGGTTCGATCAAGGAGAGCTGGAGCGGGAGAGCGACGCGGACTTATTGATGAGGCTTGTGCGTATCGAATCACTGCTGCATCTTGTGGCATCGTCGCCATGCTTGACAGTTGCTTTCGCGCAAGGGCGCAATTTTGGCGCGGGCGTGGACCTGTTTGCCACTTGCCGCCAGCGGTATAGCACTCATGACGCGAGCTTTCGTATGCCCGGACTCAGGTTCGGGCTGGTGCTAGGAACGCGTCGCTTTGGAGCATTGGTAGGGCACAGGCGCGCACGCGAGGTCCTTGAACAGACCAGTACGATTTCTGCGGCTGAAGCGTTCGAACTCGGTCTAGTCACCAGGTTGATTAATGAGGCCGAGCGTGCCTCGGCGACCGACGACGCGCGCCGCATCGCCAGCTTGCTCGATAGGGAGACGCAGCAACATCTGTATCACGTCTTGAGTACCGAACAAGCGGACCAGGATATGGCCAATCTTGTTCGCTCCGCAGCGAGGCCGGGGCTCAAATCGCGGATGCTCGACTATATACGCCAAGGGTGAGTATGCGCCGACGCGGGGGCGCCATTTTTTCCGAGCGTCTTAAGAACTCAAGAGTGCCGAGTTCGGCACAGTCTTGGGGTTATGTGGCCAGTCGGAACATCTCGAAGGTGTCAGGGTCCTGCCTTTCGGCGATGAATTTCGCGAAGAAATTGGTTTTGGCGCTGTTCACGAGAAATTCGGGCAGGCATTGTCGTAGTGCACTGGCGACAACCAACTCCGATGGAGGGATGCCGGGACGGATGGTGCGCAGCCAGGATCCAAAGGAACTCCAGACGAGTGAAGGGAATACCG
>NZ_FCOG02000184.1 GCF_001544975.2 Caballeronia arationis | reverse complement strand
AGGAACCTTGCTCGCACCTCCTACAACTGCCTGAGTTCGAAAAGTACAAGGCCACCTGATGAACGCCCCGAGGCGTCCACGAACAAAACCCAATTTTGCAGGTCCGACTATCGAGCTACAACGGCAGGCAGTGAGCGGGGGATGCGACGAATTTGTCGGGCAACACACCGATCTCGCGAACGATCCGAACGCAAGCGAAGATGGACGCACATTCGTCAGCCGCAATATCGAGGGCGAGTACGGCCGTGACCGCCCTTGTGCCCTTGCGACAGCGACGGCGCGCGAAGTCCCCTAGGCCCCTAGGCCAGTTGACGTGAGTCCGGTCCAGGGAAAGAGTCTAGCGTCGGAGCACGGCGGATGGATCAGGATAGACGCGGCCGGAATGTACCGGGCAGGCGGTCCAGACGCGGCATAACGGGGCGCGGCGTGCCGAATATTTCGCGCATCAACTCGACGTACTCCACGTCTGTAACGCGCTTCTTCAGAACCTTGCTGATTGCCTGCTCGATCTCACGGCGGTATCTGAGAAGCAATTTTGGATCTTTACATTCGATAACAAGCCGATTCGGACCTCGTCCCTTCTTTATCCGGATACGCCTGAAGGAGCTCGCCGGCCGAATATTTTCGTCTTTTAGTTCCGACAAGATGTTCTCGGCAGTGCGCCCGCCAACATCGTACATAGAGTCCTTATATCGCGCCCGTGAAAGTAGTTCGTCGAGGCCGAGTTCGCGCTTGAGCGCGAGCAGTTTTCGCCCGACGGAAAACGTGAACTCCTTCTCACGAAATAGATGGCGGATCGAATCTGGCAGCTCCCGGATGGCAACGGCGTCGCTGACATTTCGTCGCGATATACTCAGTGCCTTCGCGCATGCACTGAAACTGTTCCATTCTCCTTGGGTCACACCCAAGTGATATCGATCAGAAACGTTTTTGGGAAGATCTAGCGCGCGGGACACGATCTTCTCTGGATCTTGTCCAGACCATCGCAGCATTTTCTTTGACTCCAGCGCTTGACCTTTGACGATACTTAACACTGTCTTTTTCGAGTGTTTTGCGCCGGAAGCCCCACTTCGCTCGATGCGGCTTAGTACCGTGCTAAGGCCATCGCGACGGATCGTGTGGCGAATAACGCGGACTGTATGGCTGCTGATGTCGATGTGATCTTCGAACAAGTCAAGAATCTTCTCAGGTAGTTCGTGGAGCTGCATCGCCAATGACAAGTCACCTTGACTGACGCCCAGAGCATTCAATGCATCCAGCTGGGTAGTCCATTTTCCTTCAGCGAGTCCTTGGTGATAGAGCTGCGAGAGTCGCCAGCAACTACGACGGCTGATCAATCGATAAGGCCTTTTGGAATTGCTCATTCTGGTCTCCTTCAAATCGAGCGACCGGATCATTGCATACTGGCAGCATGAATGGGCAACTATTTTTTCCAATTACAGTTGGAATCTCATAATCAAACACGAAAGGCGTATAAAAACATGCGTCTTTCGCTTTGGCACGGTGTAAAGAGGTATAAAAAAACCCCTCTTTTCACTTATGTCAGTCACTGCACTGCCAGTAGCCCCACGCGGATCGACCGGACGGCAAGCGATCGTATTAGCTTGCGGGTGCGACTGATTGGCATGACGCATGCTGGGCGGCGACAATGGTTTTTGTCCGGTCGGCTAAGATGAATGCCGGTAAACCGGACGTCCTGCTTGACGCTTATATGAACGCCGCCCGGCTTGCAAGGAAATAGCGCTGTGACGCTCGATGAGGGTTTGGCTGCAGGCTTATATTCGGCGTCTGCAGGTTTGGCTGCAGGCTTATATTCGGCGTCTGCAGCCAACGGCTGCGCGCCCTGAGGGGATTCGCCAAGAACGGCCTCTACTGTCCAGCGCGCTTTGAGCGCTTAGCGTCAATCAGGCTTCTGTTCTTGCGGTCCAACCTATCTCGCCATCACGTCGTATTTGCCTTCGCAACCTTCCAGCGTGCATCCAACTCGTGTCTTGCTCTTCTACGCAGCCTGCTGCATTGCCGCATAGTTGTTTTGGTACGTTCGATCATTTGCCAACAACGCCCACGCCGTTCGCGCCATTTTGTTCGCCAACGCAACAGTCGCCACGTTCACGGGCCGCCTTACCAATAGCTGCTCACACCAGACTCCCTTGCATTTGCTTCTGAACAAAACGGCGCGTGCCCCGTGTATAAGAAGCATTCTGAGATAGTTGTCACCACACTTGCTTATACCGCCCAATCTTAGTTTTCCACCAGTGCCGGTCTGCCTTGGAACCAGGCCGAGATAAGCGGCTAGTTCACGCCCAGATTTGAAAGCTGCTGGATTTCCGATAGTCGCGACCAATGCAGTGGCCGTCAGAGGCCCTATACCTGGAATTTCTGCTATCTTCCGGCACGCCGCCTCTTGTTTTTGCCAGACAGCTAATTGCTTCTCAAGTTTTTTGATTTCTTCATTGATTCGATCGATGAGCTGAAGCTGGTCGCGCAAAGCGCAGAACAGCGTGCCTGGAACTGCCTGTTCAACCTCGTGCAGACGCTCGCGAACATCGGCCATGCCAGCGACGCGGCCGGCCGTAAGGACCACACCAAATTCGAAGAGCAGGCCGCGAAGTTGATTGACCTGCATGGTGCGAGATTTGATCAACAGGGAGCGCATCCGATGTAAAGCCAATGTCGCTTGCTGCTCGACCGTCTTTGGAGCTACATAGCGCATGCCGGGTTGCTGCACGGCCAGACAAATCGCTCGCGCGTCAGCTGCATCAGTTTTGTTGGTTTGAACGAACGGTCGAGCAAACTTCGCGTGCAGCAAGATGACCTCATGACCCAACGACGCTATCTTCCGAGCCCACCAGTGCGCACTGCCGCACGCTTCCAATGCGACACGACCCGGGACTCGCTGACCGAGAAACTCGATCAGCTGCTGCCTCGTAAACCGCCGATTGACGATCTCCCCGGTATCGCCTTCAACCCAATACATTTGAAAAACGCGTTTCGCAATGTCCAACCCGTAGGTAATGGTGTCCATGACGAGTACTCCCTTTTCAAGTGGTAGCGGTAGCAACACTCTGCCACATTGACTCCTTTCGATTTTTCCAAACAATCACGCTGGACGATTCCGGAGGCCACGTACCAAGCTCCCCGAAGGGAGGGCGGCGTTCATCCCAGCTGTCCGGCATCCCGCTTGCGCTCGCCTACGAGGCGCGTTACACTCGCTCATCTGCAGTTTTCTCAAGGCACGCTTGCATCCCAGCGTCGCCGTCACAGCTCCCCTGCTTTCCTCGTTGCACCCCCACTCTTCGTGTTGTACCGTTAGACCGGGCCGAAGGACTTCATCCTGATAATTCCACTTCGTCCGCGCGCCCACGGAACCCAAGTCCTTGATTCTAAACGGATAGCAACCAAATATTGCGAAATCAGCTCGGTGCGGCCAGTTGCTCAAAAATCGCATCGGCGACTTACAAAATGCTTCCTCACACGCATGTTGCCGCGTAACGTTCTTAGGCGGAATGCCATGACGAGCCACCAACTGCGCCATGTCGTGACGGACCACATCGTCAGCGGCGAGACCTAGCGAATCTCCGAGTTCATGCAATGGTCAGAGAGTCGGCCGGCGCTCGAGACTGCGCCGATGTAAGCACCGACTCGGCCAACCATTGCCCGCGCGGCGCTCGTCAGGCGCGAAGCCGTTACATGCCTACGCCTCAGCCACTTCCTCGTCCCAATCACGACACCCCTGCCGGATGCGCGCACTGATTTGGTTGACATCGAAGAAGGACCACTGCACTCCAACGAACGGGGCATACCTTTGTCGCAGGAACTGATCGAGTTCGTGCAGTTTCATAATTGAAGGGGGAAGGTCGAAATCGATTTTGCAAGCGTCCTCGGTTGTGATGGCGATGGCCTCGACAGGGCATTTAAGGTCCGCCAAAAGCGCGGATAGGAAATGCACGACTGGCGCGGCTTGCCAAAGAGGACATCGAATTGCGTGCGCCGTGTCGGACTCGGTGACAAGCAGCTCATTTGCGTTTGTTGTCAAGCTTAGGGTACCAACCGACCGAATGTGCGTGATGACGAAGACGCCGAAGCGAGTAACAGCCAGGCAGTCCGCGCCTGCCGCCCCGCCGGAGAATCCCAGACTGGTCTGAACCATCATGTGTTCGTGCAACGCATAGTGGTTCAATAGCAACGGAGCGAAAATTGCGCGAAGCTTGCGCGAGAACTCGGCGTATTCGCGCCGGCGTTGCCTAAGCGAAGGCTCCTTTTGGTAACCCTTGGGGTACCCGAGGTACGCCTGCGTTGGAAAAAAGGCGGTAGGCTGCGTTTGAGCGTGCGAGCGGGATCGTCTTGACATTGCAAAGCTCCAGGTCTGCGGTGATCACTAGCTTTCGATTTATCGTTTCGGGTGCTGCAGAAACAATCTTAGGTTCGACGCCGCGCATCCGAAGTTCGAAAAGGTCACGATTTCGATAGCTCTTTCAATAAAATGGAAGAAACATCGCTCGTCAGGCATTGCGTGGCGCTTGAAACGCCGCGACGCTGTATGTAGGTGCAGTGCGAAACGGGTTTGCAAAGCGCAAACATGACGTCGAACGCGTAGCAAATAATCGGCGAAGCGAGTGAATTGCTGGCGTCAACCAAATGTGTTCGCCCCATCCGATTAAGCCAGGCTACGTTTTGTCACGTAGGCTGGCTCACGCGTGTATAGCCGTATGTCGTTGCTGCTTTACGCTGCTGAACTTGCGGGGACCCGCTCATTGGATCGCCGCGGTGTGTTCCGGTCGTAACGCTGCTCGAGAAGCGCTATTGAGACCTGCGAGAGCATCGGCTGCAAGTGGCTGCCGCATACGTCCGCGCGTGGGGAACCTGCAAGGCGACTGACGAAAAGCTATACGTTTCCGTGCGTCATTCCCCGAAAGGGCCGCTATCCGGATAGCGTTGACCGAGAGATCACGTGCGGGTTCGTGCGTTTGCAAGCGCTGTCTTCGATCGAGTCGACGCCGAAATTGCGCGGCACACTGCATCTCGCCCGGGCTCGGGCGAAGGCGGAATAGTTACCGGAGCGCTTAGCGCATGCCTTTCGCGCCGACGCAAAACTTCTGGTGAGACTCGCTTGCTAGATGGAGGCAATACGCGAGCGGTCCAGCGAGCCACGGACCAGCGAATAATCGGCCGCTCGGAAAAACGAACAATGCCCAGGCGCGTATATCGGTCGACAAGGAAGGGAAACAGGTCCGGTGACGAATTACTGGAAGCGCCGAAATTGGGCCCGAGTCGGCGGAGGCGTCTATCGCAGGCTTTCTGGATGAAAGCGGTGAAGACCGAAGTAGTGCGTGCTAGGAACGCCGGCCCGCGTCTAGCACGACCCGGTTGTCAGCCAAGCTCTCGGTTAAGAGACAACGAAGCATGCGTCACCCGCGGTGACGTGACGAATAGGCGGCGTGGTGACGTATCGGAGAAGCGCGCACGCGCTCGGGACACACCCGTGGAATTATCATGATAATTCCCTTTTCGTAGAAAGAGCGCGAAAAAGGTATCGCTTTCTGCCTGATACATTTACACAAACCTTTCGAACGAAGCGGAAAAGCCGCACACAGTCCGGACACCAACAGCGCAGAGGTAGCACCGACCGCTCTTTGCAATGATCGGCGACGGCGACGTGCGCCGGCCTCGTGCGACAACTTCTGATTAGTTAGTTCGGTCTTGTCATAGGCGGACTCGGGCCGAACTTCACAGAAAACAGCTACATGACGTCGTGCCGTACTCTACGCAGCTTTCATCACGTCAATTCCACCGTCGATTGGCGCTACCAACACGTGGTAAGCCAAGTCCGGAGAAGAGTTGATAATTGCCTCATAGGTGGAATGACGGCGAGTGGGAACGCTGTCGGGAGTTTCGGGTTCGAAACGGATGGCGTTCGGGCGACCCGCGGGATTTGAGGAGGCCTCGCTCTTTCCGCGAAGTCGCTGGCGCGGCCGGACTACTCATGTAACATTCCTTAGCAATACGACGGCCGAGTAGTGGACGGCTTGACCGGGAGTCGTCCTCGGGCACGTTCCCCAGTTCACGAACGCGCGTCGGTTCGTCCAATTGCGGACAAATGCGTTGGCTGGATACAAGCAGCCTCGATGAGGTCACGCTTTGCGCTGCGGAAGTCGCGGTATCTCAAAGCATCGCGACTGCGCTTGTCTAAGGTCTGGTACCGGGGAATTTTCTTGGCCAGGATAGCGCAAGGTAGACCATACCTTCGCGGCCGGTGCGTTTCGTTTTTAGCCGGCCTCCTAGCTTGGTGCGGGGCGAGCAGCGCGGGCTTGCAGTTGTTTGGCCGCGAGCAACGCTATCCGGATAGCGTCCCTCGACGTTCCGGGGCCAAGACAACCACTTGATTCTCCTGGTAAATTAGCCTGTTACAAAACGTGCCGAATATTCACACCCCCCTTATTCGGCACGCTTTTCACATCGTGGAATGATGCAATCGAGTGCGGAATGGGGAACAGGCCGTGCACGACAACTACGACCGGCGCAAACGACACGCTGTAAGAGACGCACTTGCACGGCGTCGTCCGAGACGAGCATGACCATGCGATCGCTTGAGCCCGGAGCTCATCGAAATCCGCGACGAGTGCGGTGGTGCCACTTCCTGCGACTACCGCCGCAAGACGACGCGTGACGCGGGTTGACCCAAGGGTGCGGCTTCTTGCTTGCTTGCGCAGAGTACTGTGCTGATGTCCGTTCATCGTGACCACCGTCTACCATCAACAGCATCTTAGGCCCGGAAGCCGTCGCCATCCGACGACTGCAACGTCGTCGGATGGCGACGGCAAACCTATTCGGCAAGCAGTGAAAGCTGGTCCGGTGCGGCGTTGTTGATCGTCTGAGCCAACGGTGGACCTTCGAGGACCTCGTTAGGCGCGGCCGTTGGTGGTGCTTCGGTCTCGGCGGGGTTTGCAGGCGTTACAGTTGGCAACGGGCCGCCTTTTGCAAGTATCCGATAAAGCGCCTGCCTTGAGATTTTTAGGCTCTTTGCCGCCTCTGATTTGACGCCCTTCGCCGCATCAAGAGCCGCGATCGCCTGCTCGAAGGTCACCACAGGTCGCGACAGGCGCTCGGCCGTGGCGAACGTCGATATGTAGGCCGTCGCCTTCGCCGCCAAGCTATGTCCAGCAGCTTCGACCAACTGTTGCATCGCCCTTTGATGGAGTTCCGGGTCGGGCCGATGATCGGGCAGTTTTATCGGCGCGGGCACACCGGTTATATCCTCGTACATCTTCTGGAGGTAAGCGTGGCGCAGTCCGTGCACCGTGACGCCCAACCCGCCACGCGTTATGCCCTCTTTCTGTAGGACGTGATAGAAATGCCGGTACCACCTTTTGAGCGACCATGGCTCCGGAATCATTGAGCCGGTGCGCGGGTTCGCGAGCCGGGCTGCGCGGATGAGGACTTCGTATTGCCACTCAGCATCGATCGGCACGAGCCGGGGCCTGCCGCCCTTCGTACCATCGATCACGTGCAGGTGGCCCGAGACGCGCAGGCATTGCAGCGGACGCAGGAGCATGCTTTCTTGGGCGCGCAACCCGAACGTCGCCTGCAATTCGACTTGAATGGCGACCCACCGATCCTGCACGCAAAGCCGGGAGATCACGTGGTTGACGTCAACGTTAGCCGCTTCCCAGGACTTATCTTCCTGCGCCACATAATAGCGGCGATAACCGTCGGGCCGCTTGATGTAGTCATCGACGGTGCCCACGAGCTGGTGCTTTTTCATCCATGCAGCGAGCGTGCGCCAGTAGGTCAGCTTGTTCTCGACTGTGCCGGGCGCCTGGTCATTTTCCTCGACCCAAAGCTTGACGAGGTAGGCGATGTGTTTCTCGGAGAGGTTCCAGGGCGACTGCAGCGCGAAGCCGCCCTTTCGTAGTTCGCGAAAGCCGGCAATGAGATGCCGCACGCGATAGCTCTGTGTCTTGATGGAGATTGCGTTCGACGTCACGCGCGTCGTGCTATGAGGTTTCGAAAGGTGGCGGTTAAAAAGTTCGGCGAGCTCTTTGGTGAGCCGCTGAGGAAGCCCCGCGTTGTCCAACAGGGTTGAGAAGTTGAATTGGATCTTCATGGCCGTCGCATCAAAGGCGACGTTCTCACCTATCAGAAGAACGTCCCGGGTTGTTGGAATACTGCACGCTTTGCTTTCCGGGATCTTAGAGATCATATTTTCGATTCACCCGGCGCAGGGAAGCACTGACGCCTGATGATCCATGCGCCGGATGAATCCGATGCACGGCTACCTGACCGCAGGCGTTAGCCTGTCGAGCCGAGCAATTCCTATTGCGCTTTTTGGTATCGGCAGCGCGAGCCGACAGAATGGGATATAGAAATCCGCACGCAGGGTGCAAGTGATTTCCCGTCTTGCGAGCTTGTTCATCACGGTCGCCTCGATTTGGAACCGCGCGAGTCAGGCTTGGCGAGAGTCGCCTTCGACGAAAGGCATAGGTGACGTTCGCACTGTCCGTGCGAAGTTGTTCTCAGACGATGCGAAACTGCGTTTCGCTTGAAAAGCCAGTGCCGATGCGGTTTTTGGAGAACTCAGTTTCCCGCATAGTGCACAGCGCTGAATCGCAGGGTCACTGCGGATGAAGATCGTGGCGTCCGTCGGACACACGGCAAGAGAAAGATGGAGCGCACGGCACTCGGGTCGATGCGTTGGAACGCGGATAGGTAACTAGCATGATGCGCTTTATCGCGATCGAATGTGGGCGGAAAGCTCGCGATTTTCATACCTCTTTCGAGACTTAAGCCGCGCTCGCCGCAACAATCGCCTGCAGGCCCCCTGGCGACACTAGCGGAGCCGCTTGCATGGTTGCGCGCGAACCTGCCAACAGTTGTAACCAGAGTCTTCGTTCGGCCGATAAAGACATCCGCACCCATGGTGCAAGTGATTCCCGTCTTGGGAGCTTGCTCATCGTGGTCGCTCCGAGCGGGACCGCGTGAGTCAAGCTTGGCTTGATTGCCGTAGACGATATGAAGGCGGACGTTCGCACTGTCCGTGCGAAGTTGTTTTCAGTTGATGGAGATTTGCGAATCGGGCCAAGAGTCAGCGGTCATGCGGTTCTTCTGGAACTCAGTTTCCCGCATGAGGCGACTAACTTGATTGGCAGCGCCGCTGCCGCTTCAGGAAGAGTGCACCCGTCGGGTGCCTGGCTGTAAACGTATGGAGTGCGCTGCACTCGGTCGATGCGTCAGTGACGCGGATAGGTAATAGGATACTAAGTCGAAAAAAAGCAGCCGGACATGGTTCATGCTGCGTAACGGACTGACGGATGTTGAAACATCGATCGGATCAAAGCCGGGATTTTCTGC
>NZ_FCOG02000302.1 GCF_001544975.2 Caballeronia arationis | reverse complement strand
GGTCTTGTTCGTTTGCACAAATGGTCGGATGAACTGCGCATGCAACAACACGACCTCGTGTCCCAACGCCTGAATTTTACGTGCCCACCAGTGAGCGCTCCCGCACGCTTCGAGAGCGACACGCCCGGCGGGACGCTGAGCCAGAAACGCGATCAGATCGTCACGGCCAAACCTCCGATTCGCAATCTCGCCGGTTTGGGCGTCGACCCAGTACAACTGGAACACCCGCTTTGCAACATCCAGTCCGTATGTCGTAGCATTCATTTGGGGCCTCCGTTCCTCAAGTGGTTGTGTCGCAACTCCACTTTGGCACATTGATGCCGTTCGGTTCTGGAGGCCCTCAATCATGCCCACCTCCCCGAAGGGAGGGCGGTGTCCATTCCATCTCGGCCGGTTGGAGTCGCTGACCTGTGCCGCGACAAAGCTTTTGTTGGCGCAGGAAGGTTGCTTCGACTCGCAGCTTACGGCGGAAGACTTGCGGGACGGCCATCCGCATCGCGCCGACGGGAGTAGTCAGCCCGGCGGCTCTGCGTTATCAGGGCCCTGCTATGAACTCGAGGTCTCCGTACCAGGCACGTGTCGAAGTCCCGGTATTGTCCGTATCGGTCAGCAGGCCGTATCCGGTGATTCGGCCTGGCGGCTCGTGAAAGACTCGCTCGTAATCTTTTACGATATCGCGGCGCAGGTTTTGCCACTGACCTGCATCGCCGGACTGACCGGAAACCACGATCATCTCCACGCGGTCCGTGTGAGGGTTGGCAATGACCGTGCCTGGCGCGGCGTTGGTCGACCAGATATACATCAGCGTGGCATAGGGGAGATCTTGGCCACCAAGGCGCTTTGCCAGATCCATTTTTGCCCGGTCGAACACCGACAGCTTGCTTTTGTCGCCGTCGAATAAGAATACCAGGCGCGCCGGCGCATCTTCCTTCGATCCGACGCGATTGTCCGCGCCTTCAATCGGTCGTTCCACTTTCCAGCGCCATGTCACGACGGGGGAGCGGACGAGGTCGATATTGCCCTCGTGCATGAGCGCAGAAGCAGAGCGGTTCGCGTCCGCCTGCAGGACAGTCGTATGGCCGTCGTGAATAAGCGTGTACTGCGTCATTGGCTTGCCACGCACGACCGGCAGGTTCTTCCAGCCTGCAGGCAGTTGTGCGCTGGGCGCGATCGTGGAAAAGGCGATCCCCGCCTTTTCGTCCTGCGCAACAAGGGCTGGCGGCAACACAAGGAGCACGATGGACACGGCGATCCACGCCGGCCGGGCTGCTCGTTTCCGCGGTCGCTTGATCCAGGGAAGAGGCATGAATAGTCGCACTCGTGTTTGCCCAGCATCCAGTGTGGTCGGCTCAGCTGACACCATTTTACGTACTTTTTACACCGGCGGTCAGGTTGATGGGGACAATGAATCTGAAGCACACCCGCCGGCATCCCGGTCGGCCTGGTCGTACGCCTCCCTCCTGCGGACGGCATGTTGCTGCCGCTCTCGCTCAGGCTGTCGTTGACTGTGTCGTGCGCGTTCTTGCAGCCTGCCCCGGAGTGGGTTCCCACGACCGACAGCTCAACGAAGGGCTCGGGCATGCATCGTGTACGAAGCGCTATGGACGCGAGTTGGGGCGGGCAGTCTTATGCCGAAATGTCGTCCCACCCTCATTCCACTTGAAGGAAGGGAATCCTATGTCCACCACCCCGGCGGCTTCAACACGAGAATCGCGCATGCAATCTTCGTGATTCTTTCCGTCATCACCGCCCTGTTGATGAAGCATCGGTCATATCGCAGTCGCAATCCTGCGGCAATTGTTCGCCGGCAGCGGGGAGGCTCCTGAAGCCCTATTGCGAACAAACAGCCGTCTTAGTTGCTCGGCGCGCGGCCCACCTGGCCGCCAGAGTATTGCAGGGCATCATCGATGCATGCCGTGTCTCCGGATTATGCACGCGCTGCTCCGCCGCTTCCCCCGGATCGCCCATAACTGCGCGGATTGGCCGGTCCGCCGAATCCGATTTAGCTCCACGCGTGCGGGTGCGTCGTACGCGCCGCATACGTCGTGCAGTACCGCTGCGAGAAGAAGAGTTTCAACGGCATGCCGCGCCATGAGGCACCTTCCAGTTCGAGCTCCATCGCCTGCAACAGCGCAACCTGCGATGCCTCTTCGATAGTTGCGAACGGCAAGCCGAAGCGCGTGCGCTTCTCCTCGTCGCGCCGCGAGACCGAAGCGCCATGCTTCCTGCAACGCCGGCAAACGCGCATCGCGGTAATCGTCGCCGCTGTTGTTCGCGAGTTTCCCGTCGACAGTGCTGCAACCGGAATCTGCGGCGGGTCGTTGCGTTGCGGGACGATGCACGCGCACAGGGACGTGAGCGCACGCCATTACACGGCCTCGCAGAAACTGACGAGGACGGCGTGACGAGGCGCTGGTCGATCACGGCGCGCGTCGCAAGCATCGCGTCGGTTCAAAAGCGGGACCGTGATCCGCGTTTCGTCGAAGTGAAGGAATCCGTCCAGTTCATCCAGCGCTTTCCGAGCGGGTTCACGGCTACCTGCATGTCGAGCTATGCGAGTCACGAGTCGCGATTCTTCCGGCCGCAAGGGCCGCAGGGATGGGGTCGTCGAGATGGACCCCGCGTTCGGCCACAACGCACTGCGCATGCGGCACGGGCATGCTCGTCGACGGCAAGAGTGCGACCACGGAATTGCAGATCGATCCGCAGGAAGAGACGTTCTAGCTCCGTCCGCTCGCGAGCGCGTTCTCGGCTCACATCTGTGCGAGCGACTCGTCATGCAAGAGGACGACGTGCTCTGGGTCGAAACTTCTACACGGGAACGAAGGACGACATCGCGCATTTACTCGACAGCCAACTTCGAGCTGATGCGGTTCACAATGTGACCTTTCCGCTGTATGTCGAAGTGGATGAAATATTATAGCCTTGCTTGTCCCGCCTCGCCGGTCCACTATCAGCGTGATCCGCTGCAGGCGACAAAGACCAGCGTGCATGCCGCCACCGAGTGAAGCTCCGGGGCAACGCCCACTACGAAGCGACGATTCCACGAATTCCTAATCGCGGCAAAGATAGCGCTGATCAACAGCCTCGGCTTCTGTACGCCTACTGCGTCGACCCCTTCATAACAGTGGTGCGGTGGTTTACGTCCTGAGACGGCGTACAGGTCGTCATTTTCGCCTTGTTCTACCCGCAAACCCTTTGTTTTCGGGTCTCATGCCGTTGCGTATTCGCGTTCGCATTGATAGGCTATCGGAAGCTCGAGGAATTGCACCTTTGCGTATGTCGATGACTATTCAAAGGCAAGAATCTCGGGCCAATCTTTGGTCTTACACGAGGAACACATGGCAAAAGCAAGTGCAACAAACACTGTAAAGGCTCCTAAAACCTTTCGATTACCCACAATTCTTAGCACTACCCTCTGTTAACCGAAGGACGATTCTGTTAACGTCATTGCATGCACA
>NZ_FCOG02000164.1 GCF_001544975.2 Caballeronia arationis | reverse complement strand
GGTCGACCCGTTGGCGTCGCACTGGACGCGCATGGGGCCTTGCTCGTGGCTGACGACGTCGGCAACGCTGTATGGCGGGTAGCACCGCGTAACAACGACAAATCGGCTGACATCGCGCCGGCAGGTAAATGACACAGCCCTGGCCGCTTTGCTCGGCGACGTGCAGACGCAAGGTTATCGTGCCGATCAGAACCGGTTCATCAGTCAAAGCAGCATGCACGTGGCGTCACCTCAAAAGACGGGGACCCGCAACTGGATCCCGGTGACACTCCGCAGCGTAGAGCCAGAACTGTCGTGATTCGGCAGTTTGCGGTAATTGATCGGAACATCCGCGCCGGTCGACGGCTCCGTCGCCGAATTATCGAACGGCCGCTAACTCAACAATCCTTCGCCCTTCGCAATAATCCATTGACCGTCTCTTCATGGCCGCGTGCAGCCCGATGCGCTTGGCATACGTCGGCCGCAATATTCCTTGAACACCGTCGGCGGCCGTGCGTCGAAGTCCGCATCTCAAGGGCGAAGTGACGACTTTATTTTGCGTCAGGCACCCATGCTGAGTAAGGCTCGCCCCGCTATCGGGCGCTCCGAAGTCCCGAGTTGACGAATTTATAGTCGCAATGTTGACATCTTTAATGCGTTCTACGACACCCCGTTTGCACGTCGTCGCGGTGCGCCGGTTAGATAGCGTCGCCGGGGCGGACCATCAGCCATCCGTCGTTGCGAAGTGCGCGCATCGGAACGATGTTCATGGCTGAACACGGCAGATAGACTGCACCGAGCATCGCCAAACCACCGGAAAGCCATGCGGCACCCGGAGCCTTACCGCCGGCAAAAAGAAGCGCCAGCGAAAACGAAACGTCGATCGCAGGGCCACCAAGAATTACGAGCCTACGTTGCCAGGACTTCAATGCGTGAAAATCCTCGTCGTCGATAAGGGCTCCGAGCACAGACAAAAACCACACCTTAGATTTACCGCGCCGCACAAAGATCCGGATTCGTCCACGCACTCCAAAGGCTCGCGCAGTGAAGAGGTGGCCGCACTCGTGGAGGAAAACTCCAAAGACCCCAATCACGGTCATCGTAGCGAGCGCTTTAAGAGTATCTGTCAATGACATCGCCAAGAAATTCGTCCAAACGACACCGTAGTGCAGGCTGAAAGACACGGTCCGCGCTCCCCGGAAACAAGATCAAAAATTGATGTAAGAATTGTGACGTTTTCACGGGTGACAGCGTCATAGGCGCGCGCAGATTCGACGGAGACTCGTCAGCTTATCGGGGGTCGATGCGATTAACTTTTCGAGTCGCTGTGTCGCCGCGACGATCGCCTGCAATCGAGTTTCGCGCAATTGACGGTCGTATTCATTCACGACCTCGTTGAGCTCATCGACGAGAGTGCCCGAACATTTCCACTCGTTCGTGGTGACGCCGTGATCCAGCAGTTCGGACAACCGTTCTTGAACGGACCGCAATAATTCTATTGACAGGCCGCCGTAACCAGCCTCGGTCAAGAATTCGACAAGCAGGGCGATGGACGTCATATTAAGCGCGGCGCGCCGGTCGCCGCGGCCTTGTCGAATGCATTCGAAGTCAAGCTGAAACTGCAGGCTGATTTCATCAACGTCAGTGCGGCTCATCGGCAAGTAAAGTTGCTTCTTATGGCGATGAGTCGCGCATGAACTCGACGCTCTCTTCTTCCGGTTCTTTGAGACGGGCATACAGTGCTCTGTCAGATGCTTCAAGTAGTCTTCAGAAAGGGGCCAATTCTGACTTCTGTCCCGCCGCACTGCGGGCACGTCGGACTTGAATCACGGCGATCTGCTCGCTTGCGTCCCACGGCGGTTGCGTCGGGATCGTTGTTCGCGAAGCCCGCATATCTGGTTTCGGATCGATTCCAGTCATCGGACGATTTTATGCATTCGCCCTCGTGACCGCATCCAATGCAGGTCGCCTTGTAGTGGTTGTGTTCCCAAGACATGCCTTGCAATCTCCTGTACGGTAACTTGACGACGAAGTTTCCCTAACTTTCGCTTTGAAATTCGGTCATTTCGAATCTCACTTTTCCTATCCGTGCCTATCTGTCGCGGAGGGTCGGGGATGAAGCCCTCGTCGTCCATTAGTAGCTCGTCCCCGATTTGCTGATGCAGTTGGCCCGAACCTTGTCGCCTGATGCCGTGGCCATGGCCACGACCATATTCATGCCTGCATCGCAGGCACGTTTGTTCTCGAACTCCTGGAAGGTGGTGGTCGATCCCGAGTCGACGTGACTCATCCCGATCAGAATCCAGGCGGGGTCAATCATGCTCTTTTTCTCCGTTACGGGTTTGCGTTGTGTTCCAGCGCAGCGAGGCGCGCGTTGTTCACGAAGGTGTATTGCATTGCGTTCTTCATTTCGACGCGGCCGACACGCTCGAAGATGGGCTCTATCTCAGGAAGTGAGCTGCTAACAGTTGTCGCACTGGCGCAGAACTTGGACCGTATCGTGCCTCCGGTACCTGCCTCCACTTCAGATCGGCTGAGAGTCGTGTCAATGTGGCAAGCAATCTCCGCCATAAAGCTGCTGAGCTTCGCGAAGCCATACAGAGCCACGCCAAGTCGATAAAGATAGGCGTCGTCATCAGGCAGTGCTAGCCGAGTTCGGTTTCGCACTGCGTCTAACGCCAGATCAGTGATTCCGGTTCTGCTCATTTGTTGTTTCTGTTCTATTTGTTGATGCGGTTCCCCCATCAGAGGGAGTGGCCTATACCCGCCAACCGGAGCTTATCCTTTAACCGCTGCTCGTCGGCTTCTTCTCTGTTCATGAACGTGACGGCCATCCAACCCATCAGTACGCCCGCTGCGTACTTCTGAAGATGCACCCGTTCCTCGAAGTTGGCTGTTGTGCGCACTTCCGCCATGAGTTTGTCGATCTCCTTTTCCGCGATCCGCGTCAGTTCGCCGTAGCTCCACGTCTTTTCTGCCATCTCGCCCTCCCTTTCCTCCGATTATCTATTCCAGCCCACTCTTGCCACGCGAGAAACCCCTCGGAGCCGTGTCGTCCGGTTCGTAATCCACGATGCGAGAGCAATACACGCACGTCCGTCGTACCGATGACGATTAGATCGTCGCCAATTTCGTTGCATCCGGCGGCTTCGAGCATTTTGACCGCCGGATGAGTGAGCTTCGCCATGTTTTCCGAGTCATCGGGACTGAGACGTTGCGCGTCGATTCTCGGCCAGAGCAGCATTACGCGCCGCTTCCAAGATTCGCTGACGGTTCTGTTGAACGGTCAGGGAATTTGTCGGATCGACTATCGCCAGTTCCGCAACGACAGCGTTTTTGAGCGCTTCCATGCCAACGAAGTTCGCCGACAGCAGCGCCATCTTTCGTTCAAGATCCTCTGCGTAGGCTTTCCATTGCCGCGCCACGTCCTCAGATTGCGCGGCTCGCGTGAGCGTATATGCGTCCATTGTTGTTTTCCTATGGCTCAGTCCGCAAAACGGGTGTCGAGCGTTCGCCGACCGCTGTCTTCTTTCTGCTTGGTCAGCTCCATGTGGTTCATTCCAGCGAAACTTACTGTGCCGTTCTCCAGCGAATTACCGAGTTCGCCCAGGAGGTCACGCTCGTCATCGAACTGGGGATCGTTCTCGTAAAGATAGGTCCGTAGTCCATCAAAGTTATCAAGGATCGAATCTAGCTTTCGATGAACGTTCCGCAGACGCGTGTTGAGATACCAGCCGTGCGCGAACCAAAGGACAATTGCAGACCCGATAATCGTTCGCTCTGTACTCGTGTCGAACATGCGATTCTCCAAATGTGCGACCAAGACGTTTCCGACTTGTTCAGGTGCGCTCTTTCCTAAGCGACGCGCTGCGTGCCTCATCGAAGATGCTCTGTCGATTCTGCTGCACAGCCAAACGATGGTTAGGCTCCATCCGCAGTAGCTCTTGAAGGGCGATATCCTTCACCGCCTCCATGCCCGCATAGTTGGCAGCATAGATCGCGAGCTTCCGCTCCAAACTGTGAGCGTATTCCTTCCACTCCCGCGCGACTTGTTCGGATTGCCGCGCACGCGTCAGCGTATATGCGTCCATTCTGTTTTCCTACTTGGCGCAACGCGCTTGTTGCTCATACTGGTCGATCCAACTCTTGACTGTTTGCCATTGGTCGCCGTTCCCTCTCTCGGTGAAGGTGAGAAAGTACGGGCGCTGTCGCTGTAGCCAGGTGTAGAACAACAACTGCGGTCCTGTCTTATCACCGTCCCATTTCGCCCAAGCGCGTTGTATTTCGTCTTTCGCGTCTCTCTTCTTTATGCGTTTTTTCGGCTTCATGCAATAACAGTCCATCCAGGCCGCCAGCGGATCGTCTACCGTACTTGGGGAGACCATGCCACCGGGACTCGGTAGCTGTACATATACTGACCCGGACGGCCCTTCACGGACTGCAGCGCACCAGCGGCAATATCGCTGACCGTCAAGGGCGACGACCGAATCTGCGCCTTCGGGTCGAGGTCCGTCTGGACGACCGCACGATGCACACCGTAGCTCAACTGTCATAGCCATGTTTTCCTATGCGCCGTGTGCCGAACAATAGCCGGCTTCCGCCCGTTGCGCTTTCCATTTGTCCGGCTCCAGCCATGTTGCGCCGACGATGAAATTCCGGCACTGCTTCCCTTGCTTCGTTCGCGCGGAGCAATAGACGGAGCCTTGTGATTCGCGCCACTCGATGTACTCGGGCACGCTCAGGCCCATTAACTCAGCGAACAACGCTTGCTTGTCTGTCGTCAACCGGTACGCCTGCTCAGGCGTCAAGGCTACCGTCGAGCTACCACCGAGCGACGGCACGCCCACGACGAACTGGCACCCTGCTTCCTGCGCAATTTGAAGTGCCGCTATGAATTCAGCTTTATCCACTTGTTTTCCGTTCCGTTATGCGTAGTTCACGCACGTATGTAAATGGAATCGCCTGCGGAAAGCGCGCTGGTCTTTCGTTTCAATTCCATCGTCAACCACGGAAGCGGTGTTGTCTTCAGCGTGCGAGTCACGAACTTGTTCTCGTGGGTTAGATACCAGACAAAATGCTCCCCCTTCCACAAGGGGCGATCGCCAGTCTCGTCGGCATGCACAATGTCATTTGGGTTCGCACCAAGCACACGCGCGTCAGGCAAGTAGTGTCGGACCCACGCTTCAAGGAGGCTCCTGTGAGAGTAGATGCCACCGGCAACTTGGAGAGCCCACTTGTGAAGTTCCAAATGGTCCGACATGTGCGGAACATGATTCGCCTCCGGGATAGAGTCATATTCCAGCGAGTAGACCATTCCGCCGAAGTGAAGCCGGCAATATCTGCCATCGTTCACCACCTCTACACCCTGTGGGCACCAATCCGCCAGAAAGCGTTCCGCCTCCCGCAGCCTTTTCGGTGCAGCCAGCCGGTCTGCGAGTCTTCGTAACATAGTTGTCGGGTTTTCCTATGCTTTGTGGTGCGATGGCTCGAACTGCTTGGCATACTCCAACAACTGGAGGTTTAAGACCTGCGCCTCGGCTGAGTAATGGGCGTCGCGATGGCAATTTGGGCACAGAGCGACACAGTTCCAGACGCGATCTCCTTTCTCGGCCCCAAGGATATGATGCACGTCCAGAAAACCTCGGTAGCGTTGACCCTGTCCACAGCCGGCGCGCTCACAGACCGCTGTCCGCGCAAGCACGGCACGGCGAACCTGTTGGTCCCTCTTGACTTCAGAACGCATTACGGGACGACGCTCGGCTCCATCGCTGCCAACGTCCAATGAATGTCCGACCGGGCAGTCATCGTAGGTGTCATCGACATGACTCTCCCTCGAAATCGGTGCCACAGGCACCTTTGCCAAGTCGACGACGCCCGGCCAATTCCAGAGTGCATCCGCGACCTCATGGGCGCGCGGCCAGCGGTCGTCCTGTAACCAGATAGTCGGACTGGATCCGTTCATGGCGTGATTCTTCGACGTTCGACCAAGGAGGCCCGCCGTGATTAAACCGGCGCTCACATCGCGTTGGCTGCGCCATATAGGCGCGAGTTCCTCGCGGGGAATTAGCGCGGCGTACATAATTTCGGTACCGTCGCGCTGTACGAAGAGGTGATGCGTATTGCCCTCCGCTCGGTCACGCTCGACCACGAAGGCGAGCGTGTCATCCCAGCTATCATTGATCAATCTCGCGCGTAATTGCGCCGCCGAATATTTGCCGTTGTTTATCCGCTTGCCCGACCGGCGCCAGCACAAACGAACGCGCATCTGCAGATCCGTACCATCAGGGCCTTGTACCCGCACGAACTGTGAGATCGCCGTGCCCGTCTGCGCACGCCGATCGATCAAAACGCGGTAGCCGCGCTCCGAGAGGAATGGAGCGATGGCATTACGGGTAACCGCTTCCTCGGCTAAGCTTTCTGAGCTACGAAATTGGCGTGGTGTTTCGCTCATTGTTTTCCTATGCTAGCCAGCTACCGATTATCTGCAGGACGGTTCCGCAGACGATCAACCAAAATCCCGTTCGCATGTTGAAGAAGAGGACGTTGCCCACTTGCGTGCGAATCGGCGTATCGGGATTATCGATAATCTGCCGCGTGATGTACGAAGGCGGACCGTACGGATACTTCGTCTCGTCGCTGTAATGATCTATCACTTTCGTGAACAACCCGCTGATCTCGAGCTGGACGACGCCCGCCAAAGCAGTAACAAGCCCTGCGGTAGACGCCCATCGCCCCTGAGAAGCGTTGCCGACGTACCAAGCGTCGACCGCAGCCACCGCGCAGCCGATTGCCACCAACAGCAAGAACAAGAATACAGGTCGCTCCAAGCGCTTCATCGTTTTCCTAGTCGTGGCCGAACTTTACGGTCGCGTCATACATGTTGACCAAGGACGGAAAGCCGCCGCTTCCGCAGATTTGCACCTGAACGTAATACGGTTTGCCGACGCGGATAAAGTTGTTAGCCTGTGATCGTGCGGCGTTTGACAGATCGCTGATGTTCGTCGGAACGGACCACTGGTTCCCGAAGTGGTCGGTAAAGCGGAAACTTTCGATCGACCCACCGCTGGACGAAAACTGTATTCCTTCGACTTTGACGAGCCCAATGAATTGCTCACAGCCGTCTCCCGGTTTGTTCAACAGGTCCGTCATGTTCACCAGCCCGGAAACGATTGCTTCCGGAGGACGGTTGGGCAGCATGCGATATCTGTAAATCACGTCCCCCGCATAGACTTCGAACGTTGAGCACAGCAGCGCCATGCCCGCGACTATCCTTCCTATCTTGTTCATGTCCTGTTTTCCGATCTGTCACACACGGCGAGGCAACTTCACCCCGTACCTTTGTTCCCATTCGAAGTCGGGATACTGGACGCCATCAAGCACGAGGTTGCTGAAGGCGAGAAGCGCATCACCGACATCGCAAGATTGCACGCGATCAGAATGCAGCGAGGGTGCGAGACCTGCCTGGCTTCGGTAGATATGCTCAGAAAACGCGCACTGAGTCGCGAGGAACGGCCAAAACCAATCGCTAGATGGATCGCCGTGCGCGTCTCCGAGCGACTTCCTCAACGCATTGAAGATGTTCATGCCGGCCCAAACGATGCGGTAACGATAGACGACAGCATTCCACTTCTCGTCGCGACTCCGATCGGCGCCAATTCCGTGCAGAAACTCGGCCAGCTTCCGACAGCGCAGCGACAACAGGTCGAGATGCTCTTTTAGCTCGCCGGAAATGCCCAAAATTCCCCGGAGACCTGACGGATCGACAGCAGGCGCAGGGTCCAAAACAAGAACCTGAAGGTCGGCGGCTTCCAAGACGTAACCGGCAAGCACGTTCCGATTTGCAAGGATCGGGTCGGGCGAGGCTAGGATTTCCATCGACTTCTCGATCCATCCCTTCGCTTGTTGCTCTTTGAAATCCGGCGTTAGACCCTGCGTCGCGTACAAGTTGTTCGTCCAAGCGTCGCGGACGGCAATCGAAGCAACGATGAGGGCCGTTGGTTGAGACGTAACGACATTGGGAAGTTTTGGCGAAAAGGCATCACGAAGTTTCTTGAGCATCGCGTTTTCCGAGCTATTTGCTGTCCGATGCCAGGCGCGGAATCTCGTGTGCCTCGACCTCGTTCAGTCTGGCGTTGCCGCTCGACTGTAAAGCTGCACGTACTTGCGCCAGTTCGCCTCGCAGCGCTTCTATGTCCCGCTTGTAATGCTCAGCGATTTCCCGCCAGGCTTCCTCCTTCCCTGCCTGGCGAGCCGCTTCTATGGGATCGGAGTCCGCATTTGCTTTGCTTGCAGCCGCAGCGGCGTCGGCCTTTTGCTTCGCTTGTTCAGCCCGTTCCCGTTGAAGATCAGTTACGAATTTCGTTATCCGGTCTACCGCGAGCTTTAGCAGGTCTTTGAGCGCGTCTTCGATGATGGGTCGAAGAAGTTTCCACACCATCTTGAGAAGTTCTGATCGCATCTTCAGGAGCCTTGTGAGTTATCCAGAACCTTTGGCTCTGTCGGTTTTCCGTGATGTCCAGACTGGGCAGACTGCATGTCGGCAATTTGCTTTCGCAAAGCTTCAACCATTGCGGAGGCCATTTTGTAGTGGTGGCCGGACTTGCACTGCCACACGTCGCGTTCGGACTCAGCCCTCGCGAGCCGTTCCTGCAAGCGTTCGAGATCTCCTGCTGTCATATTGTTTTCCTATCTGTCCGTGGGGTACACGAGGCACAACATAGGCTTGCGACCGGCAACGTGCATTCGGATATAAATTTTCCTGCCCTTCAGGGCTTTCGGGCCCCAACCAAAATGGTCTTCGTCGCAAAAGCTTAATGTGTAGGTCGAGTATGCTTCGATTTTAATGTCGCTTACGTCGTGATCGGGCGACCGTAATCCGTCGAACGTCCTGAACGGCCAACACCCGGCGCCGTACACCAGCTCCCAATAGGAAAGTATGAAGGCTCGGCCGGACAGGTTCCGAATTGAAATACTGTGGCCGATACTCTCATCGCTCGTGAAGTTATGGCCGATCTCGATTCGATGCCGGTCTCTCCAGATCTCCCAAATTTTGACGCCAGCAAGCAAAGTCGAAAGAATTGCGCCCCAAGCACCTAGGATCACCGATAACGTTATATCGTGCATGCGGTTTTCCTATTCCGCGAACACGTCCTGCAACGTCCGCAGGGTGTCCAACATCGTTTTATCGGCAATCGCGCCTTCTTTCTTTACCAGTCGCACCTTGTCTACCGCGCGAATCTGATCCAGCAGGATCAACCCTTGTTTCCGCTTGAACGTCACCGGTATGCGAAACGGCGCAGGGCGTCCCTTGGAAGTCATCGGCGCGACGATGACCGTTCGCAGATGGTCGTGCATTTCCGGGGGTGATACTACGACACAGGGTCGCGTCTTTTGAATCTCGCTTCCTAGCGTCGGATCGAGCGCTACGAGCCAGACTTCGCCGCGAACTACCATGCAAGCTCCGAATCGTCGGCGTTCCCAAATTCACCCATCACCAGCGCGTCGTCGCCGCTCTCGGCAAGCGCCTTGCTCGCCTCAGCCCAACCTTCGCGAGCCTTTTGGCGTGGACGACGCAGCACAATCGCGCCGTTTTCGACTTCCATTTCCACTTCGTTCTCCAAGCCCAATTGAGCAAGGACGGGCTTCGGAATCAGCACGCCCTGCGAATTACCCATCCTGCGAATCGTCGTTTTCATGATTTCACCGTATTTACAATGTTATCCCATAACACAAGGCGCGTCAACACAATGTTATTACATTGCCCGCTGCGTGTCACCACTCGATTACAGGCCATCGAGGATTGCGGCGAGCGCCGCTTTCATGTCGGCGGCGGACACTTCGAGATACGGGGCCACGTGGTCGAGGTGCGAATGACCGAGCAGCAATTGCACCGTGTCAAGGGAATGGCCCTGCGCTACCAGACGGCTCGCGAACGTCCTGCGCCCGCTGTGGCTACTGTGTCCAGCACCGAGACCAGCGGCACGGTACCAATCATAAAGACGGCCGCTTGCGCCGGGCGCATCGTCGCGACGATAGCTGATGAAGATGTGGTCGCGATCTGCGGGCGTCATTGATAAGCCTTTTCCACGCGTTGGCGCGGTGTGTACGGCAAGTGTCGGTAATGATGCAACCCACTCATTCTATGAAAAAACGCTGCGTGTGAACTCGCCCCAGAACTCTCACGTTGCAGCCGACGCGGCCCACCGACTGACGCGGCTCGTCGAGCAGTTCGGCGGCGATTACGCGCTGCCGGATATCGGCGCGGAACTGGCGAACTGCCCGAGCAGGAACGCGGCGGCGCACGGCGAACGCTGCGACGTGCACTTTCCCGGTCTCCCGGCGATATTGGATGGCACCGATTAGTTGCGTTGATACACCTGTCACACGAATCTCGCGCGCGCGTAGTCGTGTAAAAAAACTCCCGCCTGCCTTCGAGCATCAAAGCCGGCGCGCCTCGCGCGCGTCATGGGTTTGTTTGCGTCGACACAACGATAGGAAGCCATCTATCGAATCGGTCTCGGCGGCGCTGCCTGAGTGTTTGAGCCGCCTTTACTCGATCAGCCCATTCGTCTTAGGATAAGGTCAGCTATTAGAGCTTCGATTTTTTCGCGTTCCGCTTCTGTCGCATCCCGATCAGAACCGGTCATTTCGTTGATCTCGTTGAGCCGTTGCTGAAGCATCTCAATGTCCTCTGCCGCGAACTCCGGTCGCCAGTGAGCTGCCAGATTGTTGTCGAGGGACTTTCCTTCGAGAAAGGACGGGGCCGGATTTTCTGCAAAAAACTTGTTCCACCTGTCTTCTTCCTCAAAAAACTTTCTCAGCTTGTCGTTCGCGCTTTTCGGAATCATGTGCATGCCTCGTGTGCCGGCCAGTTCCGGCACAACGATTCTATTCGGTCAGACGGCGGCTATGGCGCGCGCCATCACTCGCTGAAGCTGCATAAGCGACCACTCGCCGCCGCGTGCGGTCTTGATGCCAAGCCCGTTCAACTCGTCAACCCATCAGCCGGTGCGTCGCTCAGCGCCGTCGATGCCTGCTGCGCGTCGCTCAAGGCCTGCGGCACCTTCCCCCTGCGGATCGCCTCAAAGCCAGCCAGGAACGCCGCCTTGGCCTGGTCGTACTCGCCGGCGCTCAGTGCGAGCGTCGCGGCCTTCGTTTCGTAACTCATTCGTGAGTCCCCTCGGTCGCGTGATGCTCCGCGAGCGCTTCGCAATCACCGATGACGTCGCGCAGCTCGGCGCGGGTCGCTTTCGCCTTGTCGCAATGCACGGCGGCTTCGTTCCGGTGATCGGCGACCGTGTTCAGCGCGTTCGCATGATTCGTGCGGCACTCGATGGCGGTCTTTTGCGCGTCGGCCAGCTTGTGTTGCGCGGCTTCGAGAGCGGCGGCGGTCACAGTTTTCGTCTTCATCTTCTTCATTCTTCTCATTGACCTTTCGGGCGGCTATTTGGCCCATTTACCGCCTGTGGATAAGGAGGCCCCGAAACACCAGGATCACAGGATAGAAGTCGTCTTTGGAAAACTTCCCGACTTCACTCCTGATTCGCGCCTTATCCACTGGCGACATCTACGTAACTCGAATGTGGATAACTAACGAGGCTCCGCCTCAGACCGACGAGTTGTACGGGTGACTGCGGAGCGCTGGCGGTGTAAGGTGGCTCCGGTCGAGCCGGCTGGGACGTGCCCAGCGATGTACGAGCTCGAAGCTCAATGGGTCCGAAGACCCGTGGACGACCGGAGCCAATCATGACGTTATCACAGAGTGTGTG
>NZ_FCOG02000185.1 GCF_001544975.2 Caballeronia arationis | reverse complement strand
TGGCGGGGCCGCTCAAGAAGCTCCGACAACGCATCTACTTCCTGAGCAAGTTCGACGGGCACCTGTGCCGTCAACGTTCTCGTATCTGCGACCATGTTGAGCCTCGCGTCGATGTTCCAATAGGAATTATTGTAAATCAATAAGCGACCTCTGGTACTTGGCGCTTTGGGTTGGAAGCCCGCGAGATCTTCAGGAGCCTACTCGCCGGCACATCTTCCGGCGTCGCTGGCCTTTAGCGGCCACCTTAGGGAGCGCCCCATCCCTAATAATTCGTCTGATCAGGCGTGGAGTCGCACGACATTTCAACAAATCGGACGGTGGTTGCGTTTCCTTGTGTCGCGCTGCGTGGGTGGCACCGTCGCGTAACCTGACGCCACGGGCTTCTTTTGAAGCTCCGCGGCGAGCAGTTTCCGCATAGAAATTTCATGCGGTGACGCCCCGAACTGCAATCGAACGTTCGTTCGATAATACTATTTATGTAGACTCACGACAAAATTTTTCGGCGTGTGCATGCGCTCGCGCTTTGCATCTCGATATCTCGGCCGCCGAAGAAAGTCCCCGTTTGTTGCGCGACACTTATGCGTCCCGACCTCTCGTTGCGGGAAAAACCAAAGAACAGAGCCTGCCTGGATTGTCGAGTCACCGCACGGCCACTCGATTGAGACAGACGATCAACGAGCATTTAAGCTGGGACGATACCCCCTCCAGCTACTTAACGGGCTGAGGCTGCGACCGACCGAATCAGCTAACACTGCGCGGCCGCGATGGCAGGACGTTCGCATTTGGCGCACGGGTGCGATGAAAGTCGCGACTCGGAAGTACGCGGGTTACGAGGACGATTCCGCGGCCGCCGGCTTCTTTTCGCACGGGTATAGCGATTGCGGTTGGAGTAGACACGCGAACGCGATTCGAGCGCCGCAACGAACCTGCCTTGCTCGAAGCGGCGGGTGCCGCAGGATAGATGAGTAGCGGCGACCTGCGGCGGTTTGCCAAAAGGACACAAGATGGAACCGATGAAACCCATGGAACCGATCGAACCCATGAAGCCCATGGAGCCGATGAAACCCATGCCTGAGATGGAAAAGTGGTGGCCTGACGATTTGGGCCACGCGTCTTCGAGCGGTTCACAAAATAGCGTGCGCTACGCGTTCTTTGCCGAAAAGCATCGGCTGTTGATCGAAGAGCACGGCAGCGTTCGGACCTATGACAGCGGCGGTCACCAGATCAACGGCGTATCGCAGCAGCAAAGCCACGGACACTCACTTGCGTTCACAAGCGAAACCGGCGTCGTCGACCTCGATGAGTTGAAACAGGTAAGCTGAAGCGTCTTGTTCTCGTTGAGCCATCGCTGGGCAGCGTGGTCCGAGGCAAGGAATGATTGCGGATGCAGCCAGCACATCGTCGCGGCGCGCCGCATGATCATTGCGGCCAGTAGGCCGCGTCTATTACGTGCTCTACCAGCGCGGCACCTCGATGAAACTTAGGTCCATGCTTGGCGTGTGCGCTGCCGCCTTAATCATCAGTTCGGCACTGCTGTTACCGGGTCCGACGGCGAGGGCGCACGATGAAGCGAGCGCGACGCAAATGCAAGACCGGCACGTCGACTTTGCCAGTTTGCCGTTCAGTCACGCGATCAAGACCCTCCGCGGTAGCGGGAGCCGGAAGCTGGCAGTGTTCGCCGATCCCTATTGTCCCTATTGCAGGACGCTCGAGCGCAGATTAAGCGAGCTGTCCAATGTCACTATCTATACGTTCCTGTTTCCGATCCTCACAGCCGATTCGAAGCTGATGGCAGCTGCAATCTGGTGTGCATCCGACCGCGAGGCGACTTGGCGTCGCTGGATGCTCGACGGGCGCCCTCCGGCACGAGGCCACACGTGCGCTGGCGCACCGATCGACAGCAATCTCGATTTGGCGCGAGGCCTAGGCATAAAGATCACACCCACGATTATTTTTGCGAGCGGCGAGATGGTCACGGGTGCACTTCCGCTTTATGACCTGAAAAGCATGCTGAGCCCATAGGAGCGAGTAATGGGGCCGAGCACGTGTCTCAGTCGGCAGCGTCATCCGCCCCCATGCGGCACAAAAGACGGCGATCTCGGGCTCGATGAGCCGCGCTATTTGATACATCGTTGGGGCAGAAACCTTTCCCGTATTCATATTCTCCCCCGGCGGAGCTCTGTTGCCGTCTTCTTCCGAAACGCGGGAGCACCTTGGGTTGGCTGCGCATCGCTTTGGGCTACGGGTTCGTGTTTGTATTCGTGATGAGACGGCAGTCGCGCGAGCCGTCCGAGGAGGAAGCATCATGGCCATTACTAAAGAATCGATTGCCGCCGCTCGCAAGGCCGGGAAGGAGGCAGGCCCGTGCGCGGTCGCCGCGCGCTATCGCCCCTCGATCGGGAAGATCGAGGCCGAGTTCAGCAATGGCGTGACGCTCACCTTGCCTGCGAATCTCATCCAGGGCCTTGCAGGCGCGAGCCCGGCGGACCTCAGCAAGATCGAGATCACGCCGGCAGGGTGGGGCTTACACTTCCCACGCCTCGACGCCGATGTGTACGTGCCCGCGTTGTTCGAAGGCATCTACGGTTCCGAAGCTTGGATGAAACAATCCGCCCGCGTGGCGGGCTCGACGCGCTCCGAAGCGAAGTCGGCCGCTGCGCGCGAGAACGGCAAGAAGGGCGGGCGGCCGCGCAAGGATCAGGAGGTGCACGCGTGAGGCGGAATGCGCACGACGTCGCCGCATTGCGCCAGCCGCAGGCAATCGCATGAGCGGAGGGCTCTACTCGCACGTTAGCGCCCCCGCTTCGCCCTGCGCATCTCCTCGCCCACCAGCAGCCATCGTAAGTCCGTGTTCTTCAAGTTTTTGACGATGGCCTGTACGGTCTCAAAGCTCGGCTGATACCTACCGCTCAATATCCGACAGAAGTTAGCGGGAGTCATTCCGATTAGCCGGGAAAATTCGCTAAAAGTCATACACTCAAATTCTAGGATCGCGAGGCGCAGGCGCTCTGCAAAGTCCATATTGTGTCCTCGGTGCTGACAGTCAAAGCGCGCGGGCGCACAAGCGGGCTTTGCCTGTCAGCAATGGGTGGTTTCTGACGTTCGTTTTGTAGCTATTCAGAACTAATAGGCGCCGAAGTGGGGAGTACCATGACAACGCGCGACCGTAATGAACGAACAATCTACATCGGATGCCGCGTTAGCGCGGCCGTAGAGCGCTTCCAGAACGCCACCTTGGTGGTGGAGCGGCAGCAGGCCGTTCGCTGGGCCAGCGCGTGGACGCACGCGCGGGGGCATGCGCCCTCAAAGAGAACGTAATGCGTAATTTAGATGAACAGAGAGCGCAAAAAAAGAAGCCCGCATCGGGCGGGCAATCCATCACGTCGGGTTAAAACGCGAGGGAGACCTCTACCGTTGTAGTAGCAACGATGCCGATATGCAAGGAAGTTGATGTCACCTTTTGATTTAGGCACGCTACGAAAAGACGTTAGTTTTGGCGCGTGATCGGTTCTGCGCAGCGCGCGCGAGTGTCATACGGCAGCGACTGGTATCGGGAACGGACCGGCCCATACTGGCTCAAGCACCAGCATCGCCCGTCCTTGACTGTGTATCCACGCCAGCATTCCTGTATGACCGTTGCATCCGGGCCTGCGCAGTCTGGAGGTGGCGGCCAGATGACCGCCACCGATTTCCTCCTGTCGTTGCTGCCCGCCTGCCGGCGTCAGTTCGTACGCACTTCGATCCGTCGCGGCCGGGCTTCGTCGCGGCGCGGTATGGTCAGCTTCAGCACGCCGTCCTTCAGGTTTGCATCGATTTTCGATGCGTCGAAGTCAGCCCCCAGGGAGAACGCGCGCGCGAAGCGAGGCTGGCGGATCTCCGCGTGCTGCAGGCGCAGCCCCGCCGGCGTGGGTACCACCGCTTCGGCCTCGATGTACAGGTTGCCGTCGTGCACCTTCACATCGAGTCGGTCCTTGGTAACGCCGGGCAGATCCGCCCACAGGGTGATTCCCTGTCTATCCTCAAAGATGTCCACGGGCGGCGTTAGCGTGACCCGGCGTTGTGACTGGTCGTCTTCTCGGCGGGCCGCCGCCGTTTCATCTTTCCTGGCAAGTTCTGTCGTGTCGCTCATGATGTCCTCCTCAGTTCCGCGACGGATTTCATTGAACGGTGACGGCTCGCGGCTTTGACGTCTCCCGCTTGCCGATGCTCACGGTCAGGCAGCCATTGGTGTACTGCGCCGTGACCTTGTCGGGGTCCGCGTGCTGCGGCAGTTCGATGACGCGCCGGAAAGCGCCGGTGAACCGCTCCTGCGCATAGGTACGCGTGTCGTCGCCGGCTTCCGGCCGTGCAGTCCCACGCTCGCCGCTGATGGTAAGCAGCCCCTTGTCAATCGATACCTCGAGGTTTGCCGGATCGACACCCGGCGCGAACGCGACGATCTCAATCCAGTCGTCGGTCGAGCCGATGTTGACCTGCGGGGAAGGCGCCGAAGCGCCCGGAACGGATGCTGGATGGGAAACCGCCGAAGAGGCTCGCCATCTGCCGTTGCAGACGGTCGAAATCGCTGAAAAGGTCGGTCCCGAAGTAGAGATCGCTCATGGTCACTTCCTCCTTCAAACCAGCAGGAAGACGAACCGGCTACGCGCTCTAGTCCATCTGCCGTGCTGCGGGCAACAAATCGAAACACGCAGCGCGCCGGATTGCCGGCGCGACTGCCTGAGCGGAATTCAAGGTAGGATTCCGAGCAGAAATTTCAAGGGGTATTGCGACTTTCTGCTCTTGAATTCGGGTGGCCGCATGCTATCTTCACGACGCCCCTGACGGGATCATCCGAGGACACCATGGAATTCCAATACGATTGGCTAACCCTTGGCCGGCACCGGATCCGGCTGCGCTCAACAAAGGGCTTCCCGACCGACGCGATGCGAACGACGGTTGAGGTCATCCGGCTGGCGATCGACAGCAACATGAGCGCGCGTGCGCGGCTGGTTGAAGTGGTATGCCGACAGGAATCCGCTTACGAGATTGCTGTCGGAACCACGTTCGCCGACGATCGGCTATGCGCGCTGCAACTGGAAGCGGCGATCGCGACGGTCCTGGGCCTGCAGCCCGCACAGGTCAATATTTCCGTGACCGTGGTCACGCAGGAAGAGGTCGATCTGCACTTCGGTGTATACGAGAGGATGCTGGCTGAAAAGCTCGGCGTGGTGCCGCCAATTCAGTGACGCGTCGATGCCGGCTTGGAGCACTTGATCGGCAGGGACAAAGCTTCACGCCTGCCGCATAGCCATAGGGCGGCCCGGCAGACGGCCGCGTGCCTTCAGTCAGCCGGACGCCTGGCCGCCGCTATACGGCGCTGGACTGTAACTCGGCACTACCACCGGCGCGACGAAGGGCGCCGTCAGAATGATTGTCGTCCCATGACTTTGTATTAGCCTAAACCGCAGTCTGACCCGCGTGTGCACGACCGAGATGACCCTGATCCCGGCGCCCAGGTGCTTCGGATCGGCGGCGATCGAGCGCAGCGTCTGCGCGCTGGTGCGAAACAGCATGTCGTAGAGCGTCTTCCTTTTTTGGTACCCGAGCGCCGCGATCGGTTCGGGCAGCGTCGCCGGCCGCGATCGCGTCACCCCATATGATCGGCGCGTCGCCCAGCGCGCGCCGGGCTGGAAAGGCTGCGTATCTCTGGTCCTCCGGCATCCCGTTGATGGCCTCTGCTTCGCCGCGCAAAAAGTGCCTCTGCTTCAAGGACGGCTAAAGTCGCCTGGATCAACGACTCGTCATCGTTCGCACGCGATTCGTCTTTCTGGAGTACGGTTTCTGCGACGTCGCAGCGCGCGCCAGCGCCCCCGATTCCGCCCCTCCCGTGTGTGCGTCCCCCACTCTACAATCGCCAGGCCCTCGGCGGACCGATCTGCTATGTCAGCGCGTCGAATTCGTTTGCGCCTGACCCAGACAGAAAACCCGCTAAGCGGGCACGATTGTGTTGCTGGCGATCACGTGTGCGGCGCATCGACGCTCAAGCCCGCTGCTCCCCGGCCTATGTTCGCCGCCGCGCGCTCGACACGATCGGCGTCAAGGTGCGGACGAACGTCGCGCTCAGTCACGCCCGCGACCAGCGGGACAAACACGGGGATCGTCACATCCAAGGACGGTATCGGGCGCCAAAAGGCCGACCACACACCGACTTCCCGGTTGGCGCCCTTGGGAAAAGCCAACTTCTGATCATGCAGCCGGAAAAGCTGGACTTCGTCGGTCAGCGCGAACGAACTGCTGTTCAATCTGTTGTCCGCCCTGCGACTGACTGCACGCGATCTGAATAATCTTTGCCATCTCAACTTCTCAATTCAAATTAGGTGCCCGCCGCAGCAGGCCATGCTTATTCGGCAACGTCCGAGCTGAACTCGTCGAGCTGACGGCTTTTCAAGGGTTATTATCTATCTGCAAGAAAGGCAAGCCCGCGCACGCGAGCGCGTCAGCCCCTAGGGAGGGCGTCGCGGGCAGTCGGCCAACCGGCTCGCGCAACGGCCGCTTCAAACTGACTGTGCGCCAAGTTCGAGCGGCGCGGCGAGCGTTCCAAGTGCATTCCCGCACCGACGACCCAGCGCGCGCCGGTGGGATCCGGCGTGCGCCATCAGGCGATGCTCGCGGACGATTGCCGGCGTCACGTGGATCGAGACGTGGGCCTCGGGTCACACTCTGCTCTTAGCCTCCGCCGATGCCCTGAACCACCTTGCCGGTGCCGCCGCATGCTTCGCACTTGGTGCCGTCCTTGGTGCCGCTGCCGTCGCAAACCGGGCACAGGTCTTCGCCGCTGCCGGGCGTTCCGGGTTCGGCTTCGTCGCGGGGATTGAGAGGGGGAGCTTGCGCCATTCAGTTACTCCTTGTGCTTCGACTGTTGTAGATCGTCTTGCCCCGATGCCTACAAAAAACAAGCCCGCCTCGTTGGCGGGCAGGGTTACACAGGAGGTGATGTCTCGTATCGGAGAAACATCTATATTTTAGTCACTGCGGTGCTGCAAGCAAGATGTGCAACCTGTACGTAAAGCACCGATCATCGGACCAACGCGCACTAAGTTTTATTCCGAGCGAGGGGCGTGTTTTGGTGTAGATAGGTGATAACGTCGGCGGGCTTGCCTTTTGCTAATTCGGTGATGCGTGTCCTCTGGGCTTGGGGGCACGTGTTGTAGATCGTTCCATCTTGGCCCGCCGTTGCGCGGGCCTTCTTTGTCAAATCGCCGCCGAACTGCTCGACGAGGCGCGCCAATCGGTACCGGCCGCGCCGGCTGCAACGCGTACACGCGACTTCGAGATGGGTTGCACGAGCAACTACCTTTGCGAGGGCGACGCTTCCAGTTTTTTCATGGGTGACCTTGTTCTCGACGGCCGGTCTGCTTGTCGACGGTCAGGCCGCGCACTCACGAATGCTAGCTTCGCCCAAGTTGCCCAGATCGCAGCCCGAATAGGCGCAAAAGTGCTCGAAGTTGTCGACCACCGCAGGAGTAGATCCCTCTTCGCATCGGCTGGTCCACCCGAGCCTCTAGAACGGCATGCCGTTTGCTAACTAGGTCACGCACTGACGTGAAGCCATGATTGCTTTCAAGAGTAGGTTTATGAATTCTGGCGAGGAGACGCGGCACCGCATTTGAGGGGGAAGTCATGCCTTTTGGTAAGAGGATTGGAAAACCTAAGCTTTTGCACAGTAAGCAAGTTTTGTCACCGCTTCGGGCAGCGACGGCTGATGACTACGCGATATATGCGTCGTACCGTCCGAGTTCGGGCGGCGGCTATTTCGGGACGCTTAAAGTGGTTCGAAAGCCAGACAACAGATTGTTATTCCCATTTGAGGGTGCTCCGCCGCTCGGCCCCTTTCCGTCGAAGCACGAAGGAGTGGCGGCCGCGGAAGCTATGGCGCAATCAATAATTCAAGGCGATATCGCTACCCCGGAACGCTAGTTGACGAACTACCGCGTGAGTCCGCGCGGCTTGAATAGTTATGAGAGCGTCACCGTCAGGGAAGAAACGTAAGCGAACTCTCTTCACATTAATGAACCATCGCCGCTGCGCTAGCGCGGTGAAGGCGCGCTATCAGCAGACCTTCTTATCCCGGGTCAACGCCTCCTTGGGCAATGCAAACGATACTAATTGCCAGCTGACCGTCTAGCTTCGCTTGCATGTACGATTGCGCGTATGCGACGAACGTTCCTTGAGATCACGCGGCGATGCACGAATGCCCAAGGCAGACCAGCCAGCATTGCGCTCGCGTCGTGCATCAGCGTACCCTCTGCGCGCATGGCGGCTAGCGCACGACGCGTCACTACGCACGCTTCGGCGGCCGGAAGCCGAAGCCATGCTGTCCATGCGGCATTGCGCGCGAGCATACGCCGGCGCAATGCACTGTCACGTAGCGCGGAGAGGCGGTGGTGAAGGACGACGTCGTCGGCGTACACGATCATGAGCTCACGGGCAGTATGTCTAGTGAGACAAGTTCTTGCTCACCACCAATAAAAGCCGCGGCTCAAAGCCGCCGACCTGCTTGAAAACTGTGGCCTGAAACACGCTCGCTCCGGCCAAAAACCCGATTACCGCTGGCCCAGGGAAGACCTACGCGCCGAGCGGGCTGGTTTTCATGGCCTCGCAGGTTTCGTCGAGCAACTCCGATTCGCCAACCACAATGCGCGCGGCCAGCACGGCAACGCTCGGAAAGGCGTCGAGTATGTTGACAGCGCGCGTTAAAGCACCGGCTTGCCACCACATGTCGTCGTCACAGAATCCCGCCACGTATTCGAGTCACGGCGGCCGCGCCCAGATTGCGGCCGGCTGTGCCAAGCTTGCCTCGCGCCCGTACTACCCGCCGTGACGGATAGCATTGCGTAATTCTTCCGACGTGCCGTCGGACGAGCGACACGGTCGTGCGTCAGTACCACTACCGAGATGCGGCCTCAGCCTTGCAAGCGAGGAGCTCATGTGCGCATGCTTTAAGGTTTGTTTAAACATGAGCCCGGACGGTCAGTTGAAACTTCCCCAGTTGTGGTCGCCTAAAATCCCCCACCGTGTGAAGCAGGACGAGGTCGAGTTTTATTCCTGTTTCGTTTTCTG
>NZ_FCOG02000130.1 GCF_001544975.2 Caballeronia arationis | reverse complement strand
AGGAACCTTGCTCGCACCTCCTACAACTGCCTGAGTTCGAAAAGTACAAGGCCACCTGATGAACGCCCCGAGGCGTCAACGAACAAAACCCAATTTTGCAGGTCCGACTACTTCAGTCATCGACTCTCGGAAGAGCATAACCTGATCAAAAAAACGCAGAGATGACAGCGGACTCAGATTGGTATGGCTGGGGTGTGTTATAGGGCCGTAGCGGCGCGTTCCCCCGTCGTGGTTCATCATGATCGGCCCGAAGGCGCAGTCTTTGACCGATTTCTCTCATCACGACCGGTCGTTTCGATCAATACAACGTCTTTCGTTGACGTGTCAAAGCGTGCCTATGTAGAAGATGTCCGCTCTCCAATACAGCCGGAAGCCACGGTGAACCGCTTCGAAAGACTGCGCGCAAACGCCGAAATTTTGACAACCAGGTGTCCAGGCGGCCGCCATGGGATCCAATTGCGCAAAACTCACCGTTCGCCCGTCGTGAAGGTGCTAACCGGCCCAGTCGGAAGGCAGCACACTTCGCCACACCTCATACGGCGAGCGACAGAAAGCACCTTACCCACAGTGATCTCGTCAAATTACAGACACGTGACAGCGAGAACCTGAGAGCACTCGTAGTTCGAGACCGAGATGACAATCCATGGAAATTCAACATCGGCTAACAGCAACAGACGAATTTACCGAGAAATAGCAGAACCTTGTACGAATCCTTTGACGACGGTATTGCTGGCAGGATGCGTAGGCGGTAGCCCGAAGAATGGCTCCTGACAGTCCGTCCATTTACTCAGCGCTGAAGAGGCAAACCCGACTTCATGCCCTAGAAAATGAATGCTGACCGGCCAGCCGCTTTCTCGCGATTGCGCCTCTTCGATTAGTTCCGCCTTCAAACGGAGATACACCATGCTGATTGCTTGCGTAGCCTATCAGGATGGCCGAAAACTTGGTGGCATTACGGTCGAGCAAATCAGCGACTACGCGCAAAAGCCGGAATGCTTCGTGTGGGTTGCGCTCAAGGATCCAGAGGCCTCCGAAATGGAGGCGATGAAGGACGAGTTCGGCCTGCATGAACTTGCTGTCGAGGACGTGCGCGCACATCACCAATGGCCCAAGATCGAGGAATATGGAGAGTCACTGTTCGCGGTGATGCATACCGTTGAACTGCAAAGCGACGGCAGCCTGCTGTTTGGGGAAGTCGACGTATTTGTTGGCGAGAATTATGTCCTTTCGGTGCGAATGCGAACGCTCCGTGATTTCAAGAAGGTACGCGAGCGATGCGAGAACGAGCCGCCGCTTTTGAGGCAAGGATCCGCGTTTGTCCTGTATGCTTTGATGGACGAGATTGTCGACAGCTACTTCACAGTTCTCGAGTCAATCACCGCCGAACTCGAGGAATTGGAAGACCGCATCTTCAAGACGCAAGAGCACAATGATGCACGAGAGATCGTCGAGGAACTTTATCGCCTCAAACGACGCCTTGTCGTGCTACGCCATCATATCGGGCCGCTACTCGAGGGTGTCGGAAAGCTCACGGGAGGACGAGTTCCTAGAATCTGCCAAGGCATGACAGCGTACTTCAAGGACGTTTATTTTCACCTCGAACGGATCGTTAGCGCGATTGAAGGACGTCGCGAGATGGTTATCACAGCCGTGCAGGTCAATCTCGGAATGATTGCACTAGCCGAGACCGAAATCACCAAGCGCCTGGGAACATACCCCGCGCTACTCGCCGTGCCGACGATGATTGCAGGCATCTATGGCATGAACTTCGAGCACATGCCGGAACTGCATTCACAGTACGGGTTCCCAACGGTCATCGCGGCGATCATCGCGATCTTCACTTTGCTATTTCGGTGGTTTCGCAAGGTGAAATGGATTTAAATGCGCGCTTTCGGATGTTGCAGATCACATACCGTCGGGGCGTCATGCGCGGTCTTCGCATTGAGCGCCATGGATCTATCCCACCGGCGCGCCACGGATCCTAGCTCGAGGCATATCTTGTGAAAAAGCTCGAAGTTAATCCAAATACGTTCCCAAATAAACCGTATATACTGTTTCTTTCGAACGAGAGAGACATCCATGAGCACCCCGAAAATTGAACCATCTACCAAGAATGCCTTTAACTTTCCCAAGGCCGCTGTCGGAAAAGACAAGACCGCTACTGCGCCGGCTTCAAAGGCAGCGAAAAAGCCAACCCCAAAGAGGGCTGCAGCGAAGCGCCCTGCAGCAAAGGAAGCAGCAACGGGGAAGCCGGCAGCAGAGAAGCCGGCGGCAAAGAAGCCAAGTAAGAAAGGCATCGCCGAAGCTCCGACCAGCGCGAAGAAGCTGAAGCAAGAGGCGAAAGCTACTGCCAAGCGGATCGCGCAACCGACGTCGAAGACAGCCACCGAGACGACGGGTGGTCTCACTGTCACCGGTAGCAACGCGAAGACGAAGCGAGGAAAAAAAGACAAAGTGGCGCGTGACAGCTTCACGATGCCGAAGTCAGAATATGCGAAGATCGCATCGCTTAAGCAGAAGTGCGCCAGCAACGGCCTGCGTGTGAAGAAAGCTGAGTTGCTGCGCGCCGCCCTCGCGATGCTTGATGCCGCGACGGAAAAGCAAATCGTCGCCGCCGTCAAGGCACTCGAAGCAGTGAAAACCGGCCGCCCCGCAAACGCCTGACGCTGGCGCGTCGGAACATATTGGGAAACGCTAATTAAGGTTCCGCTGCCAGTGCGCTCGCCGCTGGCGGCGAAGTATCCGCATTCGGGAGGGCTACGCACCCTACTCCATTGCGGACACGGGCCGTAGTTGGTCATTACCCCGACGCTGCCGGGAATACGCACGTGTGAAGTTGAGACCGGCATGCTGCAGACAAGCGCAGCATCGATGTTCAGCGTCGCCAGGGGTCAGCCCATACGCCCGTACCATTGTGAATCGCATCAACAATCTATTCAATGCGTGCAAGGCGACAGCCTCTAGTCTAGGTGGTGCGGATGGGCCCCCTTGCATCGAAACTTGGATTTCGCCTCGCGAGTTTGTAGAACCGTCACATCAGAGCTTTGTTCGTCTTCGGCGGGCGCGGCCGTCATCGTTGCCGGATCACAACGCGCACCTGATCCCGCTACCAGCTTTGATAATTCATACCTTCGTGAAACGTCGGCGTTGGTGTTCGAGCATACTCAGATTAAGCGGGGTGCCAAACGTCGCCATATCGATCAACGAGCACGGAGTAGACGATGAACGACTCTTCCTTTCAAACCATTGAGCCCAAGATCCTGTATTTCGGAACGCCTGTAGCGCTTGTCAGTTCGTGTAACGAGGATGAGTCGACCAACATCGCGCCCATCTCATCATTTGGGCACTAGGCTGGACCATGATGCTTGGACTTCTCGACGAGACTAAAACCCCTGAAAATCTTGCTCGCCATCCAGAATGCGTCGTCGATATTCCGTCCCCTGACCTTTCGCGCCAGGTGGAGGAGTTTGCGCCGCTCACGGGAAAAGACCCCGTACCGGACTTGAAAGCGAAGCAGTTTCATTTCGAGAAAGACAAGTTTGAAGCGGCTGACTTCACGTCTATGCCGAGCGAGCTCGTTAAGACAGCACGCGTGGCTGAATGCCCAATGCACCTCGAAGCCCGAGTTCGTCAAATCCATCGCATGGGTGGCGAGAAACTGGAACAGCTTGGAGGAGGCGTTGCAGCGGAGGTAGAGATTATCCAGGTGCATGCCGACAAAGCCTTTGTGAAGGAAGGCAAACACATTGATCCGGAGAAGTGGTCGGCGCTGATCTATCACTTCCGCCACTATTTTAGACTCGCAGGTCAGGAGCTTGGAAAGACGTTCCGCGCTTAGTTAAGCGAAGTGAGCTCCGGCGGTACTGTGCCGGCGACTCTTTGAGAGGTCGCACAACAGCACACGCGCTGTGCCATCAGTTGAGCGCCACTGACCGTCGCGCCCATCGAACTTTGCAGATTGCTCGTAGACTCACGGCGGATTGACGGGGCGCGTGCATATCGACGTTGAGCACACCCCCTTCACACACAGTGACAGAGAACGATACACCCGTGACGCGCAGCCGCGCCTCAACCCACTCCAAACCAGTCCATGGAACTGCTTCACGGGCCGCTGAAGCTCGCCCCGGGCTTAGCTTGCGATGGTTCGAACACGCCGTGATGCGGCACGCATCCTTCGGCACTTCTGCTTTTCCAGCCATTGCAGTGACTCCTGGACAACTTCGGGTGGGACGTTGTTGAATGACGCGTGCCGAATCAGGGCCTCACTTGCGGCGATGTCGTTGAACTGGCCGAGCTTGTTCTGCACGGAGGTCAACTCTTTGATGGTGCGATCCTGCCCGCCCTTGATGATGGGATGAAAAAACTCAAGCAGATACCTCAATTTCTTGCCAGCCTTGCGGACATCGTGAAGATCTTGTTCGTGGGCGGATTCGTTACGAGAGGCGTACCTGCTACGCTTCTTCAGTGCGCGCTGCGCACGACGAACGCGATTCTCGGCGAACGCCCGAATGGGAAGATCGTTGCAACTTAACTCCAAAGTCATCTGCGCGCGATGCAAGACGTCGTTTAAGAACGCCTCAACTTCGTCGCTCTTTATCATCGTCTGGCTTTGCACCACTGTCTGTGCCCGCTTCTCGCGCGCAGCGGCCACGAGCAGTCCCATCGATGCGCGGGACTTCTGCGCGGATTTCAACAGATCGCCAGCGATGTCCCAGTCACGGGTTCCACCGGCTACGGCAGCAAGGCGCTTGAACTCCTCGGTGGCGCGCGCGGTAGCCTCTTCTCCAAGATAAGGAGAATAGGCCCAGTACAAGGCGCGCAGCTTTCTGAATGCGACGCGAAGCTGGTGAAAACCTTCAGCATCGCAATTGGTCGCCAGCTCTCGTGCCCGGCGCACTGCCTCGGCGACCACAGGCGTCGCTAGAGATGAGAAGGTGCTTGCGACCGAACCTGATCCTAAGAGTGGGGAAACGGCCGCGCGCCGGCCATCCTTGAAAAGATTGATTGGCCGCGGTAAGGGCCAGTCAGCATCCATATCCACCATTGAAGCCTCAAGTTAGCAAAATACGTTTTTCCTCGACCTTACCGCGGCGATATTCTGGAACCCAATCCCTGCGACGATTTGATGAAACGCTTTTCAGGTTGTTGCGTGTAAACAGCAATCAGATTGAGCCGTCGCCGAGCGTCTGCGGTTCTGTATTAGGATGCTCGGCTATAACAAGCACTGCCCGATTCGTTGGCGCTTCGAGTGCGCCTCGAAAATATCTAAAAGATAAGTGGGAGCTCAGTTTGAAGAAACGCGCCACCGTCATCTGCCGCAGAGGTAAGCGAATTCTGCTGGTCGCACGGAGTCAGTCGAAGTGGGCATTGCCGGGCGGAATTCTGAAACGCGGAGAACATCTCTCGGACGCCGCACTTCGGGAACTCAAGGAAGAGACGCGACTTTCCGGGAAGTCAGCGAAGTATCTCTTCGCCTTTCGTGGCAAACAGAAGCACCATCACGTATTCTCCTGTGAAATCTCGAGCCGCGCCAAAGCTCGCCCAAGCAACGAGATCTCCAAATGCCGTTGGGTCCACGTTGAGGACATTCCTCGCCTCTTGACCAGTGCCCCGACGACCGACATCGTGAAGCTCACGGGCCAACGTCGTAAAAAGTAGCGGGTCCAGGTTTAGGGAAGCATGCGTCGTCGAGTTTATGGGAGCACAAAGCCTGCATTCGGTGCCGTTCCGGCAATCGATGCTGGTGCCTAAACGCGGGACGGAGTCAAAAGCCTAGATGTTTGAAAGCACTTTGCGCCGACCGCGATCCTGGATACAGACTTCCGCTACTGCCGCAGCGATGCGTTGACGATTGAGTTGAAACGCAAGATAGAGTTTCGATGTCGAAAGATCCTTTGCGCCAAGGCCCTGCATGGCTAGGCCAGCGGGCAAAATGTAAGAGCAAAAGCCCCAACCGGGTCCAAACGCTGAGAAATGGATTTCGCCATCCACTACAGCAGGCTGCGAAAGTTGCAGATCCGGTTTGATTTCCACAGGGGAATGCTTCATCGTCGAACTCCAGAAGGAAAATTTTTTGTGCTGCCGTTGCGTTGATGCGGCGAGCATGCACAGGCGTCGCGCGGACACTCGCAATCGGTGGTGATAGGCGGCGCGCGAGGGCATCTTCGAAGCGCGTATCAACGCTCGCGTCGGCGTACCCAAGGGGGCGGGGCGGAATGGGTTCAACGAGTGGACAAAGCAGACAAATTCCGCTGCGTCGGACCGTTGAAGTTTACGGCCGCGATTTTTACCCGAGCAAGACCTGTCGCGGTCGGTTGATTCGAGGTCAGCGCTGAATCGCAGCCGTAGTTTAGCGAGCAGCGAAAACAAGGTGGTAACGTCGTCGGCCAGTCTGAATTCTGAAATAGCGGCAGTAGTGAGTACCGAAGACTGTGTGCGGCCGGAAGCCTCGCGCGCGGTTTCCTCTTTTTGGGTCCTTGCGACGATGCGCGTCCTCGGCGCCTGTCCGGCACAAAACGTCGAGATATTGACGCAGCGAGCGCTCGCACCAGTTCCATCAATTCAATCTCGTATCTCAAACGCCCATAGTCTTACTTCATACCTTTCTGCAACATATTCTTCATAGAGGTCCGGACGCCGATCGCCTAAGCTTGCTTCGTTCAAACCAGACGGTATTGCGAAATGCAAACGAGCACTTTACCGGGTCCGAAAGCCGTCAATCCGCAAACCCGGAAGATTGGTCTCGCAGTTTTCCTGGTTGTGATCGCAGGCGGAGTTGGATACGTCGCGACGCACTTGCTGTCCGACCTGAAGTCCGTTCAATTAGGGTCAACACTCCCCTATGTGCTGCTCGCGATCGCGTTGCTCATCGCGCTGGGTTTCGAGTTCGTGAATGGATTCCACGACACGGCCAATGCCGTGGCGACTGTCATATACACGCACTCACTTACACCGAATTTTGCTGTCGTCTGGTCGGGTGCATGGAATTTTATCGGTGTGCTTCTGTCGAGCGGCGCAGTTGCGTTCGGCATCCTGCAACTGCTTCCAGTCGAACTAATCCTGCAAGTGGGGAGCAAAGCTGGATTTGCAATGGTGTTCGCTCTTTTGATTGCCGCGATCATCTGGAACCTGGCGACATGGTATTTCGGCCTTCCATCCTCGAGTTCCCATACGCTGATCGGCTCAATCATCGGTGTGGGTTTGATGAATCAGTTGATGCGCGGGCCGTCTGGAACGAGCGGCGTCGACTGGTCGCAAGCGATGGGCGTCGGCAAATCGCTGCTTCTGTCGCCGCTGGTTGGATTTATCGCCGCTGCGCTCTTGCTGCTTCTGCTCAAGGCACTCGTCCGGGTCCCGGCACTCTACGCGGCACCTGAGAACAACCGTCCACCTCCCTTCTGGATTCGCGCGCTGCTCATTCTGACCTGCACTGGCGTCTCGTTTGCTCACGGATCAAACGATGGGCAAAAGGGCATGGGTCTCATCATGCTCATCCTAATCGGCACGGTGCCAACGGCTTACGCGCTGAATAAGGCCGTCAACTCGACGCAGACCCAGACCTTCGTTGCAGTGGCGCATGATGCGTCGGCCAGCCTCGCGAAGTATGCTAACGGCGCCGCGCCCTCTGCCGATCCACGCGCCGATACCGAAGCCTATGTGCGCACGCGCCAGCTTGCGGCGGCCACGTTGCCTGCCGTCCGACAATTGACGGATCGCATCGCTCAGGAGGTTGGAAGCTACGGGTCGTTCGCGACGGTCCCGCCTGATAGCGTCGACAATGTGCGCAACGACATGTATCTGGTCTCCGAAGCCATCCGCTTGATGGAGAAAGCAAAGCAGCCTGTATTCTCCGCTGACGATCGCGCCATTATCGATAACTATAAAAGGCAACTGGATAACGCGACCAAGTTCATTCCTACATGGGTGAAGGTGGCTGTTGCGATTGCGCTCGGTCTCGGCACCATGGTGGGATGGAAGCGCATCGTCGTGACCGTTGGAGAACGTATCGGCAAGCAGCATCTGACCTACGGGCAAGGCGCCTCGGCCGAATTGGTGGCGATGGTCACGATCGGTGCGGCCGATATGTACGGCCTGCCGGTTTCTACCACCCACGTTCTGTCTTCTGGGGTGGCGGGCACGATGGCAGCGAACGGCTCCGGGCTCCAATGGAGCACCGTGCGAAGTCTCCTACTGGCGTGGGTTCTGACCTTGCCCGCATCGATCGCACTCGCGGCCGGCCTCTATTGGATTTTCAGGTCCGTCTTCTAGTTGAGGGCGCTTCGCGGGCTGTGGACCAAATGCCGCCGAAGACTTTCGGCAGGCCGCGCGTGCCGACCACGTGCTCTGCGCTATTCGTGGCACCGACAGTGTTTGGTGACATCTATGGGGTGAAGTTCGAGCCGACACCTGAAATGCATTCGAAGCGATTACCGCGATTGTCATCGCGGTAATCGTTTAATCGTTTGAACTCACACGCTCCTGTTCCGGCAGTACCGCAAGGCAAGCCGGATGTGAGCCCACCGTTCAGAGTTGACGGTCAAGGACGATTCTCAAAGGGCTAATGTCCCAGATCTATTGGGCGTATTCGGCGATAGTCCGGTCGAACGAGAACTTACCCGCGTACGCCGTGTTCAGGATCGACCTGCGCGTCCAGCGTCGCGAGTCCCGCCACGCTACGTTTACGTCTTTCTGACGCGTCACGTAAGCGGTGTAATCGGCGAGAACGAGACAAGGGTCGGCGTACAGGAGATTGTCGACCATCGGCCGGAACATCCCAGCGTCGGCACGCGAGAACTGTCAACTCGTGATCAGATCCAGCACCCCTCGCAACTCTTCGTTCGCGTTCGCGTGGTCGCTCGGCCGGTCCCCTTCCCGTCTCACGAGTTGCACGTTTTTTTGGCTCTGTTAGGTTAGGTGAGCGGTTACCGAAAAAATGCCCGCCGAAGCGGGCTAACAAGAGGAGGTGATCTAGCGCATCCCGGACGAGAGACGCCTTTGTAGATTAACGCCCAAACGATGACGTTATAAAGAATCCGATCAAGCTCAGCTTTGCGCCGTATCCTAAAAATCGTGGCGCACGGTCTAGGCAAGGCAAACGGGTCGCTCGAACACCGTGAATGCAGTTCTGTCGCGACATGAGCAAAATTCTTGCGCCCAACTTAACGGAAGCACGGAGCACTGCTTGACGGATACGCAGCGCCAAAGTAACAGCGGCGTAGCAAAATATCGTCATCCGATCCTCCGCGTCATCGAGACCGGTGCGTCGACCTACATTTCTGAGGGATCGCTCGCCTGTCCGGTTACGAAAGCCAGTCCGGCGATCCGGAAATTCGCACTTCCTCCGAATCCCCAGTGTCGCTAGCGCGTTCAAATCTGTACGGCCGGCCCGCTGTGGCCAGCACCTCACACCACCGATCGACGTCAGGGCGGCGTATCGTGGTGAGAACGGCGTATCGAATGCTGTTATGCCCAATCTCGGACGAAAGCAGAACGGTGTCATCGGTGCCAAGCTTTAAAAGCGACGCGTCGTCGCCGCCCAACTGCACGTGGAAGCGTTCAGGCATTTCTCTCTCCGGAGGTGGTGGGTTTAATGTCCCCCCTATCATCGCGCGTGAATCGCGGCGAGATCGTGCGGCGAACGGATGAACGAAAACGACGTCGCTCGATTGGAACCCGGGGTGGGTCCTATTCGCGGGCCCATTCGCGCCCGACAACGCCGCGGGCACCGCGAGCCGCTCAAGGGCGTCAGGCGCGGCTCGGAGGGAGTACCGCCGATCACGACGGTCGCCGCGGCCTGGCTTGACGGCATCGGGTGTCGACTATCGACGTCCGCCATATCCACGTCCAGGCGCACGCCGAGGGTGGCTTCATACTGACGCAGCCGGGCGACCGGCGCTTTCGCCCGCAGCGCGCCAAGGGTCGCGGTGCCCTCCCTCGTCAGCCGCTGCGCGATCAACGGCCGAAACCACAGGTGCACAGGGTGAGCGCCTGACGGCACGGCCGCCGCCAACGTCGAGGCCTGTTCGACCATGCGCAAAGGTAACCGCGGTTGAGTTTCGCGCTGCCGTGCTGCTCGTTCGACGCCCTTCAGGTGATCGGCGACCGCGGCCAACCCTCGGCGCAGCGCCAGCGTCAGCAGGTCGTCGCATGGTGCGCAGATAGCGCTCTATCGTATCGGGCGTCGCTGCGTGCGGGGAGAATTCTGGTTCGTAATACAGGCGCACGATGGTCGCTGCAGGAATCTGTTGGACGAACGCGCGCAACGCGGTGAAATCCATGCGCGTGCAGGCGCGCGGCGGCGGCAAGGTTAATCGTTGCGGTTGATTGGCCATGATTCGATCACGCTGAGTTTCTCAGGGGCTGACGGTGAGCTCATTCAGGTGTCGAATCAACCCAGATTCGTCCGCTCCTGGGGAACGTCACGGCATGACATTCCGCCCGGCACCGGCGAACGCCTGACGCCCTCTCAATCATCCCTTCCTAAGCCGCCATCACCGCCGCACTTCAGGAGCGAATACGTCCCGGTCGGCATCTCGCCGATCAGCGACGATGCACTCGACGGCAGACGTTCAAAACAAAGGGCGCGCCACGCATAACCGCGCGAGCTGGCCCTGCGCTCAAGCAATGCCGATGAAAACGGCCAGCGCTCGGGTGACCGCTACCATCGTCTCGTCTTCCAGCCGGCCAAACGCTGCGCCGATCTTCTCGCGCGCGACCGTTTGTGCCTTGTCGACCATTATTTGTGAAGGCTTCGACAACTGGTTAATAGCGCTCGGTTCGAGCGCGATGCGAAACAGCGGCGTCGCGCGCAGTTCACTGGTCACCGGCAGAATCGTCACCGATGGGTGGGCGTCGAATAGATCGGATTGGATGATCAGTGCCGGCCGCGGTTTGCCGTAGTCGCCTTGCAGCGCAATCGTGACGAGATCGCCCCGCCTCATTCCCAACCCTCGCGATCGGCGGCTGCCTCCCAAAAGTCAAGTGTATCCACTTCGTGCGGATCATCGCGCAGTTGCTGAGACTGGCGTCGACACTCGTCGGCAAAGCCGGCCCGGCGGGTATCCGGCACCCAGATTTGCAGCGGGCGCAAGCCGGCTGCGCGCAGCGCGCCGCGGTGCGCCCGCACACGTTCGATCAAACTCGCGGCCATCCTGATCTCCGATAGTTACATGTAACATCATACCCCTTCTTGCGCTGCATGTAACGCTGCCCGTGCCAAGCGCGCGTTCATCCGTCGCGCCGAGCTATTTTCGCCGCCGCCTGCCTAATTTCACTCGCAGCGAGCAAGAACCGCTCGCGCTGTGTTCTCGCGCCCTGGCCAAGGTGAATGCTGCGGCCGCTGCGTCTGGAACAGATTCTATGTCCCCTTTGCCGTGCTGAAATTTGACATTAATGCTATAATGTTGACTTATCTGTATCGTACCGACCTCAAAACCGCGTGACACTCAATGCCCGCTCTTCCGCCACCGACATCCGTTGCACTCCAACCCGCGCCCCTCGAATCCCTCGTGATTCCGTCGACGCTCGACGGTAGTGTCGGGGCGAATCGCGCGACGGACGGTCGTGCGCAGATCGCGGCCAACCATGATCTCGATGCGATTCGCGCGTGGCTCTCGCGCTTTCACGACACCAAGACCACCTTCGAGAGTTATCGCAAAGAGGCCGAGCGCTTGCTGCTCTGGTCGCTTGTGATGCTCGACAAGCCGCTCTCGTCACTCACCCACGAAGATTGTCTGCGTTACCAGCAATTCCTGGCCGATCCGCAACCCACCGCGACTTGGGTCGCCGGCGGTGGTCGCAAGCACCCTCGCCACGATGCACGGTGGCGGCCTTTCTATGGGCCGTTGTCGCCCGCGAGTCAGCGTCAGGCGATCGTCATTCTCAATGCGTTGTTTGCGTGGCTGGTGCAGGCGGGGTATTTGGCCGGCAACCCGCTTTCGCTCTCTCGGCAGCGCACGAAACAAGCCGCTCCTCGCATCACCCGCTATCTCGAGCCGGCCCTCTGGCAGGAAGTCAAGGACACCATCGCTACGCTGCCGCGCGACACCGATCGCGCGCGTGCGCATGCCTACCGGGTGCGGTGGCTGTTCACGCTGCTGTATCTGGGCGGGTTGCGTATTGCTGAAGTTGGCGCGAACACCATGGGCCAGTTTTTCGTGCGACGCGACGCCGATGGCGCCCTTCGCTGGTGGCTGACCGTTCACGGCAAAGGCGGGAAGGAGCGACTGGTGCCCGCGACTCGGGAGATGATGATGGAGCTTTCGCGCTACCGCCAGCAACTGGGCCTGAGCGCACTGCCCTCGCCCAACGAAGAGACGCCGCTGGTTTTGCCGATTGGCGCAACCGCAGCCAATGACCGGGCGCAGGCATGCGGGCCGCTGACGCGCGCCGGACTGCACGCGATCGTCAAGGATGTTTTTGCGAAGGCGGCTGCGCGACTGCGCGAGCGAGATGGCGCTTCGGCGCGTGCAGACTTATTGGAGAAAGCATCGGCCCACTGGCTGCGCCACAGCGCCGGCTCTCACATGGCAGATCAAAAGGTTGATCTTCGGCTCGTTCGTGACAATCTGGGTCATGCTTCGCTGACCACGACCAGCCTGTACCTGCATATCGACGACGACCGGCGGCATCGGGAAACGGAAGACAAGCACCGTATCGACTGGTAGCAACGCATCGGTCTCGCGTTCTATTCCTCGGGCCAGTGTTCGAGCACTTGCCTCACTTAATTTGCATAGTTTATTTATGGCAGCGGCAGCACCTCGCATCCTCGCAAATCGCCGCGGTGTCGCGTTCGACCTCGTACGAGCGAACGGCACAGTCGAGTGCGTGGTCACCCTCGAGGCACTCGAAGCATATTTCTGGCTTGAACCGGGCGCAAGCGACGCTCGTATTCTCAAATGCTTCGGCGATGGCTACCAGCGAATCGCCGCGCTCGCCGCACGCAAGGCGCTCGCCCATCCATCAGCGAACGTCGAGTTGACGCCGTCGGATTTTGCGCGACGTACGTGAGATCTCTCGGGTACGGCGTGGGTTTGGATAGGGCTCACGCCGAACGATTTGCCGGTCAGCTCAACGGCTGCAACGATGCCCGATCATGCGCCTAGGTCCAGTAGGCGCCGTCAAGGTTTGCTTCTCGGCTGGGTGCAGGACTGCGCGAACCGTTGTCGCCCGCGCCGAATCCGCGTGTTTAACTTTGCTGTACCGCTCGTCGCCGCGATTAGCTATACACGGGACGATTCAATGTACAAGAGTAAGAGCTCGCGGACGGTTAGTTGCCTTCTCTCGCGGAAGCGAGCGCGCAAACCCACCGGCCCCGAACCGCCCGTGATTCCGTAGTAACCGCACGGCAGTTCGCGAAGTTTAGCGACCGTCGCTGCGTAGAACGCATTAAAGATGTCAACATTGCGACTATAAATTCGTCAACTCGGGACTTCGGAGCGCCCGATAGCGGGGCGAGCCTTACTCAGCATGGGTTTGCCTGACGCGAAATAAAGTCGTCACTTCGCCCTTGAGATGCGGACTTCGACGCACGGCCGCCGACGGTGTTCAAGGAATATTGCGGCCGACGTATGCCAAGCGCATCGGGCTGCACGCGGCCAGGAGTCGTCGTTCACCTGCATCGTCGGTCGGACGTTCGAGCGCCGGCTCCGCCCCCGTAACCGGCCATTCACTCGTCGAAGCCGAGAGACTCGTTCATTGGCCTTGGCACCGATTTGGCCCATCAACATTTGTGCGGTCGGTATGGGCCGTGAGCAACTCCGCCCGTGAGGAAACGGTAGTGATCGCAACCCTCTCCGGCCGTTTCGGCGCGCGCGTAAAGACGGCGCGCGCCGACTCCGTGCCGGACGCACTCGACACGCTGGATGCTGCAGGTGATGCGGTTAGACCGACGCGTTCAGGTGCGGGGCCGCGATGCGCAGCGTGCTGACAATGGCCGCGGCCGCCGCGGACGCGGCGGCGACATAGAGCGCGATCGTCGGCCCGTGCTCAGGTGCGACGCCAAAGATCAGCGCGACGAGCGCCGTGCCGAGCGTCTGCCCGGTCAGCCGCGCGGTGCTGAGCATGCCGCCCGCGCTCCCGCTGCGCTTGCGCGGCGCCGACAACAGTATTGCGCGGTTGTTCGGCGCCATGAACAGGCCAAAGCCGGCACCGCACAGCGCCATGCGCCAGACGATGTCAACCGTGCCCGGGTGCGCGCCGATCGTCGCAAGCGACAGCAGTCCGCCCGCGAACAATGCGAGCCCGATGCCGCCAAGTGCGCCGGCCGAGTAGCGGTCGGACAGTGCGCCGGCCAGCGGCGCGGCGACCACGATCACGAGAGGCCAAGGCGTCATGTAGAGGCCCGTCTGCACCTGCGAGAAGCCGAGTACATTTTGGAGCCAAAACGGCAGTGCGACGAACGCGAGCATCTGCGACGTGAACGACGCGATCGACGTGCAAATCGACAGCGTGAAGAGGGGGATGCGCATCAGGTCGACGGGCAGGAGCGGCGCCGGTTGCGATAGCTGGCGTTTCACGAAGAAATAGCCAACGACGGACGCTATCGTCAATTCCGCAACGATGAACGCGCCGCGCTCACCGTAGCCGAGCCCGTCCGCGGCCATGATCAGCAACCCGAACACACATGCATTCATCAGCGCGCTCAAGACATCGTACGGCGCGTCGTGCAGCGGATTGGCGGGCAGCGCGCGCAGGCCGCCGAGCACCGCGGCGACGCCGATCGGTACGTTGATCGCGAAAAGCCACGGCCATGATGCGACCGACAGCACTGCGGACGCGACCGTTGGCCCGATCGCAAACGACAGTGCGACCACCATCGCATTGACCGACACGCCCCGGCCAAGCATCGATGACGGATAGATTGTCCGAACGAGCGCCGCGGTGACACTCATAATGCCCGATGCCCCGAACCCCTGGATCACGCGCATCGCTGCGAGCGTCGGCAGCGAGCTGGCGAGTGCGCAGCCGAGCGACGCGACGGTGAACAGCGCGAGGCCGGCAATGTAGATGCGTCGGTAGCCGACGCGATCGCCAAGCGACGCGAGCGGCAGCAGCGTGATCGTGATGGCGATCTGATATGCGTTGACGATCCAGATCGACGCGGCGTCGGATGCATGCAGGTCGCGCGCGATGGTCGGCAACGCGACGTTGGCGATCGCGCCGTCGAGCACGGCGAGTATGGTGCCCAGTGAGACGAAGACGATCGCCCAGAAGCGCTGCGGAAGCGGCAGGCCGGTATCGGCATTCATGAGGGGGACCGTGCCAATCTGGGGCTGTAACGTGGCCATGGGCTTCCTTCTGGTGATGGTGCGGCAGGTTGAGTCGCGCGCTTACGTTTTGCCCGTCGGGCTCATCGACACGACCGGATCGGTTCCAGACAACGCTCAGTTCGTCGCCCTGGCCATCAGATGATCGCCAAACTGGTCCCGCAGACGGTTTTTCTGGACCTTGCCCGTAGCGCCCAATGGGATTGCGTCGACGAAGATCACATCATCGGGCGTCCACCATTTCGCGATCTTGCCTTCATAAAAAGCGAGTAGTTCTTCTCGCGTCAAATCCGCTTGCCGTTTCGTGACGACGATGAGCAATGGACGCTCGTCCCACTTCGAGTGTTTCGCGGCAATGCACGCTGCCTGAGAAACCGACGGGTGCGCCATCGCGATATTCTCCAGGTCGATGGAGCCGATCCATTCGCCACCCGACTTGATTACGTCTTTGCTGCGATCAGTGATTTGCATAAAGCCATCGGAATCGATGGTCGC
>NZ_FCOG02000444.1 GCF_001544975.2 Caballeronia arationis | reverse complement strand
CTGTGCATGGAGCGCGGCACCGGCATGATCGTCGCGTTGATGGCGATTCTCAAGGCCGGGGGCGCTTATGTGCCGCTCGATCCGGCCTATCCGGGCGAGCGTCTGAGCCACATCCTCACCGATGCCACACCCCGGCTGTTGCTCGCCGATGCCGCGGGTCGCGAAGCGCTGGGAGATACCGGTGCGTTGACCGTGCTCGACCCCAATGCATCGCTCGATGGCTCGTTGCCACAAGACGATCCGCGAACGACTGTCGCCCCGCAGCACCTCGCCTATGTGATCTATACCTCGGGTTCCACTGGCAAACCCAAGGGCGTTGCGATCGAACACCGGACGCTAGTCGCATCCACTTTCGCCCGGCACCAGTTCTATGAGTACGCGCCAAACGAGCGTTTCCTGCTGCTTTCGTCTCTCGCCTTCGACAGCTCTGTCGCCGGCCTCTTTGGGACGCTCACGAACGGGGGCTGTCTTGCCATTGTCGATATCGACACTGCAAGGGATCCGAACGCAATCATCAAGCTGGTGCGAAATCGCGACATCACACGTGTACTGTGTGTCCCGTCTCTCGGTCAGGCCATTCTCGACAGTATGTCGTCGAGCGGTGAGCACAAGCTTCGGGAGATCATCGTCGCAGGTGAAGCGTGTCCCCCGAGTCTCGCGCGGCAAAGCTCGGCGCTGCCTCGACCCGTATCGCTTTATAACGAATACGGTCCCACCGAAGCGACGGTATGGGCAACCGCGTATCGATGCCTTCCTGAAGAAACGAATCTGGTGCCGATCGGCCGTCCCATCGCCAATACGCGCGTCTATCTGCTCGATGCACAACGTCAACTGACGCCTCCGGGCGCCATAGGCGAACTCTATATCGGTGGCGCGGGTGTGTCGCGCGGCTATCTGAACCGGCCCGAACTCACCGCGGAGCGTTTCATCGACGATCCGTTCAGCGGCCAGCCCGGCGCACGGCTGTACCGCACGGGCGACCTCGCACGTTATCGCCCGGACGGCAATATTGAATTCCTCGGCCGTAACGATCATCAGGTCAAGATTCGCGGCTTCCGCATCGAACTCGGTGAGATCGAAGCTCAGATCGCCAGCCATCCGGCCGTGCGTGAAGCGGTGGTCATCGCGCGTGCGCGGCATGAGAAAACGCAAGATCAGCAACTCGTCGCCTACGTCACCGGAACGGCTGAGATCGATGCAAGCACCTTGCGCGAGCATCTTGCCTCGCGTCTGCCCGACTACATGGTGCCTTCGGCCTTCGTCGTGCTCGACGCGTTGCCCCTCACGCCCAACGGCAAGCTCGATCGCCGGGCACTGCCCGATCCGCAATGGCAAAGCCTCGAC
>NZ_FCOG02000547.1 GCF_001544975.2 Caballeronia arationis | reverse complement strand
GGGTCGCGTGGAAAAGGCAGCTGGCGTGCTGTCTTTATATAGTGCCTTCGAGCAGGCCCAGCACTGCTGCGCGGCGCGATGGTCTTCAGGACCAGTTCAGTCGTCGAGGGCGCTGCCCTGCTGGAAGTGGAGGCCATCGGGGAAAAGATCGGCCTGAATACTCCAGCGGCCCGGCGGGGGCGCTTCTAAGGGAGATCGTGCTGACATCACCATTTGATTGAGGGGCGCGCGCCCCTCCCTCCGGGAGAGGGTCGCGCAAAGCATCCGTCCACTACGATGCAGATGAGTTCACGCACACGCCCAACCCAGCGCAAAACGCCATGTATCAGCATCTGCTCGTTCCCGTCGAGGACACCGACACCAGCATTGAGGCGATCGGCCATGCGACCGAATTCGCCCAGGCCATCGGCGCGCGCATCACTTTCGTGCATGTGTCGTCCGCCTCCGGCGCCAGGACCGGCGCGCCTTGCCGGCAAGCCGATTTACGCGTGGGCGATTTGCTGGCGCGAGCCGAAGCCGGCGCCCGCGCACAGGGCGTGCCCTGCACGTCCGTCATCGCCGCCGGTGATGAGCCGTTTGACACTATGGTCGCGCAGGCACGGCGGCACGGCTGCGACCTGATCTGCGCAGGCTCGCAGCAAGCGGGCACGTCCATCCCCGACGGTGTACGGCCCACCATGCTGTCATGCGGGACGGACCGCCGCCCTGTGGTGTCAGCCTCGGTCGGCGTGCTTCTTGGCGCGCACCGTGCGCTCACCGAAGC
>NZ_FCOG02000192.1 GCF_001544975.2 Caballeronia arationis | reverse complement strand
ACAGCTCGGCGCAACGTTTACAACCACTTCCCGCACCAAAATTAAAATGCCGTCCAGTGCTTAACTGAACGGCATTACCGCGATGCGGGGCTTTTCAATGCTCAACCGGGGTTCGGCGTCGTCGAAAACTTACAGCGTATAGCCGTTGATTTCGAGCGAGCGAATCCGCTTTTCCAGCTGCACGATATCCGACGATTGCGCCAGATATTCTTCGCGGCGGCGGCGTTCTGCGGTTTCAAACCAGACGCTGAGTTTTTCGAGCACGAAAGCAAACATGATGTTCTCCAAGGATTGCGGTTGAATCCCCGGCAGTTCGGGTCAGGGATTTCCCTTAAAAGGGTTAACCCGATTATAGCTAAGCTGCGACCCAAGTGTTAGTGAAATGCTTGAATAACGTGCATTCCGTTTCGGAATGGTGCATGCACCGCATTAAGACAAGTCGCTGTATTCCTTTGGATTTTCCGATCGCCGACGTTCTGGAAGGCGTGCAACTCGCGAAAAATGCGCTTTTTTGGTGCGCTCGGAAGTGTTCACTGGGCGAGACGCTCCAGGATTGGACAATCAGGACGATCGTCGCCGTGGCAATGGTGCGCGAGGTGCGACAGGGTGTCGCGCATTTCGGTCAACTCTGCGATTCGCCGGTCTAGTTCGGCCACGTGTTCCAGCGCAATCGACTTCACTTCGGCGCTGGCTCGCGAGCGATCCTGCCAGAGCGCGAGCAGCTTGCGAATGTCCTCGACCAGAAAGCCGAGCCGCCGCGCCTGCCGCACGAAGCGCAAAGCATGCACCTCCTGCGCGCTATAGACGCGATAACCGGACGCCGTCCGGCCGACCGGCGCCAGCAATCCCACGCTCTCGTAGTACCTGATCATCTTCGCCGTCACGCCGGATGCGCGCGCTGCTTCGCCAATATTCATCGTCGACTCCAAAAAATCATCTTTGACTCTACACCTTCCAACCATAGGAAGGTATACGATGAGAGCGATCGCTGATTTTGAAAGGACAGAAAATGACTGAATTCGAAGTTCAAGGCATGAGCTGCCAGCATTGCGTCGGCGCCGTCACACGCGCCATTCAGGAAGTCGACCCGTCCGCGCAGGTACGCGTCGATCTGGAGCGCGGCAAGGTGGCCGTCGAGTCGAGCCAATCCGCCGATGCGCTCAAGGAAGCCATCGACGAAGCGGGTTACACCGTCGTTTCTTCCGCCGGCGCGTGATGACGGGGCCGCGTCTCAAGGTCGCGGTGATCGGCGCGTCGGGCCTGCTCGGACGGGCGGTCGCGAAGGAACTCGCGGATGTCGCCGGCTGGCAGGTCGTGCGCACGGCGCACAGCCGCGTCGGGCCGCACATCGTAAAGCTCGATATTCGCGACGACGCCGCGATCGCCGGCTTCATCGCGCGCGAAGCGCCCGACGCGATCGTCGTGGCCGCCGCCGAGCGACGGCCAGACGTGTGCGAAAACGACCCCGCGCTCGCCCGCGCGCTCAACGTGGATGCGCTGCGCTCGATCGCCCGCGCCGCGCGCGAACGCGGCGCGTGGGTGCTGTCGATTTCGACCGACTACGTCTTCGATGGCACGAAGCCGCCCTATCTTCCCGGCGATCCGCCGTCGCCGCTCAACGCTTACGGTCGCAGCAAGCTCGAAGGAGAACGCGCGCTCATCGACTGCGGCGCGAAAGCCTGCGTGTTGCGGCTGCCGCTGCTTTACGGTCCGGTGCTCGACTGGAGCGAATCGGCGGTCACAAGCCTGACCCCGGCCATCGTCGAATCGGCGAAAAGCGGCGCCGCGCCCGCCGCGATGGACGCGTGGGCGACGCGCTATCCGACCTTCACACCGGACGTGGCCGTCGTGATCCGCCAGATGATCGAGCGCCACGCACGCGGCGAGACGATCGGCGGCATCACGCAATGGTCCGGCGACGAGCCGATGACTAAGTTCGACATCGCCGGGCGCATCGCCCGCGTGTTGAAGGTCGACGCCAGGCTCGCCGCGCAGCGCACGCCCACCGATTCGACGCCGCGTCCACGCGACTGCCATCTGGATTCCGGCGTGCTCGAAGCGCTCGGCATCGGCCGCCGGACGCCGTTCGATACCGCGATCGCGCAGGTGCTCGCGAACTATCCGAGTGCCGGGGCTCAGTGAAAATCGCGGCTCGCAGTGGCGAGGCGGCCGAGCAATGGGCTGTGATCTTCGAGCCGCTGCGCCACCAGATGCCGCACTTCGCCCTCGCATTGCCAGACGCCGTACACCGCCAGCAGTGACGCGCCGAGCAAAACCTTGCGCGCTTTCTCGACGAGTCCTGGCCACACGATCACATTGATCGCGCCGGTCTCGTCCTCGATCGACACGAAAATCGTGCCGTTCGCCGTGCCCGGCCTCTGCCGCACGGTGACGATGCCGCACGCCCGCGCCGCACGCCCGTTGCGGTAGTGCGCGAGTTCGGCGGCGGTCCGGAAGCGCATCTGCGCGAGGCGCGGCCGCAAAAGCGCGAGCGGATGGCGATTCAGCGTAAGGCCGAGACTTGCGTAATCGTCGACGATCTCGCAGCCTTCCGGCGCCGGGGACAACGCGAGCGGCGCTTCGACCATCGGCGCATCGCGCAGCAACGCCGGCACCTGCTGCTGCGCGGTGACCGCCCACCACGCCTGCCGCCGATGCCCCGCGATGCTCGCGAGCGCGTTGCCCGCCGCGAGCGCCTCGAGATCGCGGCGCGAAAGCGCGGCGCGGCGCGCGAGATCGTCGACATCGATGAACGGCGCAGCGCGGCGCGCGGCCACGATTCGCTCGGCCGCAGCCTGCGGGAAGCCCTTGAGAAGCTGCAGGCCGATCCGCACGCCCGGCCCACCCGCGCCATACGCCTTCGACGGCTTGCCGATCCGCGCCGCAAGCCGCCGCGCCGCGCGCCGCATGGTTTTCCTGACGACCTGCTTCGGCATCGGCGTGCTGTAGAACTGCTGTCGGCGCACCGCCATGTCGACGTCGAACACGACCCGCTCGCCGCGCCCTTCCGGCTTTTCGAGCACCGATTCCCAGTCGCTCAGCGAGACATCCGGCGCGAAGACGCGCACGCCGTGGCGCTTCGCGTCCTGCACGAGTTGCGACGGCGAATAGAACCCGAGCGGCTGGCTGTTCAGAAGGCCGGCCAGAAAAGCCGCCGGCTCGTAGCGCTTGATCCACGCGCTGATATAGACGAGGAGCGCGAAGCTCGCCGAGTGACTCTCGGGAAACCCGTACTCGCCGAAGCCCTCGATCTGCTTGCAGACGCGCTCCGCGAACTCCCGCTCGTAACCGCGCGCGAGCATCTTCGTCATCAGGTCGGCCTGATATTTTTCGAGATGACCGCCGCGACGCCAGGCCGCCATCGCGCGCCGCAATTTATCCGCTTCCTCGGCCGTGTAACCCGCCGCGACCATCGCGAGCTTCATCACCTGTTCCTGAAAAATCGGCACGCCGAGCGTACGTTCGAGCACTGGCCGCAATTCCTCCTTCGGATAATCCGCCGCCTCCAGCCCCTGCTTGCGGCGCAGATACGGATGCACCATGCCGCCCTGAATCGGTCCGGGCCGCACGATCGCGACCTCGATCACGAGGTCGTAATATTTCTGTGGCTTCAGGCGCGGCAACATGCCTTGTTGCGCGCGCGATTCGATCTGGAACACGCCGATCGTGTCGGCGTGACAGCACATTTCGTAGACGGCCTTGTCCTCGCGCGGAATGCGCTGCACCGGAAAATCCGGCAAGCCGCGCCGCAGCGCGACGAATTCGAGCGCGCGCCGCACCGCCGAGAGCATGCCGAGCGCGAGCACGTCGACTTTCAGCAGCTTGAGCGCATCGATGTCGTCCTTGTCCCACTGGATCACGCAGCGGTCCTTCATCGCCGCGTTCTCGATCGGCACGAGCCTCGACAGCTTGTCGCGCGCGATCACGAAGCCGCCGACGTGCTGCGACAGATGCCGCGGAAAGCCGCGCAACTCGCGCGTCAGGCGAATCAGATGCTGCGTGATGTGCGAGTCCTCGTTGAAGCCGGCTTCCGCCAGATAGCCGGCGACGGCGGCCGGCCCGTCCCACCACTGCTGCGATTTGCCGATCCGCTCGATCAGCGATGCATCGAGCCCGAGCGCCTTGCCGACATCCTTCAGCGCGCTTCGCGTGTGATACGTGATGAGCGACGCCGCAAGCGACGCCCGATGCCGCCCGTATTTACGATAAATGTACTGAATGACTTCTTCGCGGCGCTGATGCTCGAAATCGACATCGATGTCCGGCGGCTCGTTGCGCGCGCGCGAGATGAAGCGCTCGACCAGCATGTCCATGCGCACCGGATCGATTTCGGTGATGTGCAGGCAATAGCAGATGATCGAATTGGCCGCCGAGCCGCGTCCCTGGCAGAGGATTTTCTGGCTGCGCGCGAACGCGACGATGTCGTACACCGTCAGGAAGTATTTTTCGTACTTCAGTTCCGCGACGAGCGTCAGTTCCTTGTCGATTTGTGCGATCGTGCGCGCGTCGAGCCCGTCCGGCCAACGTTCGAGCGCGCCTGCCATGACCCGCTTGCGGAGGTAGCTCGCCGGCGTTTCGCCCGCCGGCACGAGTTCTTCCGGATATTCGTACTGCAGCTCGTCGAGTTCGAAGGTGCAGCGCGCTGCGATCTGCAGGGTTTCGGCGAGCGTTTCCGGCGGATACAGCGCCCCGATCCGCAAGCGCGTGCGCAAATGCCGTTCGGCGTTCGCTTCGAGCGCGTAGCCGCATTCGGCGAGCGGGCGGTTCAGCCGGATCGCGGTCAGGGTGTCCTGCAAGGGCTTGCGCGAGCGCGCGTGCATCAGGGCGCCGCCGGCCGCCACGAGCGGCAGGCCGCTTTCCTCCGAAATCAGCCGTGACGAAGCGAGGCGTTCGTCGTCGCTGCCGTCCTGCCAGAGCTCCAGCGCGAGCCACGCGCGGCCGGCGGCGAAACCCGCGAGCCAGTGCGCGCAGTCGAGCGTCTCTGCAAGCGTCGCCGAACGCTGCGGAACCAGGATCAGCAAACAGTCGGGCAAGTGCTTCAGATGCGCGACGTCGCCGCGCAGATCCGTCACATCCGCCGACGATGCCACCGGATTCGTGAAATCCTCGGGTGTCAGCCGATAGCTCCCCTTGCGTTCGCGCGAACGGCCAAGTGAAATCAGCTCCGACAGATTGCCGTAGCCGGTGCGATTGGTCGCAAGCGCGATCAGCGTGCAGAACGGCGCACCGTCGCCATCGGTGAGATTCAACTCGCTGCCGATGACGAGCTTCAGCATCCGCACTTCCGGCATCGGCTGGCCGGCTTTCGAAGCGGCATCGGCCGCCGCTTTCGCCTGCGCTTCCAGCTCCTTGATCGCACCGTGCGCGCGTACGGCGCCGGCGAGCGAGCATTCGTCGGTGATCGCAAGCGCGGTGTAGCCATTTTCCAGCGCCGCCTCGGCCAGTTCCTGCGGGTGCGAAGCACCGCGCAGAAACGAGAAGTTGCTGAGGCAATGCAGCTCGGCATAGTCGGGCAAAAGCGCCGACGCCTTCATGGCACGCGAGAACGCGGATTGTTCAGAGTTCATGCCTGTCCCGTCAGCCGAAAAAACCGTGCAGAAACCAGTCGCCCGACAGACGCTCGCGATACAACCAGAACATGCGGCCGCGATCGTCGGAGGCGATGTAGTAATCGCGCTGGACGCCGTTGCCGTCCCACCAGCCGGCTTCGATCCGCTCGGTCCGGCTGATCACCTTCAGCGGCCGCCGGTAAAACGGCCGCTCGTTGCGCAATATCAGCTTGAGCGGCATTTCCAGTATCCACGAGGGCCTCGGCTGCGAGGACATCGCGAGATCCGGCAGGCTGAGCGGTTGTTCTTCTTCTGAGTTTTCAGTCGGAGAATCGGTATCGGCGGTTCCCTCCAGGGCGGCAGGTTTCGCCGTCGCCCTCTGCTTGCGTTTGGTCTTCGTCTCCCGCGCCGGCTGGTAGATCTCGACGGCCATCGCCGCCTCCGGCCGATGATCGTCACGCGCGACGAGTTGCAGCACGTTCTCCGCGCCGAGCCGCGCGCTCAACCGTTCGAGCAATTGCGCCATCGATTCGCTATCGGAATTCGGCATCGGAAAAAGCGTCTCCGAGGGCGGCGCGTGCTCGCTGACCTTGTCGGCGACCAGCTTCATCTCGATGACGGGCGCGGCGAGCGCCGTCTGATTCAGCTTCTCGCGCAAGAGCCAGAGAACGTGATCGGCGTCGCGCGTCGGCACGGCCCACGCGACTTTCAGCGTTGACGTCTTCGGCGCATGGCGCGCGGCCAGCTCGTGCGCGAGATACAGCGTGAATTCGCTGACGGCCGCGTGATGCGCGCTCAGCCAGCCGGCGAGCTGCAGCACCAGCCGGCGCGCGGCGAACAGCAACGCCTCCGCGCTCTCGACGCGCGCCTGCAATTCGAGCCGCGCCTCGAATGACGCCGGCGCACAAAACGACTCGCGCGGATCGGGCGCTTCACCGTAAGCCTGCGCGACCAGTTGCAGAACGCGGCCGCCGAAGCGGCGCGCCACGCCCGCGCGCGGCAGGCGGCGCAAATCGCCGAGCGTATTGCAGCCGATCTGCTCGAAGAGATTGCCGTGTGTCGACGCCGCCGGCAACAGCGACACCGGCAGGCCATCGAGAATGCGCACGAGCGTCGTCTCCTTCACGATGCGCGTGCGCCGCAGCACCCGGCGAGTGCGTGCATGCGCAAGCAGCCACGCGCCCCACGCGGTGGGCGCGCAGCCCATCCGAGATGTAAAGCCGCAGCCTTTCACGGTCGACGTCACCTTCGACAGCAGCGCTTTCATGCCGCCGAAAAGACGCACGCTCGCGCCGACTTCGAGTAACACCGTGTTCGCCTGCGCCAGCACGACTTTGGGCGTAAAAGCGAGCAACGCGAGCGCAACCGCTTCCAACGCCTGCGTTTCGAGCCGGACGTCGACCGCGAGCAGCGTCAGCCGCGGCGCGAGCGCGAATGCATGCGAGCGCGTACTGCCCGGCCGCACGCCGAGCCGGAACGCAACGAGATCCGGCAGCAGGATGCGCGCGTGATCCGAGAGCGCGAAGCACGGCGTGCCTTCATCTTCGATCGACGGGGCCGACGAGTTCGGCGTTCCAGACGAATTCGAGTTCGGTTCCGGCGTCGTCATCAATGGCGGCTTGACTGCTTCTAGCGATAAAAGCGGCAATGTCACCGCTATCCACAACATGATTGACCTCTCGTGCTTTCTGGCCCGACTTGCCTGGTCTGCCCAGACGCGATCGGCGGACGTGCTCGGGCAACGCCGGCATCTGCAGCGGCAATGGCAGACGAAGCGGCTTTTCCAGCAACGGACCACGCCGCTTGATGATGTCGATCTCCAGCATGACCTGCTGCATCCACTCCCGGCGGTTCATCGTTTGCGCATCGTCGGGGAGCACGGGCCGGCAGATCATGCGCAGCGGTGCGGCCGAAGATTGCGACGCCGCTTCGATCGGGCGAAACAGGAACGCCAGCGCCTGCGATTCCTGCGCCGCTACTTGCAAACGCCGCACTGCTTCCGGACGCACTTTCGGCAGCCAGATCAACACCGCGCCGATGCCCTTCTGCTTCAACGATTGCTCCGCCGCCCAGAGCGCCTGATCGTCGGGGGCCTTGACCCAGAAGAGCTTTTCCGTCTCGATGCCCCATGCGCGAAAGGCCGTCAGAAAGGGCTTCCACGGCGGCGCCACGAAGACGGCGGACCGGCCTTTGATCGTCGTCAACTCGCGAAGCGTGCGCGCGAGCAGACGCATCTCGCCAACGCCGCTGTCTTCGACGAGCAGTTCGGTGAGCACGCCGGCCATCCAGCCTGCACCGGGCAGTACGCGATCAAGCTTCCGATGGCCGCTCGAGACGACACCAGGATCTGCATCGCTGATCTGGTTGCCGCGCCATAGCTGACGCTGCAACCTCGACGACATCCCGAGTTCGAACAGTGAAATTGCTGCGCCCATGAGTCCCCCGATGCGATACGAATGAAGGGGCCTGCTCAGGATGCGAGCTGCGTGTGACCTCTCGTTTACTGTATATTTATACAGTATTTTTGGGACGGAAGTAAGGGTGGAAGGCGGTGCGGGGAGAAGACGAGAGATTTGCTGACTTTGGCAGGACGTAGGTGATTTGGCTGCTGTCAGTAGCTACAGGCGACGTGGTTCGAGTAATTGATATTCAATCGGTAGTAAGCCAAATTGATTTCGGGGTGGTCACGCCCTCGCGCTCGCCGCTATCGACTTCATCTCGTTTGCTCTCCCAATAAATGTCTGGTGCGTGCAGCCGATCTTGGGGGCGATGGATTCGATCGCCCCTCACGGGGACGGATACTCGTCATGATGCTCCCGCACCAAGCAGACTGCACGTCGCGGACTTCATCAGAGAACTTGTTCGACTTGTTCATGGCCCCAGCCTCTCAAGAGTGGGAGCCTCCACTAAATTCTGGACGGTTCACTTTTAGTTATCGCTTGAATGGGCTTTAGATACTGCATTACAGGCCAAACTCGAATAAGCACGTTTGACTATTTATTGAAAGTCGTTGGAGATCGACTATTCAAATACTTTTTACGCGCTTGGAAACATTCCTTTTTCTCGAAAAAAACAACCGTCCGAGTTCGGATAAGAGATTTTTGACGTATTCGAATTACGCGTACCGAACGCAAAAACCCCACCTTTGGGGGGTGGGGTTTTTGTTTTGCTGCATGAGGAGCCTGACGATTACCTACTTTCAC
>NZ_FCOG02000421.1 GCF_001544975.2 Caballeronia arationis | reverse complement strand
GCGAAGCTATGGGAAACCGGATTCGCGGAAATCACCGCGCGTCGACATATTCGTGCAGCTGAGCATTTGCTTCATTGGACTGACAAGAAACGAATTCGTTATACAGACCTATCTCAAGACGCTGTAGCACGGTTCAAAAAAAACCTGAAAAAATGCACATGCTCAAGATACGGTCATGCAAACCCCAAGGGTTTGATGCATGGCGTACGGCTCTTCACGGACTACCTTCGGGAAGCCGGAATCATGGCAACATCCGATGTCGGCGACACGACACTGGGTCCGGAGCTGCTGGTTGAATTCTGTCGATGGATGCGTGAGCGGCGAGGAACGAAAGATTCGACCCTGGCCACTTACGGCATCTCCATCGGGAAGCTGCTCAGAAACGAGGGAGCTGACCCAACGAACTTTACGGCACCTCGGTTACGAAAGTTTGTTCTCGATGAAAGCTCAAGGCAAGGGCTAGCGGCAACGAAAAACTGTACGACGGCATTACGCATGTTTCTTCGCTTTCTGATAGCCGAAGGAAAATGCAGGCCCGACCTCGACGCCGCTGTGCCTAAGGTGGCCAATTGGGGTTTGTCGTCGCTTCCTCGCTACATTCTTGCAAACGACGTTGAGAAGGTTATCGCTTCTTGCGATCGCGCTACATCGGTCGGCATACGAGATTATGCAATAGCGCTGATGCTGGCCCGTTTGGGGTTGCGGGCCGGAGATCTCGTTCGTTTGCGGCTATCTGATATTGACTGGAAAGGCGCGTCAATATCCATTACCGGAAAAAGCGGACGCCCGACGAAGTTCCCTTTAACCAGAGAAGTCGGTCGGGCGATCGTAGACTATTTACAACGTGCACGACCACCTAGTAGTACCGACGCGGTATTCGTCGGCTGCCGGGCTCCATTCCACGAGTTCGCAAACCACTGTGCCGTTTCCGCCATAGTTGAACGGGCAATGCGCCGGTCAGGTGTCGCGTGTCCCAGTGGCGGTGCAGCTCACGTCCTTCGCCATTCGGTGGCTACCGCAATGTTGCGTGATGGCACTTCGCTGCAAGACATCGCGCTCGTTCTCAGGCACCGTTCGACTGCCACGACGCAGATTTACGCGAAGGTCGATCTACCTGAGTTGCAAAGGATCGCACAGCCGTGGCCTGAGGTGCAATCATGCTAGCAGACCTCATAGATTCGTATATCGAGATGCGTCGCGCGTGCGGGTTTGCCTTCAAGTCAGAAGGCAGCTGTCTGCGGAGCTTCGCCGCGTTCTCGGACTCCATGGCCAAAAACCATGTCTGCAACGAGACCGCTCTGGCGTGGGCGGCGCAAGCGAAATCGGTTCAGCAGCGTGCGCGCAGGCTTGGCAACGTCAGGCGCTTCGCGCGCTACGCTCGGGCTGAAGATGCACGTCACGAGATTCCCTCGGCCGTGTTTGGGAGGGCGGTTTCAAGCCGAAGTGCAACAGGGGGGTTAATGTTTAGCGTTTTGAGGTTGGGTTGCTGAGGCGAGCGTGGCGGC
>NZ_FCOG02000193.1 GCF_001544975.2 Caballeronia arationis | reverse complement strand
TTACCGAGAACTGGATCGGCGCTCACGAACGCCAAGATGAGACCGTGAGAAAGGCGCAAGAACTCGGCACTCTCGAGTTCAATAGGCCTACCGGTTTATCGATCTCCGAGAGTTGGTTCATTGTCCATACTTCCATCAGCTCTTCGATCGTGCCGATGCCCCCTGGCAAAGCGATGAAGGCATCGGCAAGCTCAATCATCCGTTCTTTACGGCTACGCAACGTTGGCGCGATTTCGTGGCGAGTCAGACCTGAATGCGACTGCCCGCACTGATGCAGGCCTTCGGTAATAACGCAGTGTACATTGCCGCCAGCAGCCAAAGCGGCATCCGCGACAACACCCATCAAACCTTTTATCGTTCCGCCATAGACCAGGGTTACGCCCGCTTCTCCCAAAGCCCGACCAAGTGCTCGTGCACCGTCAGCGAATTCTTCGGCGGACCCGTAGTTTGATCCACAAAACACGGCCATGCTCTTGATTGAACGTATCGGCATACCGGAAGAACTCCATTACGGTGACGGCAAAGCGTTGCATTCCGTGACGCGGAACAAAGCGAAATACGCTTGTAGCGCCCGGTCCGTTCTAGTCCTCGCCTCAGTGACCGCATCCCTTCCAGCGCCTGTTCCCTCGACGGAGAAAAAAGTCACGTCATGGAGGCCGATGGTACCCAGAATGAGCCTTAGATAAGGCGTCAGAAAATCCGGTTGCCGCGCATGCTTCCCAGAAAATCTTCCGCCCGAAGACACAGCGACAAAGACCGGGCGGTCGCGTAGTGTGCCTATTTTCCCATCTCTCGTCACCTCGAACGTTCGCCGGGCTCTGACCACATGATCTATCCATGCTTTCAACACAGAGGGCACGCTGAGGTTGTGCATGGGCGTTGCAATGACCACAATGTCTGAGCTCTCCAGTTCTTCGATTAATTCTTCCGAAGTGGAAACAGACCCTTCCTGCGTGACCTCCGCCGTGGCCGAATGCTGAGCGCGCGCGTAATTTTCATCAATGTGAGGAAGCGCGCCGTTACCGATCGCGCGATTGACTACTCTTGCTCCCGGCTCTCGTTCCATCAACAGGCAAATAATTTTTTGGGAGAGCCTGGAGCTCTCTGCGGCTTGCCCGCGGGGGCTACAGCTAATATGCAGGATATTCATCATTTAACCATTTCAAGGTTCAATTTTCAGTAACGACGCGTCGTCGGGCGAACACTCGACGTCCGAGGGCGCCCCGCACGTGGTGCGCGTCGAAACGCGAGGCACGAAATCATTTTACAAACCGTATGCCTCATCAAAAAGATCCAAGAATCAACCTATCAACTGGTCCATAATTCTGTAGGCTCATTCCCCATCGTTTTGTTACCTTGAGCTGTCGCTCCGCGTCGTCATGGCGTATGCGGTTTCAATTGTGTTGCAAGGGTTAAGCAGTCATATGGCCGTGGTCAAGATCAGTAATATCACGTCGCTGGATCCGACAGCGGCAGCCCCTTTTTATCGGCAAATCTACGATCGGTTTCGGGCCGCGATCGCTAGCGGGGTTTTGAAGCCAGGTGACCGGATACCCTCGGCACGTGCGCTGACCAAGGAACTTGGTTTGGCAAGAGGCACCATCGAGGCTGCTTATTCCCTGCTCGCCGCAGAGGGGTACATCCAGGCGCGAGGCCAGGCGGGAACGATCGTGGCGCCTGACCTGAAACCGCGGACGCCCCCCGTCGATGGCGTGCCGCGGCGCGACAGCAGCATCGAGGCACCCAGTTTTCGTCCGGATTCGATCTGGCCGTTCCAGATGGGCTTGCCTGCCCTGGATGCGTTTCCTCGAAAAATCTGGGCACGCCTCGGCGCGCGATGTGTACGTGCCATGCAGCCATCGGACATGGTCCACCCTTCCGTGTATGGTCTGCCAGAACTGCGTGCCGAAATTGCGGCCTATCTTCAGGTCTCGCGCGGCATCGATTGCTCCGCCTCGCAGATATTCGTGACATCGGGGTATCGCCATTCCCTCGAGTTAATCGCTCATGCATTGCTGAAGGCAGGAGATCGCGTTTGGCTCGAAAACCCCGGCTATCCGCCTAGTCGCGAACTATTGAGGAATCTGAACATCGCAGCGGTCCCCGTACCTGTAGACCGGGACGGCATGGTCGTCGCCGACGGACTCATGCTGGCGCCACGGGCCCGTGCGGCGGTGATCACCCCGGCGCATCAGAGTCCGCTATGCGTCGCCTTATCGTTGCCCCGGCGTCATGCCTTGCTCGACTGGGCTGCACGGAGTAACGCATGGATTATTGAGGACGATTACGACGGCGAGTACCGGTATGTCAGCCGTCCTTTGCCCGCTTTAAAAAGCCTGGACCGTGATGGACGGGTGCTCTATGCCGGCACGTTCAGCAAGGTGCTTTTTCCGAGTATTCGGCTCGCCTATCTTGTCGTGCCCGAAACGCAGGTCGAGCGGTTTGAGCAGATTATTCAGGCTTTTGCGGGCGGCAGTCCAGAGTTGACGCAGGCTGTCGTCACGGCCTTCATTAAGGAAGGGCACTTCGCACGCCATATCCAACGGATGCGCAGGCTCTATGCAGAGCGTCGGGAAGCGACAGCAGCAGGTCTCGAAAACGTGCTCGGGAAACACGTGCGGATCGACCCGCAACCAGGGGGAATGCACTTGATCTTGCGATTGCAAGGTCGGCGCTCAGATCGCCGGCTCGTTGCACGGATGCGGGAAGACGGCCTCTACGCAGAAGCATTGACGGATTGGACCATAGGCAATAGTGGAGCTTCAGCCTTACTTCTCAGCTTCACAAATGTCGACGCACAGAGCACCGCTGAAGATCTCGGTAGGCGCATTTTAAACTTGATTTGAAAGGGCCAGCAGGCGGCATGAAGGTATTCATGGCCTGGTGCAAAAGGCGGATTATGGTTCTTTTCCCATAGACCAAGATGCATCACGATGTAGTCTCTCAACCACTACATAGGGATTCGTCATGAGCCACCGTATCGACTACGCCAAAGCTTCGCCCGAAGGTTATAAGGCTTTCGGAGGAGTGTACGTCACCGTTCAAAAGTCTGGCCTTCCAAAAGAACTCGTCGATCTTGTGTATTTACGTGTGTCGCAAATCAACGGCTGCGCATATTGCATCGATATGCATACTCGCGATCTGATCAAGTTTGGCGTGACGGTCGACAAGCTCGTACTCGTGCCGGTGTGGCGCGATTCGGGTGACGTTTTCAGCACCCGCGAAAGGATTGCGCTTGCCTGGGCGGAAACCGTGACACGGGTCGCTGAAACTCACGTTCCCGACGCCGACTATGAACTTGCGGCTGCCGAATTCAGCGACAAAGAACTCGCGGACCTGACCTATGCGATCGGCTTGATGAACGCCTTCAATCGATTGGGAATCACGTTCCGAACGCCCCCGGCTGCTTCAAAGGCTTGAGTTCACAAAAGCGAACGCTTCACGCGGGATGTTGCTCTAACTTCGCCGGCCGCAATCCGGCGATTCAACGAACGGAAATGTCACCCATGGCATGGGCATTATTGGGTATCGCGGGTATTCTCGAGATCGCATTCGCATTTTGCATGAAGTGGTCAGAAGGTTTCACGCGGTTGACACCCGCACTGTTCACGATCGCCACCGGCCTGTCGAGTGTCTTCCTTCTTTCTATTTCGCTCCGCACGCTGCCAGTAGGGACCGGCTACGCGGTGTGGACCGGCATCGGCGCGGCGGGCACCGCAATACTGGGAATGGTAGTGCTAGGCGACTCCGCTGCACCGACGCGGGTGCTCTGTATTGTGCTCATTCTGGCAGGCGTTGTCGGCCTGAAGTTCGTGTCGGGAAACTGAGCAGAACGGCCGTGGTCGCGCGACCGCCGGCGCATCGCACCGCCTTCGAACATCTACACAGTCTCAATCCGAACATGACATCGCTCAGCGCAGGTCATGGTCACTCGCTCGAGGCTCCCCTCTTGACCCGATACAGCATCGACGTCTAACTCGGGAGGAGAACGTGAAGCATTCCACCCAAATCGATGAGTCCGTCCATTCGTACCTCAGAACTGCTCCGCATGCAGCAGCTGAGCGTCGCTTTCGCTGCTGAGGGTTCACCGCGACCCAATCTATGTCCCTTTCTGCAGGCGTGCGCTTAGCTGTTCGTTCTTTTTCGTCAAGCGAAGGTTGATCGATTGAGACCGTGTCAGATCCCGTTTCAGTTGATCTATTTCCTTGCGTGCTTGTTGCAACTTCTTGTGAAGGACCTCAGCGGGATCAGGTATCGCTTTCGGTCTGTCTCTGCTGGTCCTGGCATGTAGTGCTCGAACGCGTTCGGCGATTTCAGGGTAGCGGTTATGAATCGTGGCGTTGCTGACGCCGGCCTCCCGTAGAACGCATTAAAGATGTCTACATGAACGTCCCCCTTTGCGCCAGACTTTCGAGGTTTTGACGAACAGGATGGGTTGCAGCTCTACATTCGGCCTTTTTGCAGCCTTGTCCGCTGCGGGCCCCTTCTATGAAATCCGCTGACTCACGCCTCATTCAACGCACGAGCTTGTTACGCTCTGACATCTTTTCAGGTTTGGTGAGTCCCAGGTCCTACCCGTTTTGTCATTACACTCAAATGCCACCGCAACTTTTGACGCTCCATCCCGCCCAACAAAACCCTTCCGACAGGCCTGCGAACTCAAGCTGGTTTGACGCTTTCGTAGCCCTTCCGGTATGGACGTTGATGTGCCAACATCGCCCAGATTATCCGGGCAAGTTTATTGGCCATCGCCACGATTACGACGTTCAACGGACGCCGCTGTTTCATCTGCGTCACCCATGGACCTGGCTCTTTCACGCGATAAATAATGCTCCGCGCGCCGTGCACGAGCAAAGTCCGGAGATAGGTATCGCCTCGTTGATATGACTCCCGGTGTCAATCAGGATCGGTTTTCATCGCTAACTCTATTGTCAACGCAAATTTCCTGAGGGCGGCGTAGCAGTAAAACTCGACGGTGGATCACGCTGATATTCGCGGGTTGGTTGCCGCATTACAGAGGTCTACATGAACGTCCCCCGTTTGCAATGGTTTTCGTTTGTTCTGACTGACAGGATGGTTGCAGCTCTACATTCGGCCTTTTTGCAGCCTGTTTCGCTGCGGGCCCCGATGAAATCCGCTGACTCGCTCCTCATTCCGTCGACGAGCTGAAAGCTCTCTCTGTAATCCAGGTTTGGCGAGTCCCGGTCCGACCTGTCGTGTCATCACACCCGATTGCCAACGCAACCTTTCGACGTATCACCCTGCAAAGGTTATTCCTCTGTTCAGCCCCAGCTGGTCATGCAGGCCTTACGCTCACGTAACCTTTTTCATACGGATTCCCGTGAGCGAGAACCGCCCAGATTGTGCGCGCCATTTTGTTGGCTATTGCCACGATGGCTACATTAGAGGGCCGCCGTTTAACGAGCTGAGCTACCCATGGGCCTGGATCCTTCGCATGCGATAGAACGCTGCGCGCGCCGTGAATCAGTAGCGTTCGCAAATACGTATCCCCTCGTTTGCTGATTCCCAACAGAACAACCTTCCCGCCGGTACCCACCTGTTTCGGCACCAGGCCAAGCCACGCCGCGAATTCTCGACCGGTCGCGAATGACTTCGGGTCGCCCATGGTCGCGACAGCCGCAGTCGCTGTCAGAAGACCTACACCGGGTATCGCAGCAATGGCTTTGCAAGCCCTGTCATCTTTCAGCCATGTCTGCAAGCGTCTCTCAATGTCGGCGATCTGTCTGTCGAGGTTCTCGAGATCATTCCACTGTTCGCGTAATGATTCGATCAGCATTCCAGGCAGCCGCCCGGCGAGTTTTTCCAGCACGCCCGGGATTGCCTTGTCCAGCGCCGCTCGACTCTTGCCCATGACTTCGCCGTATTCTGTCAGCAGACCGCGCAGGCTGTTCATTTGCATCGTGCGAAACTTGAGCTTCTGTTGCCGTATCCGATGCAGTGCCAATACGGCTTGCTGGGCCTCCGTCTTCACCGCGACAGCTTTACTGGGCATCTGCGTGGCCATCCAGATCGCCCGCGCATCGGCCGCGTCATTTTTGTTGCGAATGTTGAACGCCTTGGCGAACTTCGCGGGCATCAGCTTTACCTGGTGCCCCATCTCGATCAGTCGTCGGGCCCAATGCTGTGCACCGCCGCAGGCTTCCATGCCGACTAGGCAGGGAGCGCGATTTGCAAAGTGCTCAAGAAACGCCGCCCGCTTGATCGCTTTGTTTACGATCTCGCCCGTGTCCGGATCGACCCAGTGCAACTGCATCACGCTCTTGGCAATATCTACGCCGACTGTCGTATAGTTCATTTTGGATCCTCCGGTTTGCCTTGGGGAAATCGTCATGATCTCCTACTTTGGGCACTCTGATGCCGTCGGCCCGTGAAGGATCCACCTCCTGCATTTCCTCACCGGCGATGGGTGGGGGACGTTCATTTCATTCCGTCTCATGAGCCTGCCGCTTCCTTGCTACGCAAGTCGACTGATGTCGTTGCCAAACGCGGTCGCGGGTTACTCGAATACCGGGCTGCGCCGCCTTCAGGAAACTCCTTGTACTGAATGGTCTTTTTACGTACATCCCTTTGTTCATGCAGATTGCGCGCTTGGCGGTAACGCCAGCGTCATTCCCAATCGGCCAACGTCCCAGATGAAACCCGCCAGTTCGCGTGCAATTGCGATGATGGCCACATGCGCGGACTTCCCTCTGGCGACGAGCTTACGATATCGTCGGCACAGCCTTAGTTGCGCGTCCCAGGCACGGTCGACTATCGGCTTGGGTAGCCCTTCATGCCGGCGCTGTATGTCGATGCTCACGCGGGCAGGATGGCGGTAACTCCAGGCCGATTCGACCAATAGCTTTCGCGCATAACTGTTGCCTGTCTTGGTAATGCTTCCTTGCCGCCGTTTTCCACCTGAGGAGTGTTCAGAAGGCGTTACGCCGAGCCACGCCATCAACTGTCGCGGATGCTCGAACCGCGACAGGTCACCTAGCTCGGAGACCAGGCCGACCGCCGACGTAAAGTTTATCCCGCGCATAGCTTGCAATGCGAGTACGACCGGGTAAAACTGCCAGCTGATGACAGACTCACGCAATGCCAGCTCCAGCCTCTCACATTGCGCGAGCCGATCTTCAATCGTGCGCCTGTGTTCATTGAACGCCAACTGTTGCCATGCACTGTCGAAGGAGAACGTGCTTATCCAGCGTCGGTGAGTGGGCCCCCAGTTGGGGCGGCCAAAGTAATGAATGCCGTGGGCAAGCAGAAACGATTTGAGCCTGCAGCGTGCGGCCTTCAAATCCTCCCTGGCAGCCGACCAGGCGCGCGCCAAGTCCCGGAACGATTCGTCTTCGATCGATGGCACATGTACTGCCGAGAGGTCTCCAGCACGTAGCGAACGCACCAGCTTGATCGCGTCGCGACGGTCCGTTTTGACACGATCTCCCGGCTTCCGTGGAATGAGTGACGGTGCGCAAACCATGCAGTCGAAACCTTTATCGACCAGTCTCCTGTACAACCCATATCCACACGGGCCCGCTTCATAGACAAAGCAGATGTGTCGCGCCTTTGTTTGCAACTTCTTGCACAACCGGTCGATATCAATATGCATAACGCCGACCTTGCCAAACAGTTCAACGTCGCTCATGCCGATCGCGTACGCAACCGTGATCGAATCTTTATGGACATCCAGTCCTACGTACAACGTGCTATCGTTTTCCACGCTGGCCTCCGGTCGGAAAAGTCCGTTGAGCGGTGGCTCCGTCCTCGCTCAATGCGGCTCTGGCAGCAATGCTAACCCGCGCTTCATTCCCTCGGCGGCCAGCCTTGCCGAACGGGAGTCATACTGACTTGCTTATCCCCTGCAGCTCGATCTTGCCGCCCGAGCCCGTCTGTGCCGGCACGAGCCCGAGCCACGCCGCGAACTCGCGGCCAGATTTGAAGGCTTTCGCATCACCCATCGTTGCCACTGCGGCTGTTGCGGTAAGCAGACCTACACCCGGAATCGCCGCGATCGCCTTGGCAGCCTGATTCTCCTTCATCCACTCTTGCAACGTATGCGTCAGCGCATCCCGTCTTGAATACAAGCGCGCGTGGTGCGAACGTCTTGCCATCGTGACTGCGGAGCATTTCGATGGTCGACCCAACCGAAGAGACTGCGGGACCGAGGGCAGCGCGACGTTCTCGGCAAGGCGAGGCATTCTGGCGGGAGATGGTCATGGCGTGGAAACGAAGCGGACTTGGCGCACGACGTTTCTGCCGAGAGCAAGGGCTGGCAGTCAGCACCTTCGGCTTGTGGCGCAAGAAGCTCGCGGGCGAGACAACTGCCCGGACGAACCCGCTCGCCGTGACCCCGGATGCGACGTTTGTCGTTGCCCGTGCAGATGGTGAGCCAGAGCCGGTCGTGACGCAGCCATCGACGACGGCAGATACGTCGTCGTCACGTGATCGCGTAACCTTGTCGCTCGCCGGTGTTCGCATCGAACTGACTGGCGCGCATGCCGAGCGCATCGTGCGCTTCGTGCTCGGGCAGTTGGGCGGTGCACGGTGCTGATCGCGGCCGACGTTCGAGCCTACATCTGCCGTGAGCCGGTCGATATGCGCAAATCGATCGACACGCTGTCCTATCTGGTCGAACCGCTGCTGGCCCAGAAGCCTGCCTCGGGCAATTTGTTCGTGTTCGTGGGTCGGGACCGCACGAAG
>NZ_FCOG02000303.1 GCF_001544975.2 Caballeronia arationis | reverse complement strand
TAGGGCACCGCCGAACGAAAGAGGCGGCAACAGACAAACCGAACCTACTGCTACCGCGCCACATCTCGACTCTACCGAGTTGCGCCGGTTGCTGTCGGACTGTGGTCGGCCCAGAGCGTGTCAAAACGCATTTTTGGAGCGCTAAAATTCTTAATCCTATATCTGGGCCAGGAACGGCCGCCTGCATGCATCGTAGGCCGGTCAGTCAGGCGGCGGCTTCGCACCATTGACCGGCCATTCGATTGTGGCTCCCGCGAAAGTTGAAACTGTGGCCAGCCGATGCGCTTCAAGTTTTACGCAGAGATGTCGTAAACCAATGAGTCGCCGTAGGTTCACAGCGTATCGACGCAACGACGTCATCCGATCGGTCGAGCACGCTCCCCGACTCGGACGATTGCGGACCAGAAAAACTCAAGCAACGCACGGACAATGGAAAAGCCGATCTCGCTGGAACGCCTGTTCACTCAGAAAATATTCCGCATCCCCGATTTTCAACGAGGCTATGCGTGGCGGCACGAGCAGTTGAGGGCGTTCTGGGAAGATCTGGTCAACCTCAATGCGACCCGGTCGCACTACACGGGTGTTGTGACGCTGACTGAAGTCCCCGGCTCTTTGGTCCGTGAGGATTCGAAAGAGCACTGGCTCGTTGACGACCATTCCTATTGCCTATATCACGTAGTCGACGGTCAGCAGCGCCTGACGACCTTCGTGATCTTTATCCAAGCCTTCGTGAATTTTTTCCGCGCGCTTCCCCAACACCAGGGAATGCCGGCGAAGGAAATCTACGTCACCGATAGCATGACGCTTGCAGACGTCGAGGAACGCTACCTCTTTAGAACGAACCCGAGAGGCGGATTCCGGACGTATCTGTTCGGTTACACCGAGGACAATCCGAGTGAGGAATTTCTCCGCTTTCGCATCTTGGGCGAACCTGACGGGAAGCAAGTGCAGGAAACGTTCTATACGTTGAATCTCGACAACGCGAGCAGGTACTTTTCCGGGCAGATCGCCGAATTCCATCGACTCAATGGCCACCACGGTTTGGCCGATCTGTTCAAGAGGCTGACCAAGCGCCTCCTCGTCAACGAGTACGCGATCGACGACGAGTTCGACGTATTCGTGGCTTTCGAGACGATGAACAATCGCGGAAAAAAGCTTTCCGACCTCGAACTGCTGAAGAATCGACTCATTTATCTCACGACGTTGTACGGGAACGAGCAGGTTGATGCGGCAGGCAAAAAGGCGCTTCGCGACGACATCAACGACGCGTGGAAAGAGGTGTATTACCAGCTCGGCCGCAACAAAACCCGTCCGCTGAACGACGACGACTTCCTTCGCGCCCACTGGATCAGCTACTTCAAGTATTCACGCGATACCGGCCGCGACTACGCTCACTTCCTGCTGGACGAATATTTCACGTCTCAGAACGTGCACGACTTGGTCGAGAGAACCGTGACACTCGAAACTGTCGAAGAACAACGCTCAGAAACCGACGTGGACGACGCGGATGAAGCGATGACAGAGGCTCCGGAGAAGCCAGCTACGTCGCACGGAAGCAAGCTTGCGCCCAAACACATCAGGGACTTCGTCGGTAGCCTACGCCAGTCCGCTCAACATTGGTTCAACTCGTTCTATCCGCATCTCGCGGTCGGCATGTCGGAGGCCGAGCGGACCGCAGTGGACCGCCTGAATCGAATCGGGATGGGGTATTTCCGTCCGCTGGTCATGGTGGTGCTGAAGTCTGTGGAAGAGGAAGCGCAAAGGCTCTCGATCTTCGAGAGGATCGAGCGCTTCATTTTCATCGCGTTCCGGATCGGCGCTGCGCGCTCGAACTACAGGAGCAGTGTGTTCTATAAAGTCGCGCGCGACCTGAACCGGCGCGAGACGGCGCTCTCCGAAATCGCGCAACGCCTGGATAACTCGCTGAAGTATGCCTTCGACCAGGATGGCAAGCTCCGCATCGATGAGTTTCACAGCATCCTCTTCAAGAAGTTCGAGGAAGGTACAGGCTATTATGGCTGGTCGGGTTTGCGGCACTTCCTTTACGAATACGAGCAGCACCTCCGCTCCGGCAGCCGGCAACAGAAGGTGGACTGGGAGGACTTGCTGAAGTCAGGAAGCGACCGTATTTCGATCGAGCATATCTATCCACAGACGCCAGGGGTGGACTGGGAAGCCGCGTTCGTGGACCTTTCTCAAAAGGACAAGACGCGCTATGCCGGATCGCTCGGCAACCTGCTCTTGCTTTCCATGTCGATCAATGCTTCGCTTCAGAATGACGCGTTCTGCGACAAGAAGCAGCCTAGGTACGGCGCGTCGGGCGCCAAGATCCGCAACGGCTATTCCGATGGTTCACATTCGGAAATCAAGGTGGCGGAGAACGATGATTGGGGACCGGAGCAGATCCGCGAGCGCGGTCAATGTCTGCTGATGTTCATGGAGAAAAGGTGGGGATTTGCCCTCAGGGATGACGATCGCGAAAAGCTGCTGTTCCTCACTAGCGTAAGGCAGGAAGAGACGGCCTCCGCGTAGCCTCTTGGCGACATCGAAGTCCCCTGAGTCGGCGTTACGCTAGATCGCAAATCAACCGGTGCTTTTAAACACGGATAAGCGGACTTGATTGCGGGTTGCGTGGATTGAAATGTTGAACAGGGTCGATTTCGCCCTTTGTGCGCGAAGGCTACGTGCCGTTCGACATGGCCGCCGTATGAACGGCCTGTCTGCCGGGTCGTACGGCCGTCTCACGGTCGACCGCCGAACTTCGGCAAAGGCCGCCCCCTCTTTCTGCTCGAGTCAATGAGCGGCCGTTATACCTCGAATGCCGACATAGATGTCGCACCAGGCCGACGGACCGCTGTGGGTCGTCTGCCGCCGCCCGCCTGGCTCAACACACGGGCTGACCAAGATAAGAACGCGGACCGCTGAATGGCTGAATGCAATGGCCCGGGTCCGCGGAACGGGGCTAGCGCGATAAATAACCTTATCTTTCCAGCGCTGTTTTTGACCCAAACTGGCGAGCATGAAAACGCGTGAGACCCAACCCATCGCCTTCCCGGACGACGCCGAACTGGCCGCGCTGCGCGACTGGTACGCCGGGCTCGGCGCTCGAGCCGCCGTGGCGCGCTATTTGGACGACCGCAAGGCACCGAGAGCATCCGCGCGTGGCGCGCTAGGCCGCATCCGGCGCGCCCTGATCTCATACGCGGCAAGCCGCCACCGGGCCGATCATGCACGCCAATTTTCACGCGACAGTGGGCGTCAAGTACGGCTTAGCGGACGTGGTTTCGACTCAGGACAGGTACCGGAAATCTCTGGAAAGGATGGCCGCCTAGATTCCTTGACTGAATTGATCTTGTAGCAGTCGAGTCAAGTTTCTACGCGGCGATTTTGACCTGATCGCACCAGGTGTTAACGGCCTTCTCAGCGGTGCGGAAGCTGCGCTGCAAAG
>NZ_FCOG02000195.1 GCF_001544975.2 Caballeronia arationis | reverse complement strand
CGACAGAAATCGCGCTTTATCATGCACTTGGAAAACTACCCGAGCCTCCGTCGACCCACAGTTTTTACTGACGAACCCATGTTGTAAAGGCCGCCATAAGTGAAGGCGCCATCCAGTCTCGCGGGCGGAAAGAAGAGGAAGTCGGCCATCAGGTTGTATTGCTGGCCGAACGTTATGCGCCCGACGTCGTCCTTCGAGAGACCGACGAAAGCCTGTCGGTTGAAGTCGGCGTTCGGTCCAGGGATTCCCGCGCCGCTATTCACCGAGAACTGCGACGCAAGCTCGAAGAGGGTCTTGTAGCCTCCGCCGAGATCTTCGACGCCACGGATACCCCAGATGCTCGGCGTCCAGATCGAGTCGTCGGCTTTGAAGTTGTGGCTGCCGTTTTCGTTGCTCACATAGCTCAGGCCGACGTCGAGAATACCGAACAGCGTCACGCTGCTTTGCGCTTGAGCCTGCGAGGTGAGCGCGCATGCAGCGACCAGCGCGCATAGTGTCTTCCTCATTTTCTTCTCCTGTGTTTCTTCTAGATTGGTTTTCAGGGAAGGACAACTGCCGCGTTTTCGTCGATCGAAAGGCGCGACACGAGATCGCTCAACAACGCCGGTAGTTCTTCGAGCGTCTGCACGCCACCGAAGATGTAGTAGTCGGGCCGCACGACGATGGCTTTGACGCCGTGCTCATCGAAGAACTGTTTGTACTTGCCGCTGACGTCGAGCAGCACGCGATCCTTGACGGCTTTGTCCGCGTCGGTCGTGATGCCGGTCGAACGCCCGCCGATGGCAGCAAGAGCGGCCTTGCCTTGCGCGTCGAGATGTCGGTTCGGGTGAGCATCGAGCGCGATGATATGAAATCCGTTGGGCACTGCGTCGTCGTAACGGGATGCTTCGCCGAGGTTCGTTACCTGGCCGTGAACGCTGAGCAGTCCGGCCACGCTCTCCGAGGCGAATGCTGGATCCTTGCAGATCAGGCCGTCGGTGAGACCCGGGAACGGCGGCAGCGGAGGCACGTTGCCTGCGAGATACGCTTCGTCGCGTCGAGCCGCTTCTTCCTTGTCCGAGATGCAGACGACCTGTCCCATCGCGATCGATGCATCGATCACCGCACGCACTTGCGGGCGACGCTCAGGGGTGTAATCGTCGAGCACACGGTCCGACGAAACGCCCTTAAGAATCAGGTCGAACCGCCAGGCGAGATTCCATGCGTCCCGGATGCCTGAGCACATGCCCTGGCCCATGAACGGCGGCATCTGATGAGCAGCGTCGCCCGCAAGCACCACGCGCCCGCTATGCCAGTTTCTTGCGATCAGCGAGCGGAACTTGTAGACGGCATGGCGCACGAGGGTCGCGCTCTCCGGCGTGACCCAGGGCGACAGCAGTTCCCACACCTTCTCCGGCTTTTGCAGGTCTTCGATCGATTCGTGCGGCAGACGCATGAACTCCCAGCGACGCAAGCCCGGACCGCCCGGCACCATCGTCGTCGGGCGCGCCGGGTTGCACCACTGGCCGATGTCGGGCACGTCGAGCTTCACGCCATCGTTCGGTTTCAGATCGATGACGAGCCAGTCTTCCTGAAAGCCGAGATCATCGAACTCGATGTTCTGCGACTTGCGGACGAAGCTGTTCGCGCCGTCCGCTCCGACAACGTAGCGTGCGCGCACCGTCTGCGTCTCGCCGGTCGGATCCCAACTCGCGCCGTTCATTACGCCGCGACGCAAAGTCAATTCGCAGCAGTCGGGCAACTGGCGCAATCCGGTTGCTTCCCAGCCCTGTTGTACGGAGACATTTGGAAGCGATTTCGCCTTCCTGTCGAGGAGCGCTTCGAGCGACGGCTGGTTGAAGAGATAGCCCACCGGGCCATCGCTGATCGATTCCGCCGACCAGTCGATTTCGACAAGCGTCTTCCAGTCCGCGTTGAACCATTGATATTTGGACGACGGTTGCGAGATGCGCTCGACGTCTGCTCCAATATCCATCGCATGAAATACACGGCGGATCTCGTGGTCGTGGAATACCGCCCGCGGAAGCGGGTACAGCGAAGGCCAGCGATCGAAGACCGCAACGTTATAGCCGCGTTCTCCAAGCAATATGGAAAGAGACTGCCCGACCGGGCCGTATCCAACAATCGCGACGTCGAGGATCGTTTGATCTGTCATTTCGGTTCACCTGCTAAAAAAGAGCGAGTTGTGCCCTGGCGCCGGAAGAACCGGCAGCCATCGAATCAATGCGAAGGGTGTGAAGCGATCAGTCCTCTAAGACGACGCCGGCTTCGGTGTTGTGGATGAAGTCATCGGGGACCGGCGGACCCCAGAGATACAGCGAGTCTTCCGGCGCGAAGTCGCCAGCGGGCCACGCCTGGCCTGCGGACACGAAGTCGATATCGGCGGAGTACTCGCAGAACGAGCCCCACGGGTCCTGCACGTAGTGGAAGTAGTTCGAGCCCAGCACGTGTCTGCCAGTCCCCCAGCCTTTCGTGAAACCGGCAGCGGCCATCTGCGACGCGCCTTGACCGACGAGGTTCACGTTATCGACGTCCCACGCCGCGTGGTGCCAGCCGCGCGCGCTGCTCTTGGCGAACGCAACCAGGTGATGGTCGCTGCCGTGCGGTGCATGCGTGAACGCGATGATGTCGAGCGACTTGTCCGACAAACGCAGGCCGAGCGCCTTGCCATAGAAATCGAGCGCACCAAGGACGTCTGGTGAAAACAGCAACACGTGAGAGAGACGTCGCGGACGCACGGTCTTCGCCTCCGAGCGCATGTGCGCGCCGCGCTCGTCCGCGTTGCTCGACGCGACGACGCACGGTTCCTTATCGAAGGGCGTCGTCTTCGGTCCGACCTTTACTTGAATCAGGTTGCCGTCCGGATCGTGGAACCAGAAGCCTTGATTGGGCGATACAACGAGGTCCGCGCCTGCCGCCTTTACCTGTTCGCAGATCGCTGCGAAATCCTCTTCGAAGCAGTTGAAACTCAAATACGCCAGCGACTTTCTCGACGCAGGGAAGACGCGCGCCCAGCGATGTCCATCGGCTGCGCGCAGTTCAAGTTCTTTGTCCGTTGCAGCTACGTCGAGACCGAACGAGCTGAAGAAACGCTCGGCTTCGGCAAGCGAGGGAACGTTGAGCGCAAAGTGATCGATCGAGTGAACACTCGCGCATGCGGATGCTACGGCAGGGTCGCTCATGACCGTGTCTCCAGGTTCGATAAGCGCCGGCTCTGCGACCGGCTTCGCGGATAAGGAATTAGCGCGCTGCTTCATCGGCGATGACGTTGCGCAGGGTGCCGATCTTTTCCACCGACACTTCGCATACGTCGCCCGCTTTCATCAGAAGCCGCGGCGTGCGCGCCCAGCCGATGCCCGACGGCGTGCCGGTCACGATCACGTCGCCCGGTTCGAGCGTGATCGCTTCGCTGATCACGCTGATGAGCGTCGCGACGTCGAAGACCATGTCGTCGGTGCTGGCCGACTGGACCACTTCGCCGTTCACGCGCGTTTCCAGCAGCAGGCCTTTCGCGCCTGCGGGCAATTCGTCGGCGGTCACGAGATCGGGACCGAATGCGCCCGTGCCGTCGAAGTTCTTGCCGACGGTCCACTGTGGCGTCTTGAACTGATACTCGCGCACGGAGCCGTCGTTGAAGAGCGCATAGCCCGCAACGTGCGAGAGCGCGTTTTCCTTCGAAATATGGCGGCCTCCCTTGCCCAGCACGACGGCGACCTCGCCTTCGTAATCGAGCCCTTCGGAATCGGTCACGCTCGGACGGATCATCGGCTGCTCGTGCGCGACAAGACTTGTGTTGACACGCAGGAAGAGGGTCGGGTAGTCGGGTTGTTCGTAGTTGCTTTCCTTCGTGTGGTCGGCGTAGTTCAGACCCACGCAAACGATCTTCGGCGGTTTTTGTAGCGTCGGAAGGTACTTCAGGCCGGCAGCAGGCACCTTTTCCTCCGTCGCGTTGGTCTTCGCATACTCATCGAGACGGACGCCGCGCGCGAGGAGCGACTCCAGCGGTTCGTTGCCGATGACGCGCACGTAGTCTCCTTCGCTAACACCGAGGGTTGCACGGCCATTCTTTTCGAAACTGACAAACCTCATTTCTGCCTCCTGTAGACCCGGAGACAAAGTGCCTCAGGGTGCGGTGAATCTCGTATTGACGAATGTGTCAGTTCCAATTCTATGCAAATTGACAAATTCGTCAATACGAATACACATAGGACAAACCCTCGGAGCCCGTGCACTGCTAAAATCAAACCAGATCAACGGGATAGCCAATGGAAGCGACAGAATCGAGCGAAAATCATCGAACTCGCGTAGGTGCGTTGCGACGCGAGAAGACGCGTATTCGTCTGATCGAAAGTGCGCTGGCGGTTTTTGCAGAAAAGGGCGCTGACGCCCCGACGATCGACGATTTCATCGCAGCGGCGGGAGTAGCACGCGGGACGTTCTACAACTACTTCCGCACGACTGCGGAACTGCTGTCGGCGGTGGCGGGCGAAAGCAGCGATGAAGTCCTTGCGGTCATCGATCCGCTCGTACGCGCAATCGATGATCCGGCGCAGCGGGTGGTGGTGGGTTCGCGGCTTTATATGGGGATGGCGGCACGGTATCCGCTGTGGGGCGCGTTCATCACGCGGGTGGGCACGAAAAGGGGTTCGCGAGGCCGCTTGCTCGACGAGTACCTCATCCGAGATCTGCAGATGGCCTTGGATGCGGGTCGATTCGACATAGCGGATGTGGTTGTCGCGCGCGATATTGCCCTTGGCTCGATCATGTACGGCATCGAAACGCTGTTATCGGGCGACGCGCCTGTCGACTACGCCGAGCAGTCCATGTACGCGCTCATGCGCGCCTTCGGCATCGGAGCGAAGGAAGCACGAAAACTTGCCTACGCACCGATCGCCGATCCTCCAGCACCACGCGGCGCTATCTTTGAACGAGTCGATGCATTGGCAGACGAAGACGGCGGCTTGCATCGTGACGCGACGAGTTAGGGCGAAGGAAGAGTTCTAGCGCGTTCGTCGCGCCTCTTGAAGAGAAAAGGAAGCTCCAGTGTGACGCCACGGCGCAAGCGAACGGCTGCACCGACCTGGGAAGCTGTCGTTCGATTCGATGCGTCCAACGTCCCAATAGGGTCGCGAGTCACCGATCGCCCACACGCAGCGGCGCGCCAGTCGGCTATGCGCGCCTGCACGCCGCGAGGCTGTGGACAAATTGCTTGATACTGGCGAGGACGGATTGCTGATCGCCCGCGAACGCCCAGTGATCGCTGCCGTCGAGCTCGACGAATCGCGCCTGCGCGATGTGGCTGGCGAGATGCCGGCCGGCGCCGACGCGAACTGCACGGTCGCCATGACGGTGGAGCACCAGCGTCGGAACGGAAATCCGGCCCAAAAGATGCCGCACATCCATATCGCGCAGCGCCTCGATCACGCCCTTGATGGCTCCCGGGCTCGACGCGGCACGGAGCAAGCCCGCCCACCAGGCTCTCGCCTGAGGATCGCCAGACAGGCTCGGCGCGAAGGTCTCGATACCGGCAGGGCTGCCCCAGGCTACGGCGAGCTGATGCAACCAGATGTCATACTGCCGGGCCTGCAGCGCGTGCGGATAGTCGGGCGTCGCGCTTCCCTTCGCCAACGAGCCGAAGAGTATGAGGCCGGCGACTCGATCGGGCTGATCGGCGGCAAATTTGATGCATGCCGGTCCGCCCTCGGACGCCCCGAACAGCACGACCCGGCGGCTGCCGGCGGCGTCAAGCACGGTGCCGATGTCCTGCGCGGTCGCGTCGACGCTGGGATTGAACCCGACCCGGTCGGAAAGTCCGACGCCGCGACGATCGAGCAGGATGAGACGGCCCATCTCGGCGAGGGAAGACAGGAACGCCCGGCACCGCGGCTCCTCCCAAACCCGTTCGACGTGGGACACGAAACCGGGCAGCACCAGAATATCAATGCGGCCGGCGCCATAGGTCTGGAACGCGAGATGGACGTCGCGACCGCTGACAAAGCGGGTCGGCGGCGGGTCCTCGGTCTGCGGCGTTGCGCCGGCGATCAGCAGCGCGCCGGTCTCGGTTTCGGGCGCCACATCGAGCTCGTCGCGAAGGCGCTGCGTCAGGGCTTCGAGGTGGCGCTCGGCCGCGGCCCGATCGCCGGCCAGCAGGAGATTGCGGATGAGATGCCGGCCGTACACCTCGCTGAGTGGATCGAGCTCAACGAGACGGCCGGCGTGCGCGGCCGCAGCCGCGTAGGCGCCGGCTGCATTCCTGTCGTGCACCACCCGCTCGAGCGCCTGGATCGCTCTGCCCCTCAAGGCCTCACGGCGAAAGAAAGCCCACTCATCGAACTGCGGGCAGTCGCCGGGCGAAAAGCCTTCCAGAAAGTCGCCGGAATAGTGACGGCAGGCCCGCTCGAACTCGCCGCGGTCGCAGGCTTGCTCGAACAGTTGGGCATCCACCTGCAGGTCGATTCCTGACGACCATCGAACCGTCGACCGGTCAATTGTGAGAACGTCGTTGCCGAGCGTAAGCTGGAGACGATGCAACAGGCGCCGCAGCCGCGCCCGTACCACCTCTTCGCGGTTTTCCGGCCACAACATGGTTGCGACGACGTCGCGCCCGACTGAGCCCTTCGCTTCCGCTAGATAGATCAGCAGGGCCAGGCCTTTGCGCAAGGCCAGATCGCACAGCCGGTCGTCCCGACGGATCTCCGGAAATCCAAGCGTCCGCACGCTGAACAGAGTCATCGTGATGCGACCTCAATGACGGCGTCCAGGGGACGCTCAGGGGACGAGGCGATACTACCATTCGCTGCAGACGATCGTCGCCGGACTCAGTGCGACGGATCGAACTGGAGGATCGTCATGAAGAACCTGAGCGAGCATGCGATCGTAATCGGCGCCAGCATGGGTGGGCTGCTGGCCGCACGCGCACTATCGGATTTCTACACCACCGTTACCGTGCTCGAACGCGATGCGTTTCCAGCAGCAGACATTCCACGCAAGGGCGTCCCGCAGGGTCGCCACATCCACGGGCTTCTTGCGCGCGGCAGCGCGATACTGGAGGAATTCTTCCCAGGGTATAACAACGAAGTCGTCGCGCAGAGCGGCGGGTTGCTCGGCGATGTCGCCAACGATGTCAGCTGGATCGGCCGCAACGTCAAGCTGGCTAATGGAACAAGTGGCCTGATCGGCCTGCTTGCGAGTCGTCCCGTGCTCGAAGGCCATCTGCGCCGACGGGTCCTGAGGTTGCCGAACGTGCGCGCCATGGAGAATTGCGCTGTGCAGGGTCTTGCCAGCGACGCAGCCCGCAAGAGTGTGACCGGTGTGCGCATACGTGTTGAGGGCAAGCTGGACGAGACGGTCAGCGCGGACCTCGTCGTCGATGCGACCGGCCGTGGTTCGTCCAGTGCAGATTGGCTTGAAGAACTCGGCTATCAACCTCCTGTCAACGAGAAGGTCGAGATCGGCATTGTCTACATGACTCGTACCTATCGACGTCGGCCGACTGATCTCGACGGTAAGCTCGGCATAGTTGTCGCCGGTAGTGCACCGAACTGGCGCAACGGCGTCATGCTCGCGCAGGAGGATGACAGCTGGATCGTCAGTGCCGGCGGCTTTCTGGGCGACGACGCACCCGATAACGATCAAGGCTTTCTCGCGTATCTGGCGACGCTGCCGACCGCGGAGATTCACGATGTTGTCGCAAGGGCTGAGCCGTTAAGCGATTACCGGCGCTACCGCTACGCGTCCAGCGTGCGTTGGCGGTTCGAGAAGCTCGCACGCTTCCCCGAGAACTATCTGGTTTTCGGTGACGCCATCTGCAGCTTCAACCCGATTTACGGGCAGGGCATGACGGTCGCGGCACAGGAGGCGCTGACGCTGCACCAATGCCTGCTCGCGGGCTCGAACCATATTGCGCGGCGGTTCTTCAGGGCGGCCGCGAAGATCGTCGACATTCCATGGGACATCGCGGTTGGCAACGACCTCCGCCATCCGCAAGTTAAGGGCGCGCGTCCGCCGATGCTGCGTTTCATCAACTGGTACATCGGCAAGCTTCATCTTGCTGCGACGAGCGACAGCGCGCTGGCGACCACCTTTCTGAAGGTCGTAAACCTGATGATCCCGCCGCCATCCCTGCTCAGCCCTGCGATCGCTTGGCGGGTCTGGCGGGGCAACTGGAGGCTTGCGCTATCCGCTCCTTCGCGTGCGATCGAAGCAACCTGCGATATAACACGGCGGCCTCAAAAGTGAGGTGCAACACTTATTTCGTATAAGGTGTTGCAATGCCCGACAAAACTACTTCATACCAGCACCTTCAACCTGAAGAACGCCTCGCCATCGCAAGCCTACGACTGCAGGACGTGAGCATTCGGGCCATGG
>NZ_FCOG02000198.1 GCF_001544975.2 Caballeronia arationis | reverse complement strand
CCAGTCTCTCATGCAATTCATCCAGTTCACGTTCCCATGCTTTAGCAATCTCTTTCATAGTCCTATACAAAGTAGTTGTACTAACGTAGTATAGGAAAAAATAACTACGGCTGTAGTGGTAGAGAGCGCCGGATCCATCAAGACTGGCGTCAAGATCCGTTCGAGTTCGTCCAGCAGCAAGCCGACCCTCGGCGCAGCGCTCGCGAAAGCCGCGATTTCCGTCACGGCCAGTCCTTCAGTTCCGAGGTAGTGAAGTCAACTTTATCGCGGGGCTCACAGGCTCTATGCTAGGGAAGATCCGTGTCGCGTGGGGCAATGCGGTAAGCTATGTCCGGCCTTTTGGGCCCGTGTAACGGATGCGGTGGACATTTCCGGTAGCGGTCGAGACTGCGTCACCTTATGCTTACGGCAAGGCACGTCGGTGCCATTGGGGATGGGGCTACTCGAGGCATCCGTCAAGGCTGCCGCCTCCGTGGTGAACGAGCATTTCTAATCTCAGAGAATTGCGCTATGGTGATCAGGAATGCGGGCAGGCTTGTTGGAAGAATATTCTTTCAACGCTGTTTTTATCTCTTCTTGGTGCTGATGCTCTTTCTCTGCGCGGCACCATTCATTGAGGCGACCCCGATCGGTCATTTCGCGATCAATTGCGTCAACGGCTTCATCATCGTCGCAGCCGTAGCGTCGGTTGGCCGCACAACGACGTCATTTGTGCTCGCGATGCTGCTCGCCGGCCCGGCGCTTACGTATCAGTGGATCGCAGTATCTGGTGCAGATCCGCACGCGGTCGCGAAGGCATGGGGGTTCGGTGCTTTGCTATACGCCACAACGATTGGATACCTGCTGAACTATGTGTTTCGGCGGGAGGTCATGACGGCCGACAAGCTGTTCGGCGCCGCGTCAGCATATTTGCTTCTCGGTGTCTTCTGGGCATTTCTGTACGCGCTTGTCGCCCATTTCTATGCTGGTTCGTTCGCGCTCTTTGGACAGCCGTCGTCGATCGCTTTCTATGATCTTGTCTATTTCAGCTTCACGGTGCTGACCAGTACCGGATTCGGAGATATATCGCCACTGAGTCGTCAGGCACGCGGGATCTGCGTGATCGAACAGATTGTCGGTGCATTGTTCCTTGCCATTCTTATAGCACGGCTTGCTGGCGTATATCCGCCAAGAGAAAGATCGGGGGACAACGGTGGTGTCGATTTTCGGGAGGACTATTAAGATCCGTTCGGATACGAGCTGACGACTCTGCAGTGCCGATGCGCGAGCAGCCCGACCCGGGAAGAAGCTTGTGCGCCCCAAGTCAGGTCATCTCAATCTGAGGCTATCTTACGGCTTGGCCGTAAGGCAGAATCCAGCTCGGCGTCGGGCGTCGTTCGGTCGGATCCGGAAAAGTACCGGTCCTGCCACTTATCGTTGGGCTGAAGCCCCTCATCCACATGCCGCCGATGCCGAGCGCCAGCAGCACGAGCGGTGCAACACAGCACACCGACGCACCGATGGCGGCTAGCACGCCCGTGATCAGTGAGCCTTTTCCAGTGAGCTGTGCCATGTCCATCTCCTTGATGCTGTTTGCCCAGGTACGTGTCCGAATTCCGTGGTGTCGTCAACGTTGCCGGTGCCGACGGCAAGCGCACATTTACCCACAGCCTTCGTCAGACCGTCTCATCCCCGTGGCGCAACCCAGCCAAACAGCCGCTGCCCGTACAGGCCGCTCAGGACCATCAGGACCGCTGCAACGCCAAAATTCCACATCAGGACCATGACTGTCGCGTCCAACGGATGAAACAGTGACAGGGCAACCGCCGTCATGGAGGCAACAGCAAGACTTCCTGTCATCACAACGGAGTTCGGCGACAGACGCGCCACGTACCGCAGCATGATGAGCATCACCAGCGACAGCGGAATTCCGGTGATCGCGAATGTCGCAAAGCAGCGCGCGGTTTCGCCCGGCGACATTCCGTCAGGTCCGATGCTGATCCAGTTTGTGAGGCATCCGTAGCCAATCGTGGACATCCACGCCACCGCCGCAGGCGCCGGTAGCAGCAACCACCCTCGCGACCGGCCTGGCACGCTCGCCGTGAACGATGCGATCGAGGCGAGCACGGCGGTGGTCAGAGCCGCCACCACGCCAACGACAAAGCTCGGCTGGTGTAGCTTGACCATGAGATCGGGCCGCACGCCATGCACGAGCACAACCAGCGTCAACAGCAGCGCCGCAAACAGCAGCCAGCACAGGGCGCGCATCACGGGCGATCGCAGGCGCCGCACCGGTTTTGCGTCGGCAACCAGCGAATCGATCAGGTCGGACGTTGACTTCATGACTGGCCATCCCGCTTTCCGATCAACCTGCGCAGATTCTTCAGCGCTCGATGCGTTGCCACTTTCAGCGCTGCGATCGACATGCCGCTTGCAGCTGCCGCTTCCTTAAGGGACATTTCCTCAAGTTTCAGCATGCGTATCGCGTCCCGTTGTGCAGCCGGCAAGTGCTCAACGGCGTCACGCAGCATACTGGCGTCCGCCGCCTCTTCCTGCAGATTCGTTTCAGCAGCATGAAAGGTTTCATATTCTGGATCCAACGGCGCCTCATGGGCACCGAGACGTCCCTGGCGCCGCAGCCCGTCGGCGACGCGCCGGTTCGCAATCGTGACGAGCCAGGGGCCAAACGGGCGCGCGGGATCGTATGTGTGGCGCACCGTATGGATGGTCAGAAGAATGTCCTGCACCGTATCCTCGACGTCGCTCCGGTTACCGATGCGGCGGGCCGCGATCACCCGTAAATACGGCGTGATCGCTTCGAGCAGGCGCCGGTACGCAGCCCGGTCGCCCGCTTGCGAGTGAGCCATCAGGATAGACCAGTCGAGGGTACCGTCGGGGCGCGTGTCCGACGTTTCGGGAGGATGATCAGCCTGAGCCGCATCCTGAGCATTGCGTACGATACTCTGCATTGGGCCAGGGCGGTGCGTTCTGGAGGACATGTACGAATTCTGCACGCCGGGCGGACGCTTTCGTGAAAAATAAATTTTGCGAGCGGCGTAACCTTTGCCCGTCGCCGGCGAATCTTCCTGCAGGTCGCGATTATGCGACCCCAACCTCAGGAGGATGCAAAATGAGCAAGCAACTGGGTAAGCCGCTACTGGCCGCTTCGACCCTCTCCGCCGCGATCGGTCTCGCGCTTGCGATGCAGGCGTTACCGGGACAGGCGCAGGAGATGAAGGACATGAGTAAGATGCCGCAGGCCGTCCAGGACAACATGATGCGGATGCAGAAGAACAAGCTGGAAAAGTGCTACGGCGTCAATTCGGTCGCGAAGAACGACTGTGCCGAGGGCGCCCACTCGTGTGCCGGCCAGGCGACCCAGGCTCGCGATACGAAGTCGTTCGTGCTGCTGCCGGCGGGTGACTGCTCGAAGATTCAGGGCGGCAAGCTGCAGGCAAGCTGAGCCGATACCCGCGATGAGCATTCCAGTGCGTCACGCGCAGCAGGCTTCCAGCCCGATTCCGGTGAACACCGGCATCGGGCTGCGCTTTCGCCATCATCAGCCGGTGCTCGACAGGCGACCCACAGTGGCCTGGTTTGAGGTGCATACCGAGAACTACATGGGTGGCGGCAGCGCACCTCAATACCTGGACGCGATTCGCCGCGACTATCCCATTTCGTTGCACGGCGTCGGACTGTCCCTCGGAAGCGCCGACGGACTCGACGCTGCGCATCTGGCTCGCGTGCGCGGCGTGGTCGAGCGGGTCGACCCCGGCCTCGTTTCCGAACACTTGTCCTGGAGCGTCGCCGGTGGCACGTATCTGGCCGACCTGTTGCCGCTGCCGATGACCGAAGAGGCGTTGAGCGTTGTTTGCCGACATGTCGATGAAGTGCAGGCTTGTCTCAGGCGGCGCATCCTGTTGGAGAACCCGTCGACCTATCTGCGCTTCAGTCACTCGACGATTCCCGAGTGGGAATTCCTGGCCCAGGTTGCGCAGCGCACGGGTTGCGGGATTCTGTGCGACGTCAACAACATCTACGTCAGTGCCTGCAATCACGGCTGGGACGCGATGACCTACCTAGGTGCGCTGCCACCAGCTGCGATCGGCGAAATCCATCTTGCCGGGCACAGCGTCCGGCAACTTGATCACGGGCAGATGTTGCGCATCGACGATCACGGCTCACGTGTTGCGCCGGAAGTCTGGGCGCTCTATCGCGAGGCGCTCAAGCGTTTCGGGCCAGTCCCGACTCTGATCGAATGGGATACCGGCGTGCCGCCGATCAAAACCCTGATGGAAGAAGCCGCTCTCGCCGAAGCGGCACTCGAAAGGCAGCGTCATGAATCCACCCGCGCCTACGCTGCGTGAACTACAGCGCACGATGCAACGAAGCCTGCTTGAAGGCGTCGACGAAGAGGCGTCTGCCTGGATCGTGGCAGACGGCCTGAACACCGGAGCGCGGCTCGGCATTTACCGCAACACTTTTGCAAGTGTGCTCGGAATAGCTCTGCGCCTAGCCTTCCCGGCCGTGCAGCAGCTCGTCGGCCCGGATTTTTTTGAAGGAGTTGCGTCGTTATTCGTGGCGCAGGCTCCGCCACGCAACGCGTGGCTGGATGAGTACGGCGCGGAATTCCCGGACTTTCTGAAGCGGCTACCGCAAGCGGCGTCAGTGCCTTATCTTGCTGACGTCGCGCGTCTGGAATGGCAGGTCAACCTTGTCCTGCACGCACCGGACACTCCGCCCCTCGACATCGCCCGCCTCGCAGCGCTGAGCGACGCCGAGCTGGCGCAACTGAGTTTCCAGTCTCACCCTGCGGTACGCCTGCTGCGATGTGAATTCCCGACTGACGTCATTTGGCGTGCGGTACTGGAGCGCGATGACCGCGCTATGGCCGCGGTCGATGTCGCGGAGGACCCCGTCTGGTTACTGGTTCACCGAACGCAGAACGGTATCGAGGTGATGCGTCTCGGCGAGTGCGAATGGCACTTTGCAGCGGCCTTGTTTTCGGGTAAGTCGTTCTTCGCAGCATTGGAAGACGCGCCATGCGACGACGCACACACCGTGCTCGCCACGTCCCTGGCGCACGGATGCCTTGCGGATGTTGGCGTAGTTCCCAGGGCGCTTGCTAACGAGTTTCGGAGGACTGGCGCATGACACGCTCTCACCAATCCGTCACCCCGTCACCGGTCAAGGCCGGTCGAATCGAGCGTCTCGTCAGATGGCTCGATCGTGTGCCTTACGCGCTCCTCGCCATCCCGTTACGGATTGCGGTGGCCGTCGTTTTCTGGAACTCCGCGATGACCAAACTGGCGAACTGGGAGACCGCCCTCGACCTGTTTCGCGACGAATACAAAGTACCGCTTCTACCGCCGGAGCTTGCCGCCTACATGGCAGTGTCGATCGAGTTGACAACGCCGGTGCTGCTGATACTCGGCCTCGCAACCCGGCCGGTTGCGTTCGTACTGCTGGGAATGACAACTGTCATCGAAATATTTGTCTACCCCCAAGCGTGGCCTACCCATATCCAGTGGGTTGCCATGCTGCTGGTGCTGCTATGCCGCGGTGCCGGAACCTGGTCCGTCGACCATTGGTTACGAAAGCGCTGGATCGGCTAATTCGCCAAAGACGGGCCGACTTCACAAAGAATTGACGTCTTCTTGACGAAAACTTCACGACCCCTTGCGTAGTATCCACGTCTGCCGCCATCTCGACAGATGGCCAACCCTTGGATGTTGCTATGCGCCGACCGTTGCTGCTCGTCTGCGTCATGCTGACGGGATGCGCGACTTACCACCCGCAGCTCATCGCGCCGACGCAATTGGCCCAACACTTCGAAGACAGGTCGCTTGCGAGTGCCGATTTGCACGCGTACCTCGCGCGGCAGTCCGGGCACGATATCGATCCATGGCTGTTGCCGCGCTGGAACCGCGAGATGCTTACGCTCGCGGCTTACTACAGCCCGGCGCTCGATATCGCACGTGCCCAATGGGGCACCGCCAAAGCGGGCATCGATGTCGCGGGCGCAATTCCGAACCCGGTGCTGCAACTGCCGTTCCAGTACGCGACGCCGAACCCGGGACCGGGTGCGCCATGTATCGCGGGGCCCGCGCTCGACATTCCGATCGAGACCGCGCACAAGCGCGGCTATCGGATCGACCAAGCTTCGCACCTGTCAAAAGCCGCGCGCCTCGCCCTCGGCAATGAGGCGTGGAAGGTGCGCACACAGGTGCGTGACGGGCTAATTTCGCTGTACGCCGCCCGCCAGTTCGCTGCATTCCTGTCGCGCAAAGCCGAGGCCCAACGACAGGTCGTCGCAATGGTGACGAAGCGCCGCTTAGTCGGCGAAAACTCCGGACCCGATGTCGACGCGGGAACCCCCGTCGGCAATGGCACCACCGTTTTGCAGAATGGCGGCTCGTTGAACTCGGTCAATGTCATGCAGACGATTGCCGGTTCGACGAAGAACCAGGCCAACCTGACCCAGGAAGCGTCCGTTGGCTCGAAGATGGATGTCACGCAGAACGGGTGGGCGAACTGGCTCACGGCCTCCCAGCCGGGTGTTGAAGAAAGCCTGCTGGCAACGCAAATCCCCGGCGGTCGGTCAAATTCCCCCATGTATGGTCACCTCGAAATCCCCCAGGTAACGATCGCCGGCTGAGCGGTCCCTAGCGGTGCTGCAGGACATTTATTGTCGTCTCCTTCAGAGAAGAAGGAGACAAGGGAGTGAATTGAAATGAACGCGCCCCACCCGTGACCTGCACAAGGAAACATGGAGTTCCATGCGAGCAACATCGATGCGCCAATGGGTGGAGAATGCGAGCGTTCCCGACAAGCGGAGGATCCCAAGATGAACAGCACGGTCGTGGGTGTCGATATCGCGAAGATGGTCTTTCAGGTGCATTTCGTTGACCAGGACTCTGGCGAAATCGTGAATAAGCAGATCAAACGGTCGAAGTGTCTCGAGTTCTTCGGAAACCGGGCTCCTTGCCTTATTGGGATGGAAGCGTGCGGCGGTGCACATCACTGGGCCCGGCGGCTCACGAAGATTGGCCATCAGGTGATGCTGATGCCCGCCGAATTCGTTAAGGCGTTCAACATCTGCAGCAAAAACGATGCTGCAGATGCCCGAGCGATCTGGCTGGCAGTGCAGCAGCCCAGCAAGCCGGTAGCGATCAAAACCGAAATGCAGCAAGCTGTGCTGGCACTGCACCGGATGCGCGAGCAGCTTGTAAAGTTTCGCACGATGCAAATCAACGCATTGCGCGGTCTCCTGACCGAATATGGTGAGGTGATGGGTAAAGGACGAACCGCCCTGGATAAGGCGATGCCGGAAGTGCTTTCCCGAGTCGCTGAGCGACTGCCGGCTGTACTCGTCGATACGATGCGCGAACAGTGGAACGGGCTGATTGCATTGGACGAACAGATAGCCGGAATCGAACGGCGAATGCGAGAGTGGAAGAAGGACGACCCAGCGGTAAAGGCAATCAGCGAGATCCCGGGCGTTGGACTGCTGACGGCGACGGCAGCGGTCGCAATGATGGGCGATCCCAAGGCTTTCCGGTCTGGACGCGAATTCGCCGCTTGGGCAGGTCTTGTGCCGAGGCAAACCGGTTCTGGCGGCAAGGTCCACTTGCACGGTATCAGCAAGATGGGCGACGCGTATCTGCGCAAATTGCTGATTCATGGCGCGCGCAGCGTTCTGACCCATGCGAAGGACCCTGGGCCGTGGGTCGATCAGATCAGCAAACGACGACCGCCGAACGTAGTAACCGTCGCGCTAGCCAACAAGATGGCGCGTACGATCTGGGCGCTGCTGGCCCATAACAGGCCTTATCAAAAGGACTATCTGAGCGCGAAGCCGGCGTAAGCCACTGCGTTCATACCCGGAGACCAACAGTTAATGTAGTACGAGCTTCGAAGGTTGCACAGGCGATCGTATGTGATGACAAACAGGTAGGACCGTGGCCCGCCAAGCCTGAAAGACATGAAGAGCCTTGAGCTCGCGGAGTGAATGAGGCGTGGGTCAGCGGATTTCATAGTGGGCCGCAGCTTAGCCGCTGCAATAAGCCCGGATATAGAGCTGCAACCGATCCTGTCATGTCAGAGCCTATGAGCGTTTGTTCAAGGGGCGCGTTCATATAGAATGTCTTGAAGCAGCATCTACAAAGCGCGATATATTCACGCTGCTTGAGCGCGGCGTGAGCCAGCACAGGATCCATG
>NZ_FCOG02000610.1 GCF_001544975.2 Caballeronia arationis | reverse complement strand
CGATCGCGTACTCTGGCTGCTCGACGACACGCCGGCGACCCGCAGGCTGATCGGCCGCTACATCGACGTGTGGGAATACCCGGATGGGCGCCTCGAAATCCGCGCTGACGGCAGCGTCCTGCATGCCGTGCCGTATGACAAGCTCGCAGACATCGACCAAGGCGCGATAATCGAGAACAAGCGTCTTGGTCATGCGTTGCAGGTCGCGCGAGCGCTACAGGCGCAACGGGATAACCGTCGGATCTCAGGCTCGCCGTCTCGCACAAATCGAGGTGCGCCGGTACGCACACCCAAGCCGTTGCCCGGCACGAAGAAGTCGCGCGCATTCACCCGAGCCGATCTGGACTTGGCAATCGCGCAGGTCGCGCAGCAGTCGAAGACGCCTTCAAAACCTGGCCAGCGGTCTGCTCGCACTCGCTAAACGGTCTGACACGCCCCTGTCCGATCAGGGCCGTCCTTCAACACTACGTGAATTCAAACCGTTGAAGACAGCTTTCACAACCAACCAAAAACACGACATCTGTACTTAGCCGGCGGTACGACATTTCAATTTT
>NZ_FCOG02000410.1 GCF_001544975.2 Caballeronia arationis | reverse complement strand
CGTCTTAACTACGGTGGGCTTATTGATCCATTTCGTGAATGCGCGGAAGTACGTCAACTTGTTCTCGATGGTCCCCGGACTCTGCCCCTCTTTGTGCCACAGAGTCACGAGACCCTCGATGTGCTTTTCCCTGAGCGCATACGGCGTCTGTAGCGCGAAGCCGATCTGGCGCAGCTCGACGAACGACCGGCAAAGCGTGCGCAGTCGAAAGCTTTGCGTCTTTACTGATAGAGGCTTAGCGCTAACGCGCGTGCGACTGTGAACACGATTGACGTTGTTGGTGAAGATGAGTTCAAGGTGGGACCGGAAGTCGGGTGGAAGCTCGGGATAATCGGCAACGATGCCCTTCACATAGATGGTTACTGTCATGCAGATGCTTCTTCCTCGTTGGTTGATTGCAGTTTCATGGCCGCGAAGTAGATCGCTCGGCCCCTCTCGAACGCCCTCGCCAACTCACTTGAGCGCTGGAAGGCACCCGAGACCCCGCCGGGCGCGCAGGTGGCGAAAATCCATCCAGCTATCGCCGCATGCCGTATTGCCCTTCGCCGAGAGCGCATGTCGTCAAATCCGTAGCTAATCGACAGCCGCCACAGAGACCACGCGACTTCAGCTTCGAAGGCGTGATCTATCAGCGTGAAAGCCCGACGTCGTTGGATTTGCTTGGGGGCAGTCGAGCGGTGCGGTCTCTCGTTCCGAGTCGCATTGCTCCCGACCTGGCAGCGCTTCACTGCCACGGTAGCGACGCTCGGTACCTCGCCCCGCCTGGGCGTCCACACAGACAGCGCTCGCGCCAGCGCATCAGCGCCTGACGCGTCGATCACATCAGCAAGCATCAGCGCTCGCAGTCGTGCGGTACCAGCCCAGCGCATACGACGCAATGGCAACGTCGCTCGAGACGAGCTCCGATCGCGAAACGTAATTTTTCAGCGGCTTTAGCAAGCGCGTTCTCCATCTTTGCGAACGAGTCAGCGACCGTGCACACCCTGCGCGGTGCCATTCATTGCCCCTGCGCCGCAGACTTCGGGAGCCTATCCCCGAGTCTTGCCGCACAGCTGCTGCGTATCCCCGCCGGGTCCTGCCTTCCTGTCCTTTAGCGATTCCATCCGATAGCCCCGCACGTGGAAGAAACGTGCATCGACCTCCGTACTGCTGCGTGCTGCCAGTCGTCACGCTTCGCGTGTTGACCGCCGCTGATTTGCTGCCGGCGCACATCCAACGCGGACCCGCTTCGCGGAATCTCTCGTCGTCGTGTACTTCCTGCTGCTCCCAGCAGTCGAACCGTCGCACTAGGAGTGTGCGATTCGGCTATGCCGCTGCTACGGCTACCGCGCCGGCCAGCAACGCGCTGTCGCGCGCCGGTGTGCTTCGTCTTTGCGACGGCACGACCTCGGCCAAGTGCTCGGTAATCTCTTTGCGCTCGTTTTTTCCGGGTGCGCCGCCCGTTCGTCTTTCGTACAGAGATCAGCTTGCCGCGTCGGCCTAGCTGGTCTCCCATCCCCAAGCGCGTTCACTCGGTCGCGGTGTGTCGGACCTCATGCAACGTACCCAGCGTCGTGTGCTGTAAGGATGCGTCCATCGTCATTGAGTGCTGAAAAGCGGACCACGGATAAGTGTCCAT
>NZ_FCOG02000467.1 GCF_001544975.2 Caballeronia arationis | reverse complement strand
CGACAGAAATCGCGCTTTATCATGCACTTGGAAAACTACCCGAGCCTCCGTCGACCCACAGTTTTTACTGACGAACCCTTTTTCCTAACCCGCGGGTGTTCACAAGCAGAGCTTTATAGATCGCGATCGTGATGGAGCACGTCAGATCTGTCTCGAAACCCCTTTGCGACGCGCTCTCGCATCAAGTATGTTAGCGCACCGGATCGTCCACGTTTCAGCGATCGTCGAGAGTCGAAAATGTCCAGCCAAACGAATCTATCTCCGATTTGTGCAGCGCCGCAAGTCTAAAAAGACACCGCGCCCCTTTTGGTGTTAAGTGTACTTCGACTTGCCGCCGATCGTGCTCGTTGGCTCTGCGCGCGACCAGCCCCGCCGTCTCACAGCGCGACACCAGCGCAACCGTCCCGTGTGGGGCGGCCTGCAATCGTTCGGCGAGTTCACCGACCGTTGCCCAATCACGACCAGGAAAGCCCATCACGTGCAACAGAAGAACGTATTGCAACGGAGTAATGCCCTCTGCGTTGACGACCTCCTCTGAGAAATGAAGAAACCGACGTAGCTTGTAACGAAACTCGGATAACTGTTCCAAATCCTGCTTTGTCGCTGCTTCAATTGCACTGCGTTTTCGATTCGTGACCATCATCTATCTCCCGCTGCTCCGGCGACTGAGGTGGATATATGTCATTTCGTGACCTAAACTACAGATATAAACTTCGCGTCGTCGAGGGCACGACATTTAGCGCAAACCTACATCCGCTGGACTGACGACTATATGTTTCTCTCTGCAGTAGAACGCGATGAAAATGAATTCCAGACCCGTCGTATGTCGGTATCGTGCATGATATGAAATCGTAATTAATGTCTTCAAATCGAACTCACAGTACGCGCTGGCCTCGTCGGTCGTGATCGAAGGAGATAGCGACGGCGCCTCCGTGGGTTGTTATGCCGGTAGTCGTGCTGATCGTGTACGGCAGTACTCCGGTGATTGAGCAAGCGGCAAGCCGCACCGAGTTCACCATGCTTAACCCCGTCGAAGTCATGAATCCGGCGACTCGCGTCCAGCAGACGGTAATCAAGAGTGGCGAGTTACAGAACGCGATCGAGTTTGTACCTTGGCGGTCTCAAACCGAAGTGCAACGAGGGGGTTAATGTTTAGCGCTTTGAGGTTGACCCGCTGAGGCAAGTGTCGCAGCGAAGA
>NZ_FCOG02000411.1 GCF_001544975.2 Caballeronia arationis | reverse complement strand
GCATCGGAACCCCGGAAGGGATGCTGCTCGAAGATGGCATCGAAATGCTCGCCGTCGCTCGCCGCGGGCATCGACTTGATCAGCTTGAAGAAGACGTCCGCGCTCGCGAGCGGCCCGAGTCCGCCGACGACGCCGAACTTTCGCACGCTCGTCTGCTTGCCGTCGCTCATTTCGGCTCGCCTTTGAACTGGCCGAACGTGACCGCCTGTGCAACACGCTCTTCCCGCACCGCGCGCCGGACCTCCCACTTGGCGATGACCGCCGTGGCGATGCTGTTGCCGATCACGTTCGTCGCAGTCCGTCCCATGTCGAGTATCTGATCGATGGCGAGCACCAGCACCACGCCCGAAGGCGGCAGGTGGAACATCGGCGCCACGGCCGCGACGACTACCACCGAGCCTCGCGCGACACCAGCCATCCCCTTGCTGCTGACCATGAGGACGAGCAACATGAGGATCTGCGTGCCGAGCGGCATATCGATACCGAACGCCTGTGCGATGAAAATTGCCGCGAACGCCTGATACATCATCGAGCCGTCGAGATTGAACGCATACCCGAGCGGCAAGGTGAGTCCAACGACTTTCTTGTCGACGCCGAATTCTTCGAGCTTCTCGGTCAGACGCGGATACGCGGCCTCGCTGCTCGCCGTCGAGAAAGCGAGCATCGCGGGTTCCCGGATCGCCTTCAGCAGCGCCCAGATCGAGTTGCCGAGAAGGGCATAGCCGACCAGGATGAGCGCGGTCCACAAAAGCGCGAGACCGGCATAAAAGCTGCCGATGAGCTTACCGTAGGTCATCAGCACGTCGAGCCCGTGCACCGTGATCGCGGAGGCGAGCGCACCGAAGACACCGAGCGGGGCGAGTCGCATCACGTAGTCGGTCAGCTTCAGCATGGCCGGCACAAGCCCCTCCACGGCGGCGATCAACGGCGTCACGCGCGGGTCCGACTTGATCACACTCAGCACGATGCCGAACAGTACGGAAAAGACGAGGATCTGGAGGATATCGTTGCGCGCCATCGCATCGAGGATACTGGTGGGAAACGCGTGCGTCACGAAGTCCTTGAAGTTCAGGCCGCCGGTGTTGAGGCCAGTCGCCACGTCGGCGCTCGTCTGGGTCAAGTGCAATCCTGCGCCCGGCTGAAACAGGTCCGCGAGGAAGAGGCCGAGCGCAAGCGAGCACAGCGACGCGCACAGGAACCATCCGATCGACCTCAACCCGATTCGGCGCACATCGCTCGTACCTTCCATGCCGGCGAGGCCGGAGACGAGCGTAGCCAGGACCAGCGGCGCAATGATCATCTTCACGAGGCGCAGGAAGATATCGGTGACGATCGAGAAGTAGCCGGCAATGGCCTTTGCTTGAGCCGCATCCGTAGCCGACCGATGGCAGACGTAGCCGACAGCCACGCCGAGTACCATGCCAGCGAGAATATAAAGGGTGAGTCGATTTTTCATTTGTCTCCGTCCAAGGATGGCGCGTTTTGGGTCGGTGCGACCGCTGCGCGCTCGGGGGCTGGCAAAGGCACCGCGGGTTCAGCGGCGCTTTTGTATCTGGACGGAATCTTAGGGAAGCTAGAAAAAAGGTGAATGCTAGTCCTGCATATGGTTATGC
>NZ_FCOG02000412.1 GCF_001544975.2 Caballeronia arationis | reverse complement strand
TTTGCTTGCGTTTTCCATTCTTCAAATCTCCCGTTACAGCCAAGATCCAAAGTCTCCTACATTTCCGGGGCGCTTCAATCCTTTACGCGACCTCACGTCGCACCCATACATGATGTCTAGCTCGCGCTCGTCCGAACGGCCCCAGGTGAGTGCTTACGCTATTGCGACGGAAGGGGAATTAGAAACTGGCCGCTAGCGCGGTCATGCTGTTGGCTGCTCGCTTGATTCCGGCCCGCTAATCGGTGTGTGTAATTGGAAGCGCGGTCGGACGGTTACCTACATCAACGGGTCTCAAACGTAGGCAAAGTGTGGTGTCCCGCACGGAAGCGGCCATTTCGGCCGAATAACCTCGTGCGGAGCTATAGAACAAGCTGCGTCTTGCAAAGCAAGAATAATCTGCGGTGCCAGTGCGTCGCACAGTGACCGTTAATGTTGTGTGCTCCCGATGATTGCGACGCCCGAAGCAATCGCACATTCGCAGTTGGCGCCGCAGTGCTTTAAGCCGGTTCGCGCTGTTAGCCGGCCGTCATTGATTTGCTTGGAGACAACAGCATGGAAGCTCGTGATCTAGCACTGACGCACATCCGAGAGGCCATTGTTTCAGCTGACGTCTTGAGAGTGAAGTCTTCTGCCGTGCTGGTCTCGGATCTGAAGATCCTGTTAGAAATAGCGGAAACTGCAATTCAGGATGAGGGGATGAAACCCATTGTTTACGTCGGCGGCGTCCCAGACCCAAAAGCGTAGCAATCGAAGGTCATTGCGACACGTGTCGCCGTCCGCTCAGTGTGAATCGGCAAGCGGTAACCGATGCAAAGCTCGTTCAGCCTTGTCGCATTCAGGATCGCAACGATGTACGTTGAAACTGTGACCTCTGTGACAAAGCACACGGCTAAAAAGCCATTTGGATAATCAATCCTACTGCTTTCAGGGTCGATGAATCACCCGCCCGAATTTAAGGCGCGGGCCTTTCTCATTAACAATCACGCTCTCATAGAAGCGCATTCCCTGTAACTTGTCGATTTACTCGTGCCACATTTCTGCGCTTCCGCCGTACATAGTCGGTCTTGCAGATTGACGTGAAGGCAGACGTGGCATGGCAACAAGCGTGAATAAAGTGTTGCGTAACTCCCAGATTCAATATGGAATTGGCATATCTTCTGGGAGTGAGAGCCGCCGATGAGCACGCCGGATTTCTTTCGCAGCCGTCTGGATTCGATGATCGATTTGCGGCATAACTCCGAGGCCAAGATTATTCCGAGAGCGATCTCGATCGACCCGGGATTGCCGGCGCCGCACTGTAGACAGGTGGTGCCGGTACTCGGAATTATTAGAGGCTCTTCAGGAATTGCATCACCCGGTCATCCGGTCGGTACCGAGATACCGGGACTTTCCTGGTAGCCGTTTGGGCAAGTGCGCGCTCCTTAAGTTGCATGTCTGCGTGCAAATAAATCGATGTCGTTTCCGGCGATTCGTGTCCCAGCCATAGTGCAATCACGGTCTGCTCGGCGCCATGATGTAGCAGGTCCATGGCGAGTTATGGTCGGAACTGGTGTTCGGGTGAGGCAGGGATTTGAAGGCGGTGGCGGTTTAGCTGAGAATGTTGCTTGT
>NZ_FCOG02000413.1 GCF_001544975.2 Caballeronia arationis | reverse complement strand
CATGTCCCGCTTTCGCTGGCAGTACCTGCCAGCTGTGACCAGTATCACGGAAGGCGGGACGGACTATCTATATTAGGCAAATATTGACGAAGCAAGCCGTTGGTGTTTTCGCAGGTCCCGCGCTGCCAAGGGTTGTGTGGGCCGCAGAAGTAGACGCGCACACCAGTGGCTGCAGTGAGTTCTTGATGCCGCGACATTTCTTTGCCCTGGTCGTAAGTAAAGGTTTGTCGCAACGGCGCGGCAATCGAGTTGAGTTTGGCAGAGAAGCCCGCCAGCGCTGAAGCGGCGGTGGCGTCTTCCATCTTGGCGAGCAGCACTAGGCGGCTGGTCCGTTCGACCAGGACGCCGACAGACGATTGATTTCCGACGCCCTTGATAAAGTCGCCTTTCCAATGACCAGGGAGGAGACGGTCTTCGATTTCGGGCGGCCGCACATGAATGTTGACCATATCCGGAATCTGTCCGCGCCTGTCGGTGCCGCGTGCGCGCGGCATACGCATGCTGTAGCCGTGGCGGAAGCAGGCAATGAGCGGACGGCGCAGTTCACCGCGCGCTGCGCTTAGATGGCCGTGTAGATGGTTGCGTGCGAAACCTGCTGGGTCGGGTCGGTCGGATAATTTCGCGTCAGTTCACGGCTCACGGTGGCCGGCGAGCGCCCGAGTATTCGGGCCATGGCCCGAATACTCATATCCTCTAGCCGCAGGCTTGCGATGGCGAGGCGTTCTTCAGGTTGAAGCTGTCGGTACGAAGTTTGGTCGGGCATTGCGACACCTTATACGACATAGGTGTTGCGCTTCGCTTTTGAGGCAGCCAGCTTATTGACGACGCTCCGTGAATCGCTAAGCATGAAACGTTTGTAGCAAAGCCCTCGATGGCTTAATGGCAACGCTATCCGGATAGCGTTACCTGGATGAGTGTCATTTTCTAAGCCTTTGATTTCTTAAGGTAAGTACTCTGTTACAAAGTGTGCCGGATAGTGAACCCCCCCTTTTTCGGCACACTTTTTTGCGATTTTGGGACGCGATACGCGGGTAGCCCCTGCCAGCCGACGAAGCGTTGGCCGCGCAACCAACCTAGATGGCGTTCGGTAGGATCCGCGCTAGCCGCTAGGTCGTCATTGGAAGGATGTCCTGTCGAAAAGCTGCCGATACCGATTCCGCTTTTCGGCACTTCGACACGGGCATGACGACCACGGCCGTGGCGGTATCCACAACGAACGAGCGCTGGCGGACTAGTGAAAGCTATATCTTTTTATGCGTCATTTCCCGAAACGGCTGCTATCCGGATAGCGTTGCCGTAACCGGATTCGTCGCAAGTCGTCTCAAGCGAAGCGTGCAGTGCAATGGCGCACAAATCTCATCGTCTTTCGGAGAAAAATAGCACGCGCCCGCTGTTCCAATGGTGACCATTCCAAAGGGTTGCCATGCGTCTTTTCAAGAACAAGCGTCGGGCCGCGCTGTCCACGGCCCCCGGCTCATACGCCGAAGAAGATCCAAGCAGGGTGATTTTCGAGACGAGCACGAGGCTCAAGCTCGAAGCTAATCGCTGGATGCTGATTTCGTTCGGCCTGGCTGTCGTCGCGGCCGGTGCGGTCTGGACGCGGCAG
>NZ_FCOG02000414.1 GCF_001544975.2 Caballeronia arationis | reverse complement strand
TGTCGAGGCTATTTTGAAATGTCGGGGTTTGAGCTTTTTAGAAATGTCGGGTTTTTAGGTTGTAAATCTCACTGTAAAAGCTCATTTCTCCACCGCGGCTGCCCGTTCTCGCGCGGTACTCAAGACCGCCGCATTGAACTGCTCGCGCGTCAACTCGCGCTGCGTGCGGGTACCGACCTTGCGTTCTTTTGGCCGCGGCGCCTGACCTTGATTCGTGCGCGAGGGTGAGCCCGACGCGCGCCGGTTATCCCGCTCGGCCTGCAGCACCTGCGCGACCTGCAACGCGTGACCCAGGCGCTTATTGTCGAGCACTGCACCTTGATCGATTTCGGAAAGCCGGTCGTATTGGCGATAGGCGAGGGCCGCGCCGTTCACACGAATCTCGATGCGCCCATCCGGATACTCGAATACGTCCAGATACTGGTGAATCAGCGCACGGTTCTCCGGCGTATCGTCCAACATATAAATCACTCGGTCGTACTGCACCGTCAACACCTTGGTCACGCGGCGCGCCACCCGCGAACTCAGGACCAGGTCGAGATCTTCGTCATCACGCAATGGCCGATGCGCATTAAATGTCCCCTTCGGCACCTTGCCAAAGCGGCCATTGAAGTCGGCGATGAAGTGGGGCGCATAGGCATTGGCCGCTTCCTTGGTATCGATGCCGCGCAGTCGCAACTCTTTCACCAACCTATCCTGCAAGGTCAGATTGGCCCGCTCAACGCGTCCCTTTGCCTGGCTGCTATTGGCACACCAGGTATCGATGTTGAGCTCGTACAAGGCCCGCCCGAACTGCGTAACACCTTTGCCAGCGGCCTCGGCATGGCCGTTGCAATGGAACACGGCCGCTTTGTCGCTATAGAGCGCCGCCGGCTTGCCGTGCTGCTCAAGATACTTGCGGGTGGCCTCGAAGTAGCTGAAGGTCGACTCGGTCGCAGTAAAGTGCAAGGTCATCAGGCGGCTGGTGGCATCGTCGATGAACACCAAGAGCGTGCAGGCCGGCGCGCGTTCCTCGAACCAGCGATGATCGCAGCCATCGATCTGGATCAGCTCGCCCAGACACGAGCGCCGGTTTCTCGGCTGATGCAGTTTCGGTGGCCGCTGCTTGCGCGGGATCCACAGACCCGCATCGCGCATCCAGCGCCGTACGGTTTCCTTCGCCAACGCAACGCCGTGACATTCGCGCAGCTTCTCGCAGGCGAGCGTCGGACCAAAATCGGCGTACCGCTCGCGCACCAGCGCCATCGAGCGGGCTCGCAGGTCGACCGGCAACTCACGGTTGCTAGGCTGACCGCGCTTGCCCGAGATCAGTCCGGCCGGACCGCTCGATGCGTAACGCCGCGCGAGGCGGCTGATCTGACGCTCGCACAGTCCAAGCCGCTCAGCGGCAAGTACCATCGTCAACCGATGTTCACACACCGCCTCGATGATCTTGATGCGCTCGAGTTCATGCATAGTCGCCGTGATGAAACCACGCTCGTTCATGGCAAGCCCCTTGAAGACGCTTGCCACCAGCGTGCGCCTCAGGAGCAAAACCGGACATTTCTAATGAGCCCAAACCGGACATTACTAAAAAGCCCTGACA
>NZ_FCOG02000415.1 GCF_001544975.2 Caballeronia arationis | reverse complement strand
GGACTTTCGATTACCCACAATTTTTGGCGAGTTCAAAGCCGAGTTGAATATCGATGAGTCTTCGCAAACCTCGCCAGATCACGATGTTTCCAGGAGGCGGATCATTGGCTCGAGCCATATAGCCGCCTAGCTGTGCGAGTTTGATGATGTATCTGGTTAGAGGCTTGGCGTTCAAACTCTTCGCGGTATCTTTAACCAACTGGTCGAGCCGTTGTATCTCGGGCGATGTCAACGCAATCTCGACCGGTTGATCAGGTGCGGCCCGATGTACCATAGTGAGCCAGAAGATACGCCAGCTCACGACGCAGAATACCGAGATGAGATTGGCCAGCCGGTCTGCGGTGCGCAATTGCGAATCTTCTGCCTTGCAGCCCGATTTCAGAATCTTGTGAAACACCTCTATTTTCCATCGCAACGCGTACCAGTCGAGTTTCTCGACAGCCTGCTTGCGAGAAGCGACAGGCAGGTTGGTGATCAACTTCCACTCAATGCGTTTGCTGCCCGTGGGTACACCTCGTTCGAGGGCGTGAATGACGGTCAGCTCCAGGGCGGGATAACGACGCTGCTTGCCGATTGGTGGGAGTACCGTTATGCGGCGGTATCGAAGTTCCAGTATTGCGTGCTGAGCCTTACCGTTCTGGTCGCGAACAGTGATACGGTGAACGCCCTTGACCCGTACTTCATCCATCTCATCGGCAATCGTATGGCCGCCATCTCCCGCAAGCCTGTCGACGCAGGTTCTCACCAGGAAATTCGTTTGCAACTCTTGAGCCAGGCAGAAGAGTTCGTAAATATCACTTTCGCGATCTCCTACATGAATGCATCGCTGGGGTTGCCCAAAAAGTGCTGTTGATTGCCGCAGATTTTCAAGCCACCGATAGCTTTCCTTTTCCTCGATCGGCACGCGCGTTGGATTAATCTTGCGCTTCAGCGCGTCGCATCCCTTGAATTTCTTTCGCGTCCAGAATTTGACGGCCGCGAGCCCCAAGGGCACACCTTGGGTCGTGACTGCCAGGCTCGAATGCATCAGGATGCCGCATACTGTATGCATCGGGGTACGTCCTTCCCGGTCTTTGCGGCTGGCAACCTTATGCGTCGATCCAATCAACTCGGGTCGCTCTCGTTTGTAGGAAAACTCAGTCGTATCCTGCAATACCAGCACCTGCCCGGGCGTGACGGCAAAGCGGCTTCGCGTTGCTTCAAAGTGTCCGCCCAGAATATCCTGTTCAGTGACCTTGGGATTGGAAAGAAACCGGTATGCTGCCTTCGTATTACACCAGTCTTGAAAAGCCATTGGAATGCTTTGCCCAATGCAGCTCCACAAACGCTCCAACACTAGCCGGAATCTCTTGCCAAGGCGTTCATCGCGAAACCGGCTTCGCCCAATTTCCTCATCCAACCAGGCATCGCCGGATTGAAACGCCGTATCAGAAGCAGTTTTCGCGTGCTGTCGCTTAGCCATTCCTCTCTGCCCGTCGTATGTGCATGCAATGACGTTAACAGAATCGTCCTTCGGTTAACAGAGGGTAGTGCTAAGAATTGTGGGTAATCGAAAGG
>NZ_FCOG02000420.1 GCF_001544975.2 Caballeronia arationis | reverse complement strand
CCTCAGGATTACCCACAATTGTAAAGATAGTCCTATTCGTTTTGCCGGAAGAGCCGATACATCTTAGTGACTTCGTGCATCACGAGGAAGCCTCGCCATATCACAGTTGGACCGGGTGGTCGGTCATGCTTGCGATTCAGGTAGCCGCCCAACATGGCTATCCACAACACGGCCTGCTTCAGGGACGGGACCTGCTTTGGCAGCTTCGTGGTGTGCTGTGTTTGGCAATACAGTGCCTGCCATTCGACGGGTTGCAGCAACACCTCGCAGGACAGGTCCGCGTCGATTCGCGACAGGAGGGTCGCATACAGGATGCGCCAGGCAATGACGGCAAACAGAGCGGTTGCTCGCACGAACCGGTCAAGACTCCCGAACTGGCGCGCCTCGACTTGGCATCCGCTTTTCAGTACGCGATGCCAAGATTCAATGGTCCAACGTCGTGCATACCATGCAAGCCGCTCAAGAATGTCATCAAGCGTGGTCGTTGCCACCGAACTTAGCAGCATCCACTCGATAGGCTCAACGCCTTCCGCAGGGGCATCTTCGATTGCGTGAATCGCAAATACATCGACTTCCGGCAGCCCCTTCGCGCGTCCCCTTGGAGGCCGCAATCGTACCGTTGCGCAACGTAACGTCAGGCCCGCGGTTCGCTGCGGCAGATTGTGTCTGGCAGGCACCAGCAGTTCGGTTCTACCCAGGGGCGCAGTGGCCTGAACGGCCTCCCACAGATATCCCTCGGGATGGCGCGCCCGGCGATTGACGGCCGCGCGAATCAGCCAGTCCACGCCTGCGGGACGTTCTGCGGCAAACAGTTCGTACAGGTCGCTCTCGCGGTCGCCGACGCAGACGAAGCGCGCATCGGCACAACGCTTTTTGAGCTCGGCAAGATGCGCGATGCCTTCGAGCCATTTGGCGCTTTCCTTTTCATGGACCGGACGGGTTTTGCGTTGATGCTTCTTGCCAAATTCCTCTTCGGGCCGCACCCACGTCTTCATTCCCAGCACTCCCAGCGGCAGGCCTTCGGGAGTGACAGCCAGCAAGCTGTGCATCATGAAACCGCGCAAATTGGTGTGATTTCCCGAGCCGTAGCCCAACCCTTCAGTAGCGGGAAGATGCGACAGGTTGAATTCCGTGGTGTCCTGTACGGCCAGCACAACCGGTACCGCCGTCATCCGATCCAGCGTCTGTGTGATGTGCGGCGCGAGGATGCCGTCGGTATCGACTTGCGTATTGTCGAAAAAGCGGTACGCGGCCTTAAGCTCGGCAGCGTTGAGCGATTGCGGAAACGAGCTCTGCGGGCTGCAGGCGAGGCGGCGCGCGAGGGCAACAAGACGGCGTTCCAGACGTGCGTCGCCCAGCTTCGCAGCGCCGAACTCGGTGTTTGCCCAATCGTCGATATCGTTCTCGCCCGCCAATCTCGCACGCCGTTACAAACAGGGTGCACGAAAGTTAACATTGACGCTACGCGTTTACAAGCAATTCTTTCGCGTCAGATCCCGAAGATGTGGGCAATCCTGAG
>NZ_FCOG02000570.1 GCF_001544975.2 Caballeronia arationis | reverse complement strand
CCGTCATAGGGGTTGCCCACAAACGAGCGTGCACCGACAATCAGGCCTTGCTTCTCCGTGATTGCGAGGCTCACCTTGACGCCAAACTCATACGGCTGGCGAGCCTTGCCTTTTGAGATGCACTCCACTTCTGGCGCATGAAGCGCATAGAGCTTGTGCTTATCTTTCGCTCGCTGGCGGCAGATACGCCAGGCGCGCTCAAGCCAGATGCTTAAGGATGCCTGTTGCTCAGTGGATGCGTTCGGTAACTTTCTCTCGATGTCGCGCAGCAATCGTCCGAGGATCGTGCGCTGACGCTTGAGCACCCGGCGCAGTCGCTTGAACTGCTTCGCATGCGCATAGCCACCGGCGCGGCGACGCAATTGTTTCCCCTCTCGCTCGTATGTTTGCTTCAGTGCCAGTCCGGCACGTTGCGCGAGCCTTGCGAGTTTGCCTCGTGCAATCTCCAGCAAACGGCTGTCAGTCGGATAGGCAATCGCTTTTTGTTGGACCGTCGTATCGACAATCACGCGCTCGAACTCGGCCGGCCTCACTGCTTTCATTTCCACGGCCGCTGCAATTGTCGTCGCGAGCAACTCCTCGACACCAGCTTCGCCCAGCGCCTTGAAGCGCCCCGGAAATGTAGGAGACTTTGGATCTTGGCTGTAACGGGAGATTTGAAGAATGGAAAACGCAAGCAAA
>NZ_FCOG02000424.1 GCF_001544975.2 Caballeronia arationis | reverse complement strand
GGAATTGGTAAGGACCTCCCCGATCGCCAGATCGGCGCCGGTTGGTGCGATCATGGCTGTGCTACACAACCTTCAGCGAAGGGGGAAGTCATGGAAAAGATACTCGCGTTGGCGTGGATCTGGCGAAGAATGTGATGCAAGTCCACGCAGTTGACGCTGCCGAACGTGTCGTCGTACGCAAGGCAATTGCCCGCGAACGGTTCGTGATCTGGTTTGCCAATCTTGAGCCGTGCCTGGTGGCCCTGGAAGCGTGCAGCGCGGCGCACTATTGGGCGCGTAAGCTTCGCACGCTCGGACACGAAGTGCGGCTCATTCCACCGCAATTTGCGGCCCCCTATCGCAAGGGAGGTCCCCACGTGAAGAACGACGCACAGGATGCCGAAGCGATCTGTGAGGCCGCTAGCCGTCCACAGATGCGTTTCGTGCCGGTCAAGTCACCGGCCCAGCAAAGCGTGCTTGTACTTCACCGCATGCGGACCGGGTTTGTCGAGGAACGTACCGCGCTGGTGAATCGCCTGCGCGGACTGCTTGCCGAGTTTGGTGTGTTTCTGGCGCAAGGCATCCGCACATTTCACCAACACATCGTCGACCGTATCGAAGACGGCAGCAACGAACTCGCTGGTCCCGCACGCCAGGCCCTGATGCGTGGCTGGACGCAATGCCAGGCACTGGATCAGGAAATCGCGTGGCTTGACAAACAGATTGCCGAACACGCCGGTCATGATCCTCAGGCACAGCGGTGCATGGACGTGTGCGGCGTGGGCCCTCTGACTGCATCCGCCGCTGTTGCGACCGTCGTTGATGCGCGACAATTCAAAAACGGCCGGCAGATGGCTGCCTGGATCGGCACCGTACCTAGACAGAACAGCAGCGGCGGCAAACAGCGGCTCGGACGCATCACCAAGCAAGGCAACGACTATCTCCGAACCCTGCTGTTTCAGGGCGCGCGCTCAGCGGTCCTGACGGCGCACCGACGTGACGACCGCCTCTCGCGCTGGATTGTCCAGCTACAGGCGCGCGTCGGCTACTACAAGGCGCTGGTCGCCGTCGCCAACAAGCATGCGCGTATTCTCTGGGCCGTGCTCGCGAAAGGCGAGAAATTTGATCCATCGCACGTGTGTATTGCTCCGCGCGCGGTGATTTGGGCAACAAACAGCTGAAACAGGCATCAACCACGATCCACTTTGCACTCGAAGACGCAACAGGTAAAGGATAGCGACAGGTCAGACCGGCAGCGGGCGAACTCGATGAACCGTAAGGCGCCAAATCGCATCTATTCGCCGTCCCAGGGATGGAGTCCCGCTGCGCGGTTATTATCCGGGCCCGGGCGTGGCAACCACAGCGCCCAGCAAGGCCGTTTATAGGCATGCAGTCTGTCTCGCCGCCGTCCGCACCACCAACGTCTCGAACGACAACGGAACTTGACCAGTGACGCATTAAAACCCGCTTGTCAAAATGGGGAGGTCCTTATAGGCGGTTCAGG
>NZ_FCOG02000425.1 GCF_001544975.2 Caballeronia arationis | reverse complement strand
ACGGTTCGCAGTACACGGCCGATGACTTCCTCAACCAGGTCAGGTTCTGGGGCGTCACGCCGAGCTTCGCCTTCGTCGCCGAACCGCAAACGAATGGCGTCGCTGAGCGCTTCAACCGGACGCTGAAGGAACAAGCCATTCACGGTCGCATCTTCAGGAACCTGGAGGAAGTTCGGGCCGCGGCCGTCGAGTTCAAAGATCGTTACAACCGTCATTGGCGTCTCGAAAAACTGGGCTTTATGTCACCCCATGAAGCCCGTCACGCAGCCACCATGAAAGAGGCCGCCTGAGTTGCAAACCCGTGTCCAGACAATCCGAGCCGGTACAAAAATACTGTCTTGCATCATCGCCGATTCCTGTTCAATCTCTGGTCGACGCTATCAGAGCATCAGCGGCGAGCGCGGCCGAGCTCTATCGCACCGTCGAGTTGCCCAGGGGCAACGTGGGCTACGATCACGACGAATCCGTCGGCCGCTACACGAACTAATAACTGCGACGAAGATCGGGCGGCGCAACAGCCTCGGCATCTCTACGCCTGTTGCGACAACCCTGCATAACAGTGGTTTGACCGGGCGTTACGTCCTGAGGCCGCGTACAGGTCGTCATTTTCGCCTTGTTCTACCCACAAACCCTTTGTTTTCGGGCCTCGTGCCGTTGCGTATTCGCGTTCGCATTGATAGGCTATCGGCAGCTCGAGGAATTGCACCTTTGCGTATGTCGATGACTATTCAAAGGCAAGAGTCTCGGGCCAATCTTTGGTCATAGACGAGGAACACATGGCAAAAGCAAGTGCAACAAACACTGTAAAGGCACCTAAAACGGCTACTACCCCTGTTGCGAAGAAGGCGAAGGCACCTCAGGTTAAGAAGGCCGCGGCACCTGCCACGAAGAAAACGGTGGCTGCTGCTGCGCCGTTGAAACCCATCAAGGGCTCGTTCACGAAGGCATCGCTCACCGTACATCTCGCCGAGCGTGCTGGCGTTGAACCTAAGGCCGCGAAGGCGTTGATGGCGGCACTCGAAGAGACGGTGCTCGCATCAGTTCACAAGAAAGGCGCCAAGGAGTTCACGCTGCCGGGTCTTTTGAAGGTGGTGGCGCAAGACGTACCCGCCAAGAAAAAGCGCTTCGGGAAGGACCCGTTTACCGGCGAGGACAAGTGGTTCGCCGCGAAACCGGCATCCGTGCGTCTGAAAGTGCGGCCTCTGAAGAAACTGAAGGACGCCGCGCTGTAAATCGAGCGCTATAGTAATAAACGCCCCTCGGGACCGAAGTCTGAGGGGCGTTTTGCTATCTTCGAACGCGCAACGAGCTCGGCGCTGCCCCGTTACATCATTGTATTGCCGTCCGCGGTAATCTTGAATCCCGTAATAAGGTGGCCCTGGACATACTTGCTACTCTTGTTAACTCGAGAGTGCCGAGTTCTTGCGCCTTTCTCACGGTCTCATCTTGGCGTTCGTGAGCGCCGATCCAGTTCTCGGTAA
>NZ_FCOG02000535.1 GCF_001544975.2 Caballeronia arationis | reverse complement strand
ATCTCACCACTGCTGGCGAATATTTATATGCGCCGGTTTGTGCTGGCATGGAAGAAGCTCGGACTTCAGCGCAGTCTTGGTAGTCGAATCGTGACCTACGCGGATGATCTGGTGATCCTGTGCAAGACGGGTAAGGCTGAGGAAGCCTTGCTGCGTCTGCGCGAGATCATGGGGAAGCTGAAGTTGACGGTCAACGAGGAGAAGACACGAATCTGCAAGGTGCCGGAAGGCGAATTCGACTTCCTGGGCTACACGTTTGGGCGGTTGTACTCTGCGACGACAGGGCAGGCCCGTATGGGCATGCGGCCGTCGAAGAAGAGTATTCGGCGTATGGTTGAGAAGATTCATGCGATGACCGCTCTTAAGACAGTGTGGCAAGAGACCACGGAACTGGTGGGCAAGTTGAACCGCACGCTACGCGGCTGGGCGAACTACTTCAATGTAGGCACGGACAGACGCGCGTATCGGGCGCTCGACAACTACACCGCTACGCGGTTGCGTCGGTGGTTACGCAACAAGTACAAGGTTAGACGTCGCAGGGGCGGGACTTATCCATCCCAGCACCTCTACGGGCACTTCGGTCTCGTGCGTCTGACTGGTCCCTGGTTGTGAACCTGCCGTGTACGAAGGCGTGATGTCTTGTCCGAGAGCCGGATGCGGGAGATCTGCATGTCCGGTTCGACGAGCGGGATGTGGAAACGGAGTTAGGGCGAGGTTATTAGGGCACCGCCGAACGAAAGAGGCGGCAACAGACAAACCGAACCTACTGCTACCGCGCCACATCTCGACTCTACC
>NZ_FCOG02000427.1 GCF_001544975.2 Caballeronia arationis | reverse complement strand
CCGTCGCGCTCGTAGCTCTTGCGGCCGCCATTCGCGTGCGCGCCTTGCGCCGTGAGAATCCGATAGTGATAGCCGTGGTAGCCGCCTGCGGGAATGCCGGTGCCTTGCTGCATCGTGATCGCGAGCGGACCGAGCGGGCTCGGTGCCTCGCCCTGGCCGGCGGGCCAATATAGGCCGTCACGCTGTCCCGGCTGGCTCACGAGGCGCTGCGCATAATGGTGCGTGAGCGCGCGATAGTCGTGTTGCGCATCGAGATACGCGAGTGACGTCCGAATCGCCGCGCGCTCGTTGCGACCGATACGGCGCGTCAGCAGTTCGTCCCTGCCGGCGACCGGATCGAAGCGCCAGCCGCGCTGCGTTTTCACGAGTGGAATGGGTAGCGTCCACCCGTTCGTGCCGACCGCGACATGCGCGACCTCCGGCTTCTGGCCCGACGAAGGGTCGATCACGATCTCATGGCTCTGTGACCACGCGCCGAGAAACCGATATACGTCGTCCTGATCGACGTCCTGAGCCGGGATGAAGCGCCGGAAGTCGCTGCCGAGCACGCGTTGCATCGCTGCGTCGTCGTTGTTGGCGAGTGCGTCGAAGAATGCGCTGCCACCGGCTTCCGGCGTCGGAAAGACGGCTTGTGCGCGGACCCCCTGCGCGCTCTCAATCAGGAGCCACGCGGCAACGAGCGTGCAGGTCAGGAAGGAACGGGGCATCTGAAGTCTCCAGTCGCGCTCACGTGCTATCGGCGAAAGCGGCCGCCGAACCCACCGCCGCCGCCGCCGAAATGGCCTCCTCCGCCGCCGAACCGGTCGCCACCGAAACCGCCTGCGCCGCCAAAGTTGCTGGCGAGAGAACTGCAGCTCTCCTCTCCGCGCTGCATGTCTTGACGTGCGCCGTCGCCATCGCCGGCATCGCGCAGCGCGCTGTCGCGATTCGCGTAGTCCGCGTGGCTCTGCAAGTCGCTCGCGCTGAAGCCGCCCTTGTCGATGCCCTGCAAGCGCTGGCTTGCCGATCCGCTCATGTTCTCTCCGGTGCGGCTGTCGAAGGCCTGCATGGCCTGGGTGCGTGACGTGTCATATCCGCGATACGCATCGTGTTGCGTGCTGCTGAAATTCGTGTTGCGGTTCCAGTTCGTCGTACTGCCACTCGCGCTGAGGCGGTTGTTGACGTTGATGTTGTTGTAGTGATTCACGTTGACGTTCACTTCGTGGCTATTCCAGTTGAAGCCGCCCCATAGCGCGTTGGTCACCGCGATACCGGTGCCGAAGGCAAGACCTGCAGCGAAACCGGTCGCGATGGCGTAACCGGGCGGAGGCGGGATATAGACGGGCGGATACGCGGGGTAGAGCCACGGTCCGTACACGAACGCAGGGTTGTAGGTGGGCACGTACACGACCTGCGGATTCGCAGGCTGAATCTGAATGGTGTTCTGCGCGACCACTACTTTTTGCTGATCGCCCGATTTCAGGTTGCCCGC
>NZ_FCOG02000429.1 GCF_001544975.2 Caballeronia arationis | reverse complement strand
CGGCTTCAGTTCGCGTTGCTTGCGCGTGTTGTTGGCCCGCATCTTCGGCCTGACCGGCTCGCCCTGATTCGTCCTTGACGGCGAACCCGAGGCGCGCCGGTTGTCGCGCTCCATCTGCACCTGACGCGATAACGCCAGCACATGCTCCAGGCGTTTGTTATCCACTTCGGCACCCTGATCCGCCACGGTTAACCGGTCGTACTGGCGATAGACCAGCGCGTCTCCATCCGCCCGAATTTCGATGCGCCCATCCGGGTATTCGTACACGTCGATATAGCGATGGGTGAGGGCGCGTGTCTGCGGCGTATCGTCCAGCATGTAGATCACCCGGTCGTATTGCAACGTCAAACTATTCGACACGCAACGCGACACACGATGCGTCAGAATCAGATCGAGATTCTCATCCTCGCGCAGCGCGCGATGGGCATCGAAGCCACTCTTGGGCACCTTGCCAAAGCGGCCATTGAAGTCGGCGATGAAGTGGGGCGCATAGGCATTGGCCGCTTCCTTGGTATCGATGCCGCGCAGTCGCAACTCCTTCACCAACCGATCCTGCAAGGTCAGATTGGCCCGCTCAACGCGTCCTTTTGCCTGGCTGCTATTGGCACACCAGGTATCGATATTGAGCTCGTACAAGGCCCGCCCGTATTGGGTAACGCCCTTGCCGGGCGTACTCGAATGACTGTTGCATGAGAACACGCTGGCCTTGTCGCTATAGAGTGCGACTGGTTTGCCGTACGCTTCGATGTATTTACGCGTCGCCTCGAAATAGCTGAACGTCGACTCGGTGGCAGTGAAGTGCAGGGTCATCAGCCGGCTGGTGGCATCGTCGATGAACACCAGTAATGTGCACGCCGGCGCGCGTTCCTCGAACCAGCGATGATCGCAGCCATCGATCTGGATCAGCTCGCCCAGACACGAGCGCCGGTTTCTCGGCTGGTGAATCTTGGGCGGACGCTGTTTGCGAGGCACCCAAAGGCCCGCTGCCGTCATCAGGGAACGAATCGTCTCGACAGCCAGTTCAATGCCGTGGCATTCCCGTAACTTCTCGCACGCCAGCGTCGGACCAAAATCGGCATAGCGCTCACGGATTAGTGCGAGCGCACGTTGCGCCACGCCGTCCGGCAGCCGGTGATTACTCGCGCGGCCGCGCTTGCTGGACACCAGACCGCGGGCACCGTCCGCACGATAACGCCAGACAAGCCGCTCGATCTGCCGCACGCTCACGCATAGCCGCTCAGCGGCACGGCCCGGCTTGAGCTGCCGCTCGACGACAGCCTGAATGACCTTGAGGCGATCCACTTCGCGCATTGACATCGTGATGGTCCCGGTCGTGTTCATGGTCCGCGCTCCAGATCCGCTTGTCTGGACACGAACCTACGACAAAATGCGACATCTCTACTTGGCGGAAATGCGACATTTGAACTTGGGACCTACA
>NZ_FCOG02000430.1 GCF_001544975.2 Caballeronia arationis | reverse complement strand
ACACATTCGAGTCTTTCGGCATTTAAGCTGCCTCCTTCAGAAGTTTGCGCATGTCGCCCGCGGTCTCGGCCGCCAGCAATGCGAGGTCATCGACAAAGCGGTCCAGCAACGAATCCATATGCAAAAACGTCTCGTCTTCAAGTTCCGGCGTCGCCCAGTCCAGCCCCGCCTGCGTCGCGTCACGTTTGTGCGCGACCATCTGGTCCTGATACTCGTCGATGCTGCCGGGCAGGTGGAAATACAGCACCTTCAACACGCCCTTCCGATTCCAGCGCAGCGCGCGCCGCATCGCCTGATACTCAATGCGCCACGTCCACGAACGGTCGTAGAAAAGGATGTAGTCGGCGTTCGGCAGGTTGTAGCCCGCGCGACCCGATGCCTTGGTGGCCATCAGCCCCGTTGCCAGTCCGCCCAAGAATCGCTTGTCCTTATCGGCCACACGACGCTTGATCGGAATCTCGCCATGAAACGGCACCGTCTGAACGCCATGCGCATCAAGCTCACGCGCCAAAAGATCGAGCACGCCCGGGTTCTCGGCAAACACGATCGCCTGCTTGCCTTCCGCCGCGATTGCGCGCATGCGGTCGACAATTGCGCGCTGCTTGCTCGTCAGCCCGCCGATGTACTCGACACCATCCATTCCGAACTGTGGGTAATTGGCTGCGAAGTGAACCGCGCGGATACGAGCGAGGATCGTCACGAGGTTGCACGCCTTCTTGTCATCGCGCGATGAGCGATACCAGTCGGCGAACTCGTCGGCAGCACGCAGATACGCGGCCAGATGCCCGCGATCCCAATCGACCGTCTCCACCTCGAACTGCGGTGGTTCGATCTGGATGTAGCGCGACACCTCGGGTTCTGCGACCAGCCGCCGCTTGATGTGCGGCGCGAGCATCGCCCAGTACAGGTGCAGGTTACCGATCTTGGGCACCTCGCGTTTCGCCCCATCCTGCAGGCTTTCCGCGAATTGCCACGTGACCCACTCCAGCACCACGAAGTCATCCCTGAACCGATCGACGCCGCGCATCGCGTACTCCACCGAATTGATCCAGTTTTGCTCGAGGTAGCCCACGCGATAGCCATACGGCTGAGCCGCCGTTCCATCACCGCCAGAAAACGCGATCAAACCGAACGCATCTCTCGGGTAGTTCGGAATCGGGCTTCCCGTCAAAACAAACCTTCGCCGCGCCGAAAGCTGCCAAAGCGCGCGGCTCTGGTCGCTCGTGGGATTGGCAAGGCGCTCGCCTTCGTCGGCTACCAGCAGGCCGATGCGGCGACGCAGTCGATGGGCATACGTCACGCGCGCCGAAGCTGCCTTATCGACCGGCATGCGCAGGCGCTCGTACGAGATAAGGTTAATCTGCCGGAGGTCGTTAAGGTCGGCCGCCGATTCGATTACCTTCACCTGCTCAGCCGAGATGGGCAACTGCCCCAC
>NZ_FCOG02000431.1 GCF_001544975.2 Caballeronia arationis | reverse complement strand
ACACATTCGAGTCTTTCGGCATTTAAGCTGCCTCCTTCAAAAGTTTGCGCATGTCGCCCGCGGTCTCGGCCGCCAGCGATGCGAGGTCATCGACAAAGCGATCCAGTAACGAATACATATGCAGGAAGGTCTCGTCGTCCAGTTCCGGCGTCGCCCAGTCCAGCCCCGCCTGCGTCGCATCACGTTTGTGCGCGACCATTTGGTCCTGATACTCGTCGATGCTCCCCGGGAGATGAAAATAGACCACCTTCAACACGCCCTTCCGGTTCCATCGCAGCGCGCGCCGCATCGCCTGATACTCGATGCGCCACGTCCACGAACGGTCGTAGAAGAGGATGTAGTCGGCGTTCGGCAAGTTATAGCCCGCGCGGCCTGATGCCTTGGTAGCCATCAGTCCGGTTGCCAGTCCGCCCAGGAATCGCTTGTCCTTATCGGCCACGCGACGCTTGATCGGTATCTCGCCGTGAAACGGCACCGTCTGCACACCGTGCGCATCCAGCTCGCGCGCCAGAAGATCGAGCACGCCCGGATTCTCGGCAAACACGATCGCTTGCTTGCCTTCGGCCGCGATCGCGCGCATGCGCGCGACAATTGAGCGTTGCTTGCTCGTCAGGCCGCCGATGTACTCCACGCCATCCATCCCAAACTGCGGGTAATTGGCGGAAAAGTGAACGGCACGGATACGAGCGAGGATCGTGACCAGGTTGCATGCCTTCTTGTCATCGCGCGATGAGCGATACCAGTCGGCGAACTCGTCGGCAGCGCGGAGATACGCGGCCAAATGCCCGCGATCCCAGTCGACTGTCTCCACCTCGAACTGCGGCGGCTCAATCTGGATGTAGCGCGACACCTCGGGTTCTGCGACCAGCCGCCGCTTGATGTGCGGCGCGAGCATCGCCCGGTACAGGTGCAGATTACCGATCTTGGGCACCTCGCGTTTCGCCCCATCCTGCAGGCTCTCCGCGAATTGCCACGTGACCCACTCCAGCACCACGAAGTCATCCCTGAATCGATCGACGCCGCGCATCGCGTACTCCACCGAATTGATCCAGTTCTGCTCCAGGTAGCCCACGCGATAGCCATAGGGCTGAGCCGCCGTTCCATCACCGCCAGAAAACGCGATCAGACCAAACGCATCTCTCGGGTAGTTCGGGATCGGCGACCCTGTCAAAACGAACCTTCGGCGAGCCGAGAGCTGCCACAGCGCGCGGCTCTGATCGCTAGTGGGATTCGCAAGGCGCTCGCCTTCGTCGGCTACCAGCAGGCCGATGCGGCGACGCAGTCGATGGGCGTACGTCACGCGCGCCGAAGCTGCCTTATCGACCGGCATACGCAGGCGCTCATACGAGATAAGGTTGATCTGCCGGAGGTCGTTAAGGTCGGCCGCCGATTCGATTACCTTCACCTGCTCAGCCGAGATGGGCAACTGCCCCAC
>NZ_FCOG02000432.1 GCF_001544975.2 Caballeronia arationis | reverse complement strand
CACACACTCTGTGATAACGTCATGATTGGCTCCGGTCGTCCACGGGTCTTCGGACCCATTGAGCTTCGAGCTCGTACATCGCTGGGCACGTCCCAGCCGGCTCGACCGGAGCCACCTTACACCGCCAGCGCTCCGCAGTCACCCGTACAACTCGTCGGTCTGAGGCGGAGCCTCGTTAGACCTTATGTCGAGGGTATTCGAGCAGCAACGGAGTGAGCTTGGGCAGCAAAGTGGTCTGAAGGACATGCTCGCTGCGGGTGATCCGCCCATGATGCAGCCTCCCATGTATTACGGAATAGCTAGTCTTATGGCCCTCTAAGCATTTTCCGTGCGCCAACACTCATGGCATGAAAAGTCAATGTCGATGACCATCGCGACCGCTGCCCCGCCAAGCTTTAGTAACGAATTCTCTAACTTGAAAGGTATCGAACATGAGCACGCAGAACATCAGCGATCGCGAAAACCGTGGGTGAGCTAGGCTGGCTTCGCCACCGGCGCACTTTTCTTAAGGCGCTGGCATCCCAGTTGGCCATCGCACTGGGTTCGGCCATGGGTGGCCTGCTGTTCGAGTCGACAGGCTACAAGCACCTTCATGGCAAGTGCTGCGGCGCTGCTGTTTGCGGATTTTCTCGCCTTCATCACCTTCCGTTCGCAAGTCCGGCAGGCGGCGTGAGCCGCGTATCACACTAAGAGGAAGCCATGACCACGAGCCTCGGCGTCGTTCGCAATAGCCAACGCCTGCCGGCCGTAAAGAACCGCCATGCGCATGGCCGGCGGGCTGTGCGGGGGCTTGGCGTACTTTGCGGCCTGCTCGTGCTCGGAGCATGTGACGCGGCCCAGCCTGGCGCGTCAGGCTCGCCCACCACCGTCATCGCCGCCAGTTCCCCAGCCACTGCCCAACCGGAGAAATCTCGGATGTGGATGAACATCGGCGAACACCGCTTCGCCATCACCCTGGCCGATACCGAAGCCGCCCGCGCGTTCGCGGCGATGCTGCCGCTCTCGATCGACATGGCCGACCTCAACAGCAACGAGAAGCACGCCGAGCTGCCAAAATCTCTGCCCACGAACGCCAACCGGCCCGGCACGATACGCAACGGCGATCTCATGCTGTACGGGTCGAGGACCCTGGTCGTCTTCTACCTGACTTTCAACTCGTCCTACTCGTACACACGCCTCGGCCGCGTGGACGACCCCGCTGGCCTGGCCCAGGCGATCGGCAGCGGCATCGTGCGAATCGAATTCGCCAAGAACTAACGAGGCTCCGCCTCAGACCGACGAGTTGTACGGGTGACTGCGGAGCGCTGGCGGTGTAAGGTGGCTCCGGTCGAGCCGGCTGGGACGTGCCCAGCGATGTACGAGCTCGAAGCTCAATGGGTCCGAAGACCCGTGGACGACCGGAGCCAATCATGACGTTATCACAGAGTGTGTG
>NZ_FCOG02000481.1 GCF_001544975.2 Caballeronia arationis | reverse complement strand
CCGCGCTTACCTCTGTGAAAGAGGCCGAACTCGCCGCGTTCTGCAAGGACCATGCGGAGATCATGGCTAGCGCCGAAGCAGCTGGTGAACGGCACCGCGCCGTGCAGGCAGCGTTGGCTGAGGAACTGGCCCACGAATTGGAAGGCGAAGTAAAGCACTAGCACGTTGCCCACCCAACGCTCACGGCCTAGTGAGGCATTGGGCGACGCCGGCGGCGTCGAGCCGTTGCCGCCACTCGTCAGAAAAATGGCGCTCGTCGACGCATAGCAGACAAAACGCGACGAAGAGGAATATCATCCGTCACCTGACAGAGCAACGGCAGCTAGCAGCATGAACGAGTACTCGATCACTGATATTGAGAACGCCATCAACTACTGGCGATCGCGGCAGGCGGCGACGGATGACTTTGCTGTCTGCCCGCGAGCAAGGATACTGGCGGACGTGTACGGAACGATGATCTATCATCAGCGAGAGCGCGTCGAAGCCAGAAACTTGACGGCGGAACAAAATGAAGCGATAGGTCTTGCGCTCGCCCAAAAGGAACTTTTTTGATCCCGACGAGAGGGGGCAAACGTGTCGAACGCCGGTAGAGCCCTGGTTTGGGTCGACGCTGTGGCCGGCGGTGGCCGCGTCGAGATTTATTCGCGAGAGGTATCGAAGGCGGACGCGCTGCGCATGTTTGCATCAGCCAGCACCGACACGCGAGCTTTCGAAGAGGACCTCATAGACTGGGTAGCAACGGAGATAGTCGGCGACGTTTTGTTCGCCGGCTATTTCTGCCCTAAGAGCAAAGGCTTGGACGAGGAAAAGCAAGTGTCGTTCGCGCTCGTACATGCTTGCGACGCTATCAGCAAGCATTTCGGCATTGACGCAGGACTCCTCGAACGCGCATTGCGGCCTGAGAATCTGGCGGAGTTGGCCGCCGAACGGGATGCAGAGATCGCATCTCTGGTCCATGATCTTCCCGAACTGACGAAGGACGCCGAGGCCGTGCGAGAAAAGCATGCGTCGGTGCAAGCTGCTCTTGCCGACGAACTTGCGAAGGCGATCGCAGACGGCAAGATCACCTCCCATTAGGCGTTCGGGACCTCTCGCCCCGCCTTGACAACTCTTTCGCGTCACTAATCTTGGAAATGAG
>NZ_FCOG02000433.1 GCF_001544975.2 Caballeronia arationis | reverse complement strand
ATCTCGAGTGAATCAGACGGGTTTGCAAACGAGGCCGGCCGAGTGCCGACCCGTCGGCGCCTTGCATCAAAGCTGGGACCCAGAAAGTGGGGGTTCGGCGCGGGATCAAGGAGCCGCGGGATCGGTGTCGATTATCAGGCGCAATGCGCATAGGCCGGGCGGGGACACCGGAGATGCACTCGCGCGATAAGGATCCACGTGTCAAGGCAGGGCGGTCTATCGAGCCCCCTCAGATCGACGGGTGCCGCAAGCGCTTTCCAAGGGGGCCGGCTCGTAGCGGAAAGAGGACGGTGGAAGCGCGCACGCCATAGCGGCCAACAGGAATGCCGGGTCCTTTCAACGGGACTCTGCGCATCGCTGCCACAGCCGACCTAAGCCGGTTCAACCCTGGTGGTCCGAGTATTGCGCGCGATAGCAATAGCCGCGTTATTGACGGCTACTTCATCAGACATGCGCGAGCAGCATGTCTATCGGAGGCAAACCACCTGGACTCCATGCAGACGTGTCTGCCAAAAATACAATGGACGCTCATCTTTTAACGGTTTGCTTCGCCGGCTTCGCAATGCTTGTCGCCGTGTTATTCATCGTCGTGCACTACCGCACTGAGCGAGTCCGAAAGCGGCGCCTGAGTCGTTTAAATGAATACGACCTCAACATTTCGAAGCGGCTTCGTCCTTGACGGTGCTTCGCGGTGGCAGCTCGACTAATTGCCCCTTCCGCTGAACGGGGAGAAAGGACAGTGCCATGCCGGCTTTCCTGCTTCTTGACAAAGAGATGGTTCACGTTGAACAAATGGTTCGTCGGCTTGCCGGCCTGGACGCGACCGACCAGCTGTCGCGTTCAACCGCTGTCGTCAATAAAGCCTACTGGCGCCGGCGCGTCGAGGAAGTGGCGGACCGCTCAAAAGGCGATCTCGCCCTCGTAGAGCGCGCGGCCACTTTGCTTCGTGTCGTGGACAAATTACCGGAGCCTTAGCGTCGTGGGCTCAGGCATTTCGAGAGCGCAAAATAGCGGAGTCAGTAAACAGTGAGAGGGGCATAAGGACCGCTTGTTTGAATAACTCAAGAGTGCCGAGTTCGGCACAGTCTTGGGGTTATGTGGCCAGTCGGAACATCTCGAAGGTGTCAGGGTCCTGCCTTTCGGCGATGAATTTCGCGAAGAAATTGGTTTTGGCGCTATTCACGAGAAATTCGGGCAGGCATTGTCGTAGTGCACTGGCGACAACCAACTCCGATGGAGGGATGCCGGGACGGATGGTGCGCAGCCAGGATCCAAAGGAACTCCAGACGAGTGAAGGGAATACCGCTGCCAGGTACTGAAGCAGTCCCTGGCAGACGATGCCAGCCTGAATGAAGACGTGATAGGCGTGGGTCTTGCGCTTGACGGCGTCGCGGTACTCGGGCGACTCGCGATGAAGGTATTGATCGCCGTT
>NZ_FCOG02000435.1 GCF_001544975.2 Caballeronia arationis | reverse complement strand
ACCGAGGGCGGCGGGCTGGCATCTGGCCGGCCGGAACTGGTGTCGCCCGATTCGCTTCCTGACTTCAAGCGCGTTCTCACCGTCGCTGACGACGACGCCGCGCTGCGCATTCCGGCGGCTGCGCGCAAGGAGTTCGTCGCCGTCGAACTGCAACCGGGCGTGGCGATCACGGTGGGCACCGCCCGATTCGCGGAGAAGGCCCAATATGCAACGTTCATCAAGGATCTTGGCGCCAACGACATTCTCGTGCGCGAGGAGATGATCGCGACGGAAGCTGTGATCGCCGCCATCTACTCGGGCAAGGCCGCCGCTTCCGCCAACTCCACAGTCCGCGAAGCCAGCCGGGCGATCGGCAACTTCCGCGATATCGTTGAGGCCGCGCACGCATATGGTGCGAGCGACATTCATTTCGAACCACGCGAATTTCACAATGAGGTCGAAATCCGGTTCCGTGTGAACGGCGATATGTACACGTTCAGCCGCATGCGCAAGGCGATCGTGCGTCGCGCGCTATTTGCTGCGTACAGCGATCTCGTTCAGCGCAACACCAACTCCGGCAACAGCTTTCAGCCGAGCGCGCCGCAGTCGGCAATGATCCCGCTGGTCGTCAAGACGGACACGGTCAACCTGCGCTGGCAATCGTCTCCGCTGGTGGGCGGGTATGACGTCGCCCTGCGTCTGCTCGACGGCAACTTCAAGAACTATTCGGTGCTGCTGCCGAAGGACATGGGATTCGAGAAGAGCCAGCTCGAGCTGATCGAGACGCTTAACTATGTGAGCGGCGGCATCACGGCGCTCACCGGCGAGACCGGCTCCGGCAAGACGACGACGCTTCGCGCGCTGTCGTACATGCTCCCGGACCGCGAACTCAAGAAGCAGTTCGCGGTGAACGAGCCGTCCGAGTATCCGATGCCGTGGCTGTCGGACTACTCGATCATTCGCCGCCCGGACGAGACTGACGATGAGGCGAACCGCAAGTATGCGGAAGTGATTCGAACGCTGATGCGGCAGGACCCGGACGATTTGACCATCGGCGAGGTCCGCGATCGCGTTGTGATGGGCCTGGTCGCGGAACTGGCGCTGACCGGTCACCCGGTGCGTTTCTCGCTGCACGCCGGCGACATCATCGCGGCCGTGATGCGTATGGCGGGCGGGCGGCTGCAGCTTCCGATCGACGAGCTGGCTTCAGAAGGGTTCATCAACGCGGTCGGTAACCAGAAGTTGATTCCGACGCTTTGCGAGCACTGCAAGCTGCCCGCCGAAGACGTGATGCCCAAGGCCGACCTGGAACTGTTACGCACGAAATTTGGCCTCGACACCTCGCGCATGGCATGCCGCAACTACGACGGCTGCGAACACTGCCGACTGAAGGGGCTTTTCACCCGCAACGGCAAGGCAGCGGGTGGAACCACGCGCCCGTC
>NZ_FCOG02000436.1 GCF_001544975.2 Caballeronia arationis | reverse complement strand
AGGGGCTATTGAGATTAAGCTGACCGTCAGCGAAGCTGTCACGCCCACTTTGTTTGCTGCATTAATGGCGGTCTCGAATCCAAGGCAACGGGCCGCGCTGCTCAAACGTCTTGCCGACGACGCACTGCGCGGCCGGGGAAGCGTGGGTCTCATTCCCACGGCCGACCAAGCGCACACGGCGGCCCAACACAGCGAGGTTACCGACAGAGGAGCAGCGGCAATCGAAACGCAGGTAAAGTCGGCATCTGCTGAAGACGAAAAACCGCAAGCGCTGGCTGAATACCCGGAGCAGTCGTCGCCCATTGGCGATGATACTCGTTGACGATCTCAGCCAAGCGGCCGAAAAACGACACTCGATGCCACTCGGTCTGCTCTTTCATTTCGCCTGAGGACTTGTCCTTGTAGCGATCGGTCGTTGCTAGCCGGATAGCTGATAGTAGAAGCCGAGGTCACCGATCACGACAGCAGCAAGAATGCCGATGCTCATGATCGCATTGCGCGGCGTCTTGCCTTTAACGAGTGCTTCTTGCTCCGCGCTGGGCGTAGCCGAGTCCGGTTTCTTCGCCACGGTCAAAACACCCCGAGCAAGCGGCGGCGGCCGCGCGTCACCGTAACCTCGTCCTTGCCGGAACGCAGAACGATCTCGTCGGCCAGACGCTGGAGGACAAGGAAGTCCCCGCGGCGAATGAAGTTCGCAACGACGCGATCGCCGTGGTCGAGAATGAACGGAACCGGCCACTCCTGCGCTTTTGCAGGCATGCGCATCCAGACCGCATGGCCGTGTCGTCGAAGACAGTCTCCGGCGTGAACTCGGCGCGGCCATCGACGCTGTAGTCCCAGTTGAGCTTGTCCGGCGCCACACTGATGCTTCCCGAATCGGCACCGCCGCGAGCACTGTTCGCCGTCGCGTCGTCCCGTGCGCTGGCGCGGGCCATCGGTGCGCGCGGGTACTGGAAACGCACGGTTTGATAGAACATGCCACCCGCCGGCGACGCGATAAGCGTGAAGTCGTACTCGCGCAGGTTGGTCGTCAAATGGAGCGTGTTGACCAGGTCCGCCTTGTGGGGCTTGATGAATACATGGTTCATCTTGTCGTCGTCGATCTCCCACTGGACGCTGTCGCCCATCGCCGGGTCGGCGATCAGCTTCTCGCCCTTCTCCAACTCGATCGTCGTGAGCTTCAGCGGCGCGGTCAGCACGCGATAGATCTGGTCGCGGCTGTACGGGAACACGCCGATGCGCGCGTCGCCGGGCATCGTCAAAGGGTCCGCCCCGCCGTTGAACGGGTTAATCGGGCTCATCGGGTCGCCAGCAACCATCGCGGCATTGAACGCCGAGTCGCTCGCGGCTTTCTTGGCCACAGCCGGTTGAGCGAGCAACGCTGCGCACGCAGCGAGAACACAGATGCCGATGACCGGC
>NZ_FCOG02000438.1 GCF_001544975.2 Caballeronia arationis | reverse complement strand
ATCTGCCCGCTCCCCGATCACAGACATTACGAACGGAACGACGCCATGAATGGCTTGATGATGCAAAAGAAGTTGTTGATCTCTTCACTCATTGTGCATGCCGACCGCCATCATGGCGATACGGAGATCGTGTCCCGGCGGGTGGAGGGCGATATCCATCGCTACACTTTCCGCGACTGCCACCGTCGCGCGCGCCAGATGGCCAATGTGCTGACGAGCCTCGGTGTCAAGCCCTCCGACCGGATCGGCACGCTGGCATGGAATGGCTACCGTCACCTGGAGTTGTACTACGGCGTCTCTGGTATGGGTGCCATTCTGCATACCATCAACCCTCGCCTGCATGAAGACCAGGTCGCTTACATCGCGAATCACGCCGAAGACCAGTACATCTTCTTCGACCTGACCTTCCTGCCGTTGATCAAGGCCGTCGCTGGCCGCTGCAAGACCGTCAAGGCGTTCATCGCCATGACCGATCACGCCCACATGCCGAAAGACGCCGGCATTGACGACCTGCTGTGCTATGAAGACCTGATCCAGCAGTGTTCGTCCGACTACTCCTGGCCGATTTTAGACGAGGACGCCGCCAGTACGCTCTGCTACACCTCTGGCACAACGGGCAACCCGAAAGGAGTCCTGTACAGCCATCGCTCATCGATGCTGCACACCTATGCGGCGGCGCTGCCTGATGCGCTGAACTGTTCCGCACGCGACGTGATCCTGCCCGTTGTGCCGATGTTTCATGTCAATGCCTGGGGACTTCCTTACATCGCGTGCATGGTCGGGGCCAAACTTGTATTTCCGGGGCCGGCTCTGGACGGCAAATCGCTGTATGAACTGCTCGAAGCCGAGCAGGTTACGCTCTCCGCTGGCGTTCCGACTGTCTGGCAAAGCCTGCTAAGTCATGTTGAGGAAACAGGCCAGTCATTCTCGAGCATGAGACGCACCATCATTGGTGGCGCGGCCTGCACCCCGGCCATGTTGCGCAAGTTCCAGGAAACATACGGCGTAGCGGTATTGCACGCATGGGGGATGACTGAACTGAGCCCTATGGGAACCATCTGCACCATGAAGGCCAGACACCTCGAGATGTCCCTGGAAGAGCGTCATGCCGTGCAGTCCAAACAAGGCCGTGTGGTGTTTGGCGTCGACATAAAAATCGTTGGCGAGGACGGCATGGAGTTGCCCTGGGACGGCGCGACCTCTGGTGATCTGCTGGTGCGTGGGCCATCAGTGGTGTGCAACTACTTCAGGAACGAAGGGGATAGTCCGCTGCAGTTCGACGACGAAGGACAAGCATGGTTTCCGAGCGGCGATGTTGCGACCATCGATTCCGATGGCTTTATGCAAATCACTGATCGCAGCAAAGACGTAATCAAGTCGGGTGGCGAATGGAT
>NZ_FCOG02000538.1 GCF_001544975.2 Caballeronia arationis | reverse complement strand
ATTGACCGGCGTTTCGTCCGGTTCATTTCGACACCTTCGGCCTCTTCCCGGCGACCGCCACCGCGTCTTTCGCCGCGTCTTTCTTTTCAGCCTCGCTTGCATCGTCCTCGGCGGGAATCTCCGTCACGCTCACTTCGACTTCCAGCCCGCGAAACGCCCCGGGCGTGCCGTTCCACGTGCCCCAGAGCGGTAGTGCCTGATAGTGGTTCCAGGCAACTGCCACGCGTATCAGATGACGGTTGCCGATGATGCTGTTGGTCGGATCGAAGTCGACCCAGCCCGCACCGGGCAGATACATCTGCAGCCAGGCGTGGGTCGCGCCGCCGCCCTGCGTCGCCGAATGGTCCGGCACGAAGATATAGCCGCTCACGAAACGCGCCGCGAGCCCCAGCGCGCGCACCGCATCCATCATCAGCACCGCGAAGTCGCGGCAACTGCCGCTCTTGTGACGCAGCGTGTCGGCCGGGCGGTTCACGCCCTTTTCCGTTCGTCGCACGTACTTGAAGTCGTTGGCGATGCCGAGTGTCATCGCGCGCAGCATCGAAAGTGTGCCGGTCGCCGTTCCTGACGAAAGGAACTGGCGCGCCCACGCGCTCACATCCTCGTCCGGATGCTGGCGATTGCGTGCGTTGACGAGATCGGATGCCTCTTCGTTCGTGTATGCGAAAGGATAGGTCGCGGCATAGCGCTCGAGCGCGTAGTCGGGCTGCGGCGCCTCGTAGTGTTCCAGCGTCACCTGGCTTTCGAAAATCAGTTCGGGCGCTTCGCCGGCGAACGTCGCCACGGCGACGG
>NZ_FCOG02000440.1 GCF_001544975.2 Caballeronia arationis | reverse complement strand
CATATGATGTAGGTCCCAAGTTCAAATCTATGGCCAGCCCGAATTTTGCAACCTTTGGTTTTGACAGTGTGTGGCTTGCGCAAATCTATCCGGAATCGTGCCGGACGCCCGTCCGATGTTCCGAGATGAAAACCGCACCGGTCGAACCTCAAAATGTCGGCAGCTGCCTGTGAGCTGTAGAACTTGTCAGGTTATTCGTCCGGTCGCTGAGCCGTTGACCATCAATCTCCAGCAGTCGCAAACCTGGTTAGCAAAATCTCAACTTGTGCGGACCAACAACGAGCCGTGATAATCCGTGTGTTTTGTGAGAACGGCCCATGCAATCCGGGCAAGCTTGTTGGCAAGCGCGCAGGCAACGACATTCGAGTGTCGTCGACTCAACATCGAACGAATCCATTCTCCAAGCCTGTCGTTACGCTTGTGCACGCGTTGTATGACGGCACGCGCGCCTTGTACGAGCAGATGACGCAGATGTTTGTCACCGCGTTTGCTGATGCCACATAACGTCGTTCGTCCGCCCGTGCTCTTCTGACGTGGGACCAGCCCGATCGACGCCGCGAAATTTCTTCCACCCACATACTGCGCGATGCTTCCGATCTCCGATGCGAGCAAGCTTGCCGTGATGGGGCCGATCCCCGGAACCGAAAGCAATCGAGCGGCGTTCTCGTCCTCATGAAGCTGTGCGACCAGTTCCTTCTCGGTCTCGACAACTTGCGCGTCGAGATATTTATAGTGTTCGTGCAGTCGTTGAATAATTTGGAGAAGCCTAAGCGGAAGATCATGGATCGCGATGACATCAGGCAGACGACGCAGGGTTGCTTTGGACATTGGCACCACGACGCCAAATTCGAGCAAGATTCCGTGAATTCGATTGATGGTGGCCGTACGTTCGGTCACCAAACCCTCACGCGTTCGATGTAACGCGGCTAGAAGTTGTTGGGCTTCTGTTCGAGGCTCGACGAAGCGCATCGCAGGTCGGGACGCGGCCTCACAGATCGCCTCAGCATCGATGTAGTCATTCTTGTTGCTCTTCACGAACGGCCGCACATATTGCGGCGAAATCAGCTTGGTCACATGCCCCATTGCGTTCAGCTTGCGTGCTAGCCAGTGCGAACCAGCACAAGCTTCCATGACGACAGTGACGGCTCTGAGATTGCTGAAGAACGAAAGCAACTGCTGACGCGAAAGCTTCTTGCGAAAGATCGCATGGCCCTTCGCATCCTGCCCGTGAATATGAAACACATGCTTGCCCAGATCGATGCCGATCAGCGTGACCTCGTCCATGTCAGCCTCCCTCTACGTTGGATCGAACCTCTTATCCTAGGACGATCGCAGGGATCGGGCTGGCCATTTCATTATGTCGTGTT
>NZ_FCOG02000441.1 GCF_001544975.2 Caballeronia arationis | reverse complement strand
GCTCTATCAGTATCGGAATCGAGCTTCACTTGGCTAGCCGCGCACAATAATTCACCCATAGATTCCCCCGACGATCCGGAAAAAGAAGGCTCGACATCGCTGTCGAGCCTGAAAGTGGATGGCCGTTCTCTATAAGTCGCTTAGATTCTACGCCGTGGCGGACGAACTCAGAGGGCAAACGTGAGAACGCTTGTAAGCGAAGTGAAGCCATTGGACGATCAGATCGGCGAGTCGAAATCTAACAGCGCTTGGTGGCGTTTGCGTCAAGCCTTGAACGCGAGTTCGACGGTCTGATACGGCGGTTCCGGGCTCGTCGTCGCTTACGATATGACGCAGACGTCGGGATACACAACGGCGCGCAGCCAAAGTCTCTTTGAGTTGCTAGTCCTCGTTTTTCGCGCGATTGGCCGCTGAATTCCCGGGTGCGCCGCAGAAGCCACGGCATCTCATGAGCGCGCTGCGACTGACACGCCCTGTCTCGGTTGCTCCACAGGCTGCCGGGGGCATGCCAGCATCATTCAGTCAAAGAACTAGATTCGAATCGTTTGTTGACGAGGCATTTGGGGAAAACCACTGCAATTTAAGCCTCGGTTAAGATGTATCGCGCATTCTGGCATATAGGGGTTTGTGATCCCGGTGCCCACTACGGGCCGGTCCCGCGCGTCTTTTCGGGCCCGCTAGCATTGCTGGAAGCAAGGCAGGTGTAGAAGAATTGCAAAGACGGGGACGCAGTCGACGATCGGGCGCCTCGAATTGCGTGAGGGCACCCATTGTGCATACTCTATGGAGGTCGTGGCGTCATCGGGCTCGGCGCTGACTGATGGGAAATTTAGGCAACCTTGAGAGATTGGGCGGTCTGCTGATCAAACGGGCACGTCGGGTTAAGCAGGGGGAGAATTCACTGTGGACATGTACTATGGCACCGCAACTATTCATCCGGTGGCCAGCCGCGAAGGACATCGGTTTGCGGCGTCAGCTGTTATCACTTATCAAGTCGGTGACCGCAAGAATATGGGCATTCTCGGTCAATTTGCGAGCGAAGGCGCTGCGTGCCGCTTCGCGATCCGGAGCGCAAGTGCATATCTGGACGGTCATGAGCTTCCACTGCCTCCAATCTCGAATGAAAGACATTTGGATCGGGATTTTTAGCGCAACGCTTAGATAGCACAATGTGTGTCGTTGATTGCTTCGCGAGAAGACCATGGGGCGTTCCACCCTAACCGTCGTGGCACGGACCTACTAGATTCCTTGACTGAATTGATCTTGTAGCAGTCGAGTCAAGTTTTCTACGCGGCGATTTTGACCTGATCGCACCAGGTGTTAACGGCCTTCTCAGCGGTGCGGAAGCTGCGCTGCAAAG
>NZ_FCOG02000443.1 GCF_001544975.2 Caballeronia arationis | reverse complement strand
GCCAACTAAGCGAGCCGGATCGGATTACCGAGAACTGGATCGGCGCTCACGAACGCCAAGATGAGACCGTGAGAAAGACGCAAGAACTCGGCACTCTCGAGCTTGGTAATGGCGTATGTCTGGGTACGTGTCGATGCGAAGAAAGCCTTTCTCGCAGCCGTCGATACGCGGCAGGTCGGTACCGACGGTACTCCACCCCCTATCACCTATATTTCGCCCATTTGCTCGCGGCGCTGGCTGGTTCTCTTATACGTCCAACTGCATCCAGAGCTAATTGATATTGATTTCGATTAGCAAGACATCACGCAGTGCCGCAGTGCAAGACTGTCAACCGTCGAAAATGCCACCCGGCATTTGCGCCACGGCGCGATCGTCGCGTACCTTCGTCATGCATTTCAACACGGCTCAGCGCAGTCGATTTACTTCGCACTGAAAGGGATGGCTTGTATCAAGCATGAAAGGACCGCCACGTAGGATCTCTACCTCGTCCGGCCTGACAGGGCGGCCTGCCTAGGGACCTTTATGGAGACAATCGTGGCAACTTACGTTCTTTTTGGCGGCGGTATGGCGATCGGTCTGGCCATAGCGATCTGGGGAATCTGGAATCTCAGGTAGTTCGCACCTTTCGAGCAGCGCGAAGGATGTGATGGTCGAGAGCGAACGCGCTCTTGGTCACCATACTCCCGACGAATCGTCAGGTTCGAATCGTGCTGTATCTCGCCGATTCGCGGATCAGGCGCATCTGCTCGACTCACTCATCAAGCTGGCACTATGTCTACATCGGCCCTTCAGACGACCACACACGAAACGCGGGGAATGCCCGGCCTTGCGCTCGGCGCCATCGGCGTCGTGTTCGGGGACATTGGCACAAGCCCGCTCTACACACTCAGGGAGTGCCTGAAAGCCGCAGGCGGCGTCAGTCCGACGAACGTCTACGGGATTGTGTCCCTGATCCTCTGGTCGATCATCGTCGTGGTGACGTTCAAGTACGTAGCCTTCGTCATGCGCGCGGACAACGATGGAGAAGGTGGCATCCTTGCGCTGACCGCGCTTGCATCGGACGTTGCACCGGTTCGACTGCGTCGCGTGTTGCTGACCCTCGGCGTGTTTGGCGCCGCCATGTTCTACGGCGACTCCATGATCACGCCCGCTATTTCCGTGATCTCCGCAGTCGAGGGCGTGACGCTCGTTGACCCGCATCTGTCGGAGTGGATCGTGCCAATTGCGCTAGATTCCTTGACTGAATTGATCTTGTAGCAGTCGAGTCAAGTTTCTACGCGGCGATTTTGACCTGATCGCACCAGGTGTTAACGGCCTTCTCAGCGGTGCGGAAGCTGCGCTGCAAAG
>NZ_FCOG02000603.1 GCF_001544975.2 Caballeronia arationis | reverse complement strand
CGCCCTCGAACAGATATGCGATGATTGCGCGCTTGCGATAGTGCGTGACACGCAGTCCAGGCAAAAAGGTCATCCCGTATGGCGCGGCGATCTGGATGAGAGGCGCGCGACAAACAAGATGAGAATGTCGCGGCGAAGTTGATGATGCCGATGTTGATTGACGCTGGCAAGCGGTTGTTGATTGACGCGCGTTTATTGATTCACGCTGACGTGGGTCGCGTTGTTTTGCGCGTCATCTGGTTGCGTCATGAGTCGTTCTCGTGAAGCGGCGGCACACCAACGTTGTTCGGCGTTGCGAACTGCGCGGGGCGTCCGGGTCCTTGCTGCTTGCGTTGCAGTGCGGTGCGCCGTCGATAGCTTTCGACGTTGAGCTCGAAGATGGTTGAGTGATGGACCAAGCGATCGACAGCGGCGATCGTCATGGCAGGGTCAGGGAAGACCTTGTTCCATTCGCCGAAGGGTTGATTTGCAGTGGTTATGTGCTCGAGAGTGCCGAGTTCTTGCGCCTTTCTCACGGTCTCATCTTGGCGTTCGTGAGCGCCGATCCAGTTCTCGGTAA
>NZ_FCOG02000445.1 GCF_001544975.2 Caballeronia arationis | reverse complement strand
GAAGCGCCCCGGGTTTGTCGGAGACCGGCGAGTTTGGCGTTACGCCGCGCGTGCGGCCAACGCCTGTTTCCGATTGTAAGCTTCCTCTGCTTCAGCAGGCGACACATAGCCGAGTGGGCCGAGCAGCCGGCGATGGTTATACCAATGGACCCATTCGAGTGTCGCCAGCTCAACGGCCTGCAAGTCAGGCCATGAGCGCCGATGGATGACCTCCGCTTTGTATAAACCGTTGATGGTTTCGGCCAATGCGTTGTCGTACGAATCACCGACGCTGCCCGCTGATGGTTGCACACCTGCACCCAGCAAGCGGTCTGTATAGCGAATGCAAAGATATTGCGACCCGTGGTCCGAGTGATGTATGAGACCCTCGCCCGGTTGGCGTTCGTGCAGCGCCTGATTTAACGCATCGAGTACGAAGTCTGTGCGCATCGAGGTCGATACGCGCCATCCCACGATGCGCCGTGCAAACACATCGGTCACGAACGCTACGTACACGAAGCCTGACCACGTCGAACAGTACGTAAAATCCGCGACCCACAGCGCATCAGGTTGGTCGGCCCGGAACTGCCGCTTGACCAAGTCCGATGGGCACGGCACCGCATCATCTCGCCGAGTGGTTCTGATCACGCGGCCGCGCCGCACACCCTGGAGGCCCATCGCTTTCATCAGGCGCTCGACCGTGCAGCGCGCAACCTTCACCCCGTCACGCAACAGTTGTCGCCACACCTTGCGTACCCCATACACGGCGAAATTGTCCTCCCAGATCTGTCTAATCTGGGTCTTCAATACAGCGTCGCGGCGCGCTCGTGTCGACCGTTGCTGCGGGTCGTGGCGGCGAACCGTATGCCGATAGTATGTCGACGGGGCGATCGGCAGCAACCGGCAGATCGACTCGACCCCGTAAAGCGCACGGTGATCGTCGATAAACGTGATCATGACTTTGGTCGGCGGTCGAGCTCCGCCTGCGCGAAATACGCGGACGCCTTGCGCAAAATCTCGTTGGCCGTGCGCAATTCCCGATTCTCACGCTCCAGCTCCTTGAGCCGCGCCAGGTCCGTCGTCGTTGAGCCCGCCCGCTGCCCGCGATCGCGCTCGGCTTGATTAACCCAATTGCGCAGCGTCTCACGCGACATGCCCATCTTCGAGGCAATCGAACGCATCGCCGCGCCCTGCGTCTCGTATTCGTGCTGGTGCTCCAAGACCATCCGGACCGCACGCTCCCGAACCTCATCGGAATATCTCGCCCCCGTCGGCTTCTTTACTTTGCTTGCGTTTTCCATTCTTCAAATCTCCCGTTACAGCCAAGATCCAAAGTCTCCTACATTTCCGGGGCGCTTCA
>NZ_FCOG02000448.1 GCF_001544975.2 Caballeronia arationis | reverse complement strand
CGCCCGGGCCAAGTGCAACTGATCTTCGATCGCCGCGTCAATCGGCGCACCCCGGGGCGCTTTCGCACCCGGGTGATTACCGAAGGGGTCACCCCTTCGCTGCATGTGGACTACAAGCGTTCACGCATCAAGCAGTACCACAAGGAGGATCAGGCGCTACGTACCGAGACCACCATCAACGACACCCGCGACTTTGGCGTCGGACGACTGCTGCGCAACTTGCCCGAGCTGCGCAGCATCGGCTTTGCAGCGAATCGGCGCATGCTCGAAATCGAACAGATCAGCCACGACTGCGCATTGGGCGAGGACGCGTTTCAGGACCTGCAGCGTGCGCGCCACGTTCACGGGCAGCGTGCACCGGCGCTGCGCTTTGCCGACCCGAAGGTCCAGGCGCTGCTGCAGGCGCTGGTGATGTTCGTCTTCGTCGCACGCGGCTTTACCAATCAAGACCTGCGGCAAGCCTACGCCGTGCTGCTGGGCCTGCGTCCCGGCGAAATCGGCCCGGGACGCATGAGCTACGAACTGCGACGCCTGCGCTTGCACGGCCTGATCGAGCGAGTGCCCAAGACCCACCGCTATCGGCTCACAAATCGTGGACTGCAAACGGCACTCTTCTACACGCGCGTATATTCGCGCATCTTGCGCCCGGGCCTTGCATTGGTTAGCCCTCAGGCGCCAGCCGCCTCGCCAGCGTCTTTGCAGCGCAGCTTCCGCACCGCCGAGCAGGCCGTCAACACCTGGTGCGATCAGGTCAAGATCGCCGCGTAGAGAACTTGACTCGACTGCTACAAGATCAATTCAGTCAAGGAATCTAGCGAAGCGCCGCGCAGGGAATGGTGATCAATCCAATGAGCGAGAAAGCCGTGCAGCAACTCATCGACGCGGCCAAAGCGATCGAAAATTTCGGCAAAGGCTGTATTGGCCGCGGCGGCAAGCCCCCACGCCATCGCCAGGACACTCACATCGATCGGGCGGCGGAGATTCTCAGGGACAATCACATTCACATGGAAGTCACGAGCGAGCGCGGAGGAGTGGAGACGCTGGCCACGCAGCTCTAGCGATACGGATTCCGCAAGGCATTCGACGACGAGAACGCGAGAAACAAAGAACTGCCGCCGTCGTCAACGACGAAATAGCCGCGGCCGTTATATCCACGCCATCCAGGGCTCGGATGAGCGCTTCAGCAACGTCGCGATACGAAGAAGCAGCACATTCTTCGTTGCGCAATTTTGGGGCCGCTGTTAATTCACTCGAGAGTGCCGAGTTCTTGCGCCTTTCTCACGGTCTCATCTTGGCGTTCGTGAGCGCCGATCCAGTTCTCGGTAA
>NZ_FCOG02000451.1 GCF_001544975.2 Caballeronia arationis | reverse complement strand
AACGACACCGCTGCGCCTTATCCGGAGCATCTGTGTATCCATCAGCTCTTCGAGCAACAAGTTCAACGCACGCCCGATGCAATCGCGCTGGTCTTCGAAGACGAGTCGCTCACCTATGCGCAACTCAATGCACGCGCCAACCAGCTTGCGCATCATCTGATTGCGCTGGGCGTCAATCCGGAAGATCGAGTGGCGCTGTGCATGGAGCGCGGCACCGGCATGATCGTCGCGTTGATGGCGATTCTCAAGGCCGGGGGCGCTTATGTGCCGCTGGAATCCACCTCTGTCGCGGAGCGGCTCGGGTACGTGCTCAACGACGCGCACGTGTCGCTGCTCGTCACTCAGGCACAGCTTCTCGAGCACTTCTCGGACGTCGTGCAGAACCTGCCCGTCGTATGTACCGACACCGAAACGAGTTTGATCGAAGCCTGTCCCGACGCCCAGCCCGCCATCAACGCGCGCCCGCAGCACCCGGCTTATGTGATCTACACCTCCGGCTCCACCGGCAAGCCCAAGGGCGTCGTCCTTAGTCACCGGAACCTTGCCAACTATCTGAGCGGCGTGCTGGCCAAGATGAACGTGCCCACGCCGAGCAGTATGGCCCTGGCCTCGACGATCGCCACCGACCTCGGCCATACGATCCTGTTCGGTGCGTTGGTGGCGGGTCATGAACTGCATGTGTTGTCGACCGAGCGGACCTCCGATGGCTATCTCTTCGGGCAATACATGCGTCAGCGGAATATCGGCGTTCTGAAAATCGTGCCGGGTCACCTGCGGGCACTCGTGGACGAGACGCTCGATCCGCTGGCGCTGCCCACGCAGTTGCTGGTGCTGGGCGGGGAAGCAACCCGGTCCGAATGGATCATGTCCTTGCAGGCACTCAAACCCGGGCTGCGTATTCTCAATCACTATGGGCCGACCGAAACGACCGTGGGCGTACTGACCCATGCGCTGAACCGCGCCGTCTCCTATAGCACGTCGATCCCCATCGGACAGCCGCTTGCCAACAGTCGGGCATACGTGCTCGACGAATATCTGCGCCCCGTGCCCCTTGGTGTCACCGGCGAGCTTTACATCGGCGGTGCGGGTCTCGCGGGAGGCTATCTGCGGCGCGCGGCACTCACCGCGCAACGGTTTGTCGCCAGTCCGTTCGTTGCAGGCGCACGCATCTATCGCACGGGCGACCTCGCGCGCTATCGCGCTGACGGCAATCTGGAGTTCCTCGGCCGCAACGATCATCAGGTCAAGATTCGCGGCTTCCGTATCGAACTCGGTGAGATCGA
>NZ_FCOG02000598.1 GCF_001544975.2 Caballeronia arationis | reverse complement strand
AGTACCGAGCCCAGCAGTGTCATTATCGACGACGCGGAGGTGTGCTTCCGGCGTACCTACGGCTGTAGTACTAAAGAACAATTCTCGAATTGAGGTGACAGATGCGCAGACGCAACGTGAGCAACGAACGCACGGCGAGATCGGCCGCGTTATGATCAGCCTCGCTCCCTCGGGGTGGCGTGGTCTACGGCGAGCAGGCTTGAAGACGGATGGTTGCGCAAATAATTGCTCGCGCCGACAGGTCAATGATCGATGCAGGGAAAGCTGGTTGGAGGAATGCTGCCTAACACTACAGCCGTAGTTATTTTTTCCTATACTACGTTAGTACAACTACTTTGTATAGGACTATGAAAGAGATTGCTAAAGCATGGGAACGTGAACTGGATGAATTGCATGAGAGACTGGCTGGCCTGTTCAGGCGCGCTGAACCGAGACAGCGTTCGCTAGATTCCTTGACTGAATTGATCTTGTAGCAGTCGAGTCAAGTTTCTACGCGGCGATTTTGACCTGATCGCACCAGGTGTTAACGGCCTTCTCAGCGGTGCGGAAGCTGCGCTGCAAAG
>NZ_FCOG02000453.1 GCF_001544975.2 Caballeronia arationis | reverse complement strand
GGCCTGCGTCTTTCCATCCGCTCGCTCATGCGGCAGTTACCGCGCTTGCCCGCCCTGCTGGTTTTGGAAGCCCGGCGCTACGCCGACTGGTTTGACGGACTCGGATGCACGAGCGTCGCGGACCTGCGGCGCTTGCCGCGCGCCGGCCTCAAGAAGCGCTGCGGCACCGCAATTCTGGATACGCTCGATCGCGCCGTTGGGGAAGCGCCCGAGCTTTACGAATGGGTCCAGACGCCGCCGTCGTTCAATGCACGTATCGAACTGCCCGACCGCGTCGAGCATGCCGAAGCCGTGCTCTTTGTCGCGCGTCGGCTCATCGTGCAGTTGACCGGTTGGCTCGCGAGCAAGCAACTGGCGCTCACGCGCTTCTCGATCGAACTTGAACATGAGCGCGGGCGCGCGGCGTTGCCGCCAACGACGATCGAGGTGGCGCTCGCGGAACCGACTTGGCACGAGGAACACCTGACGCGCTTGCTGAAAGAGCGGCTTGGTCGCGTCGAGCTTGCGGCCGCCGTCATCGCCGTGCGTCTCGAAGTGAACGACGTCGAAGCGGCCGAGCCGCCGTCCGACACGCTATTTCCCGAGCCGGGCGGCAGCGCCGCCGACCATAACCGGTTGATGGAGCTGCTCGTTGCACGCCTGGGTCATGAGAACGTGCTGCGCGCCGCGCCCGTCGCCGATCACCGCCCCGAGATCGTATCGAACTGGGTCCCGGTGACCAGCGACGCCAAAGGCTGCCCGCTTCCCGGCGATCAGCCCCGCCCATCGTGGCTGCTTGAGACGCCCGTGCAGTTGATGACGCGCCAGCACCGCCCGTTTTACGGCAGTCCGTTGCGCACGGTGTCGCCCGGTGAGCGTGTTGAAGCCGGATGGTGGGCAGGCGAGCTCGTCACACGCGATTACTTCGTCGCGGAGGCCGACGACCACACCTGCTACTGGATCTACCGCGAGCGGGTTGGAAGCCGCGACGAAGAAGATCCTCGATGGTTCCTGCACGGTCTGTTCGGGTAGCGCGTTGGACGTGTACGCCTCCATGCTGCCCGGCTATGCCGAGTTGCAGTGCTTCTCCAACTTCACGTTCCTGCGCGGCGCCTCGCACTCGGAAGAACTGATCGTGCGCGCGGAGCAGCTCGGCTATCTCGCGATCGCCATCACCGACGAGTGTTCGCTCGCCGGCATCGTCCGCGCGCATGTTGCCGCCAAGGAAGCGAATATCCGGCTCATCGTCGGCGCGCATTTCCAGTTGACGAACCCG
>NZ_FCOG02000455.1 GCF_001544975.2 Caballeronia arationis | reverse complement strand
AGGCAAAGCGGTCCCCTCGATGGTCCTTTTCAGGAGGGTCGATGCGCATGCGCGCGGTTGGTAATTAAAAGAATACCGGCGCCTTGAACAATCGAAGAGTTAAAAGCTGCCTAAATGTTGCGAGCTTTTGCTTCCTTGACATTGCGTGTCGCTCTGTAGAGTTGGACAGGCGTAACGGGGACTTTTCTCACCGATTTCGTTCAGATAACTGACAGATTTTCGCCGCCTCAGAGGGCAGATTTTTATCTCACCGTTTTGGGGGAGATACCTGACACTTATCCGGACGTTTGGAGAAAGGGAGCCGTCACCACCGCCCATCTGCCACTTTTCGGTCAGATAACGGGCAGATAGCGCACCAATCGAACTGCTCTGGAGAGAGAATGAACACAATGAAAACGCATGCATCCGTCCTTGCCGTGGACGTCGGATATGGGAACACCAAGGTTGCCGTTCGCAACGGCTCGGAAGTCTCAACGTTCATGTTTCCGTCTCTGACCCCTGACTATCAGGCTAAGACGATGACGAAGCAAAGCAACGGCGTGTTGAAGGCAGTCCGGACCGTTGGAATTGAAGTCAACGGAAAGCAGTACGAGGTCGGACCGGAAGTGCCGTTGACCTCTCGCAACGGCGACCCTGGTCGCACGCTCGTCGGCAACTATTGCACTACGGATAGCTATGAAGCGCTCCTCGGCGGAGCCTTCCACTTCGCCAACGTATCGTCGGTCGACCGGCTTGTGCTCGGACTGCCCGTTCAGACATTTCAACAACACGCCGAGGCGTTGCGCAGCAAGTTTTCGGGAACGCTGCAGTTCGGCGATGAGGAAGTTCGCGTCGGAAATCTGATGGTGCTGCCTCAACCGTTGGGCGCTCTGGTTCATTTTTCACAGCACCCCGACTTTGCCCCGTCGCAGCGCAATATGATCATCGACGTCGGTTACTACACGACCGACTGGGTCGTCGCCAAGGGGCTGACGATGGAAGAGCGTCGTAGTGGCGGACATCAGAGCGGCGCGTCCCATTTCTTCCAGAAAATGGCGGAGCTTATCGGTGCAGCGACGAACGAGTCGGCCTTGGCGATCGAAGAAATCGACGAGGCGGTTCGCGCAGGCACGCCCTACTACGTTTTCAACGAAGAGATCGATCTGGGGCACTACGCCGCACAGGCTCAGTCGGTACCGGAAGCAGCGGTCAATGCGATCGGTAATTCGGTCGGGAGCACAAATGACATCCGCTGCATTTTCCTCACCGG
>NZ_FCOG02000457.1 GCF_001544975.2 Caballeronia arationis | reverse complement strand
TAGCCTATCTAAAAGGTTTGCTTGGTACGGTCGAACGCAAGAACGGCTGGCAGCTTGCCGAATGGATCGGCGAAGCCACGCCCGATGGTGTGCAGCACCTTCTCGAAAGAGCACAGTGGGATCCCGACGCGGCGCGCGACGTACTGCGCGAATACGTCGTTGAGCAACTCGGCGAGCGTGAGGCGGTGCTGATTGTGGATGAGACGGGATTCCTCAAGAAGGGTGAACACTCTGCCGGCGTGCAGCGCCAATATAGTGGTACGGCTGGTCGCATCGAGAATAGCCAGATTGGTGTGTTTCTCTGCTATGCGGGCAACGGAGCGAGCGCTTTTATCGATCGCGAACTGTATATGCCCCAGTCATGGATCGACGATCGTCCTCGCTGCAAGGTTGCGGGCATCCCTGACGCGGTGGGATTTGCAACCAAGCCGCAGCTCGCGCGCCAGATGCTTGAACGGGCGCTCGATGCGGGAGTACCCTGCGGCTGGGTCACCGGTGATGAGGTATATGGCGGTGACCGTCCTTTGCGGCTGTGGCTCGAGTCGCGCGCACAACCATTCGTGCTGGCGGTGAAGAAAAACGAACCACTGTGGTGGCAAGGCCCGACCACTATGCGCGCCGACAAGATTGCACACGCCTTGCCACCGCAAGCTTGGCGCCGCCTCTCGGCCGGAATCGGCGCAAAAGGCGCGCGTCTGTATGACTGGGCACTTACGCCGTTGTGGCGTCTGCAGCTGAGCGCCGAGGAGCGTCGCTTTGGTCATTATCTGCTGGTGCGCCGAAGTCTTGACGAGAATCGCGAGCATGCGTATTTCGTCGTCTACGCGCCCCGCAGCAAGGTCACCCGTCGGACTCTGGTCAACGTCGCTGGCAGGCGATGGGAGATCGAAATCGGCTTTGAGGCAACCAAGGGTGAATGCGGCCTCGACCAATATGAGGTGCGTCGCTGGCAGGGCTGGTACCGCCACGTCACTCTGGCGTTGTTGGCGCACGCGGTACTTGCTGGCCTGAGAGCGCAGGCCAAAAAAAACAGCTGAAGGTTCACTGCCATTCAGCATCCAGGAGATCCGTCGGCTATTGTGTCGCCTCATATGGCGAACGCTGCACTCCGTCGAGCATGTGATGTCGTGGTCAATATGGCGGCGCCGACATCAGTACCGAGCCCAGCAGTGTCATTATCGACGACGCGGAGGTGTGCTTCCGGCGTACCTACGGCTGTAGTACTA
>NZ_FCOG02000459.1 GCF_001544975.2 Caballeronia arationis | reverse complement strand
GGTCTTGTTCGTTTGCACAAATGGTCGGATGAACTGCGCATGCAACAACACGACCTCGTGTCCCAACGCCTGAATTTTACGTGCCCACCAGTGAGCGCTCCCGCACGCTTCGAGAGCGACACGCCCGGCGGGACGCTGAGCCAGAAACGCGATCAGATCGTCACGGCCAAACCTCCGATTCGCAATCTCGCCGGTTTGGGCGTCGACCCAGTACAACTGGAACACCCGCTTTGCAACATCCAGTCCGTATGTCGTAGCATTCATTTGGGGCCTCCGTTCCTCAAGTGGTTGTGTCGCAACTCCACTTTGGCACATTGATGCCGTTCGGTTCTGGAGGCCCTCAATCATGCCCACCTCCCCGAAGGGAGGGCGGTGTCCATTCCATCTCGACCCGTTGCCGCCATTCCAGTTTCCGCAACGACAACGTCCGCTCTCACTAAAGTTTTTTACCATTGCTGGCAATCACATCTCGATACCAATAAAAGCTGTCTTTCGCTATCCGGCGCAGGTCTTTTTCATTGGCCTCGTCACGGTCAACGTATACAAAGCCATAGCGTTTTTGATACCCATTCAGCCAGCTCAAGATATCGGTAAGCGACCACGCGCAGTAACCCAGCAATTGCACGCCATCGCTGATCGCTTGCTGGCAAGCTTCAAGGTGGCCTTTCAGGTAGGCAATGCGGTAGGCGTCGTGAATGGTGTCATCCGCGTCCAGCGTGTCGAACTCACCCAGACCGTTTTCGGTAATCATCATTGGTAGCGCGTAACGGCTGGAGATACGACGCAAAGCAATTCGCAAGCCGGTTGGATCGATAGCCCAGTCCCAGTTGGATGTTTCCAGATTTGGGTTAGCGGTGGTGCGATACAGGCCGGGCACGCCGCTTGATGGTGTGGTGCCTTTCTGGCCGGTGGTGTTGATACGCTTCATGCCCACGCCATCGAGCGGGTTCTGGGTAAACGTGGTGGTGTAGTAGTAGTTCACGCCGACAAAGTCGGGTACGCCGCGTTGAAAGATTTCCAGATCACCCGGTTCGATGTGCGGCGCTTCGCCGGTTTGCTGCAGATAATGTAGCGCCGCTTGCGGATAGCGGCCAAAGCAATAAACATCCAGCCACCAGTAATTGGTGGCGGTTTCAAGCCGAAGTGCAACAGGGGGGTTAATGTTTAGCGTTTTGAGGTTGGGTTGCTGAGGCGAGCGTGGCGGC
>NZ_FCOG02000460.1 GCF_001544975.2 Caballeronia arationis | reverse complement strand
CTGCGCCTCGCCAAGTTCCCGACGCCTATCTCGCAACGCCTCGTCGAATGCATCGCGATCGGAAAAGCCATATTTCTGGAGCAACGCTTGTTGATCCGCCGCTGACAGATATCCGACTGCGTCGGAAACACCCTGCATGCGTTCAACGACCGCCGTGTTGACGACGACCTGCACAGCGGTGCGCTCGAGCGTGAATTGGCGAGCGACCAAGCCGACCCCTGCTATGGAGCTAACAGCGGATGCGCAGAGTATGGCGACGGTGATGATGTGACTGAGCTTCATAACGTCGGTGATCGTTTTTTATGCATTGCGGATTCGGTGCCCAATTTTCGTCGGACGCCGCGAGCAACGGTGTCCGAAAGACGCTCCGAATGAGGCGTCTTTCGCCGGCCGTACGGACCGTTTGATCGCCGAGCCGAAAGCGCGGCGTAATGCACGCGGGCGAAAGCTATATGTTTTTGTGCGTCATTCCCCAAAACGGCCGCTATCCGGATAGCGTTGGTCGGCGGCAGCACCAGGACGATCGTCGCAACCGATCATTGCGGCCGAGATAGTTATCCCCAAGCTTATCCAGAGAAACTGGGGATAACTTTCGGAAGCGTTTGACGAGAGGCACCATCAAATGCTCGTCTTTCTGCCTGTATGAGCAATCTCCAGCAGGTATCGTCTGTCGATCACCCGCGCATCTCGCGCATCGACGTTGCGGCGCCTTCACAAGCTCACCGCTCAATCAATTTTCCTATCTCAACCCGCAGGGGCATGTCCCCTTCGCGGGCTTGCGCCTGCTCACCTTTTGGAGCAATCGCATGTACACACAGTTGTCCTTTGCCTGCGGCTTCAACGAAGCGATGGTGCTCAACGCGGTTCTTGTGAAGCGCATCTGCTCGCGCGACGGCCACCGGCTGCCGCGCGGCTTCCGTTACTCGGGGCATGGCTTGCTGGAGATGGAAACGTATCTTGTGCAGGACGATCCGGTCGCGGCCTTTGATCAGTTGCTCGATCGAATCCGCAGCGTCGGTGGCAACCCGCAACTCGCGCCCGGCTTCATGGAGCACTTCGAGAGACGCATGCGACGAAGCGCACGCCAGGCGATACCGTTGCGGCATGTGGCCTGGACGACTGGTGCAGGGTCGCGGGATCAGGTGTCGGGCATCGCAAAGGAGACCCACAAGGTTGACGCGACGCGCTGGGCCAGTCCGCTCAT
>NZ_FCOG02000461.1 GCF_001544975.2 Caballeronia arationis | reverse complement strand
CGGCCACCTACGGACGTTGGCTTACGCTTTCATGCGGACGTTCGAACGTCGGCTCCGCCCGGACAACGGGCCCACCATGAGCATGCCTGAGTCAGGAAAAAATGGCGCTGTGTGTTGCCAAGTCTATTGGGGGCCGCGCCGCGATCGCTTCGTCGCGGAGTACGCCGGCATAGCCCGCGTGCAGACGAACCGCAGCATAGCCCTACCGAACTAAGCTCGTGTCAACAGGCGCAGGATCCGCGGATCATGACGCACATCGATGACCATGCTTACGCTGATATCGGTCGCGTCTTCGTGTAGCGGGTTCAGAATGTAGTTGAATGCGAAGGGCAAAATAGCGCTGGGCAACTTGAGTAACGCGGTGGCGCCTCCCTGAAGCCATTCGCTGCCAGAAGCCTGTGTCCAGGACGGATTTTCGCGCCAGTCTTCGGGCAGTGCGCCCTCTCCCAACTCGGCGATCTTGACTCGCTCACCGACCTCCACGCGCAACAATCGGTAGGTGTCGGGCAGGTCAGCGGCGGAGCCGATCTCCTGATGAACGAGCGTTTCCAGAAGCGCGCCGGCGGGATGCTCTGCTAGATAAACGACTGGCCGTCCTGCGGTATGCCAGCGCCCGGGGGCGCGCAGCCCGCCTACTCCTTTCAGATCGGCGAAATTACTGATCCGCCAGAGCACCATCAGGCGAAATACCCTTCGTCGATCTGTACAAGCGCCTCCTCGACCAAGCGGGCGCCCTGTTCCGTACCCGCCATCACAAGAGCGCTGCGACCAGCGAAGCGATTTTGTGGATTGCGCAACCAACGCATCGCCTTGTCGTTGCCACCGAATGCCGCATGCGCCTGCGCGATAATTCTGGCCAGGCGAATGGCACGGTCGGATTCCTCCGTCGAAAGTCGTTCATGCTGCTGTCGACGGTGCGTCAGCGTGCGCCGCGGGATAATGAAGGTCAACTCGTCTGCCTTGAGGCCTTGCGCACTGAGTCGATCAATCACGTCGACGTCGACCCGTTCATGAGCCAGGTCGGCAAGGTCAGCGTCGCCGCGAATGCGGCTTGCCAACAGGTGTTCGAGAAACGCGAACTCCGTGCGGCGCGGATCTCCGGCGCCGGTCGGTATAAAAGCGATGGTTTCCATCGATGCTCCATATCGGCAAAATGCCCGCTCATTATAGGCGTTTTGCCATGCCGCGACAACCCGCGTCCAGC
>NZ_FCOG02000462.1 GCF_001544975.2 Caballeronia arationis | reverse complement strand
ATCAAGGACACGGGCCTTGATGCTGTACTCGCGCACCTAGGGCTGACCGCTCAGCAGTTACGCGCACTCCATGCCGATATGGGGGCAGAACTGACCCAAAAAGGACGGGCGGAGTTGGTTGCCCTCGGGCTGCCAGAGGACGTGGCGACCAACTATCGCGAGTTCATGAAGCGGCTCGCCGAATGGCAAAGCCTGTGCGATCGCAAGTTCTATTCGCTAACGCTCTCCGGCGTCGCCGAGTGGATGCTGAAATACGCGAAGAAGGATTCAGCGATCCGGGCGATTCAGGCGACGAACGACGTCCTGTCACGCCTTTCCGGCAGTTTCGCCGAGCGGCTGCTGTTCCTGCGCCAGGACAACAATGAGCCGACGCCGGGCGCGCTTATCCTGACGACCATGCACAGCTCGAAAGGGCTGGAATGGGACCACGTGTGGATTGCGCGCAGCGAGGAGACGATCGTGCCGGACCCAAAGTCCACCGAACCAGAAGAGCGGCGTTTGTTTTACGTCGCGATGACGCGTGCGAGAGAGTCGCTCATGATCTCCGGCACGTCGAAGAACTTCGAATCACGATTCGTCGTGGAAGCGCAACTGACGGCGGTAGCTGCAGCCGCCTGATCTGTGCGCGCCAGTTTCACGCCGATAAAGGCCTGGCGGCACCTCAAAATTTCACGTATACCATCGACTACCACTCCCGCCACGCTCGAGGAACCGGTCATGTCGACATTTCGCCACGTCCTTGGTCTATGGTTAGTGCCCGATTTCTCGGCTGTCGAGCGGGGTGAGATCCCGCCTCCACACGTCAATTACGACGCTCTTGACACGCGTGACGTGGCGGAGACGCTGTCCAAATTCAATGATTGCGGTGAAGACGTCGCCATCAGCGTTCCCAATGATGCGGTTGACCAGGTTACTGTCCAATTCCGACTGACGGGACGCGCGGCTGGAAGTCCCCAGTGCGAAGATTTCGCTCTTGAACTGCTGAACATGGCCGAACGCACCGCTTATCTAGATACGCGCGGGTGTTGGGCTGAGCTTCATGCGCTGCCCAACAGGCGACACGCCCCGCCTCCCGTCTTGCTGTTGTTCGTGGTTAGCGGAGATTTTGACGGGGTGATGGTGTGGTCGCAGCAGTTGCGGATGCGGCTGGGCATACGGGCAGCAGATATGCTGAAGCAGATAGCTGGCGACGTCGCAGACGC
>NZ_FCOG02000463.1 GCF_001544975.2 Caballeronia arationis | reverse complement strand
CTTTGCAGCGCAGCTTCCGCACCGCTGAGAAGGCCGTTAACACCTGGTGCGATCAGGTCAAAATCGCCGCGTAGAAACTTGACTCGACTGCTACAAGATCAATTCAGTCAAGGAATCTAGCCCGACGAGCGACGCACTGCGAGCCGCGTCGTGTGCCGATATGCCACGATCGATCAGCAGAGCCGGAAGGTGTGGTCCGAGCGAAAGCGCGGCGCTCGACGCAAGGAACGCCGCGAGAAAGATGACAACGATCCGAAAGAGCTTCAGTCGCCCGCTAATGGAAGCATCGGTAGCAAATTCTCCGCTGCCACGCATCGGTGACGCTTTCGCATGCCCTCGCCTCTCGCGCAGCAGGGTGTATGCGATGACGGCGCCAACAAGCGAGATCCCGGCGAGAATCTGATACGCGCCGCGCCACCCGAACCCGGCGATAAGATGTTGCGAAAGCGCCGGCAACACGATCGTGCCCACTCCGAGCCCGACCATTGCGAGACCGATGGCAAGTCCCAATCTGCGGTCGAACCATTGCGGGAGGATCGCGAGATAGCCGAGCACAGAAGTCGCGGCCCCAGACATACCGATGACAAGCGAAAGCGCGATCCACCAACCCTGATGTCCGTCCTGCAGCCCCATGCAGGCGAGCGCGCTGGCAAAGACGATTGCCGAGATCAAAACCACCCGCCGCACACCGAAGCGGTCCATCAGTATTCCGACTAGTGGGCTGACGAGCGCGAGCCCGAGCATGGAGGCCGCATAAGACTGCGCCGCCTGAGCCCGGCCCCAGTGAAAGTCGCGCAACACGGCCGGAATGAACACGCCATTGGTCGAAATAAAGATTGCCGCAAAACCGACTGCCATGCCAAGCGCGGCGCCTAGCACGGTCGCGATGTAAGTCCCTCTTCCACCCGCCGCCGTTGCCTTCTGTTCCATTCGATGTCTCCTGATTGCTTGTCTCGGGGCGCGCGTCTTGAGCACGCGCCTTCCATGTCATGCATCAAAGGCCGGCGGCGTCGCCGAGGTAAGCGCCCGCACCCGGCAGCTTCGGATCGAGTTTGAGCAGACGCAGCATCTGGCGCGCCGTGCACACGGCCGTCGACGTGACGGGAATGCCGAGCCTCTCCTGCGTGTACCGGCTCGGATTGTCTGTTGGAGTAGGAATGACAGTCGCCTATCACCCCCTCCGCAGATCCGTACGTGCGC
>NZ_FCOG02000464.1 GCF_001544975.2 Caballeronia arationis | reverse complement strand
CGCGAAATCGGCCGTCAATTGCTGGACCGCCAGCTTTCCGGCGCAGCAGTCGTGACCGCCCGCGTGCGTCTGAACCACACCCGCCTGAAGCCGCTGTTCGAACAATGGTGGCCGTACATCAACCGCATGAGCATCAACATGCAGCGTTTCGGCCGCTCGACTTTCGGCGAGAACGACAAGGAAGTGGTCAACAGCGCGCTCGAAAAGCTGCTTGCGGGCATCGAGAGCTACGTCGACGAGCAACTGCGTGTGGCCGAAGGGTTCCGTCAGCAGAAGGAAGCGGAGCTTCGTGCCAACAAAGAGTTTGTGTTCGAGCCGACGATCCCGATGCCTGCGATGGATATCGAGGTCGAGGCGTACTCGCGCTTTTCGATGCGCGTGCTTAGCGCGATCATGAAGTTCGACCGGGCGATGGACCACTTTGACTTCATGGTCTGGAACGGCATTCGCGATCAGTCGGACGTCGACGATGAAGCCGTCAACTTCCTCAAGCGCTTCAACCCGCTTGGCATTCGCGGGTACATGACGCACCTTAAGCTGATGACGACGGTCCGCGGCAACTAAGGAGGCGCGATGCTGGACGAACTCAATCCCCAGCAACGGGAAGTCGCCCAGTTGCGCCAGCATTGCGTGGCGATCGCCTGTCCGGGCGCGGGCAAGACGAAAACGATCGCCACGAAAGCAGCCCTGCTGCTACAAGACAGCTCGGCGACGGTCGGCGCCGTCACCTTCTCGAAGGATGCCGCGCTCGAATTGCGCGAGCGCATCCTGGCCGCTGCCGGCGAGTCGGTGAAGAAGCGCCTGATCGCAGGCACCTTCCATTCGCTGGCCTTCAAGCAACTTAAGCGTCCCGGCGCGCGCGCGCTCGATATCGCCTCCGATGGCGACCGGCTCGGCCTCCTCATCCGCGTGATGCAGGAACTCGGGCGCGACGGGAAGGCAGAAGACGTCATTCCAACGATCGAGAAGATCAAAACCAATTTCGGGCGGTGCGACCCGGACACTGCCGACGGCGAGCTGTATCACGCCTATCAGGACGCGCTTGCACGGAACGGCAAGATCGACTTTCAGGACATGCTGCGCCTCGCTGTAGAGGGGATGGAGCAGGGAACCATTGCCCCATACGCGTTCACCTATCTGCTCGTTGACGAGTTTCAGGACACTGACCCGTTGCAGTACCGCTGGATTGAACTGCACGC
>NZ_FCOG02000465.1 GCF_001544975.2 Caballeronia arationis | reverse complement strand
CGCGAAATCGGCCGTCAATTGCTGGACCGCCAGCTTTCCGGCGCAGCAGTCGTGACCGCCCGCGTGCGTCTGAACCATACCCGCCTGAAGCCGCTTTTCGAACAATGGTGGCCGTACATCAACCGCATGAGCATCAACATGCAGCGTTTCGGCCGGTCGACGTTCGGCGAGAACGACAAGGATGTGGTCAACAGCGCGCTGGAGAAGCTGCTCGCGGGCATCGAGACCTACGTCGACGAGCAACTGCGCGTGGCCGAAGGGTTCCGTCAGCAGAAGGAAGCCGAGCTTCGTGCCAACAAAGAGTTTGTGTTCGAACCGACGATTCCTATGCCTGCGATGGATATCGAGGTCGAGGCTTACTCGCGCTTTTCGATGCGCGTGCTTAGCGCGATCATGAAGTTCGACCGGGCGATGGATCACTTCGACTTCATGGTCTGGAACGGCATTCGCGATCAGTCCGACGTCGACGACGAGGCCGTCAACTTTCTCAAACGGTTCAACCCGCTTGGCATTCGCGGGTACATGACGCATCTGAAGCTGATGACGACGGTCCGCGGCAACTAAGGAGGCGCGATGCTGGACGAACTCAATCCCCAGCAACGGGAAGTCGCCCAGTTGCGCCAGCATTGCGTGGCGATCGCCTGCCCGGGCGCGGGCAAGACGAAAACGATCGCCACGAAAGCAGCGCTGCTGCTACAAGACAGCTCGGCGACGGTCGGCGCCGTCACCTTCTCGAAGGATGCCGCGCTAGAATTGCGTGAGCGCATCCTGGCCGCTGCCGGCGAGTCGGTGAAGAAGCGCCTGATCGCAGGTACCTTCCATTCCCTCGCCTTCAAACAACTGAAACGCCCCGGTGCGCGTGCGCTCGATATCGCCTCCGATGGCGACCGGCTCGGCCTGCTCATCCGTGTGATGCAGGAACTCGGCCGCGACGGGAAGGCAGAGGACGTCATTCCAACGATCGAGAAGATCAAGACCAATTTCGGGCGGTGTGACCCGAACACTGCCGACGGCGAGCTGTATCACGCTTATCAGGACGCGCTTGCACGGAACGGCAAGATCGATTTCCAGGACATGCTGCGCCTCGCTGTAGAGGGGATGGAGCAAGGCACCATCGCCCCCTACGCGTTCACCTATCTGCTCGTTGACGAGTTTCAGGACACTGACCCGTTGCAGTACCGCTGGATTGAACTGCACGC
>NZ_FCOG02000466.1 GCF_001544975.2 Caballeronia arationis | reverse complement strand
GAACGAAACCGCTCGCGCGGTAGGGGGCTACGGCCCGACTTGGCGGGCCTTGAGAGGGGAGCGGCGCGATTGCGTATGTTGATGATCGGGGCAATCCGCCTCGTTCCTCAACGGAGCCGCATCATGATCTCCACTCAACCGGGCGTCAGCCCGCTGCGTCAGCGCATGACGGACGACATGCGCATGCGCCAGCTTTCTCCCAAGACTCAAGCGGGCTACTTGCGCATTGTGCGTGAATTCGCCCGATATCTTAAGCGCTCGCCCGACACGGCGACTGTCGAAGATCTGCGAAACTACCAGTTGTATTTGGTCGATCGCGGAACATCGCCCGTCTCCCTCAATGCCGCGATCACTGGGTTGAAGTTTTTCTTCGAGATCACGCTTCAGAAACCAGAACTGATGGCTCGAATGCAGCCAGTGCGCGTGCCGCGCGTCCTGCCGGTTATCCTCAGCCCCGACGAGGTCCGACGACTGATTGCGGCGACAGGTAATTTAAAGCATCAGACGGCGTTATCGCTCGCCTACGGCACTGGGTTGCGCGCCAGCGAAGTGATCTCGCTCAAGGTCGGCGATATTGATAGTCAACGCATGACGTTGCGGGTCGAACAGGGCAAGGGCCGTAAGGATCGCTACGCGATGCTCTCGCCGGTGCTGCTCGAACGCTTGCGAGTCTGGTGGCGCGTGGCGCGCGCCCAAGGCAAGATGCCCGATGGCGGCTGGTTATTTCCAGGACTGGATCCTGTTGACCCGCTGACTCCACGGCAACTGAATCGCGCGATTCGGGCTGCGGCCGAATCCGCACAAATCGATAAACGCGTATCGATGCATACGCTGCGCCACAGTTTCGCCACGCACCTGCTCGAACAGAAGGTGGATATCCGTGTGATTCAAGTGCTGCTTGGCCACAAGAAGCTTGAAACGACAGCGCTCTACGCACAGGTCGCCACCGATTTGCTGCACGAAGTCGTCAGTCCTCTGGAGCGCCTGCGTACTGAGTAACGGACGCGCGGTCAGACCGATGTTGGAGGTCGCGGACATCTTCCGCGCCTGCGGGGCCACGTGGCGACGCACGGTAGCACTGAGCCTCGGGCAGCTGAAGGTGATGTCGGCCATCGAACAGTGCCGCAGCGCGGCGCTGGGTGGACATGTGTTGCGCTGTTCGGGCTGTGCACGAACCGAGATCGCCTATAACTCATGTC
>NZ_FCOG02000470.1 GCF_001544975.2 Caballeronia arationis | reverse complement strand
AACAACTTCTTTTGCATCATCAAGCCATTCATGGCGTCGTTCCGTTCGTAATGTCTGTGATCGGGGAGCGGGCAGATGGCCGTACCCCTCTGTCCGGTTCCGCTTCAAAGACGCGAACCGAGACTCCGTGTTTCCCCTCTCCTGGGTTTTTGCGATCAGACAACGGCTCTGACGGCGGGAGAGATCGCGATGCGACATGGGTTGTGTGGTCCGTGCACGCAGCCATCTTCTCGCCGCATATGACCTGCGATGACCCGGCGTGGTGCTGGAGTGCAGATATGACCGGACCGTCTAGTGCGTCTTGCGGGCGACGCACTGAGTGTCGCGAGGACCCCGGGGGATATCGGGAGTCCACTTGGATTGAAGATCAGTTGAATGCCGTGAGATCTTTCGGCTTAATGTCATGCTGCTCGCAATAGGCAAGATAGCGGTTCAGCGAGGTCTTCCAGTTTTCGAACGCGACGATGTTGTCGTTCCCGTCGAGGAACAGGAGATCGCCGTTCACCTGAACCAGCGTGAGCACATCTCCGTTTTTGCCTGCCTCGACGACTTCAAACGTGTGGGTCGAGGCAGCGGTCTCGTAGACGATGCTGCTCGGCCCGGCGATCCAGTCGTGCTCCTTGTATTTCCACTTGCCTTCGATCGTGTAGACCAAGACCGTGCCGGTGTGGTGGTGCTTGGGCAGTTGCACGCCGGGCGGTGCCTTCATCATTACGATCCATTCACCCCGGATCGGGTCAAGCTTGAAGTATTTCACCAGGATCTGTTCTGAATAGGGCGTCAACGGTACCCACGGCAGGGATTCGCCATCGATGACTGCGGTGTCGATTTGTTCGTAAAGCATATTTGTCTCCATTGGTGTGGATGTGGTGGAAAATCGGGAATGTGCCAGGGCTGGCCCGCCCATCGGAGACAGGCGGGCAACCATGCAATTGCTGAGGGAGCCGTCTGCTCAGACCAGCGCGGTGCCCGTGAGGGTGGCGCGCAGCATCTTTCTTGGCGCATTGCCGTAGTCAGCCACCGCGTAGTGCTGAACCGACAGGTTGTCCCACATGGCAACCGTGTTGGTTCTCCACTTCAGACGTACCTGGTATTCCGGAATCGCTGCCTGAGAGGTCAGATAGTTCATCAACTGATGCGCCTCCGGCATGAAGTCCTGGCCGTATCGGATGTCCTCGAAGTT
>NZ_FCOG02000471.1 GCF_001544975.2 Caballeronia arationis | reverse complement strand
TCTCTGACCGCGCAACACCAACTTCCATACTGATCACGTTCACCGAAACGGCTGATCACCATCGCCGAAATCCGCAGCTATCAAGGCGCGGCGTATTCAGATCATTCGTGAATGAGAGAGCGGGTTTCTGGCGACAGGCGATGTTCGCAACGACCGCCCGAGCGCGCAATCGCTCGCTGCGAACATCGCCTATATCGAAGCACCGCTCGCGCGTGCGCCCCGGTACGGGTCGGATGCGTGCTACCGAGCCTGCGCAAAAGTGACAGCGCGACGAGGGGTGAGCAGATGTCGACAAGGAACCCGACAGGAGAGTCGAGAGAGCAGGAGTTCAACACGACGACGATCGTCGTCCTCGTGGCTGGGCTTTCCATGCTCGGACAGTTCGCAATCGCCACGTACCTGCCTGCTTTTTCGGTGATGGCGCAGGCGCTACATGCCAGTCCTACGCAAGTTCAGCAGTCACTGTCGGCCTACCTGCTCCCGTTCGCATTGATGATCCCATGGCATGGGGCGATCTCCGATGCAATCGGCCGCCGCCGGATGATTCTGGCCGGCAATGTGCTGTTCACGATCGGGTCGCTGATGTGCGCAGCCGCCCCCAGCGTTTCGCTTCTCTACGCCGGGCGGGCACTGCAAGGCATTAGCGCCGGGGTCGGCGTCGTTATTGGCCGGGCGATGGTGCGCGACGTCTTCCATGGCACAGAGGCACAGAAAATCATGGCGCTGGTAGCGATCTTTGCGCTGGCGCCTGCACTCGCGCCCGTCTGTGGCGGCTGGCTGCTACTGTGGACCGGATGGCGCAGCATCTTCATCTTCCTTTCGATACTGTCCGCATCCCTGCTGGTAATCAGCTGGAAGTTTGTGCCCGAGACCCTGCCGCTGTCCCGCAGGCATCCGCTGCATCCGCTGCATCCGCGCGCCCTCGCGCAGGCCTATGCCACCTTGCTCACGACGCCGCGCTTCGTAGCGCTCGCGCTCGCCAACGCGGCGGTCAATCTGGCCATTTACCTGTATGTCCTGGCTGCGCCGACCTTTGTCGCGAAGCATCTTGGCCTCGGCGAGCAGTCATTCGTCGGACCTGCAAAATTGGGTTTTGTTCGTGGACGCCTCGGGGCGTTCATCAGGTGGCCTTGTACTTTTCGAACTCAGGCAGTTGTAGGAGGTGCGAGCAAGGTTCCT
>NZ_FCOG02000472.1 GCF_001544975.2 Caballeronia arationis | reverse complement strand
TGGACCTTCGCGGGCTCGCCACGTGGCGCCCGAGCCGCTGCTACGATGTACTCCCTTCTCGGCACGGCTCGTCTGAACGGCTTTGAGCCGTATGCGTGGCTCAAGGATACGCTCGAGAAGCTGCCGTCGTATCCTGTCAACCGCGTGCACGAACTGCTGCCGCTCGCCCGTTAAACGTCTTCACATTTATGGACATTCTCGACACGCTTCGACAGGCGCCCAGCGCCGAGTTGTATCGTCTTTATCTGGCCATCGGCAAAATGCTCGATGACCCTCGACGCATCCTCGAAGTGCGTCAACGTCTGCACCTTGGCATGGCCGTCAGCTATATCGGCGACAACCCGTTGGGGCCTCCGTCTCAAGGCACCATTACGGAGCTTCGCCATACCCAAGCTGTCGTTCAGGACAGCCTGAGCCGGCGCCACTGGGCGATCCCGTACGCGGCGATCGTTCCCGACAGCGCCGCCCCGATTCATCCCGAACCGGCACCGCCACCGCGCGCAAGACGCGAGGAGTTCTTCATCGGCGACACGGTCGGATTCACCGACAAACACCTGAACGAACGCGTTGGCACCATCGTCAGACTGAATTCGAAGACTGCGTCGATCGCGGTGACAGATTCGGAAGGACACTGGCGCGTTTCCTTTGGCCTGCTGCGCCATATCGTCGACCTGTAGTCCCAACCGACGAGATTATCAAACGACATCATGGCCAAGACAAAACTCAACGCGGAACGTGAACATCGCATCGAGATGGAAGTCGTCGTCGACGCTTATACCGAGGAAGAGTGTGCGATGTCGTGGTACTGCTATCTGGACGAAAAGCTCTCGTTTCCCTTCGAGGCCAACGTTCGCAAGCCAATGGACTCCTCGCCGCTGCCCAGGGGCGAACACGTCTGCGTCACCGGACTCGCTCATGAAGACCTGTGTCGGGTTGGAATCTTCGTCTGGGTTCGGTGGAAAGAACGCGACGTGGTGGCGCCCCTGGCTCAAATCGCTCCGTTGAGCGGCGACAAGCCGACTCGAGTCGCGGTCGCGGACTGGCACTATTGGCATGAGCAAGGCCGCTCATTCTGAGATCCAGAGGGCCGTCTTCCCTACATCGTCTCGTCCCGATCTGACGCAGAAAAGCTCGTCGCGCACCATCTTGTGACGGGTTACGCTGACGCTTAC
>NZ_FCOG02000473.1 GCF_001544975.2 Caballeronia arationis | reverse complement strand
GCACTTGACGACTACGTGACGGACACCAACCCCGTGCGCGTAGTCGATGTTTTTGTAGAAGAGCCTGATCTTCATAAGCTCGGGTTTGAAGGTGTTGATCCGGCGTTGACGGGTCGGCCTTCGTATTATCCGGGGGTGATGCTCAAGATATACATCTACGGTTACCTGAACCGTATTCAATCCAGCCGTCGCCTTGAACGCGAGGCTCAGCGCAACGTCGAACTGATGTGGCTTACGGGCCGCCTCGCGCCGGACTTCAAGACCATTGCGCGGTTCCGTAAAGACAACGGCAAAGCGATCAGCAGCGTCTGTCGTCAGTTCGTCATGCTATGCCAGCGTCTGGACCTCTTCGCCGAAGCATTCGTTGCGATCGACGGCAGCAAGTTCAAGGCAGTGAACCACCGCGACCGCAACTTCACGAGCGCTAAACTCGAACGACGCATGCGCGACATCGAGTCAAGTATTGCTCGCTATCTCGAGGCGTTGGATACAGCGGATCGTCAGGAGCCTGCAATCGCGAAGGCCAGAACAGAGCGACTGCAGGACAAGATTGCAGCCTTGAAGAAACAGATGCGAAGCCTCAAAGAGATCGAGATCAAGTTAAACGAAGCACCGGACGGTCAGGTATCGCTCACGGATCCGGATGCCCGTTCTATGAAGACGCGAGGAACCGGAGTCGTCGGCTACAACGTCCAGACGGCGGTTGACACGAAGCATCATCTGATCGTCGCGCACGTGGTCACTAATGATGGCATTGATCGCGATCAGCTAACGTCCATGGCGAAGCTTGCCCGTGCAGAGATAGGCGTCGACAAGCTCACCGCAGTTGCAGACCGCGGCTACTATAAGAGCGAGGAGATACTCGCATGTCATAAGGCTGGAATAGAAGTGTTCGTTCCGAAGACAGTGACATCGAGCGCAACGGCTCACGGACGCTTCGGGAAGGAAGACTTCATTTACAACGCAATGACCAACGAATATCGATGCCCAGCAGACGAGCCGCTCATCTGGCGATTCTCAACCGTTGAGCGCGGGCTAAAGATCGGTAAGTACTGGAGTTCGAATTGCCAGCAGTGTTCGCTAAAAGGGGACTGCACGCCAGGCCCTCAACGTCGTGTAGCGCGCTGGGAGCACGAAGATGTTCTTGATGAGATGCAGGCACGACTCGA
>NZ_FCOG02000482.1 GCF_001544975.2 Caballeronia arationis | reverse complement strand
CGCTCTGTCTTCATTTCCCATGTCAGCGAACGTCGCGGCAGTGCGGCAGCCCGAGAGATGCAATCTCAGGCCGAATCTCTGCGGACCAACGCCATCTTCCTTCTTGCAAGGAAACCGTCATGAATGCAGTTGTTCAGATGTTCGATCACGCGCCGCGTAGCCTCGTTGAAGAACGAGCTATTCGCCCGCCCACGATCGGCAAAATTCGACCCGGTATCAAAGTGCTCACGCGGGCGCACCAGTCCAACGAAAAAGCGGTCAAGCTCTACAACGACATGGTGGCTGCGGGCGAGTCGTTCGAAGCCATCGGCAAGCTGCTCGAAACGTCGCTGAAGCTCCGGAACGCGCTGATTCCCAGAAACGTCGATTACTTCGTCTGTAGACGGTCCGACTTCTCCAATCCGGACACAGCCGACGAAATCCTGCGGCTGTATGGCGAGGATCGCGGGCAAGGGTTGCGGCTCTACCGTTTCCCGATCATGTTCGCGTTCGACGACTGGCTGCGCAATGTGCCAAATCAGATGGCCGCGTACACGACAGCCGGGCGACAGTACTTCTCGGAGTACGACCGCGACGGCAAGCGCTACTGCAAGACGTACGCACCGGTCGAGCGCAACGCACGCGCACAGCGGGCACGTCGCTCGTTCGGTGGGCGACTCGTCGTTCACCGGCAAGACGACGACATTCCCGATGGCGTCTGCGATCCTCACGTCTGTCCGCAGTATCAGGACCGCAAGTGCAACCTGACCGCGAACTTCGTGTTCGCTGTTCCGGACGTGAAGGGACTCGGTCTGATCGAGCTGCCGACCAACTCGATCTACGTGCTGCAGAAGGCGTATTCGGCGATGCAGACGGTGGCGCTGGCACGCGGCCGGCTCACCGGCACTCGCTTCTGGCTCTCGAAGAAGGAGTTCGACATCACACGCATCGACGACAGCGGCCAAGCCGTGCGTCAGAAGCAGATGTTGACGGTGCTGGATGCCGACATTGACCTGGGCGCGCTGCTGGATGGCGCGGACGAAGCTCAACCGGCGCTCGATGCTGCCAGCCGCGCAGTCGCGCTGCTGGAGTCGGACGGGACGGTACAGTCAATCGGCGATCCGCTTCATCAGCCCGAGCAGCGGCA
>NZ_FCOG02000483.1 GCF_001544975.2 Caballeronia arationis | reverse complement strand
CGCTCTGTCTTCATTTCCCATGTCAGCGAACGTCGCGGCAGTGCGGCAGCCCGAGAGATGCAATCTCAGGCCGAATCACTGCGGACCAACGCCATCTTCTTTCTCGCAAGGAAACCGTCATGAACGCTGTTGTCCAGATGTTCGATCACGCGCCGCGAAGCCTCGTTGAAGAACGAGCTATCCGCCCGCCCGCGATCGGCAAGATTCGCCCCGGTATCAAGGTGCTCACGCGCGCTCATCAGGGAAATGAAAAAGCCGTCAAGCTCTACAACGACATGGTGGCTTCCGGTGAGTCGTTCGAGGCCATCGGCAAGGTGCTGGAAACGTCGTTGAAGCTGCGTAACGCCCTCGTCCCGCGCAATGTCGATTACTTCGTTTGCAGACGTTCGGATTTTTCAAATCCCGACACGGCTGACGAGATCCTGCGGCTGTATGGCGAGGACCGCGGTCAAGGGTTGCGGCTCTACCGCTTCCCGATCATGTTTGCGTTCGACGACTGGCTGCGCAATGTGCCAAATCAGATGGCCGCGTACACGACAACCGGGCGACAGTACTTCTCGGAGTACGACCGAGACGGCAAGCGCTACTGCAAGACGTACGCACCGGTTGAACGCAATGCACGCGCACAGCGGGCGCGGCGCTCCTTCGGTGGCCGACTGGTCGTTCACCGGCAAGACGACGACATTCCCGATGGCGTCTGCGATCCTCACGTGTGTCCGCAGTACCAGGACCGCAAGTGCAACCTGACGGCGAACTTCGTGTTCGCTGTTCCGGACGTGAAGGGACTCGGTCTGATAGAGCTGCCGACCAACTCGATCTACGTGCTGCAGAAGGCGTATTCGGCGATGCAGACCGTGGCGTTGGCGCGCGGCAGACTCACCGGCACGCGCTTTTGGCTCTCGAAAAAAGAGTTCGACATCACGCGGATCGACGACAACGGCCAGGCCGTGCGTCAGAAGCAGATGTTGACGGTGCTTGACGCCGACATTGACCTGGGCGCGCTGCTGGATGGCGCGGATGAAGCTCAACCGGCGCTCGATGCTGCCAGTCGCGCAGTCGCGCTGCTGGAGTCGGACGGGACGGTACAGTCAATCGGCGATCCGCTTCATCAGCCCGAGCAGCGGCA
>NZ_FCOG02000487.1 GCF_001544975.2 Caballeronia arationis | reverse complement strand
TAGGGCACCGCCGAACGAAAGAGGCGGCAACAGACAAACCGAACCTACTGCTACCGCGCCACATCTCGACTCTACCGTCAAGGAGCATTGGATTTTCCTGCCAGCGGCCTATTCACGATCTACAAATTCGACCGGTGGTTCCGTCTCAGCGACGGTCACTAAACTTCGCAAGCTGCCGCAGGGTCACTTCGGAATCACGGGCGGTTCAGGGCAGGCGGGTCTGCGAGCGCGCTCACTTTCACGGGGAAAGGCAACTAACCGTCTTCAGGCTCTTTCTCTGGTTCATTGGAGCGTCCCGTGCATAGCTGATCGCGGTGACGAGCGGTGCAGCAAAGTTAAACAGGCGGGTTCGGCGCGGGCGACAAGGGTGCGCGCACTCCTGCAACCCGGCGGAGAAGCAAACCCTGACGGCGCCTACTGGACCTAGGCCCATAATCAGGCATCGTTTCAGCCGCTGGCCTGACCGGCAAACCGTTCGGCGTGTGAACCCTCTCGAAACCCAGCGGTACCTGACGGACTACGGCTACGTACTTCGCGCAAAATCCGACGACGTCAACTCGATACTCGCCGCCGGATGGGCGAGCGCTTTGCGTGCCGCGAGCGCGGCGATTCGCTGGTAGCCATCGCCGAAGCATTTGAGCGTGCGAGCGTCGCTTGCGCCCGGTTCAAGCCAGAAATACGCTTCGAGCGCCTCGACGGTGACCACGCACTCGACTGAGCCGTTCGCTCGTACGAGGTCGAACGCGACACCGCGGCGATTTGCGAGGATGCGGGGTGCTGGCGCTAAGGCTTCCATGATTAAACTGTGTCAATTAAGTTAGGCGAGTTCGAACGCGACCCGCGGAATAGAACGGGAGACCGACACGTTGCTACCAGTCGATACGGTGCTTGTCTTCCGTTTCCCGATGCCGCCGGTCATCGTCGATATGCAGGTACAGGCTGGTCGTGGTCAGCGAAGCATGACCCAGATTGTCACGAACGAGCCGAAGATCAACCTTTTGATCGGCCATGTGCGAGCCGGCGCTGTGACGCAGCCAGTGGGCGGAAGCTTTCTCCAATAAGTCTGCACGCGCCGAAGCGCCATCTCGCTCGCGCAGTCGCGCAGCCGC
>NZ_FCOG02000488.1 GCF_001544975.2 Caballeronia arationis | reverse complement strand
ACACATTCGAGTCTTTCGGCATTTAAGCTGCCTCCTTCAAAAGTTTGCGCATGTCGCCCGCGGTCTCGGCCGCCAGCAATGCGAGGTCATCGACAAAGCGGTCCAGTAACGAATCCATATGGAGGAAGGTCTCGTCGTCCAGTTCCGGCGTCGCCCAGTCCAGCCCCGCCTGCGTCGCATCACGCTTGTGCGCGACCATTTGGTCCTGATACTCGTCGATGCTCCCCGGGAGATGAAAATAGACAACCTTCAGCACACCCTTCCGGTTCCATCGCAGCGCGCGCCGCATCGCCTGATACTCGATGCGCCACGTCCACGACCGATCGTAGAAGAGGATGTAGTCGGCGTTCGGCAGGTTATAGCCCGCGCGGCCCGAAGCCTTGGTGGCCATCAGCCCCGTTGCGAGTCCGCCCAAGAATCGCTTGTCCTTATCCGCCACGCGACGCTTGATCGGAATCTCGCCATGAAACGGCACCGTCTGGACGCCATGCGCATCAAGCTCACGCGCTAGAAGATCAAGCACGCCGGGGTTCTCGGCAAACACGATCGCCTGTTTGCCTTCCGCCGCGATTGCGCGCATGCGGGCGACAATCGAACGCTGCTTGCTCGTCAGCCCGCCGATGTACTCCACGCCGTCCATCCCGAACTGCGGATAGTTGGCGGCGAAGTGAACGGCACGGATACGAGCGAGGATCGTGACCAGATTGCACGCCTTCTTGTCATCGCGCGATGAGCGATACCAGTCGGCAAACTCGTCAGCAGCACGCAGATACGCGGCCAGATGCCCGCGATCCCAATCGACCGTCTCCACCTCGAACTGCGGTGGCGCGATCTGGATGTAGTGCGACACCTCAGGCTCTGCGACCAGCCGCCGCTTGATGTGCGGCGCGAGCATCGCCCGGTAGAGATGCAGATTGCCGATCTTCGGCACCTCGCGTTTTGCCCCGTCCTGCAAGCTCTCCGCGAACTGCCACGTCACCCACTCCAGCACCACGAAGTCATCCCTGAATCGATCGACGCCGCGCATCGCGTACTCCACCGAATTGATCCAGTTCTGCTCCAGGTAGCCCACGCGATAGCCATAGGGCTGAGCCGCCGTTCCATC
>NZ_FCOG02000491.1 GCF_001544975.2 Caballeronia arationis | reverse complement strand
GTCCGCTCCCCTGTCGTGACATGGCGCTGGAAAGTAGAAAGACCGATTGAAGGCGCGGACAATCGCGTCGGATCGAAGGAAGATGCGCCGGCGCGCCTGGTATTCTTATTCGACGGCGACAAAAGCAAGCTGTCGGTGTTCGACCGGGCAAAAATGGATCTGGCAAAGCGCCTTGGTGGCCAAGATCTCCCCTATGCCACGCTGATGTATATCTGGTCGACCAACGCCGCGCCAGGCGCGGTCATTGCCAACCCTCACACGGACCGCGTGGAGATGATCGTGGTTTCCGGTCAGCCCGGCGATGCAGGTCAGTGGCAAAACCTGCGCCGCAATATCGTGCAAGATTACGAGCGAGTCTTTCACGAACCGCCAGGACGAATCACGGGTTACGGCCTGCTGACCGACACAGACAATACCGGTACTTCGACACGTGCCTGGTACGGAGACCTCGAGTTCATAGCAGGGCCCTGATAACGCAGAGCCGCCGAGCTAACTACTCCCGTCGGCGCGATGCGGATGGCCGTCCCGCAGCTCTTTCGCCGTAAGCTGCGAGTCGAAGCATCCTCCCTGCGCCAACAAAAGCTTTGTAGCGGTATAGGTCAGCGACTCCAATCGGGCCAATTCCGGCCCTTAGTCCGTGCTTTTGAGTTGAAGTTTGAACGGCGGCTTGATTTTAAGGTTCGTCAGTAAAAACTGTGTGTGAGTTCAGGTTCAGGTAGCTTGCCAAGCGCGTGGTAGAGCGCGATTTCGGTCATGCGAAAGGTGCGAAAGCCATAGGCTTTTCTCATAGTGACTTTGGCTTTGTTGTTTAGGCCCTCGATGACGCCGCTGGAAAACTGCTTGCGGGCGCGGAAATAGTTAAGAATGAGTTCTCGGTGGCCGCGGATGGTGCGGGCGAATTTCTTCATCGGCTCGATGCGTGAACGCATTACCTGGGTACACCACTGGTCGAGGAACTTCCCGGCCCAAGTGGGCGAGTCGTACTCCCAGAGTTGTTGAAACTCTTCCTTAAGCAGATAGGCGCGCACGCTCTGCAGGTTGTAGTGCAGTAGATCGCG
>NZ_FCOG02000495.1 GCF_001544975.2 Caballeronia arationis | reverse complement strand
GATCAGCAGCTTATCGAGATCCAGCCTGCGCAAAGTCACGGCCGTCGACCGAATCATCCGACGAAACGCGAGGAGATTACCGCTCAAGGATTCCGCCGTGTACGATAGGCCGACGACGCGCGTCTTCGGATGCTTGCGTGCCAGTTCAATGGCGAAACGATGAAGCGGCACGTTAGCAAAAGGCACCATCACGTGTAGCGTGTCAACTTTTTCGAAATCGACCAGTGCAAGCATGAGGCGCTTGAGCATTTCTTCGTGGCCGCCGCTGATGCCCGAATCGCAATATATTCCCACCTTCATCGACTAACCCTCGATGCCTACTATTTACCGATTCGAAATACCATATTCACTGACGATTGAAGACTTCGCCTGCTTAGATGATAACGAAGGACTGGGCACGGGGGGGTGGGGAAAACCTCTAGTAAGATCCTCACGCCCGGAAACGCGTCACCACTCATTCTGCCAAAACGCTTGGATTGAATCCCTATTGGATGTCCGCGCGCGGTTGACCCGCAATTGAGATGCGAGCGAAGGCGTTCTCGAAGGGCGGCCTCCGAGTAGGCGAGGAGGTCGCCCCCCTCACCCCTCACAGATCCGGACGAGCCCAATTAAGGCATCCGGTTCCTCATCATGCAGATTCGCTCACGGTTTGGCGTAACGACGAACAATCCGAGGCTGCGGTAATGGGAATAGGGTGAGTATTCTCATGAAGGCAACCCATGGCATAGAGCGTTCGTTCGACCTTCGCGACAACCACTTACGCCAGATGCGGGCGACGTGATGCCGTAGAGTCGCCAGGCGCTCGAAGTTGCCGCTGATGCCAAAGTAGGCATAGTGCCCTTTAAACATTCGACTCAGACGCTGGTGCTGATCGCGAAGCGGCCGGGTCCGCATACCACGGCAGACACGGCTGACTGCTTTGAGCGTACGCGCGACGCGGTCTTTGGCGGTCAATTGCCGCACCATCGCCCGGCCCTTCTCCGAAGTCACCCACACGTGAGTGAATCC
>NZ_FCOG02000497.1 GCF_001544975.2 Caballeronia arationis | reverse complement strand
ACCTCGGGTGAGCGGCTCAGCAACTCGGCCTTGACGTGAATTAGATTAAGCGGATTCTTTAGCTCGTGCGACAGTACCGCAAAAAATTCATCTTTTTGGCGGTTCACCGTTTCCGCTTGAGTACGAATGGCCCGCTCGAGCGCCAACTGCAGTTGCTGCTGGCTTTCCACGCTCTTGCGGTCGGTTAAATCGCGCGCTATTTTCGCGAGACCCTTAAAGTCTGCCGTGTCGATCGACGTCACGACACCGCTGCAATAGATCTTTCTCCCGTCCTTTCTGAGATGCCAGCGCTCGTCCTCGGCACGACCTTCCTTCTTGGCTGTTTCGCGTTCGGCGAGCGGTGCGCTCGGCCGGTCTTCCGGGACGAATATAAGATCGATCGGCTTGCCCACGACCTCTTGTTCTTCAAAGCCAAACATGCGGTGCGCTCCTCGGTTCCAACTGAGGATCGTGCCGTCCGGGTCTTGCACAATGATTGCGTAGTCGTCGGTGGTCAACGCAGCGAGCTTCAGACGATCTTCGCTCGATCGGGCCGCTGCCTCGGCCCGGCGTCTTTGGGTGATGTCGATCAGCGTGAGCACGGCACCGTCGATGCGGTCGTCCACGGTTCGGTATGGCAGCACGCGCGCAAGGAACCAATTGCCGTCCAAAGTGCTGACTTCCCGCTCCGCTAACTTCAAGTCTTCGAAGGCGCTTCGTGCATCAGCGGCGAGCTCCGGATAATCCAGGCGATGCGTCAAATCGAGCAAGGGGCGGCCGATATCCGTCGCGATTAAGTTGAACAGCCCCACGGCAGCGGGCGTATAGCGTTTGATGCGCATCGAACGGTCGACAAAGATGGTCGAGATGCCAGTGGAGGCGATCAAGTTTTGAAGGTCATCGTTGGCCTTCGCGGTCTCTTCTACCTTCGCCTGCAACGCACCATTGACCGTCAGGATCTCTTCGTTGACCGACTGCAGTTCTTCCTTGCTGGTTTCGAGCTCCTCGGACGCTG
>NZ_FCOG02000498.1 GCF_001544975.2 Caballeronia arationis | reverse complement strand
GACAGTAAGAATACGGGTACCAGGTGTTTCCGGGCAGTCACCGTTTCGAAAAAAGGGTGCTTTCGGGAGAGGTCTGGTGCCGTAGAGCGTTCCGGGCGACCTGACCCACATTCCGATCGACTCAATGTCTTTCCCTGGACCCGTCGGTCATCTGGAACTGCCGAACGGCGAGGTTTCACCTCGTCGATACGTGTGACCCAAGAAGGGCCTGACGCCCTGTCACTTTACTGTCTTGTCCAGGTACTCGATGCCGGTGAAATCGCCCATACCCCATCGGCAACCGGAGCAAGACTGTATGAAAGAAGAACAGGCTACTGCTGGCCGTCGCAGCGTCGTAGGCGGCGTTGATACGCATAAGGATCTGCATTTTGCGGCTGTCGTTGACGAACATGATCGCCTTCTCGGCAGCGAATCCTTCCCAACCACGCGGCACGGCTACAAGCAGATGTTGCTTTGGATGCGCTCATTCGGTGAGCTTGTCCGGGTCGGCGTCGAGTGCACCGGCAGCTATGGCGCGGGCTTACTTCGCTACCTACAGCAGGCCCAGGTAACTGTGCTGGAGGTTACTGCGCCGGATAAAAGCGACCGGCGCAAACGTGGCAAGGACGATACGCTGGATGCCTACAACGCGGCTCATGCCGCCTTCGCCGGTGTGCGTACGGTGACGCCCAAGACGCGCGATGGCATGATTGAATCGCTGCGCGTTCTGAAAGTCTGCCGGAAGACGGCCATCTCGGCGCGTCGCGTCGCATTGCAGCTGATCCACAATACCATCATCAGCGCGCCTGATGAGTTGCGCGAATCACTACGCGCGATGACACGCATGCAGCTCATCCGAACGTTGGCCGCGTGGCGTCCCGATCTGTCCGACTATCGGAACCCGACCTCTGCGTGTCGGATTGCCCTGAAGTCACTTGGACGTCGCTATCTGGAGTTGCACGACGAGATCGCCGACCTCGACGTCATGATCGCGACGCTCGTCGACGAACTCGCT
>NZ_FCOG02000500.1 GCF_001544975.2 Caballeronia arationis | reverse complement strand
CTTTGCAGCGCAGCTTCCGCACCGCTGAGAAGGCCGTTAACACCTGGTGCGATCAGGTCAAAATCGCCGCGTAGAAACTTGACTCGACTGCTACAAGATCAATTCAGTCAAGGAATCTAGTGGCCGCTGCGCCCCGGAAACCGCCGTCGACCAAGTGCGTGCTCGACTGGCTCTGCAGGGTCGGTGAGCGCCGTCCCCCGAAGTCGACGAAGAACCAAAAAAAAGCGGATCCTAAGATCCGCGAGGTCGGGTTAGCGCGCTTCTTGCCAACCGTTGTCGGTCTTCATCATTGCGAGCGTCTCGGTAAAATTGTAAGTCACATCGTCAGCGTAGTTCTTCATCGGTGTCTGTGCGTCGAAGAAGTTCGTGAGTAGACGCCGGTCCAACGCCGGACACTCTTGGGAAATGCTCTGCACGAGTACTGACTTGATGTCGCTCTGAGCGTCGGCCTGCATCGCGCGTTGCTCGGGGGTCGTGAGGTCATTCATCGGACTGGGGTGCGTCGTTTCATATCTCGGAGAACCGTCGTCGGCGTGCGCTTCGTTGTAAGCCAACATCTCCGTATTGAACTTTTCCAGTCTAGCGTCGAAGTCTGCGTTCATTGCGGTGAAACCCTCGACGTTCTTCATGTGCTGCTTGAGTCGATCGTGATAGCGGCTATCGAGGTCCATCGTGATGCTGTACCTGACCTCCATCCGGTAGTCATTGTCATCGACCGGGATGCCATTGACTTTGTCGAAGCTGCCGATACTGAAATACTTGCAATCACCAAGCCGCGTTTTGATGGCAGCGTTCGCGTCTCCCTCCGACGGCGAATGCGAGCATGCAGCAAGGCTAGCAATCAACGAGACGCACAGTGCCAGACGGCCAACGCCGGTGCGCTGAATAAACATGGTTCTTTTCCTTTCTCGAGAGTGCCGAGTTCTTGCGCCTTTCTCACGGTCTCATCTTGGCGTTCGTGAGCGCCGATCCAGTTCTCGGTAA
>NZ_FCOG02000501.1 GCF_001544975.2 Caballeronia arationis | reverse complement strand
TTACCGAGAACTGGATCGGCGCTCACGAACGCCAAGATGAGACCGTGAGAAAGGCGCAAGAACTCGGCACTCTCGAGCTTCGATGTGTCGATGGATAAAAACCTGAATGTCCTGATCCGGCGAGTGCCAGCGTAGGGATCCATCGCACATTAGGTCCTGCAAAAACCTGAAATGTTCTTAGCGCGCTCGTGACGCGACGCAAGGCGCCGGAGGCCGCGCGACTTAAGGCCTTTTAAAGATCGCCGAAGGCTTTTTAAACGAGAGACTCGCTAAGCTGCATGGCCGGGTGGTCGTGCTACGCACCGCGCAGGCACGCATCTCCGGCACGCGGTCCGATGCAGACGGACATCTCGGGTACGGAGGAGTTTTCGTGTGCGGAATCTATCCCGCGCGGTGGTGCCCCTATACGTACATATGATTCCCGGCCGCCCCTGTTATCCGTAACATGGGTTCATCCAAGCGGTGAGCCAGTCCACGATGCCCGCCCCCAATTCACGCACGGTCGAGGACAAGCGAGTGCAGCCCCGTTCAAGAGTTTCAGTCATCGACGACGACGAATCGGTTCGCGTCGCCACTTCCAGCCTCCTGCGTTCGCTCGGCTGGGAGGTGAGTCTTTATGCGTCTGCTGAATCGTTTCTCGAATCGGGACAGATCGAAGAAATGGCCTGCGTGATCACCGATGTCCAGATGCCGGGCATGACGGGCCTGCAGTTGCAGCAGCGCCTGCGCGAACTGGCTTTGCCGCTGCCGGTGCTCTTCATCACGGCGTTTGCATCCGAAGCCGCGCGCAGGCAGGCGCTGGACGGCGGCGCCCTGTGTTTTCTCAGCAAACCGGTGGATGGTGCGGCAGTATCCGAATGCATGGACCGAGTCAGGCTCGGTTTTTCGAAGGATTAGAATAAATTAGGATCGTCGGGGGAATCTATGGGTGAATTATTGTGCGCGGCTAGCCAAGTGAAGCTCGATTCCGATACTGATAGAGC
>NZ_FCOG02000502.1 GCF_001544975.2 Caballeronia arationis | reverse complement strand
TGGCCGTGGCGCAGGCAGGCAACGAACTGACGGCGCAGTTCTCCGCACGGCTGGGAGTGGATGGCCGTGTAGATGGTTTCGTGTGAAACCTGCTGGTTCGATTCGGTCGGATAATTGGGTAGCCACGTCTCCTCTCAGAAACGCGGCCCCCGAAGAACTGTACGTGCGAGTTTCCCCGCATACAGCTCGAGCACAGCATTAAACGTCACACCGACGCCGGTCATACCAGCCTTCATACGACCTTCGCACACGTCACATCGTTGATTCGCCTCATTGCTGAGGCGAGAGACGCTGAACCGTAGCGCAACCGGTCACTCACAAGCTGCCCCTCGTTGAATCTAAAACGCTGGTCTGCGACAACTGCACCAAGCGGAAGTCTGCACCTTTTCAGGTCGGGGCAAAGCTCGAACCCCTGTGCGACCCATTACAGGCCGCCGTTCGCTTTCTCCGCCTTCTCTTACCCGCTTGACCAACAGCTTCCCTTGCGGGTTACCTGCCAGATACCGCGATGAACTGCGACGCTGGCGGACAATCGGGCTTACTGTGTTCCGCATAAAGGACAAGAGCAGGTTAGGTTCTGCCTTTTCGCCGACAGTCGTTAGTCCGTGTGTCCCGACGTATGAAAGGGACAGCCGACTGTATGCCTTTTGGCTCAAGCCTAACAGCGCCTTTGGCTTGCTACTCATCACGGCGTTTATCAGCAGTTCGCATTCGCTAACCGTACTGCCCAACCTTGCACCCCATCCGCCGCGGCGCTGGCAGACAACAACGCTCTCTCGCGAGATCGCCGTCGCTCAATGAGCGGGTTACGTTGTCCCAGTGGCTTCACACCGGATCGTTACCAATCCCGCATGCACCGGTAGGTTACGGCTGACGGAACAGCCGGTCTCCTCTCTGGCTAACAACACCAGATGAAACAATCCTTTACGCGACATCACATCGCACCATACGCTTGAGTGTGCC
>NZ_FCOG02000504.1 GCF_001544975.2 Caballeronia arationis | reverse complement strand
TTACCGAGAACTGGATCGGCGCTCACGAACGCCAAGATGAGACCGTGAGAAAGGCGCAAGAACTCGGCACTCTCGAGTTATCTGTAGAGGTGTAGCAAAAATGGCAACCGGTACTGTGAAGTGGTTCAATGATGCAAAGGGATATGGTTTCATCACGCCGGATGGAGGTGGCGAGGATCTGTTCGCGCACTTTTCCGAAATTTAAGGCAGCGGCTTCAAGTAGCTGCTGGAAAATCAAAAAGTGAGTTTCGAAATCAAGCAGGGACCCAAGGGAAAGCAGGCCTCGACGATTCAGCCGCTGTAATGGCCCGACGTCGATAGTCGAGAGCGGCCCCGTGCGGGCCGCTCTTTCGTTCAGCAAGGCCCAGCCGGCCCATTTCGTCTTGAGACGGGGCAGGGCAGTTCCGGGGAAGTCAAAAGCAGCGTAGCTGGTGATAGCTCCGAGCGCGCCCGAGCTTCCCCGTCAACAACCCGCTAAACTCAAGCCGTCGCCTCGGCGCCGCTCGGCGGTGCCACCGGCGGCGTCATATGGGCGTCAGCACCGCGCATATCAGGCGCTGCGACACTTGCTTCAGCGGCCAAACGTTCAGTGCGCGCCTCTGCCGCTGAAGCACGCTTGGACGCGGTTTTTCCCGCGCGGGTCTTTGCCGATACCGCCTTCTTCGCCGCGGACTTCGTAGACGCAGCAGCCTTCTTCGTCACAGACTTCTTAACCGCCGCCTTTTTTGCAACGGTTTTTTTGGCGACTGCCTTCGTCGCGGCAGTCTTCGTCGCGGCGGTCTTTGTTGGGGCAGTCTTTGTCGCGGGAGCGGGCGCTGCCGTAGACTTCGCCTTCTTCGCTGCGACCTTCCGGCTGGCCTTTTTTGCAACCGGCTGTGTGGTGCTGGACTTTTTCGTCGCAGCGACGCTCGATGCCGGGGCGCTGGTTGAAGACGCGCTCGCCTTCACTGACGC
>NZ_FCOG02000507.1 GCF_001544975.2 Caballeronia arationis | reverse complement strand
CTTCCGGCAGGGCGCGGGCCGCATCGCCGAAATCGCGGCACGCACCCGGCTGATCGCCGCGCGGCGGGGCGCGCGGCCGTCGTGGCCGGACGTCGCGCAGGCGATGGCCGGCAGCGCCGGCACGCTCGACGCGCACGCGCGCCGCAGCGCGGCGACGGTCACGGACGATGCGCTCGTCGCGCCGCCCTCGCTGCGCCGCGCGCTCGCCGATCTGGCCGCGCGCGCTCGCATGCGTGCGACGCTCGCCGATGGCCTCGGTCCCGCGCTGACGGCGCGTTATCGGCCCGGCGTACGCGCGCTCATGACGGGGCCGCCGGGCACGGGCAAGACGCTGGCCGCACACTGGCTGGCGACGCGTCTCGGCCTGCCGCTGTATCGCGCCGATTCCGCCGCGCTCACGAGCAAGTACTACGGCGAGACGGAGAAGAATCTGTCGGGGTTGTTCGCGGCGGCCGAGCACGCGGACGTCGTGCTGTTCTTCGACGAGGCCGACGCGCTGTTCGCCGCTCGCACCGAGATCGGCGACGCCAATGACCGCTTCGCCAACGCGCAGACCAACTATCTGCTGCAACGGATTGAGGAGTACGACGGCATCGTGCTGCTCGCGTCGAATTCGCGCGATCGTTTCGATCCCGCGTTCGTCCGCCGCCTCGACGCGATCCTCGATTTTCCGATGCCCGAAGCGCTCGCGCGCCGCGATCTGTGGATCGCGCATCTCGGCAGCGGCCACGGGCTCGCGCCGCACGAGTTCGACCGGCTCGCGGTCGCCATCGATCTGTCGGGCGGGCATATCCGCAACATCGTGCTCGCGGCGGCGGCGCGTGCGCGGGCCGAGCGGCGGCCGATCGGCTGGAGCGATGTCATGCACGGCGTCGCGCACGAGTACGGCAAGCTCGGCCGCATGCCGCCGGAGCTGCGTCCATGACGACGACCGTCGCGC
>NZ_FCOG02000508.1 GCF_001544975.2 Caballeronia arationis | reverse complement strand
CACACACTCTGTGATAACGTCATGATTGGCTCCGGTCGTCCACGGGTCTTCGGACCCATTGAGCTTCGAGCTCGTACATCGCTGGGCACGTCCCAGCCGGCTCGACCGGAGCCACCTTACACCGCCAGCGCTCCGCAGTCACCCGTACAACTCGTCGGTCTGAGGCGGAGCCTCGTTAGGAATTCTTATCGGCCGACTAACATCGGGAGTACTGGTTGATCGGGTGCATGCGCCGCTCGTAGCGTGCGTTTTCTTCGCGGCTGGCGCTGCAGGGTTCGTATTGCTGAAGTAACTCGATAGCTACCCCAGCGCGTTGCTTGCATCGGCGCTCGTCGGCCTTGCGATCGGCGCGGAAGGCGATCTGCTTTCGTATCTGGTGCGGTCGTATATCGGCCTGAAGAATTTTGGCCTATTTTATGGAATCGCATTCTCGGGCTATGCATTCGGTGCCGTGTTCGGGCCAGTCGCCGTGGGTCGGTATTTCGATTTGCAACGCAACTACGGGATTCCACTTCAGGTTGCACCCTTTTTGTTGCTTGCCTCGGGATTACTGCTTTTGAGTCTCGGTCGTTACGTAAAACCCGGTACACAGACCAGCAGCAAGCTCAAGCACGCGGCTGCGGATTGACGGGATGTTGACGACGCCGGGGGACGGCGCTGACGAAAGGCGCATCGATCGTGGCCGGCGGCAAGCGCCACGCGCGCGCTCCGACACGGCTTTTTCGAGCCGACCGTGCTGACTGGCGTCACGCCGGACATGAAAGTTGCGAAGGAAGAGACGTTCGGTCCGTTCGCGCCGACACCGAATTCGGGCTGGCTGCGTATTTCCATAGCCGCGACATCGGATGGAAGAAACGCAAGGCGGTTTCAAGCCGAAGTGCAACAGGGGGGTTAATGTTTAGCGTTTTGAGGTTGGGTTGCTGAGGCGAGCGTGGCGGC
>NZ_FCOG02000510.1 GCF_001544975.2 Caballeronia arationis | reverse complement strand
ACTCGACCTCGTCCTGCTTCACACGGTGGGGGATTTTAGGCGACCACAACTGGGGGAGTTTCAACTGACCGTCCGGGCTCACGAACGCCAAGATGAGACCGTGAGAAAGGCGCAAGAACTCGGCACTCTCGAGTCATTTACTTGGATTCCGTTATTCGCGGTGCCTAGATTTACTACAGCGGAGGACCGATGAAAGAACTGACACTCGAAGAACGGATCCGCAAAAAAGCCTATGAGCTTTGGCAGCAAGACGGAAGCATGGAAGGTTGTGCCGACGAGTATTGGCGACAGGCGCGTGAAATTGTCGAACAAGAAATGCTCGAGGAGAAGTCCCGATCGCCCTGCGTTGGTAGCGAACATAGGACCTTAACCTGTTCAGCATTCGAGCTCAAAATCAATGCAAAACTCCTTTAGATCTATATCATAGTGTGATACCTAATTTTCGCGTCGAAGTAGTCAGGCTAACTCCGGTTCGATCTGCGTAATCGCGCAGGTGATCCCGCGAGAGGGATTACCTGCGGGCGGGGGCGGCAAGGTGGGTCCACTCAAGAAGCAACATGACCGAGGGACGAGTTGTCTTGTGCCGAATGCGCGCTTGAAATACGAATGTCACGCGAGACACTTCAGGCGATGAATGAGAATGACAGGCATTGCGTCTGGCTAGCTAGGGTCCAGCGATGTCTTTTTTTGGGGGTGTTCCTAATACTGCCCTAAGTCCGCGAGCGAAAAATGTCCGCCGATGTCTTGTTGCAATCGAACGGACCGAGGAAAGACTTAGATGAAATCGACGAACACAGGGCGCGTGGCGACACCTTCCCGAGGCAGGTACGACATGATGTCAAGAACCCTCCGGGGGTGTCCCGAATTTTGTGTAAACAGGTTGTGGTTTAACGGGGCATCAGCCTGTCCTCGAACTGGATAGTAAAGC
>NZ_FCOG02000513.1 GCF_001544975.2 Caballeronia arationis | reverse complement strand
TCACGCTCGCCGGCGAATCGCTGCGCAAGACGCGTAGTCGATTGACTGCGAAGCCGCAGTCCGAGTAAAAAGGCAAGATCCCGCGTCGCTGCGCTCCGCTTGTTCGCGATGGCGTGGAATCCTTGTTCGCTTTGCCGTGGAATCACGATTCACTTTGCCGTGGAATGGCTGTTCTCTTTGCGTGGAATACGCAGATGGGTTCGGCCTCGCGGTGTACAGTTGAATGGCCGCTGAGATTGCGCGCACCGCGATCATCTCTTCCAGGTGCCGGCGGCTCAGAGGATAGGCCACATACCGCGATCGGACGCCCGATGACGACTCTGGATCCAGTCTTGGCACGGGTGCGAAGGCGTTTGCACTATCCGCTTGACGTGACCCTGACGCGTTCGCGTTGTCATGGTGCGCAACCTCACAGCCAACACTCAGCGATCGTATCAAGGAAACAAAGATGTGCCTATCGAACGGAGCATAGGAACGCCGTTGCTCGATGTAGCTGTCCAGCGCTAAACGGCACGTTTCGTGGATCGGAATAAGGCGACTTTTTCTGAATCTTGTATTCCTAATCAGTAATCCATCCGGCGTGAGGTCCTCGTAGAGAAGCCGGAGGGCTTCCGAAACGCGAAGTCCAGTGCATGCCAACAGTGCGAACAGGGTACGGTACGTTCTCTGGCGCAAGGGATTCGTGCCTTGCAGGAATGCAGCATGGACAAGTTTTTGAACATCCCCTTCAGACAGGATATAGGGCACCGGTCTCGGACCCTTTTCGCTCGGCGGCCTCAAAAGTGAGGTGCAACACTTATTTCGTATAAGGTGTTGCAATGCCCGACAAAACTACTGTCACGGATCGGCGTAATCGAGCCGGGGATGGTCGGCCTAATGAGGCCACGCAGAGTAGCCCCGAAACGCAATTTC
>NZ_FCOG02000514.1 GCF_001544975.2 Caballeronia arationis | reverse complement strand
AAGTCGATGCCCGCGGCGAGCGACGGCGAGCATTTCGATGCCATCTTCGAGCAGCATCCCTTCCGGGGTTCCGATGCAGGCAGCGAGACGTTGACGCAAAGAAAGCTGTACATCTTCGATCTGTTGAACAGCTTCGAGAAGCGCGGCGTGACGACGATCGTGCTTCCTTGTTTTCTCAGCCACACCTTCATCGATGAGTTAAAGGCCAACTCGCCATTGCAGATCGTCGACATGATCGAGGCGGTCCGCAGCCATGTAAGAAGGAAGTTTCCTGCCGTTCGCCGTGTCGGCGTGCTGGCGTCCGGCTATGCGCGGCGCAAAGGCCTCTTCGAAAAGTATTTCGCGGCGCCCGAGTTCGAAGTGATTCATCCGCGCGCAGCCGAAGGCATCGACCTCGTCACTGAAGCCGTCTATGGACCAGACGGCGTGAAGAGCGGCAATCTGCGTGGCCGGCCGGTCGAACTGTTGCGCGAGGCATGCGAGGACTTCATCGCGCAGGGTGCCAATGTCATCGTGCCCGGCCTGACGGAGATCGCGCTTGTCGCCGAGGACATCGGGCCGCTCCGGGTCCCGCTGGTGGATTCGAACCTCGTTTATGCGCAATACGTCGTGTCGGGCCAGTACGGGTCCCCGGAAACGATCTTCAAGGTGGGCGTGGTCGGAGGAGTAGGGCCAGCGGCGACCGTCGATTTCATTCACAAGATCGTGCGCGCCACACCCGCGCGGCGCGATCAGGACCATATCAAGCTGATGGTCGAGCAGAATCCGCAGATTCCCGACCGCACGGAGAACCTGATCGGCAACGGTCCCGACCCGACCATCTCGCTCTATGCGACTTGCAAGAGGCTCGAAGCGGGTGGCGCGGACATCATCGCCATCCCGTGCAATACCGCC
>NZ_FCOG02000516.1 GCF_001544975.2 Caballeronia arationis | reverse complement strand
ATAAGGCCGTCACGGCCCTGAGCGTAGGGCCTGCAAAGCGCTGCGGTAACATATGACGTCCGCCGCCGCGCAACTGGCACGCCACGCCTATGTCTTCATTCCAGCTTCGTTTATGCTCCGTCGTCGGAACGGCGCCCGTCTTTATCGGCTCGCTCTGGGCCAATCAGGAAATCTTCACCCACTCCGAGTTCGTGCGCGGCGTGAACTGGGTCTATCTTCCTGCAGGCATCCGGCTGCTCAGCACGCTCCTGCTCGGCGCCGACGGCGCGCTCGGGTTGTTGTTCGCAAGCTGGGTTGTCGACTTCTTCTATTTCTTTCCCAACGATCCCGTGAGATCGTTCGTCGGCGGCATTATCGCGACCGCCGCGCCCTATGCAGTCTATCGCCTGGCGCGCGAGATCTATGGGCTGAACGCGTCGCTGTCGAATCTGAGCGCGGGCAGGTTGATGTTGCTCACCGTCGCGTACGCGATAGCCGGTCCGCTCTTGCACAATATCTGGTTTTGCCTGCAGGGCGACACGCACAGCGTCGCGTCGCGGTTCTTCGCGATGTTCATCGGCGATCTCGCCGGAACCGTCATGGTTATCTATACGCTCAAGGCGGCGCTGCATTTTCTGCCCGTGCCGCGCGGTCCGGAAGCGGACAGCCAGTCGGACAGTTAGTCGGCCCCCGGGTTTCCCCCGGGGGCACCATTGTTTCTCTCAGGTTCCGGGTTCGTCGTGCCCGTGATGTTCGCCACTGTACCACTTGCTTATCAATTTGATAAGATGGCGGCGCGAAATGCCGACGGCCCGTCCGGCAAAATAACAACATCACGATGATTGCCGATCCTTCCCTGACCAACGAAAGCGCGGTGAAGACGAATGCGTGGGAGACCGACGACCGCTA
>NZ_FCOG02000518.1 GCF_001544975.2 Caballeronia arationis | reverse complement strand
GCTCTATCAGTATCGGAATCGAGCTTCACTTGGCTAGCCGCGCACAATAATTCACCCATAGATTCCCCCGACGATCCATTTTTTTATCAGTTCGTTCGCCTTCTTCAGAATATCGTGCTCAAGCTGCAACTGTCGGATGTCGCGTCGAAGCAATTCGACCTGTTGTTCCAGCTCCGCACGCTCATGGTCCGACGCCGGCTTCTTTTTGCGTTTCATGGATGCTGGAACCTCTCGACCGAGTAGCTGGTTCTTCCAGTTATACAGCGTTGGCCGACTCACGCCTGCTTTCTCGGCAACCACGCGCGCGCTTTGCTCTCTGGTGCACAGTTCGATGACTGCCGCCTGCTTCACCTTCTGTGATTTTGGAACCCTATCGACCGCTCGGCCAACAATACGTTTTCTGATTTCCGGACACAGTTCTTCGATCCAGGCTGCAAGCGTCTCGCGACTCGGATAACCCAAAGCCCTCAAAGTGGCGGCAGCGCAGCGGCCCTGGCTCACATAATGATCGACGGCCACCTTCTTCTGTTCTTCCGAATACCTCGGCCTCGAACGGACATAGCCAGCCCGTAGATCATCATACTGCTCGTATTCGCGATGCCATGCTTTGAGAGAATTCTTAATCTAATGACGTTACTCAAGAGTGCCGAGTTCGGCACAGTCTTGGGGTTATGTGGCCAGTCGGAACATCTCGAAGGTGTCAGGGTCCTGCCTTTCGGCGATGAATTTCGCGAAGAAATTGGTTTTGGCGCTATTCACGAGAAATTCGGGCAGGCATTGTCGTAGTGCACTGGCGACAACCAACTCCGATGGAGGGATGCCGGGACGGATGGTGCGCAGCCAGGATCCAAAGGAACTCCAGACGAGTGAAGGGAATACCG
>NZ_FCOG02000519.1 GCF_001544975.2 Caballeronia arationis | reverse complement strand
GCCCTTCCCGGTCAATGAGGTTGCGGGCACTCCATACTTCTGGAGCAACGCAACCCACTGTTCCGGGGACAGCTTGACGTCCTTTACATTCATTGGCACTCCAGTTGTGGTGTGGTTGAGGTCGATGCCTGAACAGGCGGTGAAACCGTGCTCAAAAAAGCCGTCCGCCTCGCGCGAGGCGAGCACGGCGGGCGGCTTTTTTCAGCAGGGGAAAGCGAAAGGCGGTGTAGCGACCAACGAGGACGAGTCGCGCAGGAAAGAGACGCTTCGCGGCTTCGCCGACCGTTTCCGGATCGACGAAGCAACGAAGGTGAGGAAATACAGGACGTGAGGTGAGCCCTTACGGGATCAAACGACCGACCATCCACGCCCCCAATGAATTAGGGTCAGACCGTCAAAATGGGATATCGTCATCCATGTCTGCGAAACCGCCGCCTCCTCCGGACGACGTCGATTGCGATTCACGGTGCGCCGGCGCAGCGTTGCTTGACCGAGGCGGATCCGACCTTCCTTGACGCGCGGGGCGTTGGCTTTCGAAACCGTCATTGGATGAGCGATCGCCAGAGGCGCGGCCACCAAGCATCTGCATCTGCTCCGCGACGATCTCGGTCGAATACCGCTCTTGGCCAGCTTGGTCCGTCCACTTGCGAGTGCGGATTCTGCCTTCGATGTACACCGACGATCCCTTTTTCAGATACTCGTTGACAATCTCAGCCAGCCGACCGAAGAACGACACTCGATGCCACTCGGTCTGCTCCTTCATTTCGCCCGAGGCCTTGTCCTTGTAGCGATCGGTCGTTGCGAGCCGGATATTCGCGACGGCATCGCCGCTCGGCAGATAGCGCGTCTCGGGATCAGCCCCGAG
>NZ_FCOG02000520.1 GCF_001544975.2 Caballeronia arationis | reverse complement strand
CCATGCGCAGCGTCAGGCCCCGACCAACCTCGGCACCCGTGCCGCCGAATTCACCCAGCAGTCCCTGTGCGATCGGCTGCAAGGCGGCGAACCGGTTGCCCGTCTTGACCGCATGGATGCCGACGCAGCAGGCGTCGCAATGATCAACCGCCGAGAACACCCAGACCCAGCCGTCATCCACGGTCTCGATGCGCACGCCGTCGGTGCCCCACATTTCGTTCGGGCGGCTCGTCGTGATCGTGCCGTCGTGCAGAGACGACTTACCCTGAGGCCGACGATGCGGCGACAGCAAAGCGTTCTCCCGCATCAGCCGCAGCACACGGGTGCGCGAGACGCGGATGTCGCGCAGGATACGCAACCGCGCCCATACCTTGCGGTGCCCCTCGCCGATAAACGGCGAGGCCGCCAGATCGGCCCGGATGGCATTCAGAAGGTCGGCGTCGGGCATCCTTGGCTTCGGGCCGCGCCGCTGTGCCACGAGTGGCACCACGTTGCTCGACTCGCGCGCACGAGCGGCATAGATCGTCGAACGCGGGAATCCGAGCACCCGGCAGACTCGCTCCAACCCATAAGGCTTGCCGGTGCCAGCGGAGATCGTGCGGCTCATTTCGACGACCTCCGGTTGACCAAAGGGTGTCGGGCCTGCCGTTCCTTGCGCAGCAGTTCGTTTTCCATGACCAGCTCGCCAATGCGCCGGGTCGCCTCGCCAAGCTTTGCCTCCAGCGGATCGTTCTCGCGCTCCTTCAGGCCGGCATCGATACCGGCCAGGGCACGCTCGCGCCATTCTTCGAGCCGGTATATCGGCACCGATACCTCGCGCGAAATGGCATCCACCGGCTCGCCGCGCAATAGCCGCAAGACGACT
>NZ_FCOG02000521.1 GCF_001544975.2 Caballeronia arationis | reverse complement strand
CCTTCGAAGATCACCTGACCGGCAAGTTCCGCCTGATGGCGCAGCACCGCGACGCGCTTGCCCGCTTCCGGCGTCGCATAATGCTCGCCCCAACGGTACTTGTTTCCGCTCGTGGTGCCATCGTCGCGCGCCGCGTTGACTTCAGCCAGCAGCGTAACGCCTGCCGTACGATGGTTGTAGTCGTCCACCGTCACCGATTGCGCCACCCGCGTGCGATGCTCCGCAAGCGTCATCACGGATTCCACGCCCGGGCTCGCCATGCCGCCTTCCGCGCGAAACGGCGCGATCAGTTTCGGCTCGCGAGCGTAGGCATCGAGATCGTCGCCGAACACGATCACTTCACGCTCGGCGGTCTGTTCGAAGCGAAACCAGATGCCTTCATCGGCCGCAATGCGCTTGATGAAAGCAAGCGCCGACTCGTTGTACTGCGTGGTGTACTCGCGACTGGAATATTCCGCGCGCAGCTTGAACTGGAAATCGACGGCGGTGAACCCGTAGTGACGCAGCACCGATTCGATGATCGACGGCACCGTCTGGTTCTGAAACAGCCGGCTTGCGACTTCGAGCTTCAGATCCGACAAGCGCGGTTCCAGCACCACGCGATAACGGGTTTCATCCGCCGACGATCCCAGTTCATCGAACGCCGTGACGATGCCGTTGAAGAGCCGCGCCGGGGCCTTCACCAAGCGAGCGGCCAACTCGGGCAGCAGTCCCGCGTTGACATCGACTGGATCGATTGCGAACTTGACCGGCTTGCCGAGTACCTCCGCCACAGGAATCGCGGCCCGGGCGCTGGTGAACTCGATCGCCAGCCGATACGTCTCGCTGATCGCCTCGCGTCCTTCGAACGACAACACCGAGAA
>NZ_FCOG02000526.1 GCF_001544975.2 Caballeronia arationis | reverse complement strand
GACGAAGGCGAAGCTCGGCGTGACGCCCCAGAACCTGACCTGGTTGAGGAAGTCATCGGCCGTGTACTGCGAACCGTGGACGCCCTTCTAAATGTCAAGTTGGTAAGTCATTTTCGGAATTCCAAGTGGCGCGCTTCACGGGGCGCTCGCGGGTTGCCCACCGCTGGCCGGCGCCGTGGTCGTAACAGGCGACCGCGCCGGCCAGCCGTGGACAACCCGCGACCCCTAACACACGGTTAGGGCGCAATAGCCTGCCTGTTGTCGGGAACAGATCGCTTTCACGCAACCTGAACCTGACCGATCTGACGGTTGCGCTGACGTATGACATAGTAGACTTCGCGAGCGATATAGCGCTTGAGGCAGCGAATGGCTTCGAGCTTCGAGTGGCCCTCGCTGACCCGCCGTTCAACATACGCCTTTGTGCGCGAGTCGGTTCGCAGCCGGCCGATGGCGATGATGTGCAGCGCGCTGTTGGCCGCACGATCCCCGCCGCGATTCAGGCGATGCCGGGTGACCTTTCCCGACGATGCCGGCACGGGACTGACTCCGCACAGGGCGGCAAATCCCGCCTCCGACTGTAGTCGCTCGCTGTTGTCTCCCGCCGTCAGCAGCAGCTGCGCTGCCGATTCGTATCCAATGGAATTGCGCGAGACCAGGTCCGGCGCGAGTTCGTTGACCAGGGCCGCGATCATCACGTCAAGGTCGGCAATTTCGTCGTGCAGTTCCAGATAGCGACGCCCGAGGGATTTCAATGTGATCCGGTACGCCGAGACTAGATTGCGGTAATCGGTCAGATCCGGACGCCAGGCGGCCAGCGTGCGCACGAGCTGCATGCGGGTCATGGTGCG
>NZ_FCOG02000527.1 GCF_001544975.2 Caballeronia arationis | reverse complement strand
TTACCGAGAACTGGATCGGCGCTCACGAACGCCAAGATGAGACCGTGAGAAAGGCGCAAGAACTCGGCACTCTCGAGCAGCAGGCAAAGCCGCCGTTATTACCCTGCCCATTGCCGTTTTGATGGTCGTGCTGACCTCGCTCGACGTGGAGCGCGTCGAAGAGATCACCGATGGCCCGCGCATTGACGGGTGCATACGTGTTGCCTAAGAGCTGCAGCGGATTCCGCGGATGTTCGCGGCTGCGTGAACAGAGGCAGCTATCGGTTGCGATCGATTAATTTGCCGATCAACGCGCGATCCGAATAGTCATGCACCGTCGCCGCTGCGGGAATACGGTAATACCGCGATCAGCGAAATGCGTGGACTGTCACCGAAGAAATCGGCAGGCTGAATATTGCGAATTTTTAGTAGTCGATGCCTTCGTCGGCAATGGTCAGGATCGCCGTCGACGCCTGTAACTGGGTCGGGCTGGACAGCATCGACCGTGCTTGTGCACGAAAGCCGGCGATACATGGCAGAGGGCTTGCCAACGTCGGCTTAATGTTTTCGCAGCGGACGGTCGCGAACGTTGGGTCGAACGGCTGCGGTGGGTTTGCGCCGTGAAAAGGCGGCGCTTTCCAGCGATTGCGAAGACAGACAGTCGAGCATCCGATCGGAACGCTCAAGTTCTAACGAGGCTCCGCCTCAGACCGACGAGTTGTACGGGTGACTGCGGAGCGCTGGCGGTGTAAGGTGGCTCCGGTCGAGCCGGCTGGGACGTGCCCAGCGATGTACGAGCTCGAAGCTCAATGGGTCCGAAGACCCGTGGACGACCGGAGCCAATCATGACGTTATCACAGAGTGTGTG
>NZ_FCOG02000528.1 GCF_001544975.2 Caballeronia arationis | reverse complement strand
CGACAGAAATCGCGCTTTATCATGCACTTGGAAAACTACCCGAGCCTCCGTCGACCCACAGTTTTTACTGACGAACCATCTTTGCTACGTGAGCTTAGTTCCGCGTCCGCTGCTGAAAAAGACACGCTGGAAGCCAAGCAAGAACAACTTGCGAATGCCCTATGGCGTGCCGTCGTGCCAGAGCTACCCAAGCTTCTCGATGCGTATTCCGCTACCCGCGACCTGAAGGGCATCGCGACCAGACTGTCGTGTTCGACGAGAGAGGCTCTGCTGAAAGAAGTCGACACGCTTCTGCGCGATTACGACATCGACCTTAGCGTCCTGGATACGAAGGTAGAAATCGAGAACGACGTTGCATTCGAGGATGGGCAAGCCGATGAAAGAATCGCCGTCGACTATCAGCGCCTTCACGATGCACTCGCGAAAGCGATTCGCAAATTCGTGGTTCGCGTGGCCGATAAGGCAGTCGGTCAGTGCCGGTCTGCGCTCTTGCAACTTGACAAGCTCACACAGGGGTTAGAGGCGTCTCTTTCTACGCACGAGGAAGAGTTGCTTGTCATGAAGAGCAACCTCCGGTCTGAATTCGATTGATTTGATTGCCGGGGGAACGCGACCAATGTTCCAAAAAATGTCTAATTCAAGCCAATATAGAAAAGAGACAGTGTGAGCACTACGTGTGACATCCCCTAGCTTATCGACAAAGAACCTGTCCGGCCCTTTCAATGGGTCATATTCGCTCTTCGTTTTCTGACGACCCTGTTCGACGGATGCGGATTTCGGCGATGGTGATCAGCCGTTTCGGTGAACGTGATCAGTATGGAAGTTGGTGTTGCGCGGTCAGAGAA
>NZ_FCOG02000533.1 GCF_001544975.2 Caballeronia arationis | reverse complement strand
ACACGGACGTCGATCCGGCGCCGTTGCTGGAGCGGCTGCAGTTGCTTGAAACCGGGGACGCAGAAGCGATCGCCGCTTGCGTTTTGGCTCGACTAACCGAAGCAGACCTGGCGCAACCGTGCGCAGATGATTCGCTGCCTGCGTTGTCAAGCATTGCGGCGCCTGCGCTGACGACTCTTCAAGAAGCGCATGACGACGCTGGGGAAGCGGCATTGCCAATGCCTGATGCGACGGTTGAAATCGTCGAGTCGGCCTCAGCAAGTCAGCTTTTATGGCTTAACGATGATTTGTTCGCGGCGTAGATAGCCGCGCATGCGGGGGAGGCCAGTACGGCTCCTTTGCCTGAACACGCAAGCAGTGTTCCGATAGCCGACTGTCATCGTCGCTATCGAAACAGAGGTTTCACCGCGTCTTTGACGCATCGATTCGTAGTGGCAGGACCTTTCTCTGGCAGTTCATTTTTTTCTTCACCCTGGCGGGGAGCGATCCCTACCGGGGCCGCACTCCGCTCAACGTAACGGAGTGCATCATGTTTGGTCTTTATCCCGCTGGCCCGAACTGGGTCCGCACTTTTGCGTTGGGCGACTGCTCATCGCGTGATCTTCAAAAGTCGTTAGTCGATTTGGCAGGCTTCACGCCTGCGATTCAGCACCAGCCGTTCGGCCAGTACCGCGGCGCAGTGCTGGCGCAGTTCGGTCAGACGCTGTTGCTGCTCGCCACAACGCCTGGCGCGTGCGAGGTTGCAGTGACGCCGACCGTTGAAATGCAGCACCTTCTATGGTCGTATCAGGAAGGCTATGCAAGCCAGTGGTCTGCTGCCGA
>NZ_FCOG02000534.1 GCF_001544975.2 Caballeronia arationis | reverse complement strand
CAGCGCGTTGGGACAATGACGCTCGATCATCTCGAGGTAGGGCTTCCACATGTCCGAACACACGAATTCGACCTTCTCACACAGTTCCTGTCCGATCATGGCAAAGAACTTCGCAAAGCTTTCCTTCGTACGCTCCTGTCCGACCCAGAGCAATCGCGTGCACCCGGCCTCGATCTGGTAGACAAGCGTGAGGTATTTGTGTCCTTTCCCATATTGGATCTCATCGACGCCAAAGGCGCTGACCGTTCCGAGTTCCCGGTGATTCAGTCCCCACTCGACGACCCATTCCACGGCATTGAAGACTTTCTCCCAGCTGGTTCGGAAGCTCAGTGCGGTTTCTTTCCAGGAGAGCTTGCGAGCCCATTGCGCCAGGAAGATCATGTACGCGCGGGTGAGCGTGTGCTTGCCGTTGGCCCATGGCAGAGCCTCGACCTTTACGCCACAGGTGCGACAATCGACGCGCCGCATGGTATAGAGCAGAAACACGGCAAAGCCCCAAACGGGAATAAACTCGAAGCGGCGCTGCGTGAGCGAATCGTAGCCAGGCGCAGGCTGGTGACAGCATGAGCAAACAGGCTTCGAACCCCTGCGCGGCCGAACGTCGATTTCGATGGATTGGGTTGCCTCGCACAGCCGTGCACCTTCATATACAAAACCCGGAAAATGATGGCAGGCATTAAGCAGACGGGTCAGCAACATGGTTAGCAAGCCCAGAACCGGCAAGGGCAAATCCGCCATTGTCTCCGATGAACAGCAAACGATCGCGCAGTACGTTCCAGATCTGCAAAACTGGCCTGCGTC
>NZ_FCOG02000537.1 GCF_001544975.2 Caballeronia arationis | reverse complement strand
GCCGCCACGCTCGCCTCAGCAACCCAACCTCAAAACGCTAAACATTAACCCCCCTGTTGCACTTCGGCTTGAAACCGCCAACCTTAATGCAAGGGCATGGCTCGCACTTGCCGTCCTCGCCGTTGTGATGAGCCTTCTACTGTTCGTCCCCGAGGGCACCGTTCACTATTGGGAAGCATGGGCGTACTTGGCGATCTTCACAGGCGCATCGGTGCTTATTACGCTGTATCTCATGCGAAAGGACCAGGCGCTTCTCGAGCGTCGAATGAGCGGCGGTCCGACGGCGGAGAAGCGACCTGCTCAGAAGTTCATCATGCTTTGTACGTCAATCGCCTTCATAGCCCTTCTTGTCGTGCCCGCGCTTGACCACCGTTTTGGTTGGTCCACCATGCCTCTCGTTGGTGTTGTGGGCGGGGACGCGCTCGTTGCGATTGGCTTTTTTCTCATTTTCCTTGTGTATAGAGAAAACACGTTCACTTCAGCAATCATCGAGGTCGCAGAGAATCAGAAGGTTATTTCGACCGGGCCATATGCATTCGTTCGCCACCCGATGTACGCGAGTGCATCCCTGTACCTTCTCGGCACGCCGCTAGCGCTAGGCTCGTGTTCGGGGTTTGTCTCAGTCGCCGCGATGATTCCGTTTCTGATATGGCGGCTCATTGACGAAGAACGCTTTCTTGCCGGGCATCTGTCCGGTTATACGGAATACCAGAAACGGGTGTGCGCCGTGAAAAGGTGGCGCTTTCCAGTGGGTGTAAGTCCCACCCGGCAAATGCTCCAGCCGGAAGCAAC
>NZ_FCOG02000541.1 GCF_001544975.2 Caballeronia arationis | reverse complement strand
GGTGTCGTCCACGTGCATGCGGGGCGCCTGCAACTGATGAACCCGCAGCGGTGGCAGCAGCACTTCGAGCAACTCGGCCGCCGCGAGCTTCCATTCGCACAGCGTCGCCCGAGGCAGGTACACGCCACGGCGCGCGTAGCGCATCTCCTGACGGTTTAATGGCAGATGATCGACATAGGTGTTGACCAGAATGTTTGCCAGCAGGCTCGCGCTCGCATTGCTCTTCGGCAGCGGCGACGGCTGGGCGCTGGCGGTCACTATGGTCGAATCGCCATCTTTCTTCGCTGCGTACTTGAAGCGAACGTGCTCGATGACGGTGAGCCTGGACGGCTCGTAGTGCAGCGTCTCGCTGCGCTCGTCGCCGATGCGCTCGAGCGTATCGAATGCGGCCTTCTGTTCGTCGCTCAGGTCGTATTCGACGCGCGTGCGGGGCAGGTCCTTCGACAAAGCAGGACGGCCCTTGCGGGTGTGGCCCTCAACCTGAACCTTGGCGGGTTCGGGTGGCACCGGAAGATCTGAGGCGGCATCGAACAATTCCGCCTGGCCTGCCAACCGCTCGGAACTGACGCCGAAGTGTGCACGGTTCAACTGGGCAATCTGGTGCTGCAGGCTTTCGAGTTGCTCCCATAGCACCCACGCGAGCCGATTCTGTTCGAGCGCGAATGCCTGCAGCGCCTCGGGCTCGATCGGCAGATCCGCGACAGTGATGGCGGCGGGCGACATGTCGATCATGATGCCCAACTCGCGCGTCGTTTACAAGACTCGTGAGCGTCGA
>NZ_FCOG02000542.1 GCF_001544975.2 Caballeronia arationis | reverse complement strand
ATGTTCATCCACGCCTGGTGTCGACGGCGATGGTGCTGATCAATCGTGCAGCGGGACGCACGATGTGGGTCAGAACGCCGGACGAGTTCCTGGGCGAATTCGCCTCATGGTTCTGGGACGGCGACTCGCAAGCGACCGATGAGGAAGCCCGCGAGACGCTGACCGACCGATTCGGCGAGGATGAAGCGGAGATCGAGCACTACCTCCCTTCCGTTGTGCGTCCGCAGCTTTGTCCCGACGACATGGACGTCTACCGGTGGCACGCGAAAACCCGGCGCTATCTGCCTCAACGGGCACTTGGCGTTGCGGCGCTTAGGCGGCTTCAGCGGGTCACCTCCGGTCACACGCGTCGCATCTGTGCGGAGCTGGAGAAGCTGTCGCTGATGCTGCAGCGGGTCGGCAATCGCGAGCTTTTCGGTTGCGAGTATCGGCCTCGCTGCGCGTATGCAGCCGCCACGCTCACGGTGCAGAACGACAGCCGCGTGGGTGAAGTACTCGATTCGCACTACGAGTACCTCGCTTGCGCCGGCGACGGCACGACCTATTACGGCTTTACGCCGCTTGCCTCTACGCCTGACGCCATCCGCAAGCAGTACGCGGACTGGTCGCAGGGCTTATCCATTCTTGGCCAACTGGACCGCGTCATCGCGTGTCTCGCGGCATAACTCGGAGTTTTTTATGAAAGGGCTTGATATCGGCTCGGACCGCGTCGACGAACTCGCGGCAATCAGCGCCATCTTGCTGTACGGCCGCCAGGATCGCAGCGCCGTCTA
>NZ_FCOG02000543.1 GCF_001544975.2 Caballeronia arationis | reverse complement strand
TTCGATCCGACGCGATTGTCCGCGCCTTCAATCGGTCTTTCTACTTTCCAGCGCCATGTCACGACAGGGGAGCGGACGAGGTCGATATTGCCCTCGTGCATTAGTGCAGAAGCAGAGCGGTTCGCGTCCGCCTGCAGGACAGTCGTATGGCCGTCGTGAACAAGCGTGTATTGCGTCATTGGCTTGCCACGCACAACCGGCAGGTTCTTCCAGCCTGCGGGCAGTTGTGCGCTGGGCTCGATCGTGGAAAAGGCAATACCCGCCTTTTCGTCCTGCGCAACAAGGGCTGCCGGCAACACAAGAAGCACGATATACACGGCGACCCACCACGGCCGGGCTGCTCGTTTCCGCGGTCGCTTGATCAAGGGAAGAGGCATGAATAGTCGCACTCGTGTTTGCCCAGCATCCAGTGTGGTCGGCTCAGCTGACACCATTTTACGTAGTTTTTACACCGCCGGTCAGGTTGATGGGGACTATGAATCTGAAGCACACCCGCCGACATCCCGGCCGGTCTGGTCGTACGGCCTCCCACCTGCGGACGGCATGTTGCTGCCGGTCACGCTCCGGCTGTCGTTGCCTGTGCCATGCGCCTTATTGCAGCCTCCCCGGACTTGGGTTCCCAGCAAGACGAAGGGCTCGGGTGCGGATTTCGGCGATGGTGATCAGCCGTTTCGGTGAACGTGATCAGTATGGGAGTTGGTGTTGCGCGGTCAGAGAATTATAACGAAGGTGATCACGATGGGGATGAGTCGGATTGCTTTGCGTTGGTCT
>NZ_FCOG02000545.1 GCF_001544975.2 Caballeronia arationis | reverse complement strand
ATCAGTACCGAGCCCAGCAGTGTCATTATCGACGACGCGGAGGTGTGCTTCCGGCGTACCTACGGCTGTAGTACTAACCACCCCGAGGTGCTGTTCGAAATATAGTCGGTACGCCGAGCTTAAAACCATTCTTCTCCACCGGCCTGAGCGCCTCTTCCATCGTCCCCTCGAACGCAGGCGTCGAATCGTGACCGCCTCGTTGTTTCTGTAGCGTCGTCAGAGGCTGTGGAGGCCATCGACACGCTGAAAACCAGCGATCGTGTACGAAGCGCCCGCGCAAGACCTAGGCGGGAGGGCTGGCGGCGGCAATCGAGCAGCGATTGCCTGTTCTTCGATTTCAATGCGACCGCAGCGCGAGATGACGGTGCCGCTTTGCAAGGAAACGCATCGGCATTAGCCCTAACGAGGCTCCGCCTCAGACCGACGAGTGGTACGGGTGACTGCGGAGCGCTGGCGGTGTAAGGTGGCTCCGGCCGAGCCGGCTGGGACGTGCCCAGCGATGTACGAGCTCGAAGCTCAATGGGTGCAAGGACCCGTGGACGACCGGAGCCAGTGATGACGTTATCACAGAGTGTGTGCGAAGTTCTGCGGGCTCACGTCGTGCTCGAGAGCGAGTGCATCGATCGGATGTACCTGAACGTTTACGTGCCACAGTTGCAGCGCGTGGGCGGCGTGGTGTGGTACCTGCGGGGGCATCTCGGTCAGCGCTTCGCCTCGACCGCGACCGTGGCGCCCAAGACCGTGGCCTTCGTGGCAAGCATCGAGAA
>NZ_FCOG02000546.1 GCF_001544975.2 Caballeronia arationis | reverse complement strand
CGACAGAAATCGCGCTTTATCATGCACTTGGAAAACTACCCGAGCCTCCGTCGACCCACAGTTTTTACTGACGAACCAAAAAATTCAATGCCTTGGTTCTAGCAAAGAAGTTGGCGCGACAGAAAGAGCCAAAATAGTGCTTGAACTGAGGCAGGAATTCCTTTTGGCTGACCTTCTCCACGCTTCGGGTTTGCCACGCAGTACATACTACTATCAGGTCAAGACGTTGGCCGCTCCAGACCGGTATGGCGGACTCAAGGCGAAGATTCAGGCTGTCTATGCAGCACATCGCGGCTTGTATGGCTACCGTCGCGTCACCTTAGCTATCCGCAGTGATGGCGAGTTGGTCAATCACAAGAAGGTGCAGCGCCTTATGAACGAATTAGGAATCAGGTCGAGGGTGCGCCGGAAGAAATTCCGGTCGTACCAAGGCGAGGTTGGCGAGGCCGCTCCGAACCTGCTCAATCGCGAATTCACCGCATCGAGACCAAACGAGAAGTGGGTTACCGATGTGACCGAGTTCCGCGTCGCGGGGGAAAAAGCTGTACCTTTCTCCAGTCATGGATCTCTACAATGGGGAAATTGTTGCCTACGAATCGAGCCATCGTCCCGACTTCCCGATGGTCATGGGCATGCTCCATAAAGCTGTAAAGAAACGTGGAGGTGTGGCTAAACCGCTGCTTCATTCGGACAGTAAGAATACGGGTACCAGGTGTTTCCGGGCAGTCACCGTTTCGAAAAAAGGGTGCTTTCGGGAGAGGTCTGG
>NZ_FCOG02000548.1 GCF_001544975.2 Caballeronia arationis | reverse complement strand
GCTCAACGGCGGCGCAGTCCGGCTGATGGATCCAGTCGATGGCGAAATCGGCGTCGCGGAAGGTCTCGAGACGGCGTATGCCGCGCACATGCTCTTCGGTGTGCCGGTCTGGTACTGCCTGAATCGAATCCTTCTCGCCGATTTCGTTGTACCAGACGGCCTCGGCATCCGCGTTGTCCATATCTTCGCGGACTTCGATGCGGTCGACCCACGTACCGGCAAATCGCCGGGCGTCGATGCGGCCTTGAAACTCGCGAAGCGGCTGCGAGCGGAAGGCTACACGGCTATGGTTCACCGGCCGAAAAAGCGGGAAACCGATTTTGCCGACGAGTGGTGCGCAACTCAGGTTGCGTGTCGCCGTGCAGTTAGAACGCTGGTGCGTCGCGAGCTACGCGAAGCACTGCGCGTCTGAAATCGCGGCCTTCTGCCGCTAACAGTAACTTTTTTGCCCGGTGGGGATTCGTCCCCTCCGGGGCCGCAATCCGCCCGAGCTTTTCCAATGGAGAAGAGGAAATGAGCTTCAGCATGATTGTTGGCCGGTATCAGATCGTGGCAACTTCCGGCGTTGAGAACGGCTCCGTGAGAGTAGGGAAGTCGGAGGCGGAAGCCTATGACGTCATCGACCGAAAGCGAGGCGGTCATGCCCGACTTGAAAAACAAGGCGTCACGCTGGACACTGCTTGGTTTTACTGCATTCGTCGACAGGCGAGCGCACAAGGGGTATCTCTGCTGCACTGAGTATCCCGTTAAAAAAA
>NZ_FCOG02000549.1 GCF_001544975.2 Caballeronia arationis | reverse complement strand
AAGAGGAGACGGCCGCGATGCCAATTCGAACGGCGGACACGTTCAGTCAAAGCGTGTCTTTCGACATCGACGATTCACAGCCGCACCGTATCGCTTCGAAGTCGAGCAACTCCATCGCGTGGCCGCGCGCTGGACGGCCACGCTCTTTGCCGGGCGTGGCGAGTCAGTTTGTTGCGAGCAGTGGCGGTTGCACGGATTCGGCCACCCGCTTTCAAGGCGTGGGCGCCGGCGTACGTCATCCCTCAAGCCTGCTCAGGATATCGTTGCCATATACGTTGCGTCCATTCGCCAACTCCGACCGACGGCTCGCTTTTAGCGAGGAAACGCCTTCTCCAAAACCGGTAACACCTTGATGGCCCAGCGATGTACGGTTGAATGGTCGACCGAGATTCCACGCCCCGCCATCATCTCTTCCAGATGTCGAAGGCTCAGCGGATATGCCACATACCAGCGCACACACGTCAGGATTACATCGAGCGGATAGTGCAAGCGCTTGAGGACTCGTGCCAAGGCTGGATTCAGAGTCGTTACACGCATCGCGTCGCCATCGCGGTCGTGTTGTCCTCCTCTTGAAAACGAAGTTGAAATATAGACGTCAACTGTCCGTAAGAACCTCGTTCCGTCCGCCTTGCAAATGATTGACTCTGTAAGAACGTCCGTCCGGACATTCCCTTAGTACTACAGCCGTAGGTACGCCGGAAGCACACCTCCGCGTCGTCGATAATGACACTGCTGGGCTCGGTACTGAT
>NZ_FCOG02000551.1 GCF_001544975.2 Caballeronia arationis | reverse complement strand
ACGGTTCGCAGTACACGGCCGATGACTTCCTCAACCAGGTCAGGTTCTGGGGCGTCACGCCGAGCTTCTTCGCCGAACCGCAAACGAATGGCGTCGCTGAGCGCTTCAACCGGACGCTGAAGGAACAAGCCATTCACGGTCGCATCTTCAGGAACCTGGAGGAAGTTCGGGCCGCGGCCGTCGAGTTCAAAGATCGTTACAACCGTCATTGGCGTCTCGAAAAACTGGGCTTTATGTCACCCCATGAAGCCCGTCACGCAGCCACCATGAAAGAGGCCGCCTGAGTTGCAAACCCGTGTCCAGACAATCCGAGCCGGTACACGCGCAACGTGCCGGACTGGCACTGAAGCAAACATACGAGCGAGAGGGGAAACAATTGCGTCGCCGCGCCGGTGGCTATGCGCATGCGAAGCAGTTCAAGCGACTGCGCCGGGTGCTCAAGCGTCAGCGCACGATCCTCGGACGATTGCTGCGCGACATCGAGAGAAAGTTACCGAACGCATCCACTGAGCAACAGGCATCCTTAAGCATCTGGCTTGAGCGCGCCTGGCGTATCTGCCGCCAGCGAGCGAAAGATAAGCACAAGCTCTATGCGCTTCATGCGCCAGAAGTGGAGTGCATCTCAAAAGGCAAGGCTCGCCAGCCGTATGAGTTTGGCGTCAAGGTGAGCCTCGCAATCACGGAGAAGCAAGGCCTGATTGTCGGTGCACGCTCGTTTGTGGGCAACCCCTATGACGG
>NZ_FCOG02000552.1 GCF_001544975.2 Caballeronia arationis | reverse complement strand
CGGGCATGTGCTCGGGTAACGTCGTGTGTTTGTTGCGCAGGTGGCTGCGGGCGTGAGCTGCGACGCGCTTGCCGCCGTGGAGGATCTCAACGCCGAAACGGGTCAGGCGGGCGTAGACTGGCTGGCGCACGAGGCTGTGCGGGGCGCTGTAGTAGTGGTGATCGACCTCAACATGGTAGTCAATGTTGACGACGCATCGCACGAAGGTCGCGATCTCGTAGCGCTGGGCAGGTAACGGCCGCAACGCGGGCTGGTCGAGCCGCTCAAACCATTCGCGGCGATTACCCTGAAGCTTCTTAAAGGGGCGTTGGTTGATATCAGCAATGAGACCAGCGATCGCGCGGTTCAACTCGGCCAAGCTGAAGAAGCGGTGGTTGCGCAGACGAGCAAGAACCCATCTCTGGACCACTTGAACTGCTACCTCGGCCTTCGCTTTATCACGGGGCTTTCTTGGCCGTGCTGGGAGCATCGCTGTCGCGTAGTGGTTCACGAATTCCTGCGCCGTACGGCCAAGACCCGGTTCGTATCGGTCAGGTCGCGCAATCAGTGCGCGCGGATTATCTGGGACCAGCAGGCTCGGGGCGCCTCCGTAGAATTCCATGGCGCCGATAAGCCCGCCGATCCAATCGTGCGTGCCCTCCGAATGCGTCGCACAGGCATACGTGTAATTCGATGCGCCGAGTACACCGACAAACACGTGCGCACGAAACGCAACGCCACCGCGCCCGTCCAGGATCGGC
>NZ_FCOG02000553.1 GCF_001544975.2 Caballeronia arationis | reverse complement strand
GTGCGCGTCGTACGCGCTTCTTGGCGGCTTTGCGAAGCGCGCGTTATAGGCCGCCATGAAAACGCAGGCAAACGCGTCTGAGTAACGTCGTTGGCGCTTGACGCGAAGCGGTAGCCCACCGCTCGCGAGGCCGATCGGGTTGGAACTGGCTCTCACGGATGCTGACTGGCTGATCGCTGGCGACGTTCGGTCGGATACTCGTGGGCTGCGCGGCCAATCGTCCGCTTGTTCCGGCCGACACGGGTCGCCTGTTAATGCTCAGGCTGGCCAGCGTCCGGTGCAATCGACGCGTCGGTTTTTTTGTGCCTCGGCGAAATCTTTGCGGGAAGATTCGCTCACGGCATAGGGCCCACCTCTCCATAGAGGTCATTGTGACGTTTGCTGCAAAAGCCAGCCAAACAAATGGCCCAGCACCGATACAGTATGCGCGGATCCGCTGCGGCTCGCGGACTCTCGAATCGATGCGTGCCGCCGGTATGCCACTAAAGAAATTGCTGCGGGGTTCTCTCATGGTCCGAATGGGCGAACTGTGGTGTGGCTCAATGCCCAGACGAAGAAAACTCGGTCGCAAAAAACTTCAATTAAGGATGCCTTCCCGTCGTTTCAATGCCCCGAAAAAATGTAACTCAGCCAAGCGCGGTCATCATCGAGCGCCCCTGAACTGCGTATTTCGCGGAAGCTGGACACGCGTTTCGCTTGAAGCCGGACAGGTGTTTCGCGCGAAGCTGGACAGCCGGAG
>NZ_FCOG02000555.1 GCF_001544975.2 Caballeronia arationis | reverse complement strand
GACCCTGACACCTTCGAGATGTTCCGACTGGCCACATAACCCCAAGACTGTGCCGAACTCGGCACTCTTGAGTACCAAGGTAAGCGCGCCAAAAATCGCAAACGCGGTTGCGGGTACGTCTTCGCCCGATGCGTGTAACGTGATCGAAAGAAGCGATGTGACCGTGAGTGTTAGAAGCTGCGCGACCAGCCAGGTAGCCAACTGCGCTTTGAGTCGTATTTTTTCGCTCGCCTTCATGGTATGTCTCGCGCCCTGTGATTAGTATTAGGCGCGGGCAGCTGTGGAGAGAGACGCGTCGATTAGGACGCCAGCGACCGGCGAAGCTACGGACCGACGACGCCACGACACCTCGACGCTTGAAGGACCTCCGCCTCGCCACGTCCGACAACTGCAGCTTGGCAGTGTAGACAGCGCCGGGACCCTCTTGGTGGTCGCCAATGTGATCAACATCGCTGCTGATTGTCAGCGATGGGCACGGCGGCGGGGCTGCTGGCGAGTGAAGCAACTGTATGTGGTCTTGCTCTTGGACAGGAGAACGTCGCATCGACTGCATCGACGAACGCGTGCTCGACTGCGACGGGGCTATTTTCGCGTAGGCGGCGCAGAACTGCACGCGTTCCGCACTCGCTGCCCCACGTCGTCCGCCGTCATGGTCCTCAGGATTACCCACAATTGTAAAGATAGTCCTATTCGTTTTGCCGGAAGAGCCGATACATCTTAGTGACTTCGTG
>NZ_FCOG02000556.1 GCF_001544975.2 Caballeronia arationis | reverse complement strand
GCCGTTTCGTACTCGACGTGCGCGGTGTTGATCGTGATGCCACGCGCCTTTTCTTCCGGTGCCGCGTCGATCTGGTCGTACGCCTTCGCTTCACCGCCGAACTTCGCGGTCAGCACCGTCGTGATCGCTGCCGTCAGCGTGGTCTTGCCGTGGTCAACGTGACCGATCGTTCCAACGTTCACGTGCGGCTTGGTCCGCTCGAATTTACCTTTGGCCATTTTCGACTCCTAACAGGATTTTCGTACCTTGCGCCGCGCGCAAACACTCTAGACTGGCGTTGCTGGTGCCCATGGGCAGGATCGAACTGCCGACCTCTCCCTTACCAAGGGAGTGCTCTACCACTGAGCCACATGGGCGCAACCATTGACACTGGAGCGGGTGAAGGGAATCGAACCCTCGTCGTAAGCTTGGAAGGCTTCTGCTCTACCATTGAGCTACACCCGCACGGGCCTTGATTCCCTACCGCTTAAATTCTGGTGGAGGAGGTTGGATTCGAACCAACGTAGGCGTAAGCCAACAGATTTACAGTCTGCCCCCTTTAGCCACTCGGGCACCCCTCCGCAGAGAACTATCAATTATGAGGGCTCATCGCACCATTGTCAAGCGCGGCACGTGATCCGTCTCGATTAATCCTCTCACTTATAGCAGAAACCGAACGCAAAAACCCCACCTTTGGGGGGTGGGGTTTTTGTTTTGCTGCATGAGGAGCCTGACGATTACCTACTTTCAC
>NZ_FCOG02000557.1 GCF_001544975.2 Caballeronia arationis | reverse complement strand
CGGCGGCAAGCGCGTCGCAGCTCACGCCCGCAGCCACCTGCGCAACAAACACACGACGTTACCCGAGCACATGCCCGGTATGCGTCAGCGCATCCCGTCTTGAATACAAGCGCGCGTGGTGCGAACGTCTTGCCATCGTGACTGCGGAGCATTTCGATGGTCGACCCAACCGAAGAGACTGCGGGACCGAGGGCAGCGCGACGTTCTCGGCAAGGCGAGGCATTCTGGCGGGAGATGGTCATGGCGTGGAAACGAAGCGGACTTGGCGCACGACGTTTCTGCCGAGAGCAAGGGCTGGCAGTCAGCACCTTCGGCTTGTGGCGCAAGAAGCTCGCGGGCGAGACAACTGCCCGGACGAACCCGCTCGCCGTGACCCCGGATGCGACGTTTGTCGTTGCCCGTGCAGATGGTGAGCCAGAGCCGGTCGTGACGCAGCCATCGACGACGGCAGATACGTCGTCGTCACGTGATCGCGTAACCTTGTCGCTCGCCGGTGTTCGCATCGAACTGACTGGCGCGCATGCCGAGCGCATCGTGCGCTTCGTGCTCGGGCAGTTGGGCGGTGCACGGTGCTGATCGCGGCCGACGTTCGAGCCTACATCTGCCGTGAGCCGGTCGATATGCGCAAATCGATCGACACGCTGTCCTATCTGGTCGAACCGCTGCTGGCCCAGAAGCCTGCCTCGGGCAATTTGTTCGTGTTCGTGGGTCGGGACCGCACGAAG
>NZ_FCOG02000558.1 GCF_001544975.2 Caballeronia arationis | reverse complement strand
CAAGTCGCTCGAAGGCATCCAGTCAGAGCTTGGTGCGCTCGCCGGAAAGCGGCAACGCAAAGCGGACGCTGAGCAGTCGATCGTCGCGCAGGGCAACACCTTGCGTGCCGCTCGGGAGCAACGCGATGCCGCGCTTGAGCAGGCGAGCAAGCTGACTCAGGAGCGGGCAACGCTTGCGGCTAAGCAGAGTGAATCGGCCACGACCGAGGCGCGCCTGCGAGAGCTGGGCGTGCGCCGCGACGAGTTGGGCCGTGCCGTGAAAAGCGCGGCCGACGACGAGCAAGCATCAGCGGTTCGCTGCCAGCAACGCGTCGCCGCGCTGAGTCGGACGGTGGCCACGCACCAAGCAACGCTGGCTCGCCGTGAAGCGATCCTGGGTGCGGCAGCGAAGCGCGAGGAGGCCGAGTTGGCGATTGCGCGTGAGGAAGCGAGGTTTGCTCCTCTGCAGCGCGACATTGCCGATTTGGAGGTCAAACGCGCGACGTTGACCACACTCGATGCGACGCTTACCGGTTTGATGAGCCAGGGCACGACGAAAGCCGCCCACTTCGACACGTTGAGCAAGCAGGCAGCGGTGGTGGATCAGGTGCCGTGCGTCGGTCATTCGATGCACGCGCAATGTCCGCTCCTCACTCAAGCATTGCAGGCGAAAGCACAAGCGGAGGTGCAGCGGGTGTCGGTCGCCAATCTTCGCGCGGAGTATCGCGAGAAGAAAGCGCA
>NZ_FCOG02000560.1 GCF_001544975.2 Caballeronia arationis | reverse complement strand
GTTCCGTCAGGCAGCGACACCGGACGCCACGTACCGTCGACGCCGCGATAAGCAAGGTAATACTCCGCCTTGCCTGTCTTGCCGGGCTTGCGGAACGCGAAGGACGAGCGATAGCGGATGCCGTCGTGCTCCCACTCGAGTTCCTTCAGCGCACTGGTGCCACAGATGTGATCCCAGTACGAAAAGGCGTCGACCGACAGCTTCGAGGCACGCGACGGCATGATCGGATACGGATGTAAGTTGTCCATGATCGTGGTCTTGCCCGCCCCGTTAGGGCCGGTCAAGGCGATTAGGCCATCCGGCAACGCTTCCAGATCGAGCGTCACGCTCTCGCGCTTCATGCCATCGCGCACGCCAACGAAGCCTTCCAGTGTCAGTTTCAGAGGCCGCATGACAGATCCTCCGACACGCTCATCGACGCGGACATCGCGGCCATCTTCGAGTAGAACGCGTCGTCGTCCTCGTTGGGGAACGGCTCGTTCATGACGATCGACGGCACCGCGCGCACCGCTGCTTTGGGCGCTTGAAGCGTTCCGTCTAGTGCGGCCGCCACGTTGTCACAGACTCTGCCGAACTCGCGACGCGCGTTCGTCAGAAGCTCGGACCAACCGCTATGCCCGGTGAGGCTACGGATCTCGGCAGCAGACCACTGGCTTGCATAGCCTTCCTGATACGACCATAGAAGGTGCTGCATTTCAACGGTCGGCGTCAC
>NZ_FCOG02000561.1 GCF_001544975.2 Caballeronia arationis | reverse complement strand
CCGGCCGGGCCGATCAACCATCACTGGACCAAAAATATCCTGGCCGACCGCTCCGGCAAGCATCTGTACATCACGGTGGGGTCGAACAGCAACGCAGGGGAAAATGGAATCGACGCCGAAGAAGGTCGAGCGCGTATCCTCGTGTTCGACATCGACACGGGCCATGTGCGGCCCTATGCGACTGGATTGCGCAACGGCAACGGACTTGCCTGGCAACCGGACAGCGGCGCTTTGTGGACGGCAGTCAACGAGCGGGACGATCTCGGCAACAATCTTGTCCCCGACTACATGACCGCCGTGAAAGATGGCGCTTTTTATGGCTTTCCCTATAGCTATTACGGCCGGCACATCGACACCCGTGTCAAACCGCAACGCCCCGATCTGGTTGGAAAGGCCATCGTGCCGGACTATGCGCTCGGCAATCATACGGCTTCGCTAGGTCTGGTCTTCTACGACCGGACGCTGTTCCCGCCTCGTTATCGTGGAGGCGCATTTGTCGGGCAGCATGGATCATGGAACCGTAAACCGCGTACCGGCTACAAGGTGGTGTTCGTGCCATTTGTCGATGGAAAACCTGCTGGCGTACCTGAGGATTTCCTGAGCGGCTTTCTGACGGCAGACGGCGACGCCGTGGGTCGACCCGTTGGCGTCGCACTGGACGCGCATGGGGCCTTGCTCGTGGCTGACGACGTCGGCAACGCTGTATGGCG
>NZ_FCOG02000562.1 GCF_001544975.2 Caballeronia arationis | reverse complement strand
TCGCGGCTTTCTTGGCCACAGCCGGTTGAGCGAGCAACGCTGCGCACGCAGCGAGAACACAGATGCCGATGACCGGCCGTTTGTTGGGAATGGTTGCGGTCATGCTTATGCGGTCCGCTCGAGGCGGAAGAACGGAATGAAGATGCCGAAGGGGTTCGTCGTCAGCGCCTGCTCAGCAGTGGGTGCGACGATTTGGTAGCGCAGCGTCAGCGCGTACGACTTCACGTCCGGCTTGCCCGTGGCGCCAGCCTGTGAGGTGGTCGTCGTGAATTCGACGAGTACCGTCGAGTCTTCGAGCAACGCGATATTGCGCACGTCGACTTCGCGGATCAGTTTGGGGTTTGCCGTTATCTGCTGGAACGGCGTGTCGGCCTTCAGCCAGTCGCGGAACTGACCGGCTGCTGCACCGATCATTTGCGCCTTGACCGAGTTTATGTTGGCGGTCATGCGCGAAGTCTCGAGGCGGTCCGACAGCACCGGCTCGATGGTGAACCAGCGAATGGCCATGTCCTTGACCGTCGTGCGCACAGCTTGTGAGTCGGGCTTGTAGGCAACCAACTCGGTCACGATGGGATGGCCGCCCGTGTCGGCAGACACGCCCACAACGCGAGTGACCGAAGGCGCAGGCTGCCGCGTCCAGACCGCACCGGCCGCGACGACAGCCAGGCCGAACGAAATCAGCATCCAGCGATTAGCTTCGAGCT
>NZ_FCOG02000564.1 GCF_001544975.2 Caballeronia arationis | reverse complement strand
CCCAGCTTTGATGCAAGGCGCCGACGGGTCGGCACTCGGCCGGCCTCGTTTGCAAACCCGTCTGATTCACTCGAGATAAAGTTTGCTGGCGCCGTGGGATCATCCTGAGGTGGACCAACTAACCGGAGAGCGTGATGAACAGCAAATGGTTTTCGAAGTTCGCAAGCTACCTGTCCACGATGACCGGTAGGCCCGCCACCTTCGCACTGGCCGTTTTCCTTGTGGTCACTTGGGCGAGCACGGGACCATTCTTTCACTACAGCGACACCTGGCAACTCGTGATCAACACGTCCACCACAATCGTCACTTTCCTGATGGTCTTCTTGATCCAGAATACGCAAAACCGCGACACGGCCGCGATGCAAATCAAGCTCGATGAGTTGATCCGAGCAATGGAAGGCGCTCACAACGCACTGCTTGATCTCGAAGAACTCGAGGAAAAAGATTTAAGCCGTTTCCGCAAACATTACGAAAAACTGGCTGAGGAAGCGCGATCGGCGCTGCGCGCCGGCGGCAGCGACACCGATTCTCCCTTCGTCGACAATCGCGATGGTGGTGACGAGCAACCGCGAGGCGCCAAGGACCGAGATGACGGATCCGGGACAGCACTGCCACGCGCCTAGCCAACGCGCCGTCGTTCGGGCACAGTCTCCACAATTTCCGATGCGCCGCTGGTCCTGAGCGAGATCAGCGTCTACCG
>NZ_FCOG02000565.1 GCF_001544975.2 Caballeronia arationis | reverse complement strand
GTAGATCGAGCGGTGATCGTAAAATTTCCAGACCAGCCAGTTGGCGGGAACACCGGCGCTCCGAGCATTGCGTACGTCCGCATGATGATTGTCGCCAAAATGAACGGTACTCGGAAAATCGCGGCGCATCGCCATGAAGGTTTCACCTGACCGTTTGGTCTTCCCCGTTGTTGAAGAGCAGACGATCCTGTCAGCTTCAATGCCGGCGTTCAGAAGTGTCGTTCGGATAAAATCTTCCGGCAAGTAGGTGTCGGTCGAAACAACCACTCGTCGCCCCAACTTACGAATTGAGGCAATCAAGCTTGGAACCTCGGGATGCGGACGAATCACTTCGGCCTCGAGTTCGAGCTCCTTGGCCATGGCTATTGCAGCGGCTTCCACGCCATTCAAGGCACCTTCGGAAATCAGTTTTTCGTAAATTTGCGCGAGTTCGACCTCACGCGGACTGACGGCTAGGTCCAATTCCGCTTCGGCCCGCTTCCGCAGGCGCTGCCATTCCGCAGCCGTTCCCGAGAACAGACAAGCCTCGATCAGCGCTTGTCCCTGAAGCAGGAATAGATCCTCCGGCCGAGCTAACGTCCGATAAACCAGCGTGTCGAAGAGATCGAAAGATACCGTTTCGGCATCTGAGCGTTCAACCGCTTGCAAGACGTGGCTTTCAGACGAAAGCCGCTTGCTGAACTTCATAAGCAACTTG
>NZ_FCOG02000569.1 GCF_001544975.2 Caballeronia arationis | reverse complement strand
CGCCGGGCTTCCAAAACCAGCAGGGCGGGCAAGCGCGGTAACTGCCGCATGAGCGAGCGGATGGAAAGACGCAGGCCGCCGCGATAGCGGGCCATCAGCCACGCACTCTGGCCGGTGGGCGCAACGCTCGTCCGGACCGTGAAGCCAAAGGCGGCCAGCGAGGATCGGATCACACGTCTGAGCGCGCGCACGCCACCGAATAGCCGTAAGCTCGCCGACACGTCGACGAGCACCGTCTGCTCCTCGGCGATCGCCACCTGCGGGCTGAATTGCATGAGGGCTGTAGCGACGTCCGCGACCGCCTGCTGCTCTTTCAGTTCGTCCTTGTCGTGGATGCGCGCATCCGGCGCGAGCGTCAGAACGCCGCCTTTGCGCATGCCCATGCGAACGCCAGCCTCGTGCGCCGCCTGATCGAGCGCGACGACACGCTCGTGGTCGAGCACGACCAAGCCCATACCCGAGGCCGCCTCATTCGTGGACGACCAGTTCGGCTGGAAGACTTCTCGGCTGAGGTGCGGCAGATACACGCCGATCCACACTTGCATGGCGATTCAACAGGATAGGCGAATGGGTCAGTCCAACGACAAGCGGCTTATCACGCGTGGAGCCGCGCCGCTTCACGAACTCCAACGAGACGCTGTCGCGCGCCGGACGTACTGCGATGCGAAGCGGGGCAGGCGACG
>NZ_FCOG02000571.1 GCF_001544975.2 Caballeronia arationis | reverse complement strand
GGATTGGAGCGAAGAAGCGAATCCATAAGCGACTTCGTATTCGGCACAGGAAGTCTTAGCGCCCTCGTAGTACTGATGACGCCGGGGAACGCCGCTCAAGCGGACCCGGTCGATGGGAAGTGGGGCGTCGTTGTTGCAGAATCGTTCATGGGAAACACGGAGGTGCTTTGAAACCTGAAAGCGTGTCAACGAAACAGGAACGAATAGCCATGCTGGCGAGAAGTGATCCCGAGATGGCGTTCACCTCGTTAAATCATTACATCGACTTTGAGTGGGTGCGGTATGCCTACGACTGTACGCGCAGGGATGGTGCCGTCGGGGTTGATGGTCAGTCCGGAGAGGATTATGCAGTCAATCTCACGCAGAATCTTCTTGGGCTCGTCGACCGGCTCAAGTCAGGCCGATACCGCGCGCTGCCAGTCCGTCGGCATTTCATCGCCAAGGCGGACGGCAGTCTTCGTGGGCTCGGCATTCCCGCTTTCGAAGACAAGGTGGCGCAGCGCGCCATTGTTATGCTTCTGGAGCCGATCTATGAACACGACTTTCTCGACTGTTCTTTCGGTTTCCGACCCGGTCGCAGTGCTCACGAGGCGCTGCGGTCCGTGTGGAAGGGGATTATGTATCGCGGTGGACAGTGGGTGCTTGACGTTGATGTACGGAAATACTTTGACAGC
>NZ_FCOG02000574.1 GCF_001544975.2 Caballeronia arationis | reverse complement strand
CTAAAACCTGGCTCGTCGTCGGCCGCGTCACCTTCAGGCCCCGACTGCGTCTGCACAGGGGGCACGGACTCGCGCCAGTCATCGTCGAGCTCAGTGCTTTCGACGTCTTCGACATCGCCGCCCGATAGGGCGCGACCTAGAAACATGACTTGCGGATTGACCGCACGCGCGCTGACTGTCGACGCGTCGCCCCTCGGTTTTCCCGGCGCTTTGCCAGGCGCTTTCGCCTCCGGCGCGACTGACTTAGGAGCGGAGAATTTCGGCTCTGCGCTGCTGCCCGGCTCGACGAAGCTCGAGCGCGGCGCGCGAAACCGCTTCAGGAAGCCACCGCGAGGAGCGTCTGGCGCGCCCTGCTCTTCTTGTGCAAACAGACCCATTGCTTATTTCCCAAACGGTACGAAGGTAGAAGCCGTCGATGAGACGCCGCCCGGAGGAAGCGGCGAGGACAAATCCGTGATCGCCCGGACGGCCGGCGAATCCGGGAGCGCGACGGCGGGCACGTCGGCAGGCGCTGCGATCGTCTCCGTCCACTTGCGCTTGCCGTCGACCAGATTGACCGTGAAGCCGTCGATGGACGCGACTGTCCAGCCGTTCAGCAGCCGACTGCCTTGGCGTGCCGTGTAGGTCGTGCCTTGGTAGTCATAGAGCACGTAGGAGCC
>NZ_FCOG02000576.1 GCF_001544975.2 Caballeronia arationis | reverse complement strand
ACTTTCGCGAGGATGTCAGAGGCCTTTGCTGTCCAGATGAACGGTTTCGGATGACGGTTATGTTTCTGCACGTACTGCTCAATCGTGCCGATCAATTCGGGGACAGAGCGGAACGCCGAACGTCGCAACTGGTTCACTGACAAGTCACGAAAGATGCGTTCAACCATGTTGAGCCATGAGGCACTGGTGGGCGTGAAATGCATGTGAAATCGCGGGGTGTTTGGCAAGCCATGCTTGTACCTCCGGGTGCTTATGGGTTGCATAGTTATCAGCGATCAAATGCAGTTCCTTGTTCTTAGCCGTATCACGATCGACCTTGCGCAAGAAGCTTAACCACTCCTGGTGACGATGTTTTGTCTTGCACTCGCTAATGACACTCCCATCGAGCGTGTTCATCGCGGCAAAAAGCGTCGTCACACCATTGCGTTTGTAATCATGCATCATCGTTTGCCCGCGACCTCGCTTAAGCGGCAATCCCGGCTGGGTCCGGTCAAGCGCCTGGATCTGGCACTTCTCATCGCAGCACAGGACCAAGGCGTGCTCCGGGGGATCGAGATACAGCCCGACGATGTCCTCGAGTTTCTCGGCGAAGTGCTTGTCGTTCGATACCTTGAAGCTCTCTAACCGATGCGGCTTGAGGCCGTGCGCTTGCCA
>NZ_FCOG02000583.1 GCF_001544975.2 Caballeronia arationis | reverse complement strand
CGATCGTGGTGTCGTAGATGCGCACACACACGAGACTGCCGATGGGCGCGGGCCGCGCCGCATAGTTGCTGCGTTCGACGCTTACGGTGGTATCGTCCCAGACAGTGCGCACGACCTCGGTAAAGTAGCGGAATCCCGTGATCGGCAACGGCCTTAGGTGAGGCTTCTCCTCCTGGAACATCGCCTCGACCTGTCGCCGTGCACGGCCATGGATGCGTTTGGCGGCCCAGTTCTCTTCCCAGTGCATTAGGAATTCGTTCTGGGCGTCGAGCGACTCGAATCGCCGGCCGGCGAGCGCGGTGTTCTGCGTATGCTGGATCGCGTTCTCTACGGAACCCTTGCGATTCGGGTCGCGTACGCGAGCCGGGTCGGCAATGACGCCGTAGTGCTCGAGCATCGCGGCATAGAGCCGGTTGATCTCGGGCTCGTACAGGTCGGGCGTGATGACGCCCTCACGAAGGTTGTCGAGGACGACATAGCTCACGCTGCCACCGAAGTACCGGAAGGCCTCTTCGTGAAGCTGGGCCCAGACCTGCTTGCTGGACTTCCAGACCACGCGCCGGAAGCTGCGCCGCGAATACCTCAACGTCATGACGAA
>NZ_FCOG02000585.1 GCF_001544975.2 Caballeronia arationis | reverse complement strand
CATGCGACGTGCCGAAAACGACGCACTTCCGCGATCCGTAACTCATTAGGCGTAAGCTTTTTAGCATCATCATCTGCAGACGCACGAAAAGGATAAGCGACAGGTCAGACCGGCAGCGGGCGAACTCGCGGGGTGACAAGGCAATGTCTTTTGGCATGGGCCGCTCTATGAATGGAGTCCCGCTGCGCGGTTATTATCCGGGCCCGAGCCAGTAACTCAAGAGTGCCGAGTTCGGCACAGTCTTGGGGTTATGTGGCCAGTCGGAACATCTCGAAGGTGTCAGGGTCCTGCCTTTCGGCGATGAATTTCGCGAAGAAATTGGTTTTGGCGCTATTCACGAGAAATTCGGGCAGGCATTGTCGTAGTGCACTGGCGACAACCAACTCCGATGGAGGGATGCCGGGACGGATGGTGCGCAGCCAGGATCCAAAGGAACTCCAGACGAGTGAAGGGAATACCGCTGCCAGGTACTGAAGCAGTCCCTGGCAGACGATGCCAGCCTGAATGAAGACGTGATAGGCGTGGGTCTTGCGCTTGACGGCGTCGCGGTACTCGGGCGACTCGCGATGAAGGTATTGATCGCCGTT
>NZ_FCOG02000589.1 GCF_001544975.2 Caballeronia arationis | reverse complement strand
TTTCTTTGTGGTCGATTAGCTCTGCCCCTGTCCGGGGCGGGACTTACTTTCTTTGCTGCTGCAAAGAAAGTAAGCAAAGAAAGCAGCTTTTCTGGCAGCAGTCACAACGCGTCAACGCACTCGCAATACCGAGTGGCGCAGCGCCTAAGTGTCGCCCTCAACCATCCACGCGGCTTGGTGCGCGCACGCACTGATACCACTGAAACGCCACCGGAGTGGTATGCGCTGCGTTCCGGTCCGTCCGCGCTTCGCTCGGACGAGGGGTACAACCGAAAACCAGCGGATTGCAACGACCGCGAACCTAAACCGCACGACGAATGTACCTCGCGTCCAGCGAAGCGAAAACGGATGAATGACTGCTGTGCCAATGCGTTTGCTGTGCGATGTCACAGTGCGTGCCGCGCACCAAGCCCCTGAAGTCCTTTGAGGGCGACACTTAGGAGCTGGGCCACTCGGTAGTGCCAGTGCGTTGCCGTCCTAAGACTGTTGCCTGAAAAAGCTGCTTTCTTTGCTTACTTTCTTTGCAGCAGCAAAGAAAGTAAGTCCCGCCCCGGACAGGGGCAGAGCTAATAGACC
>NZ_FCOG02000591.1 GCF_001544975.2 Caballeronia arationis | reverse complement strand
CCCACTGAGCCTTCAGGCGGCTGACTACGTTCGGCGAAAGACCCTTGGCCTCTTCACCCAGCAGCACGCTCAGCGCCTCGCTCATGTCGCCGGTCGAGACGCCACGTAGATAAAGCCAAGGCAACGCCGCTGACACGCGGGGGGACTTCCGAATATAGGGCGGCACGATGCTTGAATTGAACTTCACGCCCGAGCCCGAGCGATCGCGAACCTTCGGCACCTGTACGGTGACCGGACCGATTGCCGTGACGACCTCGCGCTCTGGCAGGTAGCCATTGCGAATCACGGCCCGCCTCCCGTCGAGTGTCTTCACGTTATCGTAGCGTTCGAGCAATGTCGTCAACTCCGCCTCAATCGCTTGCTGGATAATCTGCCGCGCGCCTTGCTGAATCAAATCGTCAAGGCCGCTGGGCCGCGCTTCCGATTTACCTGCGCTTGTTTCTTCTGTAACCTTCTTCATTGGTGGTGGATCCCGGTTTGGCTGGTTGTTACTCTAGACAAGCAACATTCTCAGCTAAACCGCCACCGCCTTCAAATCCCTGCCTCACCCGAACACCAGTTCCGACCATAACTC
>NZ_FCOG02000594.1 GCF_001544975.2 Caballeronia arationis | reverse complement strand
CCCGGCTGCAACCATATTGCTTGCCATCGCCCATTTCGGCGGCTAGCACGCTCGCTGTGATAGGACCGACACCTGGGATGCTCAGCAGACGCTGGCCGAGGTCGTCAGCCGCGAGCTGCCGGGCTATCTCCTTGTCGATCGCGTTGATTTGCTCGCTCAGGTACTTGAAGTGGGCGTGCAGGCGCTCAAGAATTGAGACCAGCGACGGCGGAAGGGAATGTTCGGCGAGTACCGTCGGCAAGCGCCTGATCACAGCCTGTCCGATGGGCAGACTGATGCCGAACTCGAGCAGGAAACCGTGCATCTGGTTGCTCGTCTTTACGCGGTCGCGCACCAGCGACTCACGCACCCGGTGCAGGGCGGACAGCGTTTGCTGCGATTCGGTCTTCGGTGTTACAAACCGCATGGCTGGGCGCGACGCTGCCTCGCAGATTGCCTCCGCGTCTACAAAATCGTTCTTGTTGCTCTTGACGAAGGGCCGTACGAACTGCGGCGAGATGAGCTTGACCTGATGCCCGAAGGCCGTCAGTTTGCGGGCCATGTGATGGGCACCGGCGCAAGCTTCCATGACC
>NZ_FCOG02000596.1 GCF_001544975.2 Caballeronia arationis | reverse complement strand
TTGGCGTACTCGTTGCCGTTGATACACAGCTTGGCGTTGTACGGAAAGTAGGAACAGAACTTCAGGAAGAACGGGCCAAAGTCGTCGTCCACGCAGTAGAAGTAGTAGTGGTTCACCATCGCGCTGCCATCGACCACCCACGGATAGCTCATGCCGGTGCGTGCACAACGGCGCCGTTCGGTGCGCACCACGCGCGCCTTCTCCTGGGCGCGGCCGACGTACAGAATCCCTTCGTCGGCGTCGAACCGCTGCAGATACTGCTGGGTGATGTCGTCCTTGCGCTGGTGCCTCCCAAAGCTCACCAGATCCACACCTTGCTCGGCGACAAACCTCTCGATGTTGGCCACGAAGGCCTCGGTCTTGGGCGCCACCGCGGCGGTCGAGGCGAAGCGCTGACCGAGATGCCCACGCAGGTACCACACCACGCCGCCTACGCGCTGCAACTGCGGCACATACACGTTCAGGTACATCCGGTCGATGCACTCGCTCTCGAGCACGACGTGAGCGCGCAGAACTTCGCACACACTCTGTGATAACGTCATGACTGGCTCCGGTCGTCCACGGGTC
>NZ_FCOG02000599.1 GCF_001544975.2 Caballeronia arationis | reverse complement strand
ATCTGCCGGAGGTCGTTAAGGTCGGCCGCCGATTCGATTACCTTCACCTGCTCAGCCGAGATGGGCAACTGCCCCACCTCCTTGAGCATTTCCTCGATGAGCCGTGACTCAACAACGATGAGGCCGTGCTTCACGCCCGAGACGAGGATTAGCGCCAACGCGAGCCGGGACTTGCCGCACCCCTGCTCCCATGCGACGACACAGCCCGTCGGCTTGAGCAGCGTTTCGACCAGATCATCAACCTGAAACTCCCAGTCGAGCCACTGATCGACGCCGAGCGCCTTCACGCGCGACCGGAGCGCCACCGCTTGGTCAGGGAAACGCGCGCACAGACCTTCGTGCACCACTTCCCATCCCTCGCTGACGTTCTCGACCGCGAACCGCGCATTGAGCTCGTCGACAGACAGGTGGTACCAGACGCCATGCAGCGCGTATCGGTAGCGCCCGTCGGGTTCGCGATCAAACTGGACTTCGTCGCCCGCCTTAATGAGCGGACTGGCCCAGCGCGTCGCGTCAACCTTGTGGGTCTCCTTTGCGATGCCCGACACCTGATCCCGCGACCC
>NZ_FCOG02000608.1 GCF_001544975.2 Caballeronia arationis | reverse complement strand
GCTGGCGGCCGAGACCGCGGGCGACATGCGCAAACTTTTGAAGGAGGCAGCTTAAATGCCGAAAGACTCGAATGTGTTTGTGGTGGTCGGGGAGGGCGTCGTCACGGTTAAACGTGAAGGCTCCAATCGCGCGGTGCTGGCGAAAGTCCTCGGCAAGGTACAAGTCGATGGCGTCGAGGTGCTTTGCCTTGACCGCCTCGTTCATGAAAGCCATGAGCAGCAGTTCGGCGAGTGGACGTTGGCGGGCGCAGTCACGACCTTGCTGTCACGATCGCTGCCGCCCGTGACTGGCGCTGCGGCATAAGACACAGCGGCATCCTCGGGTGCCGCTCGTCACACCCTTTAAACAACCCGGCTTGGCGGGTTTTTTTTTCGACCTTGCACCCGGGATCAGACGACCGTTCGGCCACGCGTCGGCGTGTTTTCGCCATCGCGAGCGGCAGTGTTCGCTGCGCCGCATCATTTGCGCGTCGCAAGAAATACGCTCCGTTCGCGGTATGGCGTCCCCCTCGTATGCGCCGGCCGTCTTGGGCGCCGGCGCTCTGCCGGCGCACTTT
>NZ_FCOG02000600.1 GCF_001544975.2 Caballeronia arationis | reverse complement strand
ACGCCGTCTCGAGACCTTCCGCGACGCCGATTTCGCCATCGACTGGATCCATCAGCCGGACTGCGCCGCCGTTGAGCCTATGAAGCGTCACGTCGTTCAGCTTGGCCGGAAGGATCTCGCCATCGTTAGTGACGATCAACGCCTTCTCCGGTTTCGAGCGTTCAAGGAACGTGCGGTGCAGCGTTCCAAGACGGCCATCCGGCAGCGTGAAGCGAGCGAGGATGCCCGGCCACTGACCGATGACTTTCTTCTCGTGCCGGTAATCGAGCATCGCCATTCGCAACGCTGAGGACGGCGCTACTGTCAGACCCGGCACCCGCTCGCGCAGGTATCGCGGAACGAGGCCATCGGAACCGACCAGCGTCGCTCGATCCCACATTGAGTCGAGGCGTTTGCGCGCCCACTCGGGATCGACCTTTCGGCCGGGCGCTGGGGCCGCAGGCTGCGCTCGGTTTTGCCGTGCGTCGACCAGACTGCCGCCTTCAAGTTCGATCATGAGTTCGCGGAAGGTCATTCCGGCGGACTTGCAGATGAGCTCGAAGCCGTCGCCGGCTTTTCGGTC
>NZ_FCOG02000605.1 GCF_001544975.2 Caballeronia arationis | reverse complement strand
CTGCAAAGAAAGTAACCAAAGAAAGCAGCTTTTCAGGCAGCAGTGTCAGGACGTGACCACGCTTGCGGTACTGAGTGGCCCAGCGCCTAAGTGACGCCCTCAAAGGACCGACCGGACTTGGTGCGCGGCACGCACCGTGTCATCGCGCAGAAAACGTGCTGGCACAGCAGTCATCCATCCGTCCTTGCTTCGCTCCGACGTCAGGTGGTCGACGTCGCACGGCGAGGTTCGCGGTTCCGGTTTCAATTGAGAATGCAATTGCCCTAGCGGCAGCGAACCGCTGGTTTTCAGTTGTGTCCGTCGTCTGAGCGAAGCGCGGACGGACCGGAGCGGAGTGCATACCGCTTTGTTGGAGTGCGAGGGGTGTCAGTGCGTGCGCGCGCCAAACCGGGTGGGTCCTATGAGGGCGACACTTAGGCGCTGGGCCACTCGGTATTGCTCGTGCGTTGACGTGTTGTGACTGCTGCCAGAAAAGCTGCTTTCTTTGCAGCAGCAAAGAAAGTAAGTCCCGCCCCGGACAGGGGCAGAGCTAATGGACCACTAAGAAAACAAGTTCCA
>NZ_FCOG02000606.1 GCF_001544975.2 Caballeronia arationis | reverse complement strand
TCGTAGTCGAACGCCGGACGGAACTGCACGACGACGCCACCTTCATCGCGAAACAGCATCGGTTGACCGGCGATGGCGATGTGCCGTTCGTTGGGGCCGCCCTTTCCGACTTCCACCGGGGATGACTGGCCTGCGGGATAGCCGCTGCGAGGCTGCGTCTGGGGAGGCACCCCGAAAAGTGTTCCAAGCAGCCGACCGAATGTTGATGCGCTCATTGTCGGCCCCCTACAGCAGCGTGCCGAAGCACTCGCGACGCACCTCTTCCAAGTCGCGCCTGAGCAGTGGGTTGCTCAGGATGACGTCTTGCAAGATCTCGGGATCGACGCCATTGATCTGGCAGACGAACCGATACGGCAGCGCGCCGTTCCAGAACTCCATGACCCAACCGAGCGTAGCCCGGTAGTCCTCGAGTTCCATCTTTTTTCTGTTTTTGAGTCGCTCGCTGAAGAGGACAGCGCAATCCATCAACGACTCGGGCATGTTGTCGCCGCGTCTGCTGTCAGTCGCGAGACTGATCAACGCGTCGACCATTTTGTCTTTGACCGCCTCGCTCCACAG
>NZ_FCOG02000609.1 GCF_001544975.2 Caballeronia arationis | reverse complement strand
GCCACCGCGTCGGCGATGGCGACCTTGTCCTTGTCCAGCACGACGCAGCCGTTCTCCGTCCTAGGCGACCACCTTGGACGGAACACCTCCAGCGAAAGCCGGGGCAGGTGAATGGCGACGAGTACGGCCATGAGGGCTGAGCAGAATCGGTGAGGGTTGCAGGGCGACGCTGAGCGTCTCGTTTCGTATCGGTCCTCGTCGCTTGATGACGTCGACGACGATGCCGCCATCGGCCGAACGCACACTTAGCCGCAACGTGGCCGGCGACGCATCCGCTGCGCTGGCGAGCGGCCGGACAAGGAGAAAAAGCGTCTCCGTCGCCTGCGCCGCGAGATGCAGCCGCCGCAGGGCCTCGGCGCGAATGTGCTGCTGCCAGAAGACCAACGCGCCGCAACTTCGTGCCCGCAGCACCTGTTCGGCGCACCAGAGCGCGTCGGCGGTCTTCGGCGCACGCAACTGGATCAGCTTGTCTAGCGGCAATCCCAGATAGGAGAACGCGAGCGAATTGGGCACGTGGGGTGCTTGCAGTAGCGCAACCGGCCGGCGGCTGAGTTCG
>NZ_FCOG02000612.1 GCF_001544975.2 Caballeronia arationis | reverse complement strand
TCTCAGTGTAACGAACGAGCGCCTGCCAGTGGCGTAACGCGTATCCGAAGGCCTTCGCCAGCGGCGCCTGAGTCGGTAAGCCGATGACGTTGCCCTCCAGCCACTGCCGAAATCGCATGAGCAGCGGAAGCGCCTCGGTTTGCCGCACCGCATATTTGAGATCCGGCGTGTGCTCGCGGGTTCGCGACTCGATCGCGTACAACTGGGCGATCCATTGCAGCGCCCGCGCGGCAAGCCCCGGTGTACTTTGTTTCTTGGCGATTTCGAAGAAGCGCCGGCGGCAATGGGCCCAGCATCCGACTTCGACGATGTCGCCGGTTTCATAGAGCGCGGCATGTCCGCTATACGCGTCCGCCTGCAGATAGCCTTTGTACTTCTGCAAGTACCTCAGCGGATGCGAGCCCGAGCGCGATTGGGCGAACTCGAACACGACCGCCGGTGGGTGATCGACCCAGACGCCATTCTCCTCGCGTTGTCCGGCGCCGAGATAGCCCCATAATCGCGCGATTCGTGTTGCCTTGCGACCCTTCTCGAGTAGAGGCAGCGTGGTGT
>NZ_FCOG02000613.1 GCF_001544975.2 Caballeronia arationis | reverse complement strand
AGAACGCGCTTGAAGTCAGGAAGCGAATCGGGCGACACCAGTTCCGGCCGGCCAGATGCCAGCCCGCCGCCCTCGGTGTGCTCTTCGTCATCCGCTGGGTACTCCTGCGCAGCGATAGACGGCGCGGAGGCAGCTTTATGTTCGTTGGGACTCGCTGGTCGTTGTGGCGCGGGGTTTGGTTGCGCACCGAACCGCTCGGCATTAGCGTCGCTCCCGGCGACACTCGCGTGCCTGATCGAGTCCGATGGCGCTGCCGCCGACCGAGGCTCCACCTCCGGCTGCGGCGGCGGCTGCGGCTGCGGCTGTTCGACCTGTAGTTCGGCCTGAGGTTTAGATCGATGTTGCGCGCCAGACGGCGCTGCTTGCGCCGTCAGGGCTTCGTCGTTCACCGGCTGACCGCCCTCCCTAGCCGCCATCGCAGCAGACATGCTTGCGTAGCTCGGTCGCTCGAAGCTCGGCGGGACGAACGGGCTAAAACCTGGCTCGTCGTCGGCCGCGTCACCTTCAGGCCCCGACTGCGTCTGCACAGGGGGCACGGACTCGCGCCA
>NZ_FCOG02000614.1 GCF_001544975.2 Caballeronia arationis | reverse complement strand
ATCGGCGAGGAGCCGCTTGTTCGCGGCGAGATAGAACGGCGCGGCATCGCCTGCTTTGACGCGGTCGACCAGTAGCGGCGTCGCGCCGTCGATTGTGTGGTGATGGCCGCCCATCGCGAGCGTCTCACCCGCCTTGAAGTCACGCGTGACGCGCGCGACCATCTGCGCGTAGGGCAACTGGTCCGCGCTGCCCGTCGGCTGGCCAAGCAGCACCGCCGAGAACAGGCTCATCGGCGTTTCGAGCCCCATCAGGTGATACGGCAGGTAAATACACGCATAGCGCCCGCTCCTGCCGACCACGTGACCCTTTTGCTTTAGCAATTGCCATGTCTCGTCGTCCTTGCAGCGCACGACGACGAACACGCCGCCACCGAAGCTCACGTCGTCGGGGCGGCGCAAGCAGTTGAAGACGTCGACCACCCCCGTGCGCTCGAGGATGCCACCGTCTTCCTTGGGCACGAAGATGTCTGCCAGTTCGCTGATGCGCGCGAGCGGGTAGTTGAGTGCGTCGGCGGCAGGCAGGAAGCCGGTCGAATTTGACACCAC
>NZ_FCOG02000616.1 GCF_001544975.2 Caballeronia arationis | reverse complement strand
TTCTTTGCTGCTGCAAAGAACGTAAGCAAAGAAAGCAGCTTTTTGAGGCAGCAGTCACAACACGTCAACGCACCAGCAATACCGAGTGGCGCAGCGCCTAAGTGTCGCCCTCAAACATCCGCCCGGCTTGGCGCGCGCACGCACTGACACCCCTCGCACTCCAACAGAGTGGTATGCACTGCGTTGCGGTCCGTCCGCGCTTCGCTCGGACGACGGGCGTCCGAAAACCAGCGGAGCGCAACCTCGACCGCGAACCTAAACCGCACGACGAATGCACCTCTCGTCCAGCGAAGCGAAAACGGATGAATGACTGCTGTGCCAATTCGTTCACTGTGCGATTTCACAGTGCGTGCCGCGCGCCAAGCCCCTGAAGTCCTTTGAGGGCGACACTTAGGGGCTGGGCCACTCTGTATTGCGAGGGTGGTGACGTCCTAACACCGTAAGCCCCCTAGCTGCTTTCTTTGCTTACTTTCTTTGCAGCAGCAAAGAAAGTGAGTCCCGCCCCGGACAGGGGCAGAGCTAATAGACCACAAAGAAA
>NZ_FCOG02000618.1 GCF_001544975.2 Caballeronia arationis | reverse complement strand
ATCGGCTTTGCAGCGAATCGGCGCATGCTCGAAATCGAGCAGATCAGCCACGACTGTGCATTGGGCGAAGACGCGTTTCAGGACCTGCAGCGTGCGCGCCATGTTGACGGGCAGCGCGCACCGGCGCTGCGCTTTGCCGACCCGAAGGTCCAAGCGCTGCTGCATGCGCTGGTGATGTTCATCTTCGTCGCACGCGGCTTTACCAATCAAGACCTGCGGCAAGCCTACGCCGTGCTGCTGGGCCTGCGACCCGGCGAAATCGGCCCCGGGCGCATGAGCTACGAGCTGCGACGCCTGCGCTTGCATGGTCTGATCGAGCGAGTGCCCAAGACCCACCGCTATCGGCTCACAAACCTTGGCCTGCAAACGGCACTGTTCTACACGCGTGTGTACTCGCGCATCTTGCGCCCGGGCCTTGCATTGGTTAGCCCTCAGGCGCCTGCGGAATCGCCAGCGTCTTTGCAGCGCAGCTTCCGCACCGCTGAGAAGGCCGTTAACACCTGGTGCGATCAGGTCAAAATCGCCGCGTAGAAA
>NZ_FCOG02000620.1 GCF_001544975.2 Caballeronia arationis | reverse complement strand
CGGCCTCCGTGACTTCCTTGCTCAGAAGCTCGACGCATCCGCCGTAGACATCAATCTGTAATTGGACGTAGATGGTCACGTTGCCGGTGGGCGGGGGCCCCGATGCCGACCCTACTGGTGCATAACGGCATTCCCGGGCTGGTTTTTAGTCCTTCTTGCACATCGCCCTGACGCCAAAGCCTATCCAATGCCGCCCGAAGTCAAGCTTCCGTGCCAGATCGACGCGCAGGCCGTCTCAGAGCGGCACGTTCGACGAGTCTTTGAATTGTGGTTGCGTCACTAGTTGGTCGAGCACGGTCTTACCGGTCTTGCCGGGTGTCCCAGACACGAAGGATCGCTATAGCAATAGGTTCGTCCGCGTAGGCCGGCAAGACTTCGTAGTGAAGTTCGTAGCGTCCAGCGAGGCACACCCACCGATGCACTCCGCGCGCCGGGGGTCCATCGTAACCGTCTAGTTCTTCCCCGATACGATGAAAATGGTCCTGCCCCAGGCGCTCCGCCTCGTCGAGCAGCGCGTTGACGAC
>NZ_FCOG02000622.1 GCF_001544975.2 Caballeronia arationis | reverse complement strand
CAATGAAGCAAATGCTCAGCTGCACGAATATGTCGACGCGCGGTGATTTCCGCGAATCCGGTTTCCCATAGCTTCGCCGCAAACCCATCAAGCAGGTAGCTTCCAGCACTCCCGGAAAGCTCATCCACTCTCTGTTGAGATTCGAAGTACTTTGCAAACATGATGTCCTCCTGTTTTGCCGACACGGCTAACGAAGACATCACGATTATGCATAGACGGAAAACCACTGGACGCTGACGGCAGCGGGGTTCGTACGGACGGACTCCGCATAAAGTTGTTCGTCACATTACAGATTCCGGTCGACAACTGGCACGGTGCGCTCGGCGATCCAACGCTTGCCGACGCCATCCTGGACCGGCTTGTTCACAACACTTATCGAATCAACATGAACGGTGAATCGATGCGAAAACTAAAAATTAGTTTGACCGAAAACCAGCAGTCAGAGTAAAAACAGAAACCCCTGCGTCGCTGCGCTCCGGCTGTCCAGCTTCGCGCGAAACACCTGTCCGGCT
>NZ_FCOG02000623.1 GCF_001544975.2 Caballeronia arationis | reverse complement strand
CTATTGGTCTGCGGATTGAGTGCCGCAATCGAGGCAACGTGAACGATGCTGCCTTTCCCTGCGGCCAGCATGTCGGCTCCGAAAGCTCGAGCACACAGCAGATAGCCGGTCAGGTTCACGGCGATGGCCTGGTTCCAATCCGCGATCGACACCGTGTCGAGAGGTCCGGCCCGCAGCAGCCCCGCATTGTTGACGAGCACGCTAGCCGGGCCGAGCGCTGCACGAACCGCGCCGGCTGCCTCGGCAACCGAGGCCTCATCCGACACGTCGCAGCCGATCGCCTGCGCCACCGCACCGGCGTGCCGGAGTTCGGCGGCGACACCTTCAGCGCCGCCAAGATTCCGGTCCACCAGCGCCACATGTGCTCCGACACTGGCGAACGCGCGCGCGATACCGGCGCCGATGCCACTGCCCGCACCCGTGACCACGCAGACCGTTCCGTTCCGTCCAGGTTCAGCGAGTAGGGGCCGACGCGGCGGCGCTAATTTCGAGTTCCTGTCTCATGTAGTTA
>NZ_FCOG02000624.1 GCF_001544975.2 Caballeronia arationis | reverse complement strand
GCGACGTCCGCCGCTTCCTCCAAATGCCAGTAGGGCACGCGCAGATCCCACGAAAAGCCGTAGTCGTCGAGCAATGCAAGCCCGCGCAGCCACGCATCGTCCTGCATCGTGCCGCGCTGGCCGCGCAACGAATGGCCCGGCCCTGCCGAGATCTCCGGCTTCGAGCGCACGCCCCGCACGAGCGGGCTTTTCGCGTGGCCGGCGAGAATCTCCGCGCAGTCCGGCTGCACGAAATACACGTGCCCGACGATCGCGCTTGGCAGACCGGTCTTCGCGTTCAGTTGCGTGAGCCATTCGGTTTCGCGCACCTGTTCCTTGCGCGAACGCTCGGCCTCGACGTGTACTGTGCCGATCACGTCGAACCCGGCAGTCGCGCGGCGGTATTGCTCCGGCAAAAAGTCGCTGCACATGCGGCGATAGTCACCAAGGAAGAACGTGTCGTCGTATTCGTTGGTGAGCCAGGGAAACGTGCCGTCTGACAGGTCCCAGAAATGATGATGCGCGTCGAG
>NZ_FCOG02000625.1 GCF_001544975.2 Caballeronia arationis | reverse complement strand
CAAGATTGATCGGCTGCTGCGCAAATGGCTGGCACGACTACCGCATCCGTTTGATCGGCGCGACCGGGCCGCCGGTTACCGCTACGCGCTGTCGATCCTGCAGGCCGAGTTCGCGCTGACCCAGGTGCTCGATCGACCGGTGACGGGGCGCATCTTCTTCGAGCAGGTCATCCGCGAGAACCTGGACATCGGACGCCCGGGCCAAGTGCAACTGATCTTCGATCGCCGCGTCAATCGGCGCACCCCGGGGCGCTTTCGCACCCGGGTGATCACTGAAGGGGTCACCCCTTCGCTACACGTGGACTACAAACGTTCACGCATCAAGCAGTACCACAAGGAAGGTCAGGCGCTCCGTACCGAGACCACCATCAACGACACCCGCGACTTTGGCGTGGGACGGCTGCTGCGCAACTTGTCCGAGCTACGCAGCATCGGCTTTGCAGCGAATCGGCGCATGCTCGAAATCGAGCAGATCAGCCACGACTGTGCATTGGGCGAAGACGCGTT
>NZ_FCOG02000626.1 GCF_001544975.2 Caballeronia arationis | reverse complement strand
GTCAAGCCTGCCACGGCAGTTGCGAACCACATGAAGCTGCGCAGGCGCGAGAACGCCGGACGCAGCAACCAGATCGCGTCCCACCAAGCCATCCAAAGCGACATCGTTTGTCTTCGAGTCGTTGTTGACAGTCAAGTATAGCATTTGTATGCTATACAAATGACACAAAAACGCCTCCTTCAAATCGAAACACGCATTGAGACGATTAAGGCGAAGCTCGCCGCGATCGATGAAATGCGCCCAGGCTCACTGAGCTGTCAATACAAGGACCCCGCCAACCAGAGTGGGGCGTACTATCAGCTGAGCTATACGCGAGACAGGAAGAGCCGAACTGAGTACATTGCGCGCGACGCGCTGAGCGACGTGCGCCGCCAGATCGACAACTACAAGCGCTTCAAGGCATTGACCGACGAATGGGTCGACTTGAGCATTGAGCACAGTCGCCTGAAAATGAGACTGGCGCGCGAAGCCAACTAAGCGAGCCGGATCGGATTACCGAGAACTGGA
>NZ_FCOG02000627.1 GCF_001544975.2 Caballeronia arationis | reverse complement strand
GATGCGCGATTACAGGCGGTATGCGTCTCGACGGAAGATGCGGCGTTCAAGGAACTGAGAAATACGGCGATCGTTGCGCTGTTTCTCGCGTCGGGAGTCACGGCGGCCGAACTCAGGCAACTGCGAGTCGACGACCTCGACATGCATGGCGGGCGCCCTAGCGTTTTGGTCGAAAGACATGGACCGCGCATTGCCCGCCGCGTGCCGATTGACGCCTTCGCGGCCAATGTTCTGCGCAGCTATCAGGACGCGCGCCGGCGCATCCAGTGCGCGACGCAATGGATGTTCATTGCAACCGCAGGGGGAAAACCGATGCAGCCGGATACGTTGGTGAAATGCGTTCGAGCATCTCTACGACGCGCGGGCTTGTCCGCTGCCGACGAGAGTCCCCGCTTGCTGCGCAATACGTTCGGGCGTCGCGAGATCATTGAAGGCAAGACCAACGAGCAGGTAAGCAACCTGATGGGCTTGTCGAGCCACCGCACCGCTACGCGTCTGCGTCAAAC
>NZ_FCOG02000629.1 GCF_001544975.2 Caballeronia arationis | reverse complement strand
CCGCCAGTTGATTGCCTGCCTGCGCCACGGCCACAACAACCGCATGTCGCGCACGCGCGGCACAGACCGACGCGGGCAGATTCCCGACATGGTGAGTATTCACGTACGCCCGCCCGAAATCGAGGACCGCCTGCTGCCTGGCCACTGGGAAGGCGACTTCATCAAAGGCGCTGGGAACCAATCCTCCGTTGGCGTGCTGGTTGAACGCACCAGCCGGCTGGTGCTGCTTGCCAAGATGGACGATGCTACCGCCGCCTCAGCTCTGGCGGGCTTCCGATACCGGATGGTGACGTCGTGCTCGCCATAGACTGGGCTGGGGGCTGATTGTGAGGCCTGGGGATCAGCCAGCAGCGATTTGAGTTTGATCTTGTCACCGTAAAGCCTGGGGCGGCCGCGTTTGCGCGGTCCTTGCTGCACGTACGGGGCATAGGCGACTGCATTGGACTTCACGCGTGTGACCAGGTGGTTGTCCTGATCGCGCAGACCTTTGACGATCTTGC